>NZ_JAOAUU010000082.1:0-3053 GCF_030157465.1 Zoogloea sp.
CAGGTGATGAAGGACGCCGGCGTGAAGGTGGACACCCTGCGGGCACCGTCGATGATGACGCCGACCCCGCTCGACAGTGCAAACCGTCTCGTCGCGCTGCCGGTCGCCCTCTCGACCCCGGTCATGTTCTACAACAAGGATGCCTTCAAGGAAGCCGGTGTCGATGCCGAAAAGGCGCCGAAAACCTGGCAGGAGCTCCAGGCTGCGCTCGGCAAGCTCGTTGCTGCCGGCCAGTCCTGCCCCTACACCACCACCCAGCCGGCCTGGATTCTCGTCGAGAACATGAGCGCCTGGCACAACGAACCGGTTGTCACCGAAGGCAAGAAGGCCTCCCTCGCCATCAACGGCATGCTCCCGGTCAAGCACGTGGCCATGCTCTCGTCCTGGTACAAGGCGCGCTACCTGCACCTGTTCGGTCGTGACGAAGAGGCGATCGAACACTTTACGAAGGGCGAGTGCGCTGTTCTCACCGCGGCTTCCGGCGCCTGGCCGACGCTGCAGCGCCAGGCCGGTTTCAACGTTGGTGTTGCCACGCTGCCCTACCACGAGGACTACTACGGCGCACCGCAAAACACCCTCGCCGATGGCCCCGCCATGTGGATTGCCGCTGGCAAGAAGCCGGCCGAGTACAAGGCCGTTGCCCGCTTCGTCGATTTTTGGCTGACTGGTGAAAGCCAGGTCGAATGGCAGCGTAATGCCGGTTACCTGCCCCTCAACCGGGCCGGCCTGCTGGCCTCCGAGAGCCGCCTGTTGTCCTCCGATCTGGCCAACATCCGCATCGGGGTGCAGCAGCTGACCCACAAGCCGGTAACGTCGGTGTCCAAGGCCAGTGCCTACCCGCAGCGTGCTGTCGTACGTCGCATCGTAGAGGAAGAACTCGAGTCTGTCTGGGACGACAAGAAACCCTCCAAGCTGGCGCTCGACACCGCCGTGGCCCGTTCGCGCACCGTCGAATAGGCCGCGCGTCATGTCCGGCTGGGGCTGGCCCAGGCTGATTGCGCATCGCTGCGGCGGTGCGCTGGCCCCGGAGAACACCCTGGCCGGGCTCGGTATTGCCGCCCGGCTCGGTTGTGTTGCGGTCGAGTTCGACGTGATGTTGTCCGGCGACGGCGTGCCGGTGCTGATTCACGACGAAACCCTCGATCGCGTCGCCGGCCGTCCCGGGCAGGTTTCCCGCCTCGCGGCAGATGAACTGCTGGCGACCGATGTCGGCCGCTGCTTTCACCCCGCCTTCAGCGGCGAGACCATTCCGGGCCTGGAGGCCGCACTGCTGCGCTGTCGGCAGCTAGGCCTCTCCGCCAATCTGGAAATCAAGCCGGCTGCGGGTTTCGAGGTCGAAACGGGCAGGGGTGTCGGATGTTTTCTGGCTGCTGCACATTCAGCCGGGCTTCCGCCTTTGTTGCTGTCGTCGTTTTCGGCCCAGGCCCTGGAAGCCGCGGCCCTTGAAGTGGAGGCGCTGCCGAGGGCCTTCCTGGCTACGCGTTTCGATGCCCAGGCCCTCGCCACGGCACGTCGTCTCGCCTGTGTGTCGCTGAATCTTGGCCGGCGCGACTTGCAGGCGGCTCATGTGGCGGCGGTGCACAACGCCGGTTTGCGTACCATGGTCTACACCGTCAATTCTCCGGAAGAGGCGCGGCGTCTGGCCGGATGGGGCGTGAGCAGTGTTTTTTCCGACCGCCCCGAGCTCCTGCTGCCTGACGGCTCCATACCCTGATTTAAAAATTCCGCCTTGATCCAGCCGGCTTGACGGGATTGCGGGCGGCCCCTAACATCACATTTTTACTATTCTGGGCAGTCCCTTGTCTCTCTCGCAGCTTTACGCGCCCATCGCCGAAGACATGAAGGCGCTCGATGCCGTCATTCGGGATCGTCTCCATTCCGATGTCGTCCTTATACGTCAGGTAGCCGAATACATCATCGGTAGCGGAGGCAAGCGAATGCGCCCCGCGATGGTGCTATTCACGGCCGGTGCGGCCGGCTATCAGGGCAGCCAGCACCTGGAGCTTGCCGCGGTCGTGGAGTTCATCCACACCGCTACGCTGCTGCACGACGATGTGGTCGACGAATCCGACCTGCGTCGCGGCAACAAGACCGCCAATGCCATGTTCGGCAACGCTGCTTCGGTGCTGGTGGGGGATTTCCTCTACACCCGGGCCTTCCAGATGATGGTCGGCGTAAAGAGCATGCGGGTGATGGAGGTGCTTGCCGACGCCACCAACGTGATCGCCGAAGGTGAAGTGCTGCAGTTGCTCAACTGCCACAACGCCGACGTGGAAGTCGACGATTACCTGCGGGTGATTCGCTACAAGACAGCCAAGCTCTTTGAGGCGGCGTCGCGCCTCGGCGGCATCCTGGCCGGTGCGAGTCCTGAAGTCGAAGAGGGCCTGGCAGCCTTTGGCATGCACATCGGCACGGCTTTCCAGCTGGTCGATGATGTTCTCGATTACTCCGGTGAAGAGGCAGATACCGGCAAGCACATCGGCGACGACCTCGCCGAAGGCAAGCCGACCCTGCCGCTCATCCATGTGATGAAGCACGGCAGCGCCGAGCATGCCGCTTGTGTGCGCAGCGCCATCGAAAACGGTGGTCGCGACGATTTTCCGGCAGTTCTGGAAGCCATTCGTGCCAGTGGCGCCATCGAAGCGACCCAAAAAGCGGCAGAAGCGGAGGCTGAGCTGGCTTTGAACGCACTAAATGCGTTGCCCCCTTCCGTTTTCAAGGACTCCTTGATACAATTGTCTCAGTTCGCAGTCGCACGGAAATATTGATGTTCGGCAGCTGTACAAAAGTCGAAGTTCAATGTTTTGTGTGGCTGCTTTGCTTTGGCAGCAAGAGTTTGTTGTTGTGCAGTAAGACGTCGGGGAATAGCTCAGCCTGGTAGAGCACTGCGTTCGGGACGCAGGGGCCGGAGGTTCGAATCCTCTTTCCCCGACCATCAATCTGCAAGACAAACCGGATTCATCGGTTTGTTGTTTTAAATTCTTCCTCTGTGAAGAATCGTCGGGGAATAGCTCAGCCTGGTAGAGCACTGCGTTCGGGACGCAGGGGCCGGA
>NZ_JAOAUU010000082.1:3153-16388 GCF_030157465.1 Zoogloea sp.
GGTTCGAATCCTCTTTCCCCGACCACTCATTCCGTAAAAAAGCCACTTTTCGAAGTGGCTTTTTTACGTCCACACAGCACGGAGGCAGGCTCGTGAATGAGCCGGGCCCGGGTGCTCTGCAATTGTTACGCCCGGCTGTCGGTGCCTAAAAATGATCCATCCACCTCGTGGAGATCGGCACCCAGGGGCGATCGGCGTTGTCGCATTGCCGACCTCATGGCGTCTCGCGGGGCGGGGCGCGATCTTGTAAAGCCATTGTCGCCTCTCGACAGGTCTCCGCTCCCGATGAAAGTATCGCGTGATAAGCAAATCTCTATTTATTGGTTTGTGCGCTGAGCCCCGCGGATCAGAATCCAGCTCTCATTTTCCCGTGGAGCGCATCGTGTCCATTCAATCGATCAATACCCGCAATCAATTTCGAGGACGCATCAAGGAGATCATCGAAGGCCCGGTGGTTTCCGAAGTCGACGTGGAAACGCCCCACGGAATTGTCACGTCGGTGATCACGACCCGCTCGGTCAAGGATCTGCAATTGAAGGTCGGAACGGAAGTCGTGGCGCTTGTTAAGTCGACCGAAGTGTCGATCGCCAAACTGTAATTGCATCCGGCAGGAAAAAGAATCATGTCCTCCGTGAGCCGCGTATTCAAGAAAGGCCTGGCTGGACTGCTGCCGTGGCTGCTGCCTATTTTCATTCTGTTGCTCTGGGAGCTGTCGGCCCGTTTCGGCTGGTTGTCGAGCCGCATCCTGCCTGAACCCCTGGCCGTCCTCAGGGCTGCCTGGAGCCTGGCCCTGAGTGGTGAATTGTGGACCCACGTGCAGGTCAGCGCCGCCCGTGCGTTTATCGGATTTGCGATCGGCGGCGGGCTGGGGCTCGTTCTGGGATTGTTGACCGGCACTTTTCGCTCAGCCGAAATTGCCCTCGACACCACGTTGCAGATGATCCGCAACATTCCGCCGCTGGCGCTTATTCCGTTGGTCATCCTGTGGTTCGGCATTGATGAAACCGCCAAGCTCTTTTTAATTTCCTTCGGCGTTTTCTTTGCTCTTTATATCAATACTTTCCACGGTATTCGTTTGGTCGATCCGGCCTTGATCGAAATGGGCCGCAGCTACGGACTGTCGGGTTGGGCGCTGTACCGGGAAATCATTCTGCCCGGTGCGCTCGCGTCGATTCTCGTCGGGGTGCGGTATGCCCTCGGGTTCATGTGGGTCATCCTGATCGTCGCCGAGACCATCTCGGCCCAGGCCGGTATCGGCTACATGACGATGAACGCACGGGAGTTCCTGCAAACCGATGTCGTGCTCGTCGGCATCCTGCTCTACGCCTTGCTCGGCAAGCTGGCCGACTCCGCGGCCCGCCTGCTGGAGCGTCGCTGGCTGAAGTGGAATACCGCTTACGCGGCAACCTGAAGAGGGAAAAAATGCATATCGATCAGATCGAACTTGCGCGTGTGGATGCGGCCCACTCACAGGCGAGCGGCCTGGATGTGGAGATCCGCGGCCTCGTCAAACGGTTTGGCGAGCGTCAGGTGCTCCACGGGCTCGACCTCGATATCGAGGCGGGCCAGTTCGTGGCCATCGTCGGCCGCAGTGGTTGCGGCAAGAGCACGCTGCTGCGTCAGCTGGCCGGGCTCGACACGCTGTCGGCGGGCTCGATCCATTTCAATGGCAAGGACCGCGAGGCGCTGGACGACAGCGTGCGCATGATGTTCCAGGATTCGCGTCTCTTGCCCTGGCGAACTGTCATCCAGAACGTCGCTCTCGGTCTTGCCGGGCGCAGCCAGGACGTGCGCAGCCGGGCCGAAGAGGCGCTGGCCCAGGTCGGTCTGGCCGACCGCGCCAATGAATGGCCGAGCCGTCTTTCCGGTGGTCAGCGCCAGCGGGTGGCCCTGGCGCGGGCGTTGATCCACCGCCCGCGCCTACTGCTGCTCGATGAACCGTTGGGTGCGCTGGACGCGCTGACACGTATCGAAATGCAGCGGCTGATCGAGCGCATCTGGCGCCAGCATGGCTTTACCGCCGTGCTCGTGACCCACGACGTGTCCGAAGCCGTCGCCCTGGCCGATCGCATTCTGCTGGTCGAGGAAGGGCGCATCACCCTCGACGAGACCGTCGCGCTGCCGCGTCCGCGGGAGCACGGCGAGGCGCCTTTCGCGGCCCTGGAAAGCCGCGTGCTCAAGCGCCTGATGACCGTTGAGGCACTCAATCAGCGCAATCAGCTACGCGGCCGGGTCAGCGAGATTCTTCTTGGCCCGGTGCTGTCGGAGATCCGCGTCGACACGCCGGCCGGCAAGGTCAGCGCCGCCATCTCGACCCGCTCGCTGCGGGAGCATTCGCTGGAGGTGGGGGCCGAGGTATTGGCAGCGTTCAAATCCACGGAAGTGATGCTGGCGACCGTGGAGTAAAACGCCAGGGCTTCGGCGATCGTGAGACGATCTTTACCGGGTATTCAACCGTCGGCGATTTTTAAAAGCCCCGTCAAGCGATTGGCGGGGCTTTTTTATTTGGGGCTGTTTTTTCGCGCAGGGTGATCTGCCTGCCGCGTTATTCTTTCTTCAAAGCTTATTCAAATTCGGAAAATAAGCTAAGCAGGGAAAAATGGTTCATCCCGGGTTTGTCGCTAATTATAGTTTGTCCATCCGGATTCAATTCGACCCGACTTCCAATTAGCGACAGGAGTTTCAGCATGTCCAAGCTTGAAAACGCCATTCCCGGCTACCAGCATCTCGTCATCGAGCCCTACACCCCCAATATCGGCGCGGTGGTGCACGATATCGACCTCGCCGAAATCGACGCCGAATCCGTTCGCGCCGAATTGCGCAGGGCGCTGGTCGAATTCCAGGTGCTGTTCTTCCGCAATCAGAATCTGACGCCGGAGCAGCACATTGCCTTTGCCAAGGTGTTTGGCGATCCGGACAAGGCCAAGGCATTTTTCCCGCGCCACGAGATCCACAATGTCATCGAAGTGCTGGAAGCCAAGCCGGGCGGCAATCGTTTTGGCACCGACCAGTGGCACACCGATATCACCTTCGTGGCCAATCCGCCCACTGGCACCGTGCTGTATTCCCGTATTGCACCGCCCAGCGGTGGCGACACGGCCTGGGCCAGCGGCACGGCGGTGTATGAATCGCTGCCGCCCGCGCTGCGGGTTTATCTCGAGGAACTCGAAGCCATCCACAGTTTCGAGCACAGCGGCTGGCCTCCGTATTTCGAGCGTCTGCCGGATGGCGAAGCCGTATATCGCCAGGCCCGCGCCGATCATCCGCCGGTGGTGCACCCGGTGATCCGCACCCATCCGGTGACGGGCAAGAAGATCGTCTATGTGAGCCCCAACTTCACCGACCGCATCAAGGGCCTGCCCCGCCAGGAAAGCGACGCGCTGCTGGCCTTTCTTTTTGCCCGTTTTCAGCGACCGGAATTCCAGGCCCGCCTGCGCTGGGAAGAGAACACCGTTGCCGTGTGGGACAACCGCGCCACCGTTCATTACGCGGTAACCGATTACGGCGACCAGCACCGTCTGCTGCACCGGGTCACCTTTGGCGAAGACAAAGCCTTCTGAATCCGTCCCATCGATTTCAATCAGGAAAATACCCATGTCCAAGATTCATTCCATCACCGCCCGCCTGCGCCAGGGCGTCCGGCACATCCTGAAGGGCGCGGCCGTGGCCGGCCTGGCAAGCCTCGCTGCCGGCATCGTGGCAACGCCGGCCCTGGCCCAGACGGCCGCCCCGGAAGCCCCCAAGGAATTGCGCATCGGCTACCAGAAATACGGCACGCTGGTCATCCTCAAGGCCCGCGGCACGCTCGATAAGCGGCTGGCTGAAAAGGGGGTTAACGTCAAATGGACCGAATTCCCGTTCGGGCCGCCGCTGCTCGAGGCGATCAACGTCGGCAGCCTGGATGTCGGCACCGTTGGCGAGGCACCGCCTATCTTCGCCCAGGCTGCCGGGGCTGATCTTGTCTATGTGGGTAACGAGCCGCCGGCGCCGACGGCCGAAGCGCTGGTCGTGCCCAAGGATTCGCAGATCAAGAGCGTGGCCGAACTGAAAGGCCGGAAGATCGCCGTCGCCAAGGGCTCGAATGCCAATTACCTGCTGATCAAGCTGATCGAAAAGGCCGGCCTCAAGTTCAGCGACGTGTCGGTGGTTTATCTGGCCCCGGCCGACGCCCGCGCCGCCTTCGAGAGCGGCCGCGTCGATGCCTGGTCGATCTGGGATCCGTTCCTGGCCGCCGCGGAAAAGCAGTTGGGCGCGCGTGTTCTGGCCGACGGGCGGGGCGCTGTGGCCAACCACCAGTTCTACCTGGCCGCCCGCAGCTTTGCCGAAAAGCATCCGGAAATCATCCATATCCTGCTCGATGAAATTGCGAAGGTCGATCAGTGGGGCAAGCAGAACCCCAAGGAAGTGGCCAAGTTCATCGCGCCGCTGATCGGCATCGAGCTTCCGATTGCCGAACTGGCCGCCCAGCGTCTGACTTACGGGGTGAAGCCGGTGACCGATGAAGTGCTGGCCCAGCAGCAGAAGGTTGCCGACGCCTTTGCCGAACTCAAGCTCGTGCCCAAGCCGGTTCGCGTGGCCGATGCGGCCTGGAAAAACGTCCGGAAGTAATTCCGACAGCCTTTCGCAGCTAATGATTCGGGCCCGCGATGTGCGGGCCCGATGCGTTTCGCTACCGCCAACAACCGATTGCAGCAGTTTCGGGCTGACGCGCCGCTATTTCAGTGCCGAGATCGCGCCCATCCGGATCAGCCTGGCCCGTATCACGTTGCGGCTGATGCCCAGCAGGCGGGCGGCCTGCACCTGATTGCCGTCGCAAAAATCGAAGGCGGCCCGCATCACGGTGTTTTCGATGTATTCGAAGAGATGGGCCTGGCTCCCTTCGAACAGGGGTTGCAGCGCGGCGTGCAGACCCTCCGCGCCGGTGCTTGCTGCCGACGGGACGGCCCGCGGGGCCGAGGGCTCGGGCAGGCGCAGGTCTTCCACCCGGATGATCTTGTCGCGGCACACCAGCAGCGCGTGGTGGATGACGTTTTCGAGTTCGCGGACGTTGCCGGGCCAGCTATGGCGCAGCAGCGTGTGTTCGACCGCGGCTTCCATGGCGATTTCGCCGTAGCTGAGACGGCGGCGGTATTCATCCAAAAAGTGGCGGGTGAGGGGCAGGATGTCGCCGCGGCGCTCGCGCAGCGCCGGCAGTTCGAGCATGGCGACACACAGGCGGTAGTACAGGTCTTCGCGAAACTTCCCGGCCGCCACCGCGTCTTCGAGGCGCACGTTGGTGGCGGCAATCACCCTCACGTCGATGGGGATCGGCTGGCGGGCGCCGAGCCGGGTCACTTCCCGCTCCTGCAGCACCCGCAGCAGCTTGACCTGCAAGCCCGGAGGAAGCTCCCCGATTTCGTCGAGAAACAGGGTGCCGCCGTTGGCCGCCTCGAACCAGCCCGCCTTGGCCGAAAAGGCGCCGGTGAAGGCGCCCTTTTCATGGCCGAAGAGTTCGGCTTCCACCAGCGTCGGTGAAAACGCGCCGCAATTGACCGCCACGAAAGCGCCCTTGATGCGGCGGCTTTCCGCGTGGAGCCGGCGTGCCGCGACTTCCTTGCCGGTTCCCGTTTCGCCCAGGACGAGCACGCTCGCCTCGCTGGGCGCGATCTGGCGGATGTGCTCCAGCACGGCGACGGAGCGCGGGTCCTGGAAGAGCTCGGCGGTGGCCTGGATTCCGGGGTTTGAGGGCGCCGGGTCGGGCGGGGTGTTTTGCATGGAGTCGGGGGAGGGCGGCATCGTGTGGCTCAGGAATAGAAGGTCGGCACGGGCGCGCTGCCCGTGAGGGCCCATTCGCCCAGTTCGCGTACCTTGTAATCGACCGGGTCGTGAAGGCTCTGGGTACGCAGGTTGCGCCAGTAACGGTCGAGGGCCAGGCCGGCGTGGGTGGCGCGTGCGCCGGCAACTTCGAACATGCGCGTGCAGATGTCGAGCCCGACCCGGGTGGCGGCAACCCGGGCCGCGGCGATGGCGATAGCCACGTCACCGCGCTCCGCGGCCGTCAGGGTGTCGCCCTTGGCCCAGGCCGCATCGAGCTTGTCGGCGGCGCGGGCGGCCAGGGCACGCACGCCCTCCAGGCCAATCCAGAATTCACCGTAGCGTTCGAGGATGTAGGGATCCTGGTCGCTGCGCGCAACGCCGGACCGGTGCCAGGGGCGGGCTTCGCGCTGGGTGTAATGACGCGCCTCGGCAAAGGCGCCCTCGGCGATGCCCAAGTAAACGTGGGTCAGGCTCAACTGGGCAATCAGCGGGCGCAGGCAGGACAAGGGGGTCGAGAGGGGGCCGGGATCGTCAAGGATTTCGTGCTGTTCCACGCGCAGCTTCTCGAAGGCCACGCTGCCGCTGTCGGTCTGGCGCTGGCCGATGTTGTCCCAGTCCGATATCACCCGGATGCCCTTGCGCGCGCTGGGCACGGCCGCCACAAGGATGCCCGGGCGGCCCGGCTGAACGGCCGAGACGATGAGCATCTCCGAATCCGGGGCACCCGAGCAGAAGCTCTTCATGCCGGTGAATTCATGCCAGCTGCCGTGGGATGTGCACACCGTGCGCTCGTCCAGCGGGTTGAGGGCGTTGCCCCAGAACCATTGCCCGCGGGCGGTCTTTTCGAACCAGGGCTCCCACTGGGCCGGGCGGGAAAACAGCCGGACGGTGGCGAGCATCAGGTGCTGGAAGGCAAAGACGTGGGCGATGGAACTGTCGGCCGCGGCAAACACCCGCACGATGTCCAGCGTTTCGCGCCAGTTGGCGCCCAGCCCGCCGTAGGCCGCGGGAATCATCAGCCCGAGCAGGCCGCTGCGACGCAGGGCATCCCGTTCTGCCTTCGGCGTGCCGCCGCGAAGGTCGCGTTCGGCCGCGGTGGCCGCGAAGCGGGCAGCCAGTTGGGTGGCGATTTCCAGCGGTGTGGATAGTGCGGTGCCGGTGGTGGCGGGGATGGGGGAATCGATGGTGATCAAGGGAGGGCTCCGGGGAGAGTCCGCGCGTGGGGGCGCAGACAGGATCGGCCTTGCCCAGCAGACTTCGTGCCAGCTTGCCGACGCTGTAACAAGGCGCCGGACGCGGCACCTGCCCGGCGGGATCTGCTGGCTGAGCAGCAGTGCTGTTGGCCTGTGTGCTGCTCAATCAGCAGAAAGTCAGCCCCGGCCAGCGGGTGCTGCTGTAGCGGCAATGCCCGTCTCGCGACCCGTGGCCGGCCACGCAGGCGGGCTGTGAGGGCTGGCGCCACTCCGGCCTTGTGGCGCGGAGAAGCTGGCACGGAGGCTGCTAAAGGAAGGCTTGATTCGGCAATCCGCCCCACGCTACTGGAGTATCGCGATGCACATTTTCTGGTTCCTGCCCACCCACGGCGACAGCCGTTACCTGGGCACCAGCCATGGCGGTCGCGCCGTGACGCACAACTACCTCAAGCAGATCGCCCAGGCGGCCGACGAACTCGGCTTCGAAGGCGTGCTGATTCCCACCGGCCGCTCCTGCGAAGATTCCTGGGTCGTGGCCTCGTCGCTGGTGCCGCTGACCGAAAGGCTCAAGTTTCTCGTCGCCATTCGCCCCGGCATCATTTCGCCGACGGTGAGCGCACGCATGACCGCGACCCTGGACCGCATTTCCAACGGCCGCCTGCTGATCAACGTGGTCACCGGCGGCGATCCGGACGAGCAGCGCGGCGATGGCATCTACCTGAGCCACGCCGAACGCTACGAGGCGGCCGACGAATTCCTGCAGATCTGGCGCAGCGTATTGCAGGGCGAGTCGGTCAATTTCGACGGCAAGCACCTGCAGGTGGACGAGGCCAGGGCCCTCTACCCGCCGGTGCAAAAACCCTATCCGCCGCTGTTCTTCGGCGGATCGTCGCCCGAGGCCCACGAACTGGCGGCCGAACAGGTGGATGTCTATCTGACCTGGGGCGAGCCCCTCGAAGCCGTCGCCGAGAAGATCGACGACATGCGCGCCAGGGCCGCGGTGCATGGGCGCACCCTCAAGTTCGGCATCCGCCTGCATGTCATCGTGCGCGAAACCGACGCCGAAGCCTGGCGAGCGGCCGACGAGCTGATTTCCCATCTCGACGACGAAACCATCGCGGCGGCCCAGCAATCCTTTGCCCGTTATGACTCCGAACGCCAGCGCCGCATGGCCGCGCTGCACGGCGGGCGGCGTGACCAGCTTGAAGTGGCGCCCAACCTGTGGGCCGGCGTCGGCCTGGTGCGCAGCGGTTGCGGCACGGCCCTGGTGGGCGATCCGCAAACGGTGGCTGCGCGCATCAAGGAATACGCGGCGCTGGGCAACGATTACTTCATTTTCTCCGGCTATCCGCACCTGGAAGAGTCCTATCGCGTTGCCGAACTGCTGTTTCCGCATCTGCCCCTGGCCCGCTCTGCCGACGGCTTTGCCGCCAGGCTGGAAGGCCCGGTGGGCGAAGTCATCGCCAACGACATCGTGCCGTCGAAGCCGGCCGTGCCGGTTTGAAACCCAAGGAATACGCCATGAGCCTGACCATCAACGAAACCGCCGAACAGCCGTCCGCCGCTGCGGCAACCCCAACAGCCATTGCGGCGGCGCTGGCCGAGCGCTTTGCCCACACCGCGGCCGCCCGCGACCTGGCCGGCGGCACGCCGAAAGCAGAACGCGACCTGCTGCGTGCCAGCGGCCTCTTGAGCCTCTCAATTCCGAAGGAATACGGCGGGCTGGGTGCCAGCTGGGCGGAAACCCTGGCCGTCGTGCGCCAGCTCACAAGGGTTGATAGCTCGGTGGGGCATGTCTTTGCCTTTCATCACCTGCAACTGGCCAGCGTGCGCCTGTTCGGCCAGCCGGCCCAGTGGGAGCCCTGGCTGAGCGAAACGGCCAGGCACAACTGGTTCTGGGGCAACGCCCTCAATCCCCTCGACAAACGCACGCTGGCCCGGCGGGTCAATGGCGGGCGCGAGTTCTCGGGTAACAAGAGCTTTTGTTCCGGTGCCCTCGATTCGGACATGCTGCTGGTGTCGGCGCTCGAAGAGAGCGCCGAAGGCAAGCTGATCATCGCCGCAGTGCCAACCAAACGTGCCGGCATCCGCTTGTTCGAAGACTGGGACAACATGGGCCAGCGCCAGACCGACAGCGGCAGTGCGGTTTTCGAGCGGGTCGCGGTGGCCGAGGACGAGATTCTGGCCGATCCCGGCCCCTTGTCCTCGCCGCGGGCCTGCCTGCGCCCGCTGCTGGCGCAGCTGGTGTTCGTCAATGTCTACCTGGGCATTGCGGAGGGTGCGTTTGCCGAGGCGCGCAACTACACGCATACGCAGGCCCGGCTGTGGCCGGCCTCGCCGGCCGCCGAGGTGACCGAGGATCTGTACGTGCTGCGCCATTACGGCGAGTTCTGGGTGGCGCTGGAAGGCGCACGCAAGCTCGCCGACCATGCCGTGGGCCTGTTCGACGCCGCTTGGAACGAGGGCGCCAGCCTCACCGAAGCCGCTCGCGGCGATGTGGCCGTTGCCGTGGCCACCGCCAAGATGGCCGCCACCCGCGCCGGCCTGGATCTGACCAGCCGCATGTTCGAAGTCACCGGCGCCCGCTCCACCACCGCCGCGCTGCGCCTCGACCGCTACTGGCGCAACCTGCGCGTGCACACCCTGCACGATCCGGCGGATTACAAGCTGCGCGAACTCGGCAACTGGGCCCTCAACGGCCACCACCCGGCACCATCCTTCTATTCCTGAGCTTCTGCATGGCTTTGCTGCCTGAGCAGCAGCCGCGCTGTCTTTCCCCTAAAACGGCCGCCCGTATTCAAACGGGCGGCCGTTTTCATTGTGCGTCCGGGCGGAGCGCACTCCGGTCGACTGCTGCTCAGGAAGCACATGCCGATGCCGCGACAGCCTCTTGTTGCTGAATGGGCAGCACATCCCGCGCAGGCCTGCTTGCAGAGCAACACCTCAGATTCTGAAATTTTTTCAAGCTATTGTTTTTGAATGAATTTTTAATTGGCACGCTTGCTGCGTAGTGCTATGCAGGGTGCCGGGTCCGGCACATTGCAAACAGCAGAGGTGAATCCATGAGCAAGAAAGTGAAAGTCGTCGCCGTATCCGGCGGTCTGCAACGTCCCTCCCGCACCTTGACCCTGGTCGAGGCCCTGATCGACGCGCTGGGCGAACGTGCCTCGATCGAAACGCGCCTGATCGAACTCGGCGAAGTCGGCCCCAAGCTGGCCGGCGTGCTCTACCCCAACCAGCTGCCTGCCGAAGTGCGCGACGACATCGCCGCCATTGAGTCGGCCGATTTCCTGATCGTGGCCAGCCCGGTTTATCGCGCCTCCTTCACCGGTTTGTTCAAGCACCTGTTCGACTTCGTCGACCACAACGCCCTCAACGACGTGCCGGTGCTCCTCGCTGCCACCGGTGGCAGCGACCGCCACGCGCTGGTCATCGACCACCAGCTGCGTCCGCTGTTCAGCTTCTTCCAGTCGCACACCCTGCCGATCGGCGTGTATGGCGCCGAGGCCGACTTCCAGAACTACCGGGTGAGCAGCCCGGCCCTGCAGGCCCGCATCGACCTGGCCGCCGAGCGGGCCGCGCCCTTCCTGCTGCCCCGCGCCGTGGCTGTCCGCCCCGAGCTGGTTGCCGCCTGATCAACCGAACATTTCATCCGAGGAGTGACCCCCATGAGTCAGCAGAACATCAAATTCGCCTACTGGGTGCCCAACGTCAGCGGCGGCCTGGTCGTCAGCAAGATTGAGCAGCGCACCAGCTGGGACATCGACTACAACCGTAAGCTCGCCCAGATCGCCGAGAAGGCCGGCTTCGAATACGCCCTGTCGCAGATCCGCTTCACGGCCGGTTACGGCGCCGAATACCAGCATGAATCGGTGGCGATCAGCCATGCGCTGCTGGCCGCCACCGAGAAGCTGCGGGTGATCGCCGCCGTGCTGCCGGGCCCCTGGCATCCGGCGGTGCTGGCCAAGCAGATCGCCACCATCGACCAGCTCACCGGCGGCCGCGTGGCGGTCAATGTGGTGTCCGGCTGGTTTCGCGGAGAGTTTCACGCCATCGGCGAGCCCTGGCTCGACCACGACGAACGCTATCGCCGCTCGCAGGAGTTCATCGAGGTGCTCAAAGGCATCTGGACCCAGGACAATTTCACCTACCAGGGCGATTTCTACCGCTTCCACGACTACACCCTCAAACCCAAGCCGCTGCAGCAGCCGCATCCGGAAATCTTCCAGGGCGGCAGCTCCCGCGCGGCCCGCGACATGGCCGCCCGCGTGTCCGACTGGTATTTCACCAACGGCAACACCGTCGAAGGCATCAAGGCCCAGGTGGATGACATCCGTGCCAAGGCGGCCGCCAACGGTCATGCGGTGAAGGTCGGCGTCAATGCCTTCATCATCGCCCGCGATACCGAGGAAGAAGCCCGCGCGGTGCTGCAGGAAATCATCGACAAGGCCGATCCCGAAGCGGTCAATGCCTTCGGCGACGCGGTCAAGCAGGCCGGCAAGGCCAGCCCGGAAGGCGAGGGCAACTGGGCCAAATCCACCTTCCAGGATCTCGTGCAGTACAACGACGGCTTCAAGACCAACCTCATCGGCACGCCGCGGCAGATCGCCGAACGCATCGTTGCGCTGAAGGCGGTGGGCGTGGATCTGGTGCTTTCCGGCTTCCTGCACTTCCAGGAAGAAGTCGCCTACTTCGGCGAAAACGTGCTGCCGCTGGTGCGCGAACTCGAAGCCCGCTCCGCCGCCGCGCCGCAGCGCGAACTGGCCGACGCCGCCGCCTGACGGTCAGGCTTGCCGGCTTTGTGCCGCATTCGATCAACACCGCAATACGGGACGCCGTCCCCCACGAATTCAGAGAGAAAGGGAATCATCATGCCAGGCCTCTTCAAACGCGCCGTCGCCACGCTGGGCGGTCTTCTTGCCGCGGTGGGCATCGCCCACGCCGCCGACAATCCGAAGGAAATCCGCCTCGATTACGCCTACTACTCGCCGCCCAGCCTGGTGCTCAAGCGCTTCGGCTGGCTGGAGGAGGAATTCAAGGCCGATGGCGTGCCGATCAAGTGGGTGCTGAGCCAGGGCAGCAACCGGGCGCTGGAGTTTCTCAACAGCGGCAGCGTGGATTTCGGCTCCACGGCCGGGCTGGCGGCGGTGCTGTCGAAGGCCAACGGCAACCCGATCAAGAGCGTGTATGTGTTTTCGCGCCCCGAATGGACGGCGCTGCTGGTGGCCAAGGATTCGCCGATCAAGTCGCTGAAGGATCTGAAGGGCAAGAAGATCGCCGCGACGAAGGGCACCGACCCCTTCCTGTTCCTGCTGCGCAGCCTGCACCAGGAGGGGCTGTCGAAGTCCGACGTGGAGATTCTCGCGCTCCAGCACGCCGATGGCCGCGCCGCGCTGGAGCAGGGCCGGGTGGACGCCTGGGCGGGCCTCGATCCGCTGATGGCCGGCAGTGAAATCCAGGCCGGCTCGCGCATCCTGCATCGCAATGTCGCGTTCAACACCTACGGTTTTCTGAACACCACCGAGGATTTCGCCAAACGGCACCCGGAACAGGTCCGGCGCGTCATCGCCGCCTATGAAAAGGCCCGCAAGTGGATCATCGCCAACCCGGCGGAAACGGCCAGGCTGGTGTCCGAGGAGGCCAAGCTGCCGCTGGAAGTGGCCAGGCTGCAGCTCAAGCGCAACGACTTCAGCAACCCAGTGCCGGGCGCCGAACACGTAAGCGCACTCAAGGCCGCGGCGCCGATTCTGGTCGAGGAAGATCTCGTCAGGAAGGGCACCAACGTAGGCGCGGTGATCGACGCGCTGGTCGAGCCGGCCTTTGCCAAGTCCGTCGTGAAGTGAGGCGAAGCCCGTGAGCACGCTTTCTATTGCCGCCGGCCCCGCGCGGGGCTGGGTTCTGCCCCTGGCGCTGCTGGCGCTCTGGGAGGCAGTGGTGCAGGCCGGCTGGGTCGGCGCCCATCTGTTGCCGCCGCCCTCGGAGCTGGTTCGTACGCTGCACGACCTGGCTACTGACGGCGCGCTGCTTGGCCACATCGGTATCAGCAGCCTGCGGGTGCTGGCGGGCTTTGCCATCGGGGCGAGCCTGGCTTTGCTGGTGGGGGCCGCCGTCGGCCTGTCGCGGCAGGCCGAGGCCTACCTCGACCCGACCTTTCAGGCGCTGCGGGCCATCCCGTCCCTCGCCTGGGTGCCGCTGCTGCTGTGGCTCGGCATCGACGAGGCGCCGAAGATCACGCTGATCGCCATC
>NZ_JAOAUU010000083.1 GCF_030157465.1 Zoogloea sp.
CGACCGGTGAAGCCGGGTCGCCTTCTTTGCCTCCTTTCTTGGCGAAGCAAGAAAGGAGGTCGCCCGCCGGGGCGAGACCCGGCCGATCTAACGTCACACACAGGAAAGCCGCCCAGGAAGGTCTCAGGTTGGCGCCGGCAGGCCTGCCAGACTCGGAAAGCCTTACCTATCGCGGGGAAAACGCTTTCCACCGAACATAGCCATTGAAATCGCCCCTGCACAGACACAACAACGCACCTGCTCCCAACGCAAAGACTCCACAGGTAGTGGAGCCAGAACCTTGCACAAAGACAGCCGGCTTACGGCAGCGGGAACACGGCTATCCGGCGTAATTACGCAGCACCTCGGCAAAGCGCGGCGCCACCTCGGGCGAAGCACCCAGAAAGAGTTCCGGCTCGATGAGTTCAAGCTCCATCACCGCCGGCTGGCCGTCCGGCAGGCGCACCAGATCGACGCGGGCATAGGTGGTGGGCGCCGGCGTGGCGGCCAGTGCGCGGGTGGCCAGCTCCAGCTCGTCGGCGGCCGGCGTCCAGGCGTGCACCGTGCCACCGTGCATCTCCTGCACCCGAAAATCGCCCGCCGCGGGTTGCTTGCGGATGGCGTGGGAAAAATTGCCGCCGAAATAAACCAGCGACACCTCGCCGTCGTGGGCCACGCTGGCCACAAAGGGCTGAACCATCACGTCACCGTCGGCCAGCAGCGCCACCAGATGCGCCTGGCAGGCCGGGTCGCGGGCTTCGGCACGCAGCGCGCCGATGGCGCCGATCGACACCGCCGGCTTCACGACCACCTCGCCCCAGCCGGTTTCGAGCAAACGCGCCACGCCGTCCGCCGCGCCCTGGTCGAGCCACAGGGTCGGCACCGTCGGAATGCCCCCGGCGGACAGTTCGCGCAGATAGGCCTTGTGGCTGTTCCACTCGATGACCGCGTAGGGGTTCACAAAGGCGGTGAGCTTGCTCGTGCGCTCGGCCCAGGCCAGAAATTCGGGCAGACGCAGAAAATAATCCCAGGGCGTGCGCACCACCACCAGCGGGTAGGCCGCCCAGTCCTCCGGGCTGTCCCACGGGGCAACCACGGCTTCGATGCCGATGCGGTCAAGGGCGTCGACGAGAAAATGGGTTTCCGGGTCCGGCGTGGCCATCGCGGCACCGCCGGTCACCAGGACGATACGGGTTGTGGCTTCCATGAAAATCCTTGCGTGGGCACATTTGAAAGGCGCCCATTTTATCTGCACCCCAAAGGCACAACGCCAGTCGAAAAGACTGGCGTCGAGCTGAGCGGGACGTGGAAAGCGCGCCTAACGCCACACCCCCGGCCGGGGCGTGAAGCTGTCCAGCACGCGAATGTAGCTCTGGCGGGCCAGCGCGCTGGGGTCGCGCAGCTTGTTCAGGCACATGCTGCCCTTGAGCTGGGCAACCGATTCGTATTCGCGCTCGACCATCCAGGCCTCGATGCCCTCGAGGATCTGGCTCAGCCGGGCCGGGCCGTGCTCTAGCAGGCAGGACGCCAGATGCACCACGTCGGCCCCGGCCAGCAGCAGCTTGAGGGCTTCTTCGTGGCCATAGACGCCGCCGGTAGCCGCCAGCGTCATGGGAGTCTGGCCGCGCAGAATGGCGATCCAGCGGATGCGCAGGAGCGCTTCCTCGCGGGTGGATAGCTGCAGGTGCTCGACCATCTCAAGCCCGTCGAGATCGATGTCGGGCTGGAAGAAGCGGTTGAACAGCGACACCCCATTGGCGCCGCTCAATTCCAGGCGCCGCACGAAATGCGGCAGCGACGAGAAGAAGGGCGGCAGCTTCATGATGATGGGCACGCTCACCACCTGCTTCAGCTCGGTCAGCAGCACCAGGTAGCGGGCCTCCACGTCGTCGCCGCTCTCGGCCGGGTTGGCGGCCACGTGGTAGACGTTGAGCTCCAGCGCGTCGGCGCCGGCAGCCTGCATCTCCTTGCCCAGATCGACCCAGCCGGACGGCGTGACGCCGTTGAGGCTGGCAATGACCGGGATAGCCAGCCGCGCCTTCACCTTGCGCAGGTGATCGAGATATTGGTCGATGCTGCTTTCGTACTTGCCGTGGTCGGGCATGAAGCCGGCCGACTCGCCGTCGTGCAGCTCGGCATGAAGCAAAAAGCGTTCGGCCATCGCGTCTTCGGCGATCAGCTCTTCCTCGTAAAACGAATGCAGCACGATCGCGGCCGCACCGGCGTCTTCAAGGCGCAGCACGGTGTCGAGCTGCTTGCACAGCGGCGAGGACGAGGGAACCAGCGGGTTCTTGAGCTTGAGCCCCAGGTAGTCGGTAGTCAGATCGATCATTTCAGCTCTCCTTGGGCGCAGCGGGGGCGTGGGCGGCGGCGATTTCCTGGTAGCCCTTGTAGCGCCGGTCGGCATCTTTCTGGGCCTGGGCAACGAGGCGTTCGGCGGCGTCCGGATGGCTCCGGGCCAGCATCGCAAAGCGGGTTTCGCTGTCCATGAAAGCCTTGATGCTCTGCGTCGGCGGCGCCGAATCCAGCCGGAAGGGGTTGCCGCCGGCTTCTTCCACCCGCGGGTCGTAGCGGAACAGCGGCCAGTGGCCGGATTTCACCGCCATGTCTTGTTGGCGCTGGTTGTAGAGCATGTCCACGCCGTGGGCGATGCACGGGCTGTAGGCCACGATCAGCGACGGGCCGGCGTGACTTTCGGCTTCGTGGAAGGCCTTGAGGGTGTGCACGTCCTTGGCGCCGTAGGCCACGGTGGCCACATAAACGTGGCCGTAATCCGAGGCGATGCGGGCCAGATCCTTCTTGGCCGTGGTCTTGCCGCCAGCCGAGAACTTGGCCACGGCCCCCAGCGGTGTGGCCTTGGAAGTCTGGCCGCCGGTGTTGGAATACACCTCGGTGTCGAGCACCAGGATATTCACGTCGTAACTCAGCGCCAGGATGTGATCCAGGCCGCCGTAGCCGATGTCGTAGGCCCAGCCGTCACCGCCGATGATCCACACCGAGCGGCGCACCAGCCATTCGGCCAGCGAGGCCAGCTCCTGCGCCCGCGGATGGCGGCTGGCGGCCAGCTTTTGCAGGAGCGCGGCCACGCGTTCGCGCTGGGCGCGGATACCGGCCTCCTGGCGCTGGTCGGCGCCCACCAGGGCCTGCGCCAGATCACCACCGATTTCGGCTTCCATTTCCTGGGTGAGCTGCATGGCGTAGCTCATCAGCTGATCGGACGCCAGACGCATGCCCAGGCCGAACTCGGCGTTATCTTCGAACAGCGAATTCGACCAGGCCGGGCCGCGGCCGGCGCCGTTCACCGTGTAGGGCGTGCTGGGCAGATTGGCGCCGTAGATCGACGAGCAGCCGGTGGCATTGGCCACCAGCATGCGGTCGCCGAAGAGCTGGGTGGCCAGCCGGATGTAGGGCGTTTCGCCGCAGCCGGCGCAGGCGCCCGAGAACTCGAACAGCGGGTCGAGCAACATGGCGCCGGGAATGGTGCCGTGCTTGAGCAGGCTGCGATCGAAGTCGGGCAGCTTGAGGAAGAAGTCGAAGTTCTCGCGCTCGGCCTCACGCAGCGGCGCCAGCGGGGCCATGTTCACGGCCAGGCGGCTGATGTTGGTCTTGTCGTGGATCGGGCAGGCTTCGACGCAGTCGCCGCAGCCGGTGCAATCCTCCGGCGCCACCTGGTAGCTGATGTGCGTGCCGGCCGGAAAATCCTTGCTCTTGGCGGGCACGTGCTTGAAGGTGATGGGCGCCTCAATGGCCGCCTCGGCCGGGAAGGCGCGGGCGCGGATCGCCGAGTGCGGGCACACAAAAACGCACTTGCCGCACTGGGTGCACAGATCCGATTCCCACACCGGGATTTCCAGCCCGATGTTGCGCTTCTCAAATTTGGCGGTGCCGGTGGTGAAGGTGCCATCCACGGGCATCGCCGACACCGGCAGGCTGTTGCCTTCGCCGCGGTAGATGGGCAGCGTGAAGTCGCGAACATGCGCGGGCGCGTCGGCCGGCACGGCCGGGGCCACGAAGATCGGCGCGGCGCCGTCGTCCGAAAGGCCGGCCAGCGGCACTTCGTGCAGGTTGGCAAGGGTCACGTCGATGGCGCGGTGGTTGAGGTCGGCCAGGCGCTTGCTCTTCTTGCCGTAGGTCTTGTCCACGGCCTTCTTGATCGCGGCGATGGCTTCATCGCGGGGCAGGATGCCGGAAATGGCAAAGAAGCAGGTTTGCATGATGGTGTTGATGCGCCGCCCCATGCCCGCATCCTGCGCCACCTTGTAGGCGTCGATCACCCACAGCTTGAGGCCTTTGGCCACGATGCCGGCGCGCATGGCGGCGGGCAGACCGGCCCACACCGCATCGGCGGCTTCCGGCGTGTTGAGCAGGAAAACCCCGCCCGGCGCCGCGTGGGCCAGCAGATCGTAGCGCTCCACAAAAACCGGCTGGTGACAGGCCACGAAGCCGGCCATGCCCTCTTCCACCAGGTAGCTGGAGCGGATGTTCGAATCGCCGAAGCGCAGGTGCGACACCGTGACCGCGCCGGATTTCTTCGAGTCATACACGAAGTAGCCCTGGGCCTGGAGCCCGGTGGATTCGCCGACGATCTTGATCGAGTTCTTGTTGGCCGACACGGTGCCGTCGGCGCCAAGGCCCCAGAACACCGCGTGCTGCTGGCGGCGCGAGGCGTCCGAGCGAAAGGCCGCGTCCCAGGCCAGCGACAGGTGGGTCACGTCATCGACGATGCCCACGGTGAATTGGCGCCTGGGCTGTGCCGCCGCCAGCTGGTCGAACACCGCGGCCACCATGCCCGGCGTGAATTCCTTGCTGGCGAGGCCAAAGCGCCCGCCGATCACGCGCGGCATGCTGCGGGTGCCGTCGGCGGCGGCTTCGGCAAGCGCCGTCACCACATCCTTGTAGAGCGGCTCGCCCTCGGAGCCGGGCTCCTTGCAACGGTCGAGCACGGCGATGGCTCTGGCGGTGGCGGGAATCGCCTCCAGCAGGGCCGCGCTTGCCAGCGGGCGAAACAGGCGCATCTTGACGAGGCCCACCTTCTCGCCGCGGGCCACGAGGTGCTCCACGGTCTCTTCGACCGTTTCGGCCGCCGAACCCATCACCACGATCACGCGCTCGGCATCCGGCGCGCCCACGTAATCAAACAGGCGGTAGTGCCGGCCGGTGAGTTCGCCGAAGCGGTCCATCGCCGTCTGCACGATGGCCGGGAAGGCATCGTAAAACGGGTTGGCGCGCTCGCGGGACTGGAAGAACACGTCCGGGTTCTGGGCCGTGCCGCGCAAAACGGGGTGCTCGGGCGACAGCGCGCGGGCGCGGTGGGCGGCCACCAGCGTGTCGTCGATCATCGCGCGCACGGTTTCGGTTTCGACGGCGACGATCTTGGCCACTTCGTGCGAGGTGCGGAAACCGTCGAAAAAGTGGATCACCGGAATGCGCCCGGCCAGCGTGGCGGCCTGGGCGATCAGCGCCATGTCCTGGGCTTCCTGCACCGAATTGCTGGCCAAGAGCGCACAGCCGGTGGCACGGCAGGCCATCACGTCGGAGTGATCGCCAAAGATCGACAGCGCGTGGGTGGCCAGCGCCCGGGCGGCCACGTGGAGCACGAAGGGCGTGAGCTCGCCGGCCATCTTGTACAGATTGGGAATGAACAGCAGCAGGCCCTGGCTGGCCGTGAAGCTGGTGCCCAGCGCGCCCGAGGTGAGGGCTCCGTGCAGCGCACCGGCGGCGCCGCCTTCCGACTGCATTTCGATGATCTTGGGAACGACGCCCCACAGGTTGGGCTTGCCCTGGGCCGCCCATTCGTCGGCCCATTCGCCCATGTTCGACGAGGGTGTGATCGGGTAGATGGCCACCACCTCGCTACCGAGGTAGGCCATCCGCGCGGCGGCTTCGTTGCCGTCGAGATTGAGATACGTCGTCATTGCGGCTCCCTGCTGAAACGGATGGCAGATGCGCGGCGGGAAGCCCTGGCTTCGTCACCGGCCCTGCCTGTTGGAATGGGATTTGACCGGAGCACCCGCGACGCGGGAGCGCTCCTCTTGCAAGAACGGGCGCTGCGCCGCAAAAAAACGTCGCTGCCAGCCCTCAGCCGTGAACCTGCCCGCGGCGGGCGGGTTTCACTCTGACTGCCCCGCCCCGAGCGGGGCGGGAGGGCATGACTCGATCCGTTTTCCATTTTGACCCGAACCGTTTTCGGGTGTGTGCAGCGCAACAATGGCATCGATCATACGACCGGGATGTCAGGCGCGTTGTTGACGTGGCGCAACAAACCGCAGGCTCGGGCGCCCCACCGGCGCGTGATTTCAGCTCAGCCGCGGGAGATGACACGGATCTGCCAGCGCAAATCGTCGCATTCCGCCTCCAGGCGGGCCCGCATTTCGGCAAATTCCCCGGCCCAGCTTTCGCGGTGAAAAGCCTGGCGGTATTGCGGATCCAGGCGTGCGTTCTGGCCCTCGAGAATCAGCTCGGTCACTTCGTCCACGAGCGCATCCAGCTGCCGGCGCAAGGCATCGCCGCTATCCGCCTGCGCGCTGCCCCTGGCACCGCCGGGCCCGTGATCCAGCTCACGGCACAAGGCCAGCAGCGCAGGCAGGTCGGCGCTGCGATAAGCCTGCTGAACGCGCAGGAAGATCGCGCCGGCCCCGGCCTTGTCGGCGTCGGCGACGCGGTCGGGGTGGCAGCGCATGGCGGCACTGCGGTAGTGCTGCTTGAGTTCGGCCCGCGTCGCTTCGTCGAGCGCCTGCAGGGCATCGCCTTCTTCGGCCGGATGCATGCGGCAGGCCTCGTGTTCGGCCGCCGCCTCGCGGGCCGCCCGGGCGTCCGCCTCGGTGCCGCTGCGCGCGGCTTTCAGGAGCAGGTATTCAAGGCGCAGCCCCAGGCAGGTTTCAAGCGTCGAACCCAGGGCTTCGTACTGGGCGATATGAAAGGCCAGCATGGCCTCGTCCAGTTGCGCCTTGCGCGCCAGCAGGTCGCGCCTGCGGACTTCGATGGCTGCAATTTTCTGGCGCAGGGCTTCGGTCTCGGGATCGTCGCGGACCTGCAGCGGCGCGGGCTCCGGCTGCACGCTGGCGGCCTTGCTGCGCCCCTTGCCCGCAGCCGGCCTGGCGGCTTTTGAAGGTTTGGCCGCCTCCGGGTGCGGTGTTTCGGGCAGCACGGGCTCCGGGCTTTCGACAGGCGGCGTCACGCCCGGTGCGGCAGCGATCACGTCCGGCGCGGCAACCTCGGCTTGCGGCGCATCGCTCGCGGCCGGGTCCACGGCGGGCGGCTGCGGCGTTTCTTCCGCCTGCGTCCTCGCCCGCCGCTGCTGGCCGACGCTGTCGCCAAACGCGCGGCTCCAGGCTGAAAAAATCTGAATGATGCCCATCTCGCCCTCCAGGACTTTCCGGCGCCGGCACGTCGCCTTTGCCGATGCTCACCCCGAAAAGATTACGTTTGTAATCGGGCGGCCCGAATTAACCTGCAACATTGACCGGCCGCCCCTCGCCCACTAGGCTCGAAGCATCCCCAGCGCAGATCGAGATCATGACAGACACTTCGCGCAAAACCCTGCTGCTCGTCTATCACTCCTGGACCGGCGCCACCGAGCAGATGATCCAGGCCGTGGCCCGCGGCGCCGCCAGCGAGCCGGACGTTGCCGTGCGCCTGCTGCGCGCCCCCGACGCCGGCCCCGACGATCTGCTCGCGGCCGACGGCTACATCTTCGCCACCCCGGAGAACCTGGCCGCCATTGCCGGGCTGATGAAGGATTTCTTCGACCGCAGCTATTACGGCGCCCTCGACCGCATCAACGGCCGCCCCTACGCAAGCCTGATCTGCGCCGGCAGCGACGGCAGCAACGCGGCGCGCCAGATCGCCCGCATCGCCACCGGCTGGCGCCTGCGCGAAATCGCCCCACCGCTGATCATCTGCACCCATGCCCAGACGACGGAAGCCATCCTGGCCCCCAAAACGGTGCCCGCCTCCGAACTCGAAAAAGGCGAGGAACTGGGCGCCGCCTTTGCCACCGGGCTTGGAATGGGCGCGTTCTGACACTTCATAGCATAAAATGTGCCCGGCGCTGAAACTGTTGGCCTGACACAGCGTCAAACCGCTTCAGCCGCGTAGATAAAAGCGCATCCCCGAGGGGGTCCAAAGCCCGCCCTGCCCGACCAATACAAGGTTTGTCCATCGATGCCTCACAACGTTTCCCTCATCGCCCTCGTTGCCGCCGGGCTTGGTCTTGCCATGATCCTGGGGCTCGTTGCCTCGCGCCTGCGCATGCCACCGCTGGTCGGTTACCTGCTGGCCGGCGTGATGATCGGGCCGGGCACACCGGGCTTCGTGGCCGACATGGCACTGGCCGGACAGCTGGCCGAAATCGGGGTGATGCTGCTGATGTTCGGCGTCGGCCTGCATTTCTCGCTGGACGACCTGCTGGCGGTACGCCGGATCGCCGTGCCAGGCGCCGTCGTGCAGATTGCGGTGGCCACCGCGCTCGGCGCCATCACGGCCATCGGCTGGGGCTGGCCGATCGGCGAGGCGGTGGTCTTCGGGCTGGCCCTGTCGGTGGCCAGCACCGTGGTGCTGCTGCGCGCGCTGGAGGCCAGGGGCATTCTCGAATCGACCAACGGCCGCATCGCGGTGGGCTGGCTGGTGGTCGAAGACCTGGCGATGGTGCTGGTGCTGGTGCTGCTGCCGGCACTGGCCCCGCTGCTTGGCGCCCGGGATGCCGGCCCCACGGCCGACATGCAGGCCCTCGCCCTCACCGTCGGCCTCACCCTCGCCAAGGTGTCGGCCTTCATCGCGCTGATGCTGGTCGTGGGCCGGCGGGCCTTTCCGCGCCTGCTGTGGCTGGTGGCACGCACCGGCTCGCGGGAGCTGTTCACGCTGTGCGTGATCTCGGCCGCGGTGGGCGTCGCCTACGCCTCGGCGCTGCTGTTTGACGTGTCCTTCGCGCTGGGCGCTTTCTTTGCCGGCATGATGATGCGCGAATCCGAGTTCAGCCACCGGGCGGCCGAAGATTCGCTGCCCCTTCGCGACGCCTTCTCGGTGCTGTTCTTCGTGTCGGTGGGCATGCTCTTCGATCCGACGGTGCTGGTCGAATCGCCCGTCAAGGTGGCGGTGGTCGTGGCGATCATCCTGGTTGGCAAAACACTGGCCGCCATCGCCCTCGTGCTGGCCTTCCGCTACCCGCTCAACACCGCGCTGACGGTGGGCGCGAGCCTTGCGCAGATCGGCGAGTTCTCGTTCATCCTCGCAGGGCTGGGGCTGTCCCTCGGCCTCCTGAGCCTTGAAGGCCAGAACCTGATCCTTGCCGGCGCGCTGATTTCCATCGCCCTCAACGCACTCGTCTTCGCGGCCATCGAGCCCGCCCAGGCCTGGGCGCGGGCCAATTCGGCCTGGGCCCGCAAGCTCGACCTGCGCGACGACCACCTCGCCGCGCTGCCCATGTCCACCGACCGCAAGCTGCTGTCGGGCCAGGTGGTGATCGTCGGCTACGGCCGCATCGGCCGCCACATCGCGGCCACCCTCGAACAGCGCAATGTTCCGTACATCATTGCCGACAGCAACCGCGAAGTGGTGGAAAGCCTGCGTGCCGCCGGCAAGGCCGCCGTCACCGGCGACGCCTCCGACCCCATCGTCCTCGTCCAGGCCCACATCACCCGCGCGGCAATGCTGGTCGTCACCACCCCCGACGCCCTGGCCAGCCGCCAGATGGTGGACATCGCCCGCAAGCTCAACCCGGAAATCGAAACGGTGCTGCGCTCGGACAGCGAGGACGGAGCCGAACTTTTGCGCCGCGACAAGCTGGGCGAGGTGTTCGTGGGCGAACAGGAACTCGCCAAGGGCATGGCGGGCTATGTGGCCCAGCGGCTCCCGGCGCG
Source organism: Zoogloea sp. (assembly GCF_030157465.1). Lineage (GTDB taxonomy): Bacteria > Pseudomonadota > Gammaproteobacteria > Burkholderiales > Rhodocyclaceae > Zoogloea. Next base: position 9,837 of record NZ_JAOAUU010000083.1, read on the forward strand.
GGCGGCATGAGCGCCACCCGCTGCGGCCTTACTGAACGCCCGCGACCGGGTTTTCCGGCAGGGCGGTGAACTTCGGGCAGGCAGCGTGCCGGGCTCCCGGCAGCTCGGCCAGCAGCACATCGACGATGCTGGCGTCCACGCGGCCGGCGGCGGAGAGATCACGCATGAAAGTGGTGACTTCGGCGTCGCTCAGGCCCTGCCGGTAGGGCCGGATCTGCACCATGGCCTGAAAGATGTCGGCAACGCGCAGGATGCGGGCTTCCAGCGGCATGGCGTCGGCCTTGAGGTGGAAGGGGTAGCCACTGCCGTCGGGTTCTTCGTGGTGGTAGGCGGCCCAGCGGGTGATTTCCTCAAAGCCGTGGATGTTGCGCAGGATCTGGAAGGTTTCGTAGCTGTGGGTGTTGATGATCTTGCGTTCGCGGTTGTCGAGGCGACCCGGCTTGTCGAGGATTTCGTCGGGGACGCGCAGCTTGCCCAGATCGTGGAGCAGGCCGGCGATTTCGAGCTTCTCGCAGTTTTCGGCGCTGACGCCGAGGCGCTCGGCCAGAAAGCGGGCCAGCCGCGAGACGCCGACCGAATGCTCGGCGGTGAAGGGGCTCTTGGCATCCACGATGCGGGCAAAGATCACCGCCAGCCGCTTCAGATCCCCCGTGGTGGCCGGGGAGTCGCTGCACCGGGCCTGCAGATCGTTGAGGTAAGCCTGGATCGCGCGGGGTTCGAGCATCAGCCAGAAGGCTTCGGTGCGCGAAGCCTCGAGGTAAAGATCCACCAGCTCGGGCGAGAAATAGGTGCCGGCGTGCCCGGATATCTTGCCGCGGATTTCGTCGGTGAAGAGCAGCAGCGAGTTGTCGGCGTAATGGGGTGCGGCAAGGGCATCCACCCGGTCGACGAGATAGATCAGGTTGGCCTGGCGCCGGATTTCGGGCGGCAGGCCGGTTTGCACCAGGTTTTCCCAGCGGGTGTGGTGATAGCGCACCGGCAGCGCCATCGGCCTGAAGGGCTCGAAGCTCTTGAGCAGCGCGTAGCCCACCTCGCAATGCACCTGGGAGCCATCCCAGTCGAACATTTCGACAAGATGGCTGTGGGTGCGGGTGGACGACACGCCGATGTCGTGGAGCATGCCGAGATCGAACAGGAAGGACGTGTCGCACTCGGCCAGCCCCTCGACCCGCCCGCATTCGGCAGCCATGATGCCGACCCGCTTGCCGTGGGCCACATCGTCCACGCCCACCAGATCGAGGGCGTCCGACAGGGCGTAGATGACGTGGCGAAGATTGGCGTCGATACTCATTGGGATCACCCCGGAGTGTGGTGAAGAGTCACAGGACAAGTATAGAAGCCTTGCCGGACACAGCAGTCGACCTGGCTCAAACTCAAAGCAATCACGGCGGCTGGACGCAGGCTTGAGGCGCTTTTTCCGGACGCCGCCCAGGGCCAGTTTCGTAGGTCTTGTTAGCGCAGCGTAACGCGACACCATCCTTAACATCGATGGCCTCAGCTGACGCTGGGGTGTCGCGTTACGCTGCGCTAACACGACCTACCGAACCAAAAAAACAAGTACGGCACCCGCTCAGGGGTGCCGTTTTTCAGTCCACTGCAGCGGCGCCTGGCGGGTCAGTGCAGCGTGGCGAGATAGGCCAGCAGATCGGCCCTCTCGGTGGCGCTGGCAAGGCCGTCGTATTTCATCTTGCCGCCGGGCACGAGCTTTTTGGGCGCCGTGATGTAGGCGTCGAGCCTGTCCGGCGTCCAGGTGATGCCACTGGCCTTGAGCGGGTCCGAGTAGGTCGCGTCCGCAATACTGGCGGCCTTGCGGCCGACGACGGCGAACATGCTCGGGCCTTTCTTGTTCTTGCCTTCGCGAACGCTATGGCATTCGGCGCATTCGGTGGCAAAGACATCCTTGCCCGCCTCCACGTTGCCGGCGGCACGGGCCTGGAAGCTCAGGCTGACGGCCAGCAACGCGAAGAGCAGCGCCGGCTTCAAACGGATACCCGGTTTCATCGTGGCGCCTTTCATCAGAACGAGGTCCAGGCGAAGAGGAACAGGGTGTTGTTGTCCTTCGCGTTGCGGCCGTTGCCGTCGTAGTCGGTCTTGGCGCCGTTGTACTTGGTGTACATCGTGTACTGGGCACCCAGGCGCAGGTTGGCCCACGGGGTGCCCCACGAAGCGTCCTTGCCCCACGGCGTGAAGTCGCCCTGCACGATGTAGCCGGAGCTGTTGGGCGAGCCCTTGGCAAAGCCGTCGTAAACAATGGCGTCGGAGGTGCCAGTGGTCAGGAAACGGCCGATGGTGGCGCCCCAGGTCTGGTCGTAGTGGTAGGACGCGTTGAGCTTGAACTCGTTGAGCCGGCCCTTGAGGTTGGCGGACTCACCCGCGTCAAAGAGCTGGTTGAGCGTCTGGCGCTCGCGGATGAAGCTGGTGTTCACCGTGCCCACGTGTTTGCGCGTGCCGAGGAACTGGTAAGAGGCATCGACGCCGAGATCGTTGAACTTGTTGCTCCCCGGCGCATTGCGGTCCGGCTGGACGGTGGTGTTGAAACCGAACATGCCGACGTTGAAGGCCTGCTTCTTCAGATCCTGGAACACGGCCAGACGCCAGTAGTTGGTGCCGCCCCCCAGGCGGCCCGGATCGTCGGCACGGCCGGCGCCGAGCTTGCTCTGCATCGACGGCGACAGGCTGCGGTAGGTGCCCAGCTCGGCATACAGCAGGTTGTTCCAGAAGGTGTAGGCCGACAGGCCGGCGACGCGCTGCTCCAGCCCGCCGTTGATCATGGTGCCGGCGCCGCCGAGGCCGAAGCCGAGCGCCGACGAGGTGTAGGGGAAGCCCCACACCGGCATGGTGCTGAACGGATCCTGCACGCCCGGGTTGTTGTTGAGGCTCAGGCCGACGATGGTTTCCTTGCCGGCAATCTCCAGCGTGTGAGCGGCGCGGATATCCACCTGGTCGAGGGCGGAGCTGCGGCCGACGCCGTCGTAGGTGGCCTGGATGAAGGCGCCGATCTTCTCGGTGAGCCGGCCGGCGAGGAACAGGGAGACTTCGTCCAGGGCCAGGTTCTTGTTGACGCTGGCATTCTCGGCCGGGCGCTCGGCCTGATTCTTCTTCGTCTGGGTGTAGGAGCCGACAATCATCGCCGACAGGGGCACCTTGCCCTCCTTGCCGTCGGTTTCGGTGTAGCCGCCCAGCTTGAACTTGATGCCGTAGGGCGTGAGCTGTGGGCCGAAGGCGCCCACGTGGCAGGAGGCGCAGTCGGCGCCGGTCTGGCGGGCAAAGCTGGGCACGGCATGGGCCGCCGGTGCGGCGGCAAACAGGCCGAGCGCGGCGAGCGCGCAGGTGCCGGCACGCCGGAGAGTGGACAGGCGGGTGCGCCGTCCGGGCTTGAGCGGATTCATGGTGGTCCTTTTGTAGCTATCGAAAAAATCGGGCGGGTGATCAGCGACGGGCCAGCCAGGCCGGGAGCATGGCCCGGAGCACGTTGTCGCGTTTGACGAAGTGGTGGAACAGCGCCGCGGCGGCATGCAGGCCGACCAGGGCAAGCAGCAGCCAGGCGCCGGCTTCGTGGTATTCGGCGAAGCTGTCGCCCAGGTCTTCGTCCTCTTCCACCAGCGGCGGCAGGGTGACGAGACCGAAAAAGCCCACCGGCTTGCCGTTGGCGCTGGACAAGGCCCAGCCGATCAGCGGCAGCGCAAACAGCAGCGCGTAAAGCCCGAGGTGGGTGGTTTCGGCGGCAAGGCGGGCCAGGGGCGACATCGGCGCGCTCGAGGGCAGCGGGCGCTTTGCCAGACGCACGCCGATGCGCACGACCGCCAACAGCGCAATGGCCAGGCCGAGGCTGCGGTGAAGATTGATCAGGACGGCGCGGACGGCTTTTTCCTCGATGCCTTCGCGCACGAAGGCGATGCCGACCACCAGCGCGATCAGGATCAGCGTGGCCCAGTGCAGGAAAATCAGCGGCGCCGGACGACGCACGCCCGCGCTGGAAAATGAATGCGCAACGGCGCTTGAATCAGAACGTGCGTGCATGGCCGGGTAACCCGCGGAAGGTGGAGACGCGCGGACCTTAGCGCCGGCAAGCCTTCAATTGCCTGACAATGCCGATTGATTCAGGCTTGCCGGATTCAGCCCGGCGGCGGAAAGACCACCCGGAAGCAGCTCCCGCGGCCCTCCGCGCCGGCTTCGACTTCCACCCTGGCGGCGTGACGCTCGGCCACTTCCCGGACGATCGCGAGCCCCAGGCCGGTGCCCTCCCCGCCACGGCCGGCCACCCGGTAAAAGCGCTCGAAGATGCGTCCGCGCTCGGCCTCCGGAATGCCGGGGCCGTTGTCCTCGACCTCGACAAAGGCGCCGCCTGCCTTGTCGCAACCGCAGCGCACCGTCACCCGGCCGCCGTCGGGGGTGTAGGCGATGGCGTTATCCACGAGGTTGGCGATCATCTCGCGCAGCATCCAGCGGGAACCCTCCACCGTGGCCGGAGCGGTTTCGAAGCCGAGATCGATACCCTTGGCCAGGGCGCCGTCGAGCAGATCGGACGCGGCTTCTTCGAGGAGGCCGGCAAGCGCGACAGGGCGATGGTCGCTGATCAGCGCCCCTTCCGACGAGGAGCGCGCCAGCGCCAGCATCTGGTGGGTGAAGTGCACCAGCCGGCGGGTCGAATCGGAGAGGCGCTTGAGGCGCGGACGGCTTTCCGGCGGTAATTCCGCGGTGGCCAGTTCGAGCTGGGTCTGCAGCCCGGCCAGCGGCGTGCGCAACTGGTGGGCCGCGTTGGACAGAAAAGCCTGCTGGGCCCGGCCAGCCGTGTCCAGGTGGCCCATCAGGCGGTTGATGGCGCGCACCAGCGGGCCGGCCTCGCCGGGCACGTCGGCCTCGGCAAGCAGGCTGAAATCCCCGGGGCCGCGCCGGGCGATGCGCTCGCCCAGGGCGTCCAGCGGGCGCAATGCAAAGCGCACGCCGAAGTACACCAGCAGCAGCGCCGCGGCGATCAGCAGCAGGTTGGGCCAGGCGATCGCCATCAGGATCTGACGCGCCGCGCGGGTGCGTTTGACGGTCGTCTCGGCCACGATCACGGTGGCCGAGAGGGTCGGGCTTTCGTATCTGAAACTGGCGGTGCGCACCGTCTGGCCGCCAAGCTGCGCGTCGTCCAGCACCGCCTGGTTGGCTACCCGGGGCCGGGGCAGCTCCATCAGCTCCGCATCCCCCGCGACCCGTTTGCCCTTGTCGTCAAAGACCACGTACTGAACCGTGTCGTGGGGGTCGGAGCGCAGGATTTCGTCAGCCGCCGGCGGCACGTCCACCTCGATGTCCTTGTCGTCGTCGTCCCGCTCCAGACGCGTGACGAGGGCGATGGCAGTGCGGGCAAGGGCATTGTCATAGGCCTCGCCGGCAATCCCGAGGGCCGAGCGGTAATCGGCCACCATGCTGGCGCCGAGCAGCACCAGCAGCGGCCACGAGATGAAGAGCAGCAGCCGGTGGCGCAGCGTGCGGACGTCAGGGCGCCGGGGCATCGCCCGCCTCCACTTCCACGCGATAGCCGATGCCGCGCACGGTGCGGATGCCCACCCCGCTGCCGGCCAGTTTTGTGCGCAGGCGCGAGACGTAGATCTCGACCGCGTTGGGGGTGATCTCCTTGTCCCACTGGCTCAGGCTGTCGGCCAGCTTTTGCTTGGCCACCACCCGCGGCACGGCAATCACCAGCTGTTCGAGCACGTTCCATTCGCGCCCGGTGAGTTCGAGCGCCACGGCGCCCAGCATGGCGCTGTGGCGCTGCACGTCGAGGGACAAGGGCCCCACGGCCAGCACCAGGCTGGCCGCGGCGCGGCTGCGGCGAATCAGCGCCCGCACGCGCGCCAGGAGTTCGGGCAGCAGGAAGGGCTTGACCAGGTAATCGTCGCCGCCCACGTCGAGCCCGACGACCCGGTCATCCAGCCCGTCGCGGGCGGTGAGGATCAGCACCGGGGTGAGCACGCCGCGCCGCCGTACCCGGCGGATCAGTTCAAGTCCGTCGATGCCGGGCAGACCGATATCCACGATGGCCAGATCGTAGGCGGTAAGGCCGAGGGCGCCTTCGGCCGGCTAAGAAGAACTGAGATATTCACCCAGCAGTGGGCGCGATAAATCCGGGATTTAGT
>NZ_JAOAUU010000084.1 GCF_030157465.1 Zoogloea sp.
TGCGACAAACCGAAGGTGGAAACCCCGCCGCCGACCGTGGTTGCGGTGCCTGTTCCGGTTCCGGGCCCTGCAGGGCCGGCTGGCGCCACGGGCGATACCGGCGCCAAGGGAACGACCGGTTCCACCGGCGCTCCGGGCTACACCGGGGCCACGGGCGACACCGGAGCGGCAGGCAACACCGGCGCAACGGGTGACACCGGCCAGACCGGAAAAACCGGCAAGACCGGCGGCGACACGGTGATTGTCGTACCGGAACCCAAGCGCTGAGTTTCCCGCCCCGCGCACAGGCGGCATGAACAAACGCTGACGCTGCCTTGGCGCGGGACTTGGGTAGGCCCCCTCAGCCAGCGTGCGGGAGACCCTGAAATGGCAACAGAAACACCCTCGCAACCCTGGTGGCTGGAAGCGCCCGAAGGCGCGGCCGAACCCGGCGCTTCAACCAGCGGCCTGTCGAGTGCCGAAGCCCGCACCCGCCTGGCCAGCCATGGCCCCAACCTGTTCCGCGATCACCAGGAAAAGCCCTTGTGGCGGCAGTTCCTGACCCGTTTCCAGAATCCGCTGGTGGTGCTGCTGCTGGTGGCCAGCGCGGTGTCCGCCATGACCGGCGAGCTGACCAATTTCATCATCATCTCGGTCATGGTGCTGTTCAGCGTCACGCTGGATTTTGTCCAGGAGCACCGGGCCGGCAAGGCCGCGGCCAGCCTGCGCCAGTCGGTCTCGGTGCGGGCCAGGGTGATCCGCGACGGCAAGCCGATCGAGGTTGCCGTCACCGATGTCGTGCCGGGCGATCTTGTGGTGCTCTCGGCCGGCGACATGATTCCCGCCGATGGCCGGGTCATCGAAGCGAACGACTTCTTCGTCAAGCAGGCCTTGCTGACCGGCGAGCCCTACCCCGTGGAAAAACGGCCGGGCGAGCTGGCGGCCGGCACCGTCGACATCCAGGATGCCGCCAACGCGGTGTTCATGGGCACCATCGTGATCAGCGGCAGCGCCCGGATCCAGGTTGTCAGAACCGGGGTCGGCACCGCCATCGGTGCCATTGCCGACACCCTGACCCGGGCACCGCCGGCGACATCCTTCGAAATTGGCACGCACCGTTTCGGCATGCTGATCATGCGCCTGACGATCCTGCTGGTGCTGTTCGTGCTGCTGGTCAACGCCTTCATGCACAAGCCGTGGCTCGAATCCTTCCTGTTTGCCGTGGCGCTCGCCGTGGGGCTCACGCCCGAACTGCTGCCCATGGTGGTTTCGGTCACGCTGGCCCGTGGCGCGCTGCTCATGGCCAGGAAAAAGGTGATCGTCAAACGCCTGGCGGCGATCCAGAACCTGGGGTCGATGGACGTGCTATGCACCGACAAGACCGGCACCCTGACCGAAGCCAAAATCAGGCTGGAAAAACACACCGATCCGCAAGGCGGGCCGAGCGAACGGGTGCTCGAGCTGGCCTATCTCAACAGCTTCTTCGAAACCGGCCTCAAGAGCCCCCTCGACGAGGCGATCCTGGCCCACGAAGAAATCGACGTGAGCGCCTGGAAAAAGATCGACGAAGTCCCCTTCGATTTCGAGCGGCGCCGCGTCTCGGTGCTGCTCGACAAGGGTGAAGGCCGCCTGCTGGTGGTCAAGGGCGCCCCGGACGAAATCATCGGCCTGTGCAAGAGCTACGAAGAACAGGGCAATACCGCGCGGACTCCGCTCGATAAAGCGGCCCTCGCAAAGATCCACGCCGTGCAGGCCGATCTCGAAAAAGAGGGCTTTCGGGTGCTCGGCATCGCCTGGCGCGAGGTGTCCGCCGACCACGCCCACGCGATGGTCGGCGATGAATCGGAACTGGTCTTCGCGGGCTTTGCCGCGTTTCTCGACCCGCCCAAAGAAAGCGCCGGCGCAGCGCTCGCGGCCCTCACGGACAGCGGAATCAGCGTAAAGATCGTTACCGGCGACAGCGAACTGGTTACCCAGCACGTGTGCGGGCAGCTCAACATTCCGGTCACTGGCGTCCTCACCGGCAAGGAAATGGCCTTGATGGACGACACCGCGCTGCGCGCCCGGGTGGAAAAAGCCAACCTGTTCTGCCGCGTCAACCCGGCCCAGAAAGAGCGCGTCATCCTCGCCCTCAAGGCCCGCGGGCATGTGGTCGGCTACCTGGGCGACGGCATCAACGACGCGCCCTCGCTGCACGCGGCGGATGTGGGCCTGCCGGTGGATTCGGCGGTGGATGTGGCCAAGGAGGCCGCCGACATGATCCTGCTGGATCACGATCTCAACGTGCTCTACGACGGGGTGATGGAAGGCCGGCGCACCTTCGGCAACATCATGAAGTACATCATGATGGGCACCAGCTCCAACTTCGGAAACATGTTCAGCATGGCCGGCGCAGCCCTGTTCCTGCCCTTCCTGCCCATGCTCCCCACCCAGATCCTGCTCAACAACGTGCTCTACGACATGTCCGAAGTGCCGATTCCGCTGGACCAGGTAGACCCCGAGGAGCTGCGTAAGCCCCGCGTGATGGACATCGGCTTCATCCGCAATTTCATGCTGGTGATCGGCCCCATCAGTTCGGCCTTCGACTTCCTGATCTTCTACGTCATGCTCCACGTGCTCAACGCGGACGCCAGGCTCTTTCAGACCGGCTGGTTCATCGAGTCGCTGTGCACCCAGGTGCTGGTGATCTTCATCATCCGCACCCGCGGCAATCCATTCAAAAGCCGCCCCCACCCTGCGCTGGTGGCAACCTCACTGGGTATCGCAACGCTTGGCGCGGTGCTGCCCTTTACGCCGCTGGGCGCCTACTTCGGCTTTGTCCAGCCGCCGGCGCAGTTCTATTTCATTCTCGGCGGAATGGCGCTGGCTTATCTCGTGGTCGTCGAAATCGCCAAGAGGGGGTTTTACCGGTGGTACGAAAGCCACCGTGCGGTGAGACTGCCCGGGGCTTGAAAAAAAGGCCCGGCGGGAAAGCCGGGCCGGGCATTACTTCGAGTTCACTTCTTGATCTCGTGGCCGATGACGCCGCCCACCGCCGCACCGCCCACGGTGCCGACGGCGCTGCCGCCGGTCAATACCGAGCCGCCAATCGCACCGATACCGGCCCCGATGGCCGTGCTCTTGTCCTGCGCCGACATGCCGGCACACCCGCCAAGTCCCAAGGCCAGCGTGGCGAGCACGCCCAGGGTGGCAGCGCGGAGGGTTTGTTTTTGAGTGGTTTTCATGATCTGGCCTCTTCCTTTCGATGGATGCGACCGGCACGGACGGCGCGGCCTCTTGAGAACGATTCAAGTCTGGGCCTCGCACCGCCGAGCGTCTGTTCGCCATCGCACAGACGCAGAAAGGAGCCTGAGTAGCCTGTGAAGTACATACACGGCCCCATCAAGGAGACATCAAATGTCCATCGGAACCATTCTGCTCATCGTGCTGATCCTGCTTCTCATCGGCGCCATCCCGACGTGGCCCCACAGCCGGAGCTGGGGTTACGGCCCCAGCGGAGGGCTCGGGCTGGTCGTCGTCATCCTGATCGTGCTGGTCCTGCTGGGAAGGATCTGACGCGCCGGGCCCGGAGGCAGGTTTGGCGCTGGGCCATCACGCACGCCCCTGTTGGGGCGACTTCAGTCGCCCGCGGACTCCGATCAACGGCTTGCCCGTGATTCAACGTGGGGATGGGCGACTGAAGTCGCCCCAACAGTCTGCCGCGGCCCCTGCGGGAGACGAATGAA
>NZ_JAOAUU010000085.1 GCF_030157465.1 Zoogloea sp.
GTCGGGCAGGGCGCGCAGGATGTCCTGCAGCTTGCGGGCGCCGACGGTGATGGCCACGTCTTCCGACCCCAGGGAGGCGGCGGTGGTGCTGTTGCGGATCTGGATCTCGATGTCGGTGGCGAGAAGGGTCAGGGCGTCACCCTTCTTCTCGATCAGCACATTGGAGAGGATCGGCAGGGTGTGGCGTTTCTCGACAATGCCGGACACCGATTGCAGCGGGGCGAGCAGGGCATCGCGGGGCGCAGTGAAGAGCAGCATGAACTCAGGTCTCCGTATCTTTTTTCAGGGTGCGGGGCGCCATGGCGCCAGACCGCAAATCATAACTATCAGAAGCTTCAGCCACGCAACACCTGGGTGAGCACATGGAGGTCGTGGTTGAGCTGGGTGTCGCCAAGGCGCAGCTCGGCGATCGTGCGGCAGGCATGCAGCACGGTGGTGTGGTCGCGACCGCCGAAGGCTTCGCCGATGGCCGGCAGACTCATGGGGGTCAGGTCCTTGGCGAGGAACATGGCCACCTGGCGCGGCCGGGCGATGACCCGGGTGCGCTTCTTGGAGTGCATGTCGGCGATCTTGATCTTGTAGTAATCCGCGACCGTCTTCTGGATGAACTCGGCGGTGAGCTGGCGGTTGTGGGCGTTGAGGAGATCCTTGAGGGCCTCCTTGGCCACTTCCAGCGTCACTTCCTTGCCGTGGAAGCGGGCAAAGGCGAGCACTTTCTTGAGCGCACCTTCGAGCTCGCGCACGTTGGAGCGCAGGTTCTTGGCAATCAGGAAAGCCACGTCCTCGTTCAGCGCGATGCGCTCGACTTCGGCCTTCTTCTTGAGAATGGCGACGCGCATCTCCAGCTCGGGCGGCTCGATCTGCACCGTCAAACCCCAGTCGAAACGGGAGATGAGGCGGTCTTCGAGGCCCTGGACATCCTTGGGATAGGTGTCGCTGGTGATGATGATCTGCTTCTTGGCCTCGGTGAGGGCGTTGAAGGCGTGGAAGAATTCTTCCTGGGTCCGGTTCTTGTTATTGAAGAACTGGATGTCGTCGATGATCAGCACGTCGAGCGAGCGGTAGTAGCGCTTGAAGACGTCGAAGGACTTTTGCTGGTAGGCGCGCACCACGTCGGCGTAGTAGTCCTCGGCGTGCACGTAGCGGATGACCTTTTTGGGGTCGTGCTTGAAGACGTAGTTGCCGAGGGCGTGGATCAGGTGGGTCTTGCCCAGGCCGACGCCGCCATAGATGAAGAGCGGGTTGTACGAGACGCCCGGGTTCTGGGCCACCTGCAGCGCGGCGGCGCGGGCCAGGTCGTTGGCGCGGCCGGTGACCAGGGTGTCGAAGGTGAAATCGGGGTTGAGGCGCGACTTGTCGTAGCTGGCGGATTCGGCCGTTGCCGGGGTCTCGGGCGCCGGATGGCGCGGAGCCGGCGGGGCGGCATGAGCCGCGGCGCTCGTGGTGGCGCCGACCGGAGCCGCAGGCGTGGCGACCGCTGCGGGCTGCACGGAAGGCGGCGGGCTCGGGCGACGCAGGCCGCCAGCCGGCGCAAGGCTGACTTCGATGGTCGGAAGGCCGCCGAAGTAGTCCTCGCCGAGTTCTTCGATGCGCCGCAGGTAGCGGTCGCGCAGCCACTGGCGATGGAAATTGGACGGTGCCACCAGGCGCAGGCCGGCCTGATCCTCGCCTTGCAGTTCTTCAACGCGCAGGGGGAGGATCCAGGTTTTGAACTGCTGGGCCGGCAATTCCTGTTCCAGGCAGCTCAGGCAGTGCGTCCAGAATGCGGCGCATTGGGGCGAGGATGAGGCTTCGGGCACGATTCAGGGGCGGGTCTTTGTTTACAGCAGGATGGGCGCCGGTTCTCGTTCTTGGCTGAGCCCCGGGTGGGCCGGAAGTGCGCTCAGCGTCGTCCGGCCAAACGCGCATTGTACCCTTCCGGAGTGGACTTATCCACAGCTTGCAGCGACGGAAAACGGGTGGGCTGCGCGGCATCCAGTGGCAAATCCTCGAAACCTACTTGACAAACAGGGGCTTAAGGTATCAAATTGGGCGTTTGACTCAACTTTTCGGGCACGTAAAATGAAACGTACTTACCAACCGTCCGTCGTCCGTCGCAAGCGCACCCACGGCTTCCTGGTCCGCATGGGCACCCGTGGCGGTCGCAAGGTCATCGCCGCTCGTCGCGCCAAGGGCCGTCATCGTCTCGCCGTCTAAGGCCAGCGAGGCCGCTTCCGAAGCTTGCGATCCCGCGGCCGAGGAAGTTGCGAACACGACAGGATTCGGCTTCGGCTCGTCCTTGCGACTGCACAAAACGGATGAGTTTTCATCCGTTTTTGCTTTTCGGAGGGTGCTGCGCGGTCGTCACTTCGCGTTGCACTACAGTCCGAACAGTGCCGGAACGCCGCGTCTCGGACTCGTCGTTGCCAAGAAGCTTGCCAAGCGCGCGGTTCAGCGCAACCTGGTCAAGCGTCTCGGTCGCGACGTGTTTCGTCACGCCCAGGCAAGCTTGCCGTCCTACGATCTGGTGTTACGATTGTCGGCCAAGCTCGATGACGTGACCAAGCGCGGGATGCGCGAAGAAATGATCGACCTTCTCGGACGCCTCAACGCCAAAGTCAACGCCACGCACCGCAAGCCCGTGCAAGGCGATTCTTCGGTGAGCGTGCCGTGAAAGCCGTACTGCTGGCGTTGCTGCGCTTCTATCGCTACGCCATCAGCCCCATGCTCGGACGCAACTGCCGTTTCGTTCCGTCATGTTCCGAATACGCCGTGGAGGCCGTGCAACGTCACGGTGCCATGAAGGGCGGGTGGCTGGCGACACGTCGTGTCTGCCGCTGCCATCCCTTCAGCGGTGGCGGTTACGATCCGGTACCTTGATCATCCGCTCCCCGGCTTCCGCCTCAACCCCTTCCTGACACTGACTCCGATGGATAACCGTCGCCTGATCCTCCTGCTTGTTTTCTCGTTCTCACTGGTCATGCTGTGGGACGGCTGGCAGAAGCAACACCAGCCCAAGGTGGAAGCATCCGCTGCTGCCAATTCCACCGCCGGTGTGCCTACGCCGACCCCGTCCGCAGGTGGTTCTGCCGCTGTGCCGGGTCAGCCTGTCGCCACTGCGGCGCCGGCTGCGGTGCTTGCCCCGAAGGCAACGATCCGCACCGACCTGCTGGTGGCGGAAGTGTCGGCCCTGGGCGGCGACATCGTCCGGCTCGAGCTTACCCAGCACAAGTCCTCCGAAGATCCCGCGCGTCACTACGTGCTCTTCGACAACGGCGAGAAGCACGTCTACTCGGCTCAGACCGGCCTGATCGGTACCGGCCTGCCCAACCACAAGACGCTCTTCACCCTCAGCGCCGAGAACATCGCGCTGAAGGATGGCGAAGATGCGGTCACGCTGCGCCTCGACGCGCCGCCGACCGCCGATGGCGTCAAGGTTGCCAAGCTGATCACCTTCCACCGCGGCAGCTACGCGGCCGAGGTGGGCTACGAGATCACCAACGGCAGCGGCGCACCCCTCGCACCCCACGCCTACTTCCAGTTCACCCGTGACGGCAAGCCGGCCGAGCAGCCTGGCGGCTTTGGCGTGCAGACCTTCACCGGCCCGGCTTTCTATTCCGAAGCCGAGAAGTACCAGAAGGTTGCCTTCGAAGACATCGCCGCCAAGAAGGCCAAGTTTGTCACCAAGTCGGCCGACGGCTGGGCCTCCATGGTTCAGCACTACTTCGTCGCCGGTTGGGCGCCCGCCGAAGGCGAGCGCGAGTTCTTCGCCAACCAGGTCAGTTCCGATCTGTATTCTGCCGGTGTGATCGTTCCGGTGGCCGCCATTGCCCCGGGCCAGACCGGTAAGGTTTCGGTGCCCTTGTATGCCGGCCCGCAGGAGCAAAGCCGCCTTGAGAAATTCGCCAAGGGTTTCGACCTGGTGGTGGACTACGGCTGGCTGACCATCATCGCCGCACCGCTGTTCTGGGCGCTCGAATGGCTGCACGCGCTCACCGGCAACTGGGGCTGGGCCATCATCCTGGTCACCATTGGCCTGAAGGCGCTGTTCTTCCCGCTGTCCGCCGCCAGCTACAAGTCGATGGCCAAGATGAAGACCCTCGGCCCGCGTCTGCAGCGCATGAAAGAGCAGTACGGCGACGACAAGATGAAGATGCAGCAGGCCATGATGGACATGTACAAGCGCGAGAAGGTCAATCCCCTCGGCGGCTGTCTGCCCATCCTGATCCAGATTCCGGTCTTCATCGCCCTTTACTGGGTGCTGCTCGGCGTCGTTGAAATGCGCGGTGCGCCGTGGCTGGGCTGGATCCAGGATCTGTCGGTCAAGGATCCATATTACATCCTGCCGCTGATCATGGGCGCCACCAGCCTGATCCAGACCCGCCTCAACCCGGCGCCGCCTGATCCTATCCAGGCCAAGGTGATGATGATGATGCCCATCCTCTTCACCGTCATGTTCCTATGGTTCCCGGCCGGTCTGGTGCTGTACTGGGTGGTCAACAACACCCTGTCCATCGCCCAGCAATGGCAGATCAACCGGATGATCGCCGGTGGCGCCAAAGCCGCCGAGTGACATCATCGCCGCGATTGCCACCGCGCCCGGGCGCGGTGGCATCGGCGTGGTCCGGATTTCCGGACCGGATCTTTCCGCCCTCGCGACCCTCTTCGGCAATCGTGAGGCGGATGCCCGGGTTGCCAGGTTTGCCCGCTTCAAGGATGCCAACGGCGGCCTGATCGACGAAGGGCTCGTTCTCTACTTCCCGGCGCCCCACTCCTTCACTGGCGAAGACGTCATCGAATTGCAGGGCCACGGCGGCCCGGTGGTCATGCAGCTGCTGCTGGCCCGTTGCCTTGAGCTGGGCGCCCGCCTTGCCGAACCCGGTGAATTCACCCGCCGCGCCTTTCTCAACGGCAAGCTCGACCTGGCCCAGGCCGAAAGCGTCGCCGATCTCATCGAAGCCTCCACCGCCGCCGCTGCCCGTTCGGCCGTGCGCTCGCTCACCGGTGGTTTCTCGAAGGAAGTCCAGGGCCTCTGTGAGCGCCTGATCGATCTGCGCATGCTCGTCGAGGCGACCCTCGACTTTCCCGACGAAGACGTGGATTTCCTGATCGAGGCCCGCGCCTTCGAGCGCATCGAGATTGTCGCTGCCGAACTGCGTGCCATCCTCGATCGCGCTCGTCAGGGCAGCCTGCTGCGTAACGGTCTTCACGTGGTTCTGGTCGGCCAGCCCAACGTGGGCAAGTCCAGCCTGCTCAACCGCCTCGCCGGCATCGATCGCGCCATCGTCACCGACATCGCCGGCACCACCCGCGATGCGCTGCGCGAAACCATCCAGATCGAGGGCATCCCCCTTCACATCATCGACACTGCCGGTCTGCGCGAGACATCCGACGAAGTCGAGAAAATCGGCATTGCCCGCACCTGGCAGGAGATCGAACGCGCCGACGTGGTCGTGCGCCTCGTGGATGTGCGAGCCGGCCTGACCGACACCGATGCCGACATCGACGCCCGCCTGCCCGCCGGCGTCGAGCGCATCACCGTCTTCAACAAGGTGGACCTGCTCGAGCGCCAGCCCGAACGCATGGAAGGCGACCGGGGCGTCAGCCTCTACCTCTCGGCCAAGGCCGACCAGGGCGTCGACCTGCTGCGCGTCGAGCTCTTGCGGGTTGCCGGCTGGCACCGCCACGGCGAGGACGTCATCCTTGCCCGCGAGCGCCATCTTGTTGCGCTGCGCGAAGCCCTGGCGCGCGTCGATGCCGCCCTCGAAAACCGGCATGCCCTCGAGCTTATCGCCGAAGAGCTCCGCCTCGCCCAGGATGCCGTCAATGAGATCACCGGCGAATTCACGCCGGATGATCTGCTCGGGGTGATCTTTTCGCGATTCTGCATCGGCAAATAATTTCAGTTCCGGCACAGTCCGGAGCCTTCCGCCAAACCCCTCGAAGCCCGCGTACATGCGCAATGCTGTTCACTTGGGCAGAGCGGTCTTGCGGTTGATTGGCAGCCGGGTCTTTGAAATCCTGAGCGTCCTGGGCCTTGATGGCCTGGGACGTTTTTCGATGAACCAACAGCCAATGCAGCCCCGCAGTTCGGCCAGTCACCCAGGTAAGTGAGCCGGAGACAACGCACCGGCCACTTCAATAGCCGGCCCGGCGCGAAAGAACGCCATGCCCACCACCAGCCACAGCACCATGTCCGGCCTTATCTACGCCGCCAAACACGCCAGCTTCGTCATGGGCGTCATCGCCTTCTGGTTGTTTGCGCAAACCACGTTGAACGTGGCGCCCGACATGCAGAAGTATCTCGGACTCGATGCCAGCATGAGGCGTTGTTGCATAACCCTCTGACCAGCGTCGGCGCCTTCCTCCCCGGCGACGCTGGCAATGTCACTCCGCAGACGGCGATCCTGCGCCTGAGCGTGCGCACAAGCAGGCCGGAAACCCGCAAACTGGTGCTCGACAAGATCCGCGGCATTCGGCGTCAGCTTCGTGATCCGCGACGGCTCGCGGGGCACCTACTGCTTCATCGGCACCGGCGATACGCCGATGGTGCATCATCCGATGTACGATTTTGACGACCGCAAGCTCCCGATCGGCGCCGCTTACCGGGTTGCACTGACTGAGCATTACCTGGCCTGAAGGGGCCGGCAGACATCCCGCCGCGCAGCCAACCAGACGATTTCAGGCCGTAATCGGCCTGAAATGGTTTTATCCACTCCTCGCGACCCACCCAGGCATGCACCTCACCACACTGCTCACCGTCATTGAAATCGCCGCCACCATCGCCTTCGCGATGTCAGGCCTGGTCGAAGCAACCCGCAGAAAAATGGACATCGTCGGCGTATTTTCGGTGACCTTCGTCAGCGCCTTTGCCGGCGGCACCCTGCGCGACGTCCTGCTCGACCGGCGTCCCCTGTTCTGGGTCGAACACACCGAATACATCTGGCTGGTCGCCGCCCTGGTGCTGTCCGCGCCGCTTCTGCTGCGCAGCCGCGAACACCACCTGACGGACAAGGTCATGGAAGTGGTGGATGCCCTCGGGCTGGGCCTGTTCACCATCTCCGGCGCCTCGCTGGCCCTGGTCGCAGGCATGCCGCTGACCGTCGCGCTGCTGCTGGGCTCGATCACGGCGGTTTTTGGAGGCGTCACCCGCGACGTGCTGTGCAACGAAATTCCCAAGGTCTATCACGACCACCGCCCATACACCTTATGCACACTGATCGGCGGCGCGCTCTTCATCGCGCTCGACCAGCTCGGGGTGTCGCCGCACCTCTCCACCCTCATCGGCATCTGCAGCATTTCCGGCCTGCGCTTGCTTGCCCTGGCCTGCAAATGGCGGATTCCCGCCTGGCCGCGGGACACCCCGTAGCGGGCTCTATCCGCCCAGCTCTTGGCGACGGCCGAGCTCACCGGGCGATGGCTTCGAAATCAATATCGAAAGGCAGGCTAAAAAGACGAAAAAATCCATCGCGCCCTTCAAAAGCAGGCACAAAAAGTCGTAATAGAAAAAACTCCTCACGGAGATTTTTCCTTTTGCGCAACGCCTTCGGCGGGCGTTTGGCGGTTCGGGCCTGAAAAGCCTGCAACGGCCACCGAGCCGCGGTGACTGTCGTTTCGCATCAGGCATGCTTGGTTGCACACCGAGGCGATGCAATGAGTACCGAAGACGAATTTACCGCGCTGTTCGCGCCTGAGCCCGACGCCCTCCCGGTCACGGATATTCGCGGTGAGCGGTTCTGGAAAGTGATGCTGGTCGATGACGCCGAAGACATCCACGCGGTGCTGCGGCTAACACTCGAGGCCATGGTGGTGGAAGGGCTGCCGCTGCGCCTGATCGACGCCTATTCGGCCGCAGAAGCAGAGGACATGCTCGCCTCGCACCCCGACACCGCGCTGATCCTGCTCGATGTGGTGATGGAAACCAACGATGCCGGCCTGACGCTGGTACGCCATGTGCGCCAGCAACTCGACAACCGGATGATCCGGATCGTGCTGCTTACCGGCCAGCCGGGTTACAGGCTGCAGCGCGAAGTGATCACCCATTACGAAATAGACGACTACCGCCTCAAGTCCGACCTGAGTGCCGACAAGCTGTTCACCTGCGTCTATGCCGAGCTGCGAACCTACCAGGCATTACAAAATCTCGAGAAAAAACGTCCGATCGAAAAGCTCGCCAGCGATCTGCAGCAGGCCAACCGCCAATTGCAGGTCGAGATCACCGAGCGCCAGCACGCGCAAGAGGTAGCCAACCTCCGGGTGCAGGATCTGATCGTGCTGAACAAGAAGCTGGAGGACACCCAGAACCAGCTCCTGCAATCGGAAAAACTCGCCTCGATCGGCCTGCTGGCCTCGGGCGTGGCCCATGAAATCAACAACCCGGTCGGCTTCGTCAATTCCAATCTCGGCACGCTCAAGCGCCATGCCGAAGAACTGCTGACCATCATCCGCGCCTACGAAGCCGCCGAGGCGGACGGCGTGAACGATGCGCCGGGCCGCTTCGCGGTGGTTCGGGCCCTCAAGGAATCCCTCGAGCTGGACTATCTGAAGGAAGACGTGGTTTCGCTGCTGACCGAATCCCAGGAGGGGCTAGCCCGGGTCCGGAAGATCATCCAGTCGCTGAAGGATTTCTCGCGCATCGAAACAACCGAAACCTGGCGCTGCGACGATATCCGGCAGGGGCTGGAAAGCACGCTCAGCGTGGTCTGGAACGAACTGAAATACAAATGCGAAGTGCGCAAGGACTACGCCGAGCTGCCGCCGGTGGAATGCGTGCTGTCGCATCTCAACCAGGTGTTCATGAACCTGCTGGTCAATGCCGCCCACGCCATCAAGGAGCGCGGCGTGCTGAGCATACGCACCGGCTGCCGGGGCGACGAAGTATGGGTGGAGATCGCCGATACCGGCGAGGGCATC
The DNA here is from genome assembly GCF_030157465.1 of Zoogloea sp. Lineage (GTDB taxonomy): Bacteria > Pseudomonadota > Gammaproteobacteria > Burkholderiales > Rhodocyclaceae > Zoogloea. The sequence goes on from NZ_JAOAUU010000085.1 coordinate 8,893, forward strand.
TCCCCCGAGAACCTGCCCCACCTTTTCGAACCTTTCTTCACCACCAAGCCGGTCGGGCAAGGCACCGGGCTGGGGCTGTCCCTGTCTTACGGCATTGTTGAAAAACACCATGGCCGCATCGAGGTGGACAGCACCCTTGGCCAGGGCAGCACATTCCGTGTCTGGCTGCCGGTTCGCCAGCCGGAAACCGCGGCATCAACCGGAACGCCACAAGGGGAATCGTCATGAACGGATGGATTGCCGCTTTCCGGGAAGCACTGGAAACACTGGATCGCATCGGGGCAGAAAGCATCGTCAATCAGGCCCGCTCTGAGATGACCCCGATTCAGGTGGTCGACCAGGTGGTGGTGCCGGCGCTTGAACAGATCGGACAGGCCTGGGAAACCGGCGACGTGGCGCTGTCACAGGTTTATATGAGCGGGCGCATCTGCGAAGAGCTGGTCGAACAGGTGCTGCCGCCCAGCGACCCGGACCGCAAGCACCAGCCGCGCTCGGCCATTGTGGTGCTGTGCGATTACCACATGCTGGGCAAGCGCATCGTCTATTCACAGATGCGCGCCAGCGGCTTCGAACTGTTCGACTACGGACGCATGGACGTCGATGAACTGGTCGAACGGGCCTTGGCCGACCAGATCCGGGTGCTGCTGATTTCGGTGCTGATGCTGCCTTCGGCCCTCAAGGTGAAGCAGGTGTGCGCGCGCCTAAAGGCGGCCGGCGCACCGATCCGGATTGCCGTCGGCGGCGCGCCTTTTCTCTTTGACGACAGGCTGTGGCAGGAAGTGGGCGCCGACGCCATGGGCCACAACGCCGCCGAGGCCGTAAGCCTCGTCGAAGGCTGGATGCGGGAGATGGCATGATGGCCATGAACTCCATGCAACGCACCCTGACCACGCTCGGGCAGCAGGAACCCGATCGTGTTCCGCTGTTCCTGCTCACCACCGGGCACGGTGCGAAGGAAGTCGGCCTGTCGATCGAGGCGTACTTTTCGCGGGCCGAAAACGTCATCGAAGGCCAGCTGCGCCTCCTGAAAAAATACCGCGCCGACTGCCTTTACGGCTTCTATTACGCGTCCATCGAAGTGGAAGCCTGGGGCGGCAACACGCTGTTCGGCACCGACGGGCCGCCTCAGTGCGGCGCGCCCATCATCAACGACACGCAAATCGACACGCTCGAAGCGCCCGCCATCGACGGCGCACCCGGCCTGCGGCGCGTGCTCGACACCCTCCGCGGCCTCAAGCAGCGCGTGGGCGACAGCGTGCCGATCATCGGCGTCGCCATTTCGCCCTTCTCGCTGCCCGTGATGCAGATGGGCTTCGACCGGTACATCGAGCTGATTTACGAGCAACCCGGGCGATTCGAGCGCCTGATGCAGGCCAATATCGAATTCTGCGTCAATTGGTCCAACGCCCAGCTGGCCGCGGGTGCAACGGCGATCTGCTATTTCGACCCGGTCTCGTCCACCACCACCATTCCGCGCGCGCTGTATCTCGAAACCGGCCACGCCGTTGCCAGGCGCTGCCTTCCGCGCATCAAGGGTGCCACCGCCACGCATCTGGCCTCGGGCCGCGGCCTGCCCATCATCGGCGACATTGCCGATACCGGCACGGCCATCGTCGGGGTCAGCGCCCTGGAAGATCTGGCCCAGCTCAAAGCCGCGGCCAACAAGCGCGTCAGCCTGCTGGGCAATCTCAACGGCATCGAAATGCGCCGCTGGACGCCAGCCCAGGCCGAGGCCGAGGTCAAGCGCGCCATTGCCAAAGCCGGGCGCGGCGGCGGCTTTCTGCTCGGCGACAACCACGGCGAAATTCCGCAACTGGTGCCCGACGAAGTGCTGCTGGCCATTCGCGATGCCGTCGATCGCTGGGGCCGCTACCCCCTCGACTGGATTGCCGACTGGCAGGACGAGGGCGCCTGAGCGCCGCCCCATGACGGCAAGCACGCTGTGCATCCTGGGCTGCCACAATTTTCAGCCGGAAGTGGCCGCCGCCATTGCCGCGGAAGGCTGGAGCGATGTGGTGTCGGCGGAATTTCCGGCCCGCTGCGGCCGGCCGCCTGTCACCTGGGACGAATTGCGGGCGCTGCTGCCAGCCGCTTGCAGCCAGGTCGTGCTGCTTGGCCGGGCCTGCCTGAACAGACTCGGCATGCCGCCCGTGGATTTTCCGCCGGTGCGCATCGAACCCCAGGACCAATGCTTTCACATGGTGGCCGGCCGGCAGATGGTCGACGAGGCCATTTCGGCGGGCGGCTATCTGATCACGCCGGCGTGGCTGGCCGACTGGCGCGGGCAGCTCAGGACAATGGGCTTCGAGCCCGCCCAGGCGAGCGGCTTTTTTCAGGATTTCGCCAGCGAACTGGTGCTCTTCGACACCGGCCTCGATCCGCACACGCCGGCCCGCCTCGCCGAATTGCAGGCGGTGGTGAATCTGCCGGCGCGGCGGATTGCGGTGGGCCTCGACTACATCCGCCTGGTCCTCGGCCGGCTGGTGCTCGACTGGCGGCTGGAGCAGGTGCGGCGCAGCGCCCGCGAGCAAAATCGCCGCCACGTGGCCGAACTGGCCGACTACGTCGCCGCGATGGATCTGCTCACCCGGCTGGCCAAGACGCAAACCGAACCCGACACCATCAACACCATCGAAGAGCTGTTCCGGATGCTCTTCGCGCCGGCCGCACTGCATTACCTGCGCCTTGAAAACGATGCCGAAATTCCGGCCAGCCCCATCCCCGACGCCATCCTCGGCGCCTTGCGCACGCTGCCTGGCGAATACGCCTGGACGCCGGACGGGCAGGGTTTTGTGCTGCGCATCAGCCACGGCGACGAAAAATTGGGCCTGATCGCGGTGGAGCAGCTGGCTTTTCCGGAATACCGCCAGCGCTACCTCAACATGGCGCTCACCGTAACCGGCATCTGCGGACTGGCCATCGCCAACGCCCGCAACCGGCGCCGGCTGCTCGAAGCCGAAAAAATGGCCTCGCTCAGCATTCTGGTGGCCGGAGTGGCCCACGAGATCAACACGCCGCTGGGCGTAGGCCTGGCGGCGGCCAGCACGCTGCAGGAGCAATCCGCCAGGCTCGCCGACAATTTTGCGGCGCGCCGCATGACCCAGTCCGAACTCACCCACCACCTTGCCGTGGAAGCCACCAGCACTGCGCTGATTCACCAGAACCTGGAGCGCATCGGCCAGCTGCTGACCGCCTTCCGGCAGGTCGCGGTGGAGGGCAAGGTCCTCGACACCCACGCCTTCCGGCTGCGGGCAACGCTTGAAGACGTGATCCGCAGCCTGGGCGAGCACCTGCCGGCCCAGCACGTGGCCGTGCATATCGACTGCGCTCCGGAGCTGGAAATCGACTGCGTGCCCGGCGACTGGGCGAGCATCTTCATCAACCTGATCGGCAACTCGCTCAAGCACGGTTTTAAAGGCCAGGAGCACGGGCGCATCGACATCCGGATTGCCCGCAACGACAAGAACCGCCTGTGCGTCGATTACCGCGACAACGGAACAGGCATCCGGCCGGAAGTGCTGGCGCGCATCTTCGATCCGTTTTTTACCACCGATCTTCAACAGGGCATGGGCCTCGGCATGCACCTGGTCTATAACCTCGTCACCCATCGCATGGGCGGGACGATCCGCTGCGAGAGCGCACCCGGCGCAGGGGTGCATTTCCATATCGAGGTGCCGCCCGGCAAGGCCGCGCCCGACTGACCCGGCTCAGCCCTTCGCCGCCGCGCCTGGCCGCCCGGTGGTCCAGGTTTCCAGCTGGTGAAACAGGTCGTTGGCGTTGATCGGCTTGGTGATGTAGTCGTCCATGCCGGCCTCGATGCAGCGCTCGCGGTCGCCCTGCATGGCGTTGGCGGTCATGGCGATGATGGGGATCCGGGCCAGCCCGCCGGCGGCTTCGTTTGCGCGGATGCGGCGGGTGGCTTCGAGGCCGTCCATGACCGGCATCTGCATGTCCATCAGCACCGCATCAAAGCGGCCCTGCTCGAGCGCGGCGAGGGCGATCTGCCCGTTTTCGGCGACGCTGACCTCATAGCCGCGCTTTTCCAGCAGCCTGCTTGCCAGCCTCTGGTTGACCCGGTTGTCTTCCACCAACAGCACCCGCAGCCCCGTGGCGGCCGCCGGGGAGAGGACTTGCGGCGCAAGCGCGAGCGCCACCGCCTGCAACACCTCGACCGGCCGGCACGGCAGGGTGAAGGAGAAGGTCGAGCCGCGTCCGGGCTCGCTGTCCAGCTGAAGCTCCCCGCCCATCAGCTCGACGAGACGCCGGGAAATCGACAGCCCGAGCCCCGTGCCGCCAAATCTGCGGGTGGTCGAGGTGTCCTCCTGGGAGAAGGCGTCGAAAATGTGCTGCCGGGCCTGCGGGGCGATACCGATGCCCGTATCCCGGACGGCAAAGCGCAGCCAGCCGTGTTCGGAGCCTGCGCCGGCTTCGCGCCGCACGGTGAGTTCCACCTCGCCGCGCTCGGTGAATTTGATGGCATTGCTGAGCAGGTTGAGCAGCACCTGCCGCACGCGAACGGGGTCGCCGAGCACAGTCGAGGGCACGCCGGGCTCGATCACGGATCTGACCACGAGGCCCTTTTCCTCGCCCTTCACGGTGATCGGCCGCAGGGTTTCCTGCACCAGGCCCGGCAGGTCGAAGGCAATGCTTTCAATGGCGAGCTTGCCGGCTTCGATCTTCGAAAAATCGAGGATGTCGTTGATGATGGTCAGCAGCGCGTTGGCCGACGCACTCACCACGTCGAGGTAATCCCGCTGCTCGTCGGTCAGTTGCGTGCCCAGGGTCAGCTCGGTCATGCCGATGATTCCGTTCATCGGCGTGCGGATTTCGTGGCTCATGTTGGCCAGAAAATCGCTCTTGGCCCGGTTCGCCGCCTCGGCCGCATCGCGGGCCTGCTCGAGTTCGATGCGGCCCGCCTCGCGCTCGGCCACCAGGCGGCTGATCGCCGCCGTCACCGCCTCGATGTCGTCGTCGGTGGGCGTGTCCTGGCTGGCCGGCAATGCCTGCAAACCGGCCAGCACCTCGCGCAGGGATACCAGCGCCTTTTCGCGCATCGCCAGTTCGTGGGCGAGGCGGGTGGCGGTCTGGTTGAGCACGTCGAACATCGGGCGGAATTCAAGCGGCAGGTCGGCGAGCAGCCCGGCATCGCCGGGGCGCTGGCCACTGGCAATGCTCTCGTCGAAATGACGCACCCGGTCGAGGGTGCCAAGCCAGCGTTTGAGCGGAAACCAGATCAGCGCCAGCCCGCCCGAAAAGGCCAGCAGGGTCAGCAGCAGGGCATTGCGGAACAGCGCCCACAGGCTGCCGGCGATCACATCCACGTCAAAGTTGAGACGCAGCACGCCGTAGTCGCGGCCACCGGCCTGGATCACCCGGTTGATCTCGTAAAGGTGTTCGGCAATCCGCCCGCGCAGCCAGTCCGGCGCCAGGGCTTCGGGCGGGGTGCGGCTTTCGCTGTAAAGCCGGCCGCCAGAAATATCGATAAAGGTTGCCGACGCGAACTGCGAACGCAGAATGGCTTTATCGAGGGTGCGCTTGATGGTGTCGTAGTCGCCGATGACCGCGCTGTCGGTAAGCGTCTGGGCCACCACCTCGATCAGCATCGTGGCCGATTGCTGGGCCGTTTCGAGTTGCTGGGCAAACTGATACTGGTAGAACAGGATCAGGCCGCCGCCAAAGAAGAACAGCAGCGTGACCGAGTAGAGCGCATAAATGCGCACCACCAGCGACTTCGGCAAGCAGCGGGTGAGTGTTCCCGCAAGACGGTGTCGGCCCGGTTCAGGCGGTGGTGTCATTCAGTTCAGCGGGCGCGCCCTAGCGCAAGCCGGCCGGCGCGCTCTGGTAGAACTTGCGATAGGCGGCGTAATCGGCGCCGCTGGCCGGAATGAAGTAGGCGTCGGCATCGAGCCCGACTTCCTGCGAGGCCTTGTGCAGCACCTCTTTGCCACGGGCATCCTTGTGCATGCCCAAAAAGGCGCTGGCCACGGCTTTGAGGTCTTTCTCGGGCACCCGGCCCGAGGCCATCAAGGCCAGGTCGTGGTAGGGCTCGGACGTCCACAGCACGCGGAACTTCTTGTTTTCCCGGTTGGCGTAACCTTCGATCAACATCGAATTGCTGCCGACGGCCTTGGCCTTGCCGGCGAACATCTGGGCGATGGCGGCATTCTGGTTGCCCCCGAAAACCGCCTTCACATCGATCCCCTTCGACTGCAGGTAGGCGCTCGGCACCTTGTAGCCGACGAAGGCCTCGGGGCCGGCAAAAGCCACTTCCTGGCCCTTGAGATCCTCGATGCGGGTGATGCCCGAATCAGCCGGCACGGCAAGCTGGCCGTGCAGCGCCGGCGCGTTGCGGCGGCCGAATACTTTCCACCCCAGCGCGTCGCGCTCGGGGCTGAAGAGGTGATTGCTGAACACGAACTCCACTTCCTGGGTCAATACGTAGCTCGTGGTATCGGCCGAGGTGCGCCCGATCTTTAGCTGGAGCTTCACGCCGCTTTTGTCGGAAACGTACTGGATGATGGGGTTCCAGTAAGCCGCGGTCTTGTTGATGTCCCACTGATTGACGGGCGAAAAGCGGTAGATCGGATCGTCGGCCAGGGCCGGCGAAGCAGAGAGGGCACAGAAGGCAGAGAGGGCGGTGGCGGCAAGGCGGCGAAGCATGTCGGGGCTCCTGATCGGATTTGTTAATTATTGTGCCTTTGACACGCTGCGCTGCCTATCGAAAAGGCTTGTTCGCGTTAAGTGTGGAAAGCGTTTTCCCCGCGACAGGTAAGGCTTTCCGAGTCTGGCAGGCCTGCCGGGGAGGGTAATGGCATGCCGGCGTGAACCGGGGAGGCCTTGCGGGACGGATTTCCCATGTTTAGCGTCACATTGGCCGGGTCTCGCCCCGGCGGGCGACCTCCTTTCTTGCTTCGCCAAGAAAGGAGGCAAAGAAGGCGACCCGGCTTCACCGGTC
>NZ_JAOAUU010000086.1 GCF_030157465.1 Zoogloea sp.
CGATTTTTTTGGTGAATTTCAAAAAAACCATGTCGTTCGAGTGCGATGGCCCTGGGGTGACGGTGAGTCCGGAACCCAGCCCTGAAACCAAAGGGATTAAGACTTATCTTTGGTTAATGTAAATTTTAAACCAGAGTCCGGAACCCAGCCCTGAAACCAAAGGGATTAAGACACTTGCATCGGCTTGACTTACCCTAAAGTATGTCCGGAACCCAGCCCTGAAACCAAAGGGATTAAGACACGGCTTGGATGCCGATTTCGGTTAGGGAGGAGGGTCCGGAACCCAGCCCTGAAACCAAAGGGATTAAGACATTTAGGTTTGTTCCGGTCCCACCACTCCTCAAGTCCGGAACCCAGCCCTGAAACCAAAGGGATTAAGACGGTGGCCGAAGCTGCGCCCTGGTGCCCGGTGGCCGGTCCGGAACCCAGCCCTGAAACCAAAGGGATTAAGACGTGGCTTTGCTGATACCCATCGCGCCGGTCAGCTGTCCGGAACCCAGCCCTGAAACCAAAGGGATTAAGACGACAGATCAACTGTCTCTTCCTCTTCGCTCTCTTGTCCGGAACCCAGCCCTGAAACCAAAGGGATTAAGACGCAAGGTGGTGCAGGTGCTAGATCACAATGGGCGGTCCGGAACCCAGCCCTGAAACCAAAGGGATTAAGACGCCGGGTTCACATCAACCCACCCATTTTGCAGGTCCGGAACCCAGCCCTGAAACCAAAGGGATTAAGACGTCGGGTCGTAAGCAATGCCGGTTTCAAGGTCTGTCCGGAACCCAGCCCTGAAACCAAAGGGATTAAGACCTGATCACCGAGACTACGATAAGCCAGGTTTTAAGTCCGGAACCCAGCCCTGAAACCAAAGGGATTAAGACCCGCTCTAGCGCAGCTTGCGCGGAAGCAGCAACGTCCGGAACCCAGCCCTGAAACCAAAGGGATTAAGACTCACTAGCGCCATACACTTCAGCCCCTCGATCAGTCCGGAACCCAGCCCTGAAACCAAAGGGATTAAGACAATGACGTTTCCAGAGCCCCTGTGTTGCACTTCAAATTTGAAACTGCCCCCCATTTAGAAGGAAGGCCCAAATGCAACACGTTCTTCTTTCCGTTGTCGGAAATACGCCCCAGGTTGTTACCGAAACGCTGTATGCGATGCACAAGCAGGAAAAGCCCTGGCCCGAGCAGCTCCAGATCGTCACCACCACGGTTGGCCGAAAGGGGGCGCTACGATTGCTCGACGAGGGCATCCTGGCGGCAATGTGCGATGAGTTGGGCAAACCGTGCCCGCACTTCGGCATCGACGACATCCTGGTTGTTCCTGACGCAGAAGGGGGCGCGGTGGCCGACGCGCGAACCGTAGAGGACCACGAGGCGCTGGCCGACTTCATCATGATGACCGTGCGCGACCTGACCGCCGACGATGGACTTGCGGTGCATGCCTCCCTCGCGGGCGGGCGCAAGACCATGACGTTTTATCTGGGCTATGCGATGAGCCTGTTCGGTCGCTTACAGGACAGTCTCAGCCATGTATTGGTCAGCCCGGAGTTTGAGAACGTGGGGGCCTTCTTTTATCCCTCGTCACGGCAGGGCATCTTTGCGGTCAGGCGGCGTGACGATTCCGAATTTACGCTGGATTCGACTGCAGCCAGGGTCGAGCTGGCCGACATTCCCTTTATCCGCCATCGCGGGAGCCTGCCTGGAATTCTCGCGCAGGCGGGCCGGCCGGTTAATTTTCGTACCCTGGTCGGCCTGATCAACCTTGGCGAGCAGCCCGAGCAGATTCGTCTGAGCATCGATTGCGGGCGTCGAACGGTGCGCGCGAGCAATGCGGATGGCAGTCTCTATAAGGACGTTCAGCCCGGTCTGCTGGAGTTTGCGTTCTATCTGATGATGGCCCGATCAACGCTTGAAGCGGACAAGGACATGACAAGGCCCGAGGTAAACAAGAACGACAAGGGCTTGGCGAAGTCATTTTGCGACGAGTTACTTTTTCTGTGCGGAATTCCGCCATGCCAAACACTGGATCATTCGCTGAAGGCGCTCGAGAATTGGAGCCCCTTGGATGGACAAGGGGAGCTGAATGCCAGAACGCTGGAAAACCTAAAGAAAGGCATTGTCAGATCCTGGTTCGACCAGCGCCTCAACATGCTCAAGAGCCAGTTCCGCGAAGTGCTTCCGAATTCCGTCGTTGAGCATCTGCTTCCCCGCATCATCTGGGATGAAGATGGAGAAAGATTGACCGGGAAGACCACAAAGGGGGGCGGCTACGGGATCGGTCTGCCGCTGGAACACATCACCCTCCAGCCCTGATACGGACAGACAAGCTTGTGAAGTGCGTGCGGGTGCCGGCGTGCCCTCATCATGGGCACATCCCATGGACGAACTGCACGAGGCAAGCAAAATGAACCATCAAGCGCACAGCGAACAACTCTTCGAGTCACTCTCCCGCCATGGCATTGTGATCCCCGAGGCCTACCGCCAGAAGATCGAGTCACGTCTCAATCAGGTCATCAACTACGAACCCCGGGTCGGCGTCTTCGGCAAGACCGGTGCCGGCAAGTCCAGCCTGTGCAACGCCCTGTTTGGGCGCGACGTCTGTCCGGTCAGCGACATCGCGGCCTGCACCCGCAGCGAGCAGGAAGTCTTTCTCGGTATCGGCAGCAAGGGCATGACCCTGCTCGACGTGCCTGGAGTGGGCGAAAGCGGGGCGCGCGATCAGGAATACGCCCAGCTCTACAGTACGCTGCTGCCCAAGCTCGACCTCGTGCTATGGGTGATCAAGGCTGACGATCGCGCGCTGGCCTCGGATGAGGATTTCTACAAGCGGATCGTCAGCCCCTACATCCAGGCGGGCACCCCCTTCTTCATCGTGCTCAACCAGGTCGACAAGATCGAACCTTTCCGCGAGTGGGACGAAGCTGCCCATCAGCCCGGGCCGCGCCAAGCCTGCGCGATCGACGAGAAGCGCCGCGCGGTGGCCGCTTACTTTGGCTTGCCACTCGACCAGGTTTTGCCGTGCGCGGCCGACGAACAATACGGCCTGATCGAGCTGGTCGATGCCGTCATCCACGCGCTGCCCCGCGAAAAACGCGCTGGCGTGCTGATCCAGGTGCAGCCGAAGCACCGGTCTGAAAAGGCCAAGCAGGAGACCGGGAATGGCCTGCTCGATACGATTGTCGACGTGATCGTCGACATCGTTCCCTTTGTACCCGGCAGTGCCAAGAAGTCCGTCAAGAATGCGCTGAAGTCGTTTTGCAAATGGGTCGGGAGCCTCTTCTGATGAAGGTCATCATTCGCCACGAAGCGGAGCTCGCCGCGCTGCTCCAGCACCAGCCGGCCTTTACGGGCATTGCCGGGTTGAACATTGCGTCATCGGATTTCCGGCACTGGACATGCGAGGGTCGCGACATTCAGATCATGCATGTGGCGATCATTGGCAAGAGTGGCTACGGCAAGTCGTCACTGGTCAATGCGCTGATCGGCCACAACGTCATGAAAACCAGCGCTATCGAAGCGTGCACCCGGGAGGCCCAAAACGCCATGTTCCGCATTCGCGACGGGCAGTACCTGGCTTTTGCCGATGTGCCCGGAATCGGCGAATCGGCGCAGTGCGACGAGAAGTATCTGTCGATGTATCAGGATCTCGTCAGAAAGTCGGACGTGGTCGTGCATATGCTGCGTGCTGATTGCCGCGATTACGCCATCGACGAAGCTGCTTTCGCGAGGCTGTTTCCCGACCGGGCCAGCCGGCGCAAGGTGATTCTGGCGGTCAACGGGTGCGACAAGATTGAGCCACTCAGCCGTCAAACCGTTCGCGGCCCCAGTGATCGGCAGTGGGCAAATGTCCTGGAGAAAATCCGCGAACTCGGCCCCAGATTCGCAGGCGTGAAACACATCATCCCTTGCTGCGCAAACCCGGCATGGAGGCTCGAGCTCCTGTCCGAAGCGATCACCGTCATGCTCGAAGAGGCTGCGAGGGTCACGCTCGCGGTTGCAGCCTGAAACCGGTGAGCCGATTGGGTGGCTAACGCCGAGACCGAGCAGGCCCCACGTTGCCCAGACGGATCCGGCACGGATTGGCGGTCACTTCAGCCTGGAGCATGTTCTGAACGATATTCATGGCTCGCACACTCCGTGAGACTGGCACAGAGGGCTGGAGGTGGAGTCCAGCAGGGAGGAACGCGCAGAGCGCAGACACGCGGAAATGCTGGAAGCCATCGAGCAGGGCCCGCCGTCGGAAAGACTCCTCAACTTCGTGCGCGCCCATCCGATTCTCGCGGGTTTCATTGCCACCGGCTTTCTGGGAGGCGGGAAGAAACCTTGAAGTCCAGACTGCGCCCACAGCCTCTCACACCGCTTATTTCAACCAAGCCAGAAAACAGGCGCCGACAAAGTGCTTCGACCGACAGGGATGGCGCTCGGCTACCCTTCAAGCATGGTGCCGGCGTAAGATGGTTTGCATCTCCATCGATTCCCGCATGCATATTCAGGAGAGGACTTGTTTGATGCCCGTCGTTTTTCCCCATGCCAATGGCTATACCTTGGCGGATGCTGATTTTGTGTACGCCTGGGCTCTCCATTTCCAGACTTACGACCCTGCTAAAAGTGATCCTTGTCTCGACACGATGCCCCGCCACAATGTGGCGCAAGGCATTCAGTGGCTGATTGCGCGCAACAGGCAGTTCAGCCTTGATTATTTGTGCAGAACGCTCGTTCCGAATGGTTACCGCAACACCATGCAGGCAACGCCGGTTTTCATGAATGCTAACAAGCACCTGCTTCTGGGCGTGCCCCACGGCAAGGTGAATGGCGCGAAATTGTTGAATGACCCGAATTTGTGCGACGACATTCGCCATTCCACAGGAAACCATCCCGCCATCGACGCGATCCTGGAGGCTGACTCTGACGAGTTGAACACTCCGGGCAACCCGGGTACCGACGATGGTATCAAGAGCCAGGCGGCTCCCGCTCCGGCTGCAAGCCTTTGCCAATCCCTGATTACGAAGCTCGTCAAGGACATCGAAAAAGATCCCTTCCAGCCAAAGTTTCGCAAGAAGCCGGTCGGTGCCTTGATCAGTGGATGGATGCCGCGCTATTTGGCCTATTTCTGGCCCAACCCGTCGATTGGCCCGGCAGCCACCATGACAGCCTTGGGACCGATGCTGAAAGTGGCTCAGAGACTGACACAGGCAATGGCTAAAGGCCCGTGGACGCCGTCTGAAGAGGAATCGGCGGTGACTTGGGCGAACTCAGTATTTATTTGGGGCGGCGTTCCGCAAAAATCGGCTTCGGTAACGCCCGACGCAATCCGGAATGTGTTCGAGGCCGCAATATCGGGCACAGTCCCCAAAAACACCCCCATGAACAGCGGGTGGACCAAGGTGGCGGCCTTCGCCTCGTCCCATCTGGCGGATGCCGCGGGAAAGCAAGCCGAAGTAATCTGGGACAGCCGGGTGGCCAACTCTCTCATCTCCAGGCTGGATGACATCCTGATCCAGATGGGGCACCGAGTCGTTCCGTCCTGCCTGAGTGGCATTGGTACGGTCGTCGGTCGCGGCGGCAGCAGAACTGGCCGGACCTACAAGCTTGCGTGGCCAGTGGGGTATGGAAAATGGACCGCTCAATTTGCAGGTAGTGAATTGGTCGCGCAAATTCGGGATGAACTCCATAAACAGGCAATAGCAGGGCCAGTGAATGGAAAGTGGACCATCCGCTCGGTCGAGATGGTCTTGTTCATGGACGGCTACTGACAGCAAGCCGAATGGGGACTCGGGTTCTGCCGAGTCGGCGCGCCACCCACTGTCGATTCGGCAGCAGCACCATCCTGTTCAACTCAGGTTTCATTCCCGGCCCTTCGGGGCCGGATCGCCGCCTTCCGCGTCAGGCACGCCTATGTCCCCGGCCTGACGGCCCTCTGCGGAATTGGCTTGTCATCGTCTGGCTTGCACCGGACGATGATAAAAGGGTTTTTCAAGGAAATTTACGGGGTGACAATATGCCTTCTTCATTGACCTGGCTTGATCACGACCACTCGGCCAGAGACCGCAGCCTGCGCATTCTGGCCTTGTTCAAGGAGAAGGAGAGCCGCGACGAACTGGGCATCGGCGGCATTCGCGACGCCATTGCCGATAGGCTATTTCCCGGCACCTCGACGATCCAGACCCGCTTACGCTACATGTTGCTCATACCCTGGATCTATGACCGTCTGGAGAAGCGCCAGATCAAGGGCGCCTATTTCCCCGCCCAGGCACGTCAGGACGAGTTGGCCCTGGTGAAACCGCTCCTTGATGAACGGGAGGCCGGCGTCTTCGGCGCCCAGTCGGGCAGCGGGTTGAAGCGTCTTCCCAGCTCTGTGTATTGGTCCGGCCTGGGGAGTTGGGGAATCCGCCGCTTCGTCGGCTCACAGCAGGAATACCATCAGGCAGTCGACGGGCTATATCGCCGCCGGGCGCGCCTCAGACCGGGCCTCGACGATCGGCGTGACCCGGAAGACCGCCACGCCGATCCGGCCTCGCAGTCCTGGCATCCCAAGCTCCCCGCGCCACCCGAGGGTTTCCCCGGACAGCTCGACCTGAAGGTCACGCCGGACGAGGCGATTTTCCTGACCGACCGGATTACCGCGAGCTGCACCGACAGCCTCCTCGCCTGGCTAGTGCTCCACGCCCGCCCGGCCGATGTCGTGGAGCCCTGGTTGCACCCGCAATTCAGCGACTTCCCGCGGCCGATGCGGGAACTCCTGCAGCACGCCCGCCTGTTTGCCGACATGGTGGAGGGCGCCGCGCGGCTGTACAACCTGATGCTCGCGGAGTTGGCCGAAAACGCCTCCCGCCGCGAAGCACACCGGCAAGCGCTGGCCGAGTGGGCGCAGGGCCTCGACACGGCTGCGCTGGCCCACTGGTCGCTGGACGCTTTCTGGCACCAGACGGAGGGCTTCGGTCACACCATCACCTTGGCCACCAAGAACTTCGTCGAAACCTGGGTCGAGCGGGTGCGGGCCGACCCTGCCGGAATTGCCGACGATCAAACCGCGCGCAGCCTCGTGCGTCACCGCGAAAGCGCCCTCAAGGGTGCCCGCTCGCGCTTTGTGAACCGGGGAGCGCTCGCCCAGTGGAGTGGCAATGCGGGTATCGGACGCCTCGTCTATCGCTGGCCCACTGTGCGCACCCTGCTCGACGATCTGTTCGTCGCCAACGGAGTGAAATGACATGCTCAGTCCCGATGATCGCAGCCTCGTCACGACGCTGTTGACACCCCCCTGCGGCATGCTGCTCGACGCTGCCATCGCCACGACCTATACGCTCGACCCGGTTGCCTTGCTGACGGTGCCGCTCCACCTGGCCTGGTTGGCCAGTGGTGAGGACAAGCGCCTTCTCGGCGATGGCATCCGGCTTTTCGAGGCACTCCGTCGGGTCGGAGAAAAGCTCACGGTTTATACCGACCGTGGCCGCATCCAGGCCCCCGAAGAGGCCCACCCCCTGTATGGCCTGCTCGAGTCGATGATCGTCGAAGTCCGTGCTCCGCGGGGTGGCGCCTTTCACCCCAAGATTTGGGCCCTGCGCTTCGTCACCCCTGACGCGGAACCCAACGTTTGCATTCGCCTCGCGATACTGTCCCGCAACTTGACTGCCGACCGCTCGTGGGATCTCTCCCTGCTGCTCGAGGGGGCGCCGGGAGGCAGTTACATCGCCACCAACCGCGAAATTGGCGAACTCGTCCGTGATCTCCCGAGCTTCGCGGTGGGCCCGGTCCCGGAAGCACGTGCAGACGAAGCCGCCCGCCTTGGTGACGAGATCCGTCGCACCTACTGGGAGCTGCCGACGGGCTGGGACAAGATCCGTTTCCATGTGTTGGGGCGCAAAAGGCGCGCGTGGTCGCTACCTGAGTCGAAGCATCTGGCAGTGGTTTCTCCCTTTGTCACGGACGCGGCGCTGGCGGCGCTCTGCAAGACTTCCAAGAACCCTGTTGCGCTCGTGTCGCGGTCCCCGGAGCTTGCCGCCCTGGCGCCCGCGACCCGCGCCCTTTTCGACCGCTGTCTGGTGCTTGAGGAAGCCGCTGAGTCCGAAGACGGCGAAGACTCCACCCGGCACGACACGCTCGGCCTGCATGCCAAGGCTTTGGTCTTGCGCTCCAGCTGGGATACCCGGCTCTTCGTTGGTTCGGCGAACGCAACGAGTGCGGCGATGCTGAACAGCATGAACATCGAAGTGCTGGCGGAACTCGTTGGAAAGAGCCGCACGGTGGGGTGCGTCGAGGAACTGCTGGGCAGCAATGGATTTGGTGGCGTACTCACCGACTTCGACCCGGCAACGACCATTCCGCCGGAGAACCACACACAGATCGAGGCTGAAGCAGCCCTCGATGCAGCCCGTTGTGCATTGGCCGACGCAGCGTTGTCAGTGCACTGTGATCCGCACGCCGAGGACTGGCGCCTGAGTCTGCGCACGGCTGCAGGGGTCGAGTTCGGGGACGTGGAGGTTCATGCGTGGCCGCTTTCACTTCAGGGCGCCCAGGCCGTAGCGGCCAGCGGCCTGGAAAAAGGTCTCGAGGTCGATCTCGGCGTGACTGCCACCGCCGACGTCACCGGCCTGACCGGCTTCGTGCTCCGCAGGGATGGCGTCGAGACGCGCTTCGCCCTGAATCTGCCGCTGGAAAACCCACCCGCAGATCGCGACGGAGCCCTCGTCCGCCGTATCGTCCATAGCCAGGCCGGATTTCTGCGCTACCTGCTTCTGTTGCTCGGGGATCCGGAAGGCGGTGAAAGAGAGCCGTCGGAGGAGGGGAAGAAGGGGAGGACCTCGATAGCCACCGGCGGCATGGGGCCGACCTTGCTTGAAGAGATGGTCCGCGCCTTCGCCCACGATCGCGCGCGCCTTGCCGACGTAAAACGCATCGTCGAGCGCCTGCAGGCCGGCGAAGCCGGAAATGACGTCGTTCCGCCCGAATTCCTGGCGGTGTGGAAAATATTCCTGCAAGCCATGGAGGTGGCAGCATGACCCGCTTTTCGTCGGCGCAGGTGCTTGCGCAATTGAAGGATTTCCAGCGTCGCACGGTCGATCATGTGTTCCATCGGATGTATCTCGATGGGGCACCGACGCGGCGCTTCCTCGTTGCCGACGAGGTGGGCCTCGGCAAGACGATGGTGGCCAAGGGCGTCATCGCGCGAACGATCGAGCACCTTCAGGATAGGGTCGAGCGCATCAATATCGTGTATGTCTGCTCGAACAGTGCCATTGCGAAACAGAACGTGTCGCGTCTCAAGGTGGACGGCGGGAGCGAGTTTGTGTTGGCGAGTCGCCTGACCCTGCTGCCCACCAAGGTGCAAGACCTGCGCGAAAAGCGAGTGAATTTCGTCAGCTTTACCCCAGGCACCACTTTCGATCTCAAATCGAGAGCGGGCCTGATGGCGGAACGGGCTGTGCTGTTCAGGATGCTGCGTGGCGAGAAATGGCTTGACGAGGGCGGTTTGCTGAATGTCCTGCAGGCCACCGCCGGGCGCACCAACTGGGAGGCGTTCGCCGTCAACGATAGTGACCAACTAGACGCCGCCCTAACGGAAGCTTTCCGCCGGAGCCTGCGCGGGGACAAGGTCTTCCGGAAAAAGCTGATCGATCTGTGCCTGCGCTGCCGCGACGACATTCCGCCCGCGCAGGGCGAGCTTTGCTATGCCGTGATCGGCGAACTGCGGCAGCGTCTGGCACGGGTCTGCCTCGCCGCGCTGGAGCCGGACCTGATCATCCTCGACGAGTTTCAGCGCTTCCGGAACCTTCTGAACAAGGACGATCCCACGGCGGAACTGGCGCAGATGTTGTTCAATCACGGCGACGCCCGCGTGCTGATGCTCTCGGCAACGCCATACAAGATGCTCTCCCTCGACCATGAGGACGAAGACGATCATTACCCGGATTTTCTGAAAACGCTCGGCTTCCTGTTCAACCAGCCCGGCGCCGTGGAGGCCACTGAAGAGGAGATCCGAAGCTTCCGGCACGCCCTGCTCGAACTGGATCTGGCGCATCCCGGAAAGCTGGGCGATGCGCGCCGGGCGCTGGAGCAGCGCCTGCGTTCGGTGATGTGCCGGACGGAGCGGGTCGGCTTCACGGCTCGCCAGGATGCAATGGTGGGCGAGCCCTCCTGCTCTGCCCCCCTGCATCCGGCCGACCTGCAGCACGCCGCGCTGTTGTCGCAGGTGTCGGAGGCCCTCGGCGGACGCGATGCGATCGAGTACTGGAAGTCGGCGCCGTATGCGCTGAACTTCATGAAGAACTACGAGCTGCGCCGCAAGCTCGAGCAGCTCGAAGGGGAGCCCCTCTCCGTGCTGGCGCGCCTCGTGCACGCACGCAAGAACCAGTTGCTGCAGAAGTCGGCCTTTCAGGACTACACGCCGGTCGACCCGGCCAATGCCCGCTTGCGTAACCTGTTCGCAGACACTCTCGATCGGGGGCTGTGGAAGGTCTTGTGGCTGCCCCCGTCGCTTCCCTCCTGGTTGCCCTCAGGGGCCTTCGCAGACATCCGGGATGCGACCAAGGCCCTGGTGTTCTCGGCCTGGAATGTCGTCCCCGACGCCATCGCGGCCCTGTGCTCCTATGAAGCGGAGCGCAGGATGCTCGAAGGTCTGGGACGGGACGATATCTCCCACAACACGCTCTACGATCGCGTCAAGCCGCTGCTGCGCCTCTCCGGCGCCAAGAGTGGCATGCCGACCCTTCTGCTGATGTATCCGTCGCCGAGTCTCGCCTCCCTCGTCGATCCCGTGGGTCTCGCCCTCGAGCTCGGCAAGGGCGAGACGCCGCGCCTCGAAGTCATGCTTGAGCACCTCGCGAAACGGATCCGCGCGCGCCTCGCCCCGCTTGTGCAGGGGGCCGCCGCCCAGGGACGCGAGGATGAACGCTGGTACTGGGCGGCGGTCGCCCTGCTCGATGCTGCCACCTTTCCGAACAGTCTAGCGTGGTGCGAGTCCGGCTGGCGTGCCGCCGAGCAGGGCGGCGAAGCCGATACGGGGAACGAGACCGAGAGCGGCATGGCCTTCGGCGAGCACCTCGAGCGCTTTGTTTGCGTTCCTCGTGGTGGACTGGAACCCGCTCTGGGACGTCCCCCCAGAGATCTGCCCAGGGTCCTTGCCGAACTCGCCCTCGCCGGGCCGGGGGTGTGTGCGCTGCGCGCGCTGCGCCGGGTGGCGGCTAAGCTCGCCTGGGACGATCCCGCCCTCCTGGCGGCGGCGGCGAACGTAGCGGAGGGCTTTCGCACCCTGTTCAATGTGCCCGAGTCCATCGCCTTGCTGCGGGGGAGCGAAGACGCCGCCGCCAGCTATTGGCGCACGACCCTCAAGCATGGTTTGGAAGGCAACCTGCCGGCGCTTCTGGATGAGCAGGTGCATGTGCTACGCGAATCCCTCGGACAGGTTGATAAGGACGACGCCTCCCGGGTGACGACGATCGGCGCGGAGATCGCGGCCAGTCTGTCCATCCGCACGGCGCAACTTAGCGTCGATGAACTCTGCCCCCGTCCGATCTTGGGCCGGATCGACTACGCTGCGTTCAAGCTGCGTTGCCGCTTCGCCCTGCGCTTTGGTGACATGAAGGACGAGAAAAGCGAAGCGCGCGTCGAAACCGTGCGTTCCGCCTTCAATTCGCCGTTCCGCCCCTTCGTGCTGGCATCCACCTCGGTGGGCCAGGAAGGGCTGGATTTTCACCACTGGTGCCATGCCATCGTGCACTGGAACCTGCCGTCCAATCCGGTCGACCTCGAGCAGCGGGAAGGCCGGGTTCATCGTTTCAAGGGGCATGCCGTTCGCCGCAATGTCGCCCGGGAACTGGGTCTGCCGGCGCTGCTTGAAGGCTGGAAGAACGGTGACGATCCGTGGCAGAGCCTCTTCACGACCGCCCGGAAATCCCGCAGTGGCGATCTCCTCACCTACTGGCTGTTCGAAGTCGACGGCGGCGCACAGATCGAACGTCGGGTGCCCTTGCTTCCCATGAGCCGGGAGGCGGCTCAACTCATGCGACTCAAGCGCGGGTTGGCTCTCTACCGTCTCGTGTTTGGGCAACCGCGGCAGGAGGATCTGCTCACCCATCTTGCGGAACATTTAGCCCCTGAAGACATTGCCCGTGTGGTGGCCGAGTGGCGTATCGACCTGACACCCCCGCCGCACATCCCGCTGGTCAAGGAGCGCATCCTGCAAGCAGGCTTGGTGCCGCTTACCTGAAAGTCTCATTGAACGCATTGAAGCCTGCGGTCTTGGCCTGGCGGATTAGGTCTATCGCGAGAAACCAGACGCTCAGGGCCGGTTTGCTGCTCTGTATTACGGTGCCTGCGATTAGCGAGGTCTGATGCTGACAGGCTTGGCACTGAAAAGGCGGATGGGTTCGACCGCGGACCCTGCTATAGGCGGCCCCATCGCAGCGCGGACAACGAAACCCGGTCGGCCAGCGTGCATGCACCAGTGCCGCCACGCATTGATATTTGGTACCGTAGCGCTTGAGAAATGTAGGCATCGACAGACCGGGTTGAAACTGAATTCGATTCATTGCCAGGGGGATCTGCCTGTCTCACATCGACGAATCCGATATTTCACAGTTATCGAAAAATACGATATTGTGCATTTATCGAATTTCGCGATACCTCGCCATGACCCGACTGTCCACACCCCACCAGGCCGGCCAGATTCTCTCCGCCCGGCGCAAGGCACTGGGCTTGTCCCAGGCGGCCGCCTCGGCAAGCCTCGGCATCAGCCAGAACCGCCTTTCGGAGCTTGAAGCCCACCCGGACCGCCTGACCCTTGAACGCCTCATGTCCCTGGCGAGCCTTCTCGGGCTTGAGCTTGTTATCCAGGAAAAGACACCGGCCGCAAACGAGAGCGAGTGGTAGGGATGGGCCGCCCTTCACATGCCCGCGCCCTCGATGTCTGGGCAAACGGGAAACACGTCGGACAGTGGCGTTTGCCGAGCCGGGGGCCGATGGAGTTTCAGTACGCCGCAAGTTGGGTCGAATCCCCCGAAGGGCGCCCCCTGTCCCTGTCGCTGCCCATCACGCTGGACGCACCGCCGCTACGGGGAGAGGTCGTCCACAACTACTTTGACAACCTGCTCCCCGACAGCGAGCGCATCCGGGCCCGCCTGCAATCCCGTTTCCGCACCGACAGCAGCGACGCCTTCGCGCTCCTGCAGGCCATCGGGCGCGACTGCGTGGGTGCGGTGCAACTTCTTCCCGAAGATACGCCGCCGGAGAACGTGTTCCGCATTCAGGCCGAGCCTCTCGACGAAGCCAGCGTGGCGCGCATCCTCAAGGGCACGGTGGCCCCTTCCTCCACCTTCGGCCAGCTTGCCCCGGACGACGGGGATTTCCGCATCTCGATTGCCGGCGCGCAGGAGAAAACCGCGCTGACCTGGCACCAGGGCCAGTGGTGCCGGCCTCTGGGAGCCACACCGACCACCCACATCTTCAAGCTGCCCCTCGGTCTGGTGGGCAACCGGCAATCCGATATGCGCACATCGGTCGAAAACGAGTGGCTGTGCGCGCAACTTCTCGCCGCCTTTGGCCTGCCCGTGGCTGCGTGCAACATTCAGAGCTTCGACGACCAGAAAGTGCTCGTCGTCGAACGCTTCGACCGCCGTCTGGCCAGCACCGGCGACTACTGGCTGCGCCTGCCCCAGGAAGATTTCTGCCAGGCCACCGGCACGCCACCGCGGGCCAAGTACGAATCGGACGGCGGCCCCGGGCTGGTGGACATCGCCCGCATCCTCCAGCACTCCGAAGCCCGCGACGACGATCTCCAGACCCTGCTCAAGGCGCAACTGCTGTTCTGGCTGCTCGCCGCCACCGACGGCCATGCGAAGAACTTCTCGATCTTCCTTCTCGCCGGCGGCCGCTACCGACTCACCCCCCTTTACGACGTGCTGTCGGCCTGGCCGGTCACCGGGCCGGGCCCCAATCACCTCGACTACGAGAAACTCCGCCTCGCCATGGCGCTGCGGGGCAAGAACACCCACTACCGGCTCAGAGACATCCAGCGGCGGCACTTCAACGACACAGCCCAAAAATGCGGTCTCGGGCCGGACATGGAACCAGTCATCGACGAAGTGCTTTCCCGCGTCGCCGGCGCGCTGGAAGAAGTCGGTCGCAACCTGCCCCCGGGGTTTCCGGAGGAGCTGTTTGCGGTGGTCGCTGAAGGAATACGAACGACGGCAACACGGCTCTGAGGCCGGGCCCGCGAGGTCACAATCGGCACATCCCTACGAAGGAAACGCCTCCGTGGAATTGCTGCGCCTGAGTGCCCTGTTTGCGCTAACGGCCCTCGCCGAAGTCACTGGCTGGTGCTCAAGCAAGACAAAAACAGCCCAGCTGACCCTGACCGCTGCAGGTCAAGCCTATGCCGCGTATGGCGGCATGTACATCACCGTGGCTTCGATATATGGGAACCATTCGCCGTTACGAAAAGCGCCCCGCAAACGTTAACGGCCAGTGTGTGAAAACGTGCCGAGCATTCCCGGTTCGATATTTCTAACGAGACCGTGAGAGCGATTTTCGATTTACGAGAACCGCCTACCTTTAGTTTCCGCCCAAAAAAAAGCGCGGCCTATGGGTAACTCAATAAAACCTTACTCCGATGTTGCATCGCCTCCTGCCACCAGAAGCGCATCGTCGCGTGTGTGTCACCAGTCCGGTCTGGCATAAGCCTCCGCCCTACTGGAGCATGTCGGTGTTTATACGGACACCAACAACATGCACGCTGAAACCACTTAACTTTCCATTCTTTATTTCTATCGGTTTCGAATATCTCTTTCGGCAAGAGACAGCTTGAAGACAAACGAAATCTAAGCACGTCCAGAGGACAGATTTCGACAGGGCCAACAACCGGGATCACCACGGGCCAAGTGAACACACCCCCAAATGCCAAAAAAAGACCGTTTGGAGCGGGACACAGGGCGCTGGGTGCGGCAGAGCTTGTCGGTCGAGCGTGCCTGGCCAAAGCAAAGAGCGGTCGATTGCGGTGCTACTTTGATGTGCTAACGCCTAGACGTGTCGCGGATGGTGGGTTCCTTAACGAGGGGACTAGCCTTGATGCCACTAGCCCTCACTCTTCGGGAGAAAAATGCAGAGGTGCGAGCCCTGCGGTGTTGAGTCAAGCTCAACGTGAAAGCGCTCGAATTCTAAGTCGCGACGGGTAGATACGGCAAGGTGAAAAACGAGTTACAAATTTCCGTACTGCAAGCGTTAGTTTGTAAAGCGTGCCTTCGTCCTTAGAGCTGCAAGGGTTCCAGCTATCTTCTCGTTGTATCTTTTTTGTTCTGTACCCCATTGGCATGCTCAAAAAAAGCAAGAATCTTGTGACGAAGCCGAGGGCAGGAGAAGGCCCGACAGTGAGGAGCAAGCGAGAAATGGGAGCGAACTTCAAGGGGGTTTGTTGGTAAGGCCCCGGCCAACCCATCTTCCCCCAGCCCCTTAGCTCGCTAAACATAGTG
>NZ_JAOAUU010000087.1 GCF_030157465.1 Zoogloea sp.
GGTCGAAATCGAGATGCACGATGTCACCACGGTTCGGCAGGTACGCCATCAGCCGTTCTCCAGCCCAACTGAGGGCATTTCATCCCAGCCTTCTACGCGCGGCAGCCCTTGTGGCATTTCTGCCATCAGGTCGGCCAGCTTGTAACGCGGACGGCTCGGTGCTTCCACGGTCATCTTCTTGCCCAGAAGCTGAAGCTCCACCTGAGAGCCTTCGCCCAGACCATTCTGGTCAATAAACGCCTTGGGTACCGTCATTACGAGGGAGCCACCGGCTTTGCGCAGGGTTTGAAGCATACGAGCCTCCTATCAATCAAGAGTCCTACTTTAGTATGACTTATTGTTTTATTCAAGTAGGACAATCACGGAGGCTGGCGTTGCAATTCAGCTCTTTCGGCGGCCCCCTCACCGGAGAATCCGGGAGTCCTTCAGTCCCGTAGGGTTGGGTAGCTCAGCGTAACCCGACATTGATGGCATCGTCCAAAAATGGGAGTGTCAGATTAGGCTGCGCTAACCGGACTACGGGCTGCACTGAGCTTAGCGTCGGGCCCGCCGGAAGTTGGCGAGGCTTGGACTAGAGGCACTGGGGCGGGGGAACTTGGCACACTCACGTTGGAGGCTGGCCCCAGAAAAGTCAGCTCGAAAAATCCTCGTGAGATATATGATCTACAGATGGCAATCGAATCCCCACATCTTCTGACAGTCTCACCTGGCGACGTCGGCCTCTGCCGAGCGTGTCAGCACACGCGTACTTTCACGAATGAGTTCCTAGAGGAAGTAATCAGAAAACACTTGCCCGTGCGTGACGGCACGTACATTTACCTGCATGAGTTAGGCAAGTTCAAGTGCTCCAAGTGCGGAGCAAAGAGCATCAGCCTAGCGCCTAAGCCAACGTCCTCTTTGACGGGTTTTCCGGGGATAAGTCAGGATGGACGGACAACGCACTCAACGCACACCTCCACGCTTTTGTCATCAAAAACGTCGATTTATTGCAGGCAATGCGGAGGGGATGGAGGCGCTGGCGGGCGTTGCCCTCGGTGCGGTGGCAACGGACTTGAACCTTGATTTAATCTGGAGGACGGCAACAATGGCTACACAATTGGATAATGAGAGTCAGTCTATTGATGAGGTCGAGGGCTACTCACCCTCGCAGTCAGGCGACGTGAAGATCATCACTAACCACACCGGCTACACGCATTCGAACAGTTCAAGCTGGGAACACGACGACACAGGTGATGAGAACAACTACTCCGGCTGCGCCGACGACATGATTAACGCAGAAGCTGAGCATGAGGGATGGGAAGAAGGTTACGATTATTAAGCGCAATAAGGTGCGGGCGCGAGAAAACGAATAGAGTTCGCCTGCACAGCATTTGCTGGCAGCCCCAATTGATGAGTAGAAGCCGTGGTAGTCCCGTGGTAGTCTGCTCCCTCCCAGACAGCCGACAGCCCAGTAACCGCGCGGGTTTCAAGGTAAGTTCGTTAGTCCATGCATCCCGTTCCGGGCACCACTTACTTTCAGCGCACACCGTGATCGTTCTCGACCTCATCTGTGACCAGGACCACCGCTTCGAAGCCTGGTTCGCGTCGAGCGACGCCTTCGACACCCAGCTCGCCACCGGGCTGGTGAGCTGCCCTCACTGCGCCTCGCGGCAGCTGCGCCGCCTGCCCTCGGCGCCTTACGTGCAAACCTCGTCGCACTCGGCGCCAAGCGTGCCCAAGCCGGATCCGGCCGCCATTGCGGCCCGCCTCGTCGACGCCCTGCGCAGCGCCGCCAGCCAGTCGGAAGACGTCGGCGAGCGCTTTGCCGAAGAAGCCCGCCGCATCCACCACGGCGACGCCGAGGAGCGCGCCATCCGCGGCAAGGCCAAGCAGAGCGACGTGCGCGAACTCATCGACGAAGGCATTCCGGTGCTGCCAGTTCCGCCGGACAAGGAAGACCTGCACTGACTGCCCTCCCATCGGGCTTGTCCGCCCGTTCGTGGCGATCTATAAAGGTTTGAAAAAGTCATCCTGCATCCATTCGGCGATGCAGGAATCAAATCCCGATGGAGTCCTCGCCATGAAGAAAATGCCCTTCAGCCGCACGGTGCTGCCCGCCCTGCTGGCGCTTCTCAGCCTTTCCGCCCACGCCGTCGATTGCGGCATGAGCCTGTCTTTCAAGCAGAAGGATGGCAATGCCAAGGGCGGCGCAACCGCCGTCTGGTCTGCGTCGGACAAGGCCTCGCTGCTGTTCGTCGAAGGGCTCAACGTGAATACCGACGGCACGCGCCGCTCCTACAGCGTCGGGGATTTCTGGGGCGAAAAGACGGCCCTCAACAACCTGTGCAACGCCATGAGCGACGCCTGCGGCGGCCTCGACAAGGCGGGCTTGCGCGCCCGTCGCATCGCCACGGAACAGGCTGCAGCCGCCGGGTGGCCGGCTGACAAGCTGGCCCAGACCCGCATCGCAAGCTCGATCATTCCATTCAAGGACGGCAAGCCCTGCCCCGCGGTAGACGGCTTCCTGGTATCCGCCACGGCGCTGGCCAAGCCGCAGATCGCCGATCGCTGCGACATCGGAAACTATCTGGACGCCCTGAGCACACCGGCCATCGTCCTCCCCAAGAATCCATCGAAAACCGTGCAGTCCGAATTCGCCCGGCGCAATGCCCGCGTCGGCGATCTGGTCGTCACGATGGTGCCGGGTGCGGCCGAGCCGGTGTTTGCGGTGGTGGGCGACACCGGACCGTCCGGCGAGTTAGGCGAAGGCTCGATCGCCCTCAATGGCAGGCTCCTCGACAAATCCGCTGCGCCGGCCAACTACCTCGAAGTGCGCGGCAAGCCGCCCTACGCGGGCCGGGGCTGGACGGTACCGAAGGCGGCGGTGCTGATCTTCCCGGGCAGCCGTGACAGCGCCAATCCCTACATGAGCACCGAGCGCATCGACGCCGCCGCCGCCCAGCGCTTCGAGACCTGGGGCGGAGTCCAGCGGCTCAAGACCTGCGTGGCGGCCTACCTCAAGTAGGCCCCGCGCCAGGCCAGAGGGCGAGGTTGGGCCCTTGATTCAACCCTTGAAGCGGGCCGCCACCTCGGCCACGCGACGGCCGAACAGCCGGGCGGTTTCCAGGTCGCCGGCCGGCATCTCGTCGACGCTGGCGTCGGCGGGAGTCTGGGCCATTGCACCGGCAAAGGAGCCGAGCACATTGACGTCGTTGCGCTGGGCGGCCTTGGTGTTGGACGGCGGCATGCCGGTGCTGACCCACACGCCGCCGTGCTGCATGGCCAGCGTGAACAGCGCGTGCAGGGTCGCCAGCTTGTCGCCGTTCAGCGAGGCGCTGTTGGTGAAGCCGGCAAAGACCTTGTCCTTCCACGCCTGGGTGAACCAGGCCTTGCTGGAGGCATCGGCAAACTTCTTGAACTGCCAGCTCACGCTGCCCATGTAGGTCGGGCTGCCCATCACGATCGCGTCGGCGGCGTTGAGGGCATCCCACGCGGCATCGGGCAGATTGCCCTCGGCGTCGATGGCGAGCAGTTCGGCACCGGCGCCCTCGGCGACTGCCTGGGCCATGCGCTGGGTGTGGCCGTAGCCGGAATGAAAGACGACAACGATCC
>NZ_JAOAUU010000088.1 GCF_030157465.1 Zoogloea sp.
TTACGGAGCAGCGCCGATGTTACACAGCAGGGCAGTCGCCCTAAAACAAAGTTAGAAATAAGGATAAAACATGAACATATGGTTCTACGAAAATTCTCGCCAGTTTCTTGAAAAAATGATTCAAGAAAACCCAACAAATCAAGAGTTGGTAAAGGCATACTCCAATTTAATAAGCAAGGTTGCTGACATTGAAATGAAATACTCCGAACACAATACGGAGTACAATAAGAATCATGATAAGAATCAAGCAGAACTTGCAAAGAATTTTCAAACAACCCAAGCCGAAATAACAAAAAAACAAATCGAAAAAGGGCCATTACCAGTCGTTTCTTTCGGTCAGAGTAACTTCTAACCATTCGTCGCAGCCGACCGCCTACGGCGGCGGCTGAACTCAGGGCGTTAGGCGTCGCTAAAGACGTACGCGCCATGGGCATCCCTCTCTACCGCACACAGTGAATGAGGTTCGGCAGTGATAGAACTAGCGACAATCTTGACCGTCTTGAACATCGCGGACAAAGGCAAAGGCCTTTATGATTGGTTCACCGGCGTTTCACACGGCGAGCGGCTGAGAAAAACCGTAGAAGAGCTTGAGAAGACGAAGGCAGAGGTAAAGCGTCTGTCAGACAATCTTCTATGGGCTCCAACATATCAACAAGCCATTAACCTTGAAAACATAAGAGCTCAGCAAATACACGACCCCAAAGAAGTAGCTGCAGCATTTGAGCCTTACGCCCGCGCCAGCCAAGAGCAGACAATAGTTACGTCAATTCCAAAATCGCCAGCGCGTCTTCGAGCCGCCTTTGAGCGTGATCCATTTGAACTTTTAATTGACATTCGACCAGCCCACCGCGCAAAGCGGCCGCTAGATCCCGATTTTGTTCCAATAATGTTTAATGACGGTCATCAGCGATATATTGGATGGCAGAAAATTGGGGCGCTTCCGTCTCTCTTTGAATGCGACTTTACGACCGCAGCGCCCACAGCGCAACCGAAGCCTATCGCACTGGAGCCAGCAACTCGCTCCAATGTGTCGATCAGCCGGAGTAGCAGAAACACAAAGACCGTATCGCGGTCTAACGATATCAGTCCTGGGCAAAGCAGGGAGTTGAGTCGTAACGTTATTACTGAACTGCTGTTGGCAACCTCGCCCACTAGCCAAGTGCGATCATATGACTGCGCAATTCTTTACTTTACGCCGGAGGCGATCGAGGTCTACGTAAGTCGAAAGTCGTTTTGGCTTGGAATTGAATCGTATCTAAAGTACCAGATGTCGGCGTTGGAGTTTGTGACACAGTCAAAGCTCGCCAATGCCGACAACACGTTACCTTGCAGACTACTTGTATCGGGCTTTCAGCGCGCCGGGGCCGGCGGATATCTAAGTACCGCCGTATTTGGGAAAGTTGATCTTGAGTTTCTATTTGATTGCCCGACGGAAGCCCACATTATTGGCGGAGCCTCCCGAGCGACTGAGTTTCGAAGCCACCTCGCGCGGCGTTACATGCCAACCATAGAGACGGTGAAGCACATGCGGCGATGGCTTGATGTGCGAGCCGGATTCCCTAACTGGGCCGCCACGGAGACTTGACTGGCTCTATGTTGAAACACTCCGGTGCATACGCGACGCCTAACCATTCGCTCAACCGGACCCATTGCGGCAGCCGCACAACCCTCCCCTAACGCTCCACCTGCTTCAACCGATACGCCAACTGCCGCCGCGTAATCCCCAGCAGTTTCGCCGCATGGGTGAGATTGCACCCCGCCTGCTGCACCGCTAGCTCCAATAACCGGGACTCATGCTGCTCCAGGTTGAAGCCGTCCTGCAGGATGGCTTCGCACAGGCGGCTCTGGCTGGCGTCGCCTTCGTTGCCGGCAAGGCCGGGGCGGGCCACTTCGGCGCCGGTGGTGGCCGGGGCGCCGCCAGTCGACAGGCTCTTTACTAAACCTTGGTCTTGTTCGGCCGCCCGGTCTTGATTCGCTTCATGCCGTCGAGCGCCTGCCATAGATCTTCGAGGGGCAATGCCGCCAGCACGGCCAGTCCCAGCCGCAGAATCTCGCTCTTCTTCACCTCGCGTCCCCCGTCAAGGGCGCGTTTCCGGAGTTGTGCGATCAGCGCGTAATCCTCTGCGGGAAAGGTGAAACTGTCGCGTATCAGGCTGCCCTTGCCAGGCGCATCCTGGCGCTCGCCGTCCCGGTCCGGTTGCACCGTGCGGCGGCTCTCGGGGGCCGGCACGGCCGCCACGCTTTTCTCTTTTTTAGCCAAGGGCTGGTACCTCGCGATGACCCGGTTCGGAGAAACGGTATAAACTGTTTATACCATTTATACGACAGGTCCAGATCGAATGCACACCATCATGCTTGCCAACCCGAAGGGGGGAAGTGGCAAGTCCACGCTTGCCATCCACTTGGCCAGCTGGTTCGCTCAGCGCGACGGAATCGTTTGTCTCGGCGATCTGGACCGCCAGCAGTCGAGCGCGCAGTGGCTGAAGCGGCGTCCGGACGCGCTGCCACGGATACGACACTGGCCCAGCGAGGACGGCATGCCTGGCAGCGCTCCCCGTGAGTGCAACGTGGGAATCCTCGATACCCCCGCCGGCCTGCACGGCAAGCCCCTCCGGCAGCTGTTGCGGGAGGCGGATCGGGTGGTCGTACCGGTCGCGCCGTCGCGCTTCGACCTGGCCGCAAGCCGTGATTTCTTCGATGAGCTGGCCGAGACAAAGGCCGTTCGCAAGGACAAGGTCAGCGTGGCCATCGTCGGCATGCGGGTCGATCCACGCACCAGCGCCACACAGCAGATGATCGAGTTTCTGGCTCAATTCGACCTTCCGCTGGTGACCTGCATTCGCAGCGCTCAACGCTACGTCCAGGCCGTCGAAACGGGCGAGACCCTTTTCGACCTCAAGGCTGCTGCGGTGCAGTCCGACCTGAAACAATGGCAAGCCTTGCTGGAATGGCTGGTGAAGCGTCGCTGAACGCTGGCCCAAAAAGCGTGGCACCGGAAGGCCGCTGCCGCCCTGCCCCGCTGGCCGGATCGAGCGGTGGATTTAAGCGGTGGGTTTATTAGCCCTGCCCTTTGATTCACTTGCAATGGTCACGGATGATTTTTTGTAGATACTGTTATCCCGGTCAAGCCCCGTGGAGCACGGGTAGGTCGGGTTAGCCCGCAGGGCGTAACCCGACACCAACATGAACATCGATGGGCACGTCCGATGTCGGGTTACGCTGCGCTAACCCGACCTACCCAAGCTGAAGTCGTCCCTTGCAAGGGTCAGACTGCAGCGTATTTCTTGTAGGGGCGACTTCAGTCGCCCAGCCGCGCGTTGAATCACAGGCACGCCGTTAATCAGAGTCCGCGGGCGACTGAAGTCGCCCCTTGTATTATTTTCCTCATGCACCAGCACCCGATCGTCGTCGATCTTGCCCCGCGCTCGGGTGTGCATCGTCGGGGGGCGCCCCGACTGAGTGGCGGGATGCCGTGTCGCCCCTTGAGCCTCGAGCTCGCGCTGTAGATCTTGCAGCCGCCACTCACCCTCACACAAGAGATCGAACAGTATCTTTGGCCCGGCCAAGCCGAGAGCCCGCATTCACAAG
>NZ_JAOAUU010000089.1 GCF_030157465.1 Zoogloea sp.
TGAAGGCGGTCGTACCGTCGGCGCCGGTGTCGTTGCCAAGGTTATCGAGTAATATCGATAGTCGTACTCGGGACGCCTCGCTCCCCGCGAGGTGGCCTGTAGTCTCTGCTGCAGGGGTATAGCTCAACTGGCAGAGCGTCGGTCTCCAAAACCGAAGGTTGGGGGTTCGATTCCCTCTGCCCCTGCCACGCTTCAATCGGAATTACGTTTTAATGGCCGACAAAATCAAGTTTGCGCTAGCACTGGTTATTCTGGTGGCTGGCGTTGTGGGCTTCTATCTGCTCTCCGAGCAAGCGATGGTTCTCCGTGTCCTCTCTGTTCTGGCGGGGGTCTCGCTGTGCGCTGCCGTGGCCTGGAAAACCGAGCCCGGGCAGCGGTTTGCCATATTTGCCAACGATACCGTTGCCGAAACCAAAAAGGTCTCGTGGCCGTCGCGCAAGGAAACCTTCCAGACTACCGGAATTGTTTTTGCGTTCGTCGTGATCATGGCGGTCTTCTTGTGGGTAACCGACAAGACGCTCGAATGGGCTCTTTATGATCTGATTCTGGGCTGGAAAAAATCATGAGCAAGCGTTGGTACGTAGTTCACGCCTATTCCGGCTTCGAAAAGTCGGTCCAGCGCGCGCTCGTCGAGCGTATTGCGCGTGATGGCATGCAGGATCTGTTTGGCCAGATTCTCGTTCCGGTCGAAGAAGTGATCGAGATGAAGAACGGTCAGAAAAGCATCACCGAACGCAAGTTCTTCCCCGGTTATGTGCTGGTGGAAATGGAGATGAACGACGATACGTGGCATCTCATCAAGTCAACGCCGAAGGTTACCGGTTTTGTGGGTGGTACTGCGAACAAGCCGACCCCGATTTCCGAGAAGGAAGTCGACAAGATCATGCAGCAGATGAAGGATGGCGTCGATAAGCCGCGTCCGAAGGTGCTGTTCGAGGTTGGCGAGATGGTTCGGGTCAAGGAAGGCCCATTTACCGATTTCAATGGTTCCGTCGAAGACGTGAACTACGAAAAGAGCAAGATTCGCGTGTCGGTTACGATTTTTGGTCGTGCTACGCCGGTTGAGCTGGATTTCGGTCAGGTCGAGAAAACCTGATCGCCGTGGGGTGCGATTACGCACCCCGTTTTGCGCCCGATAGGGCAAAGAGGAGCGCGGCGTAAAAGTCGCGCGCTAGAACTCAAAAAGGAGTTGCCTAATGGCAAAGAAGATTATTGGTTACGTCAAGCTGCAGGTTCCTGCTGGCAAGGCCAACCCCAGTCCCCCGATCGGTCCGGCTCTTGGTCAGCGCGGCCTGAACATTATGCAGTTCTGTAAGGAGTTCAACGCCCAGACTCAAGGGCTTGAACCCGGTTTGCCGATTCCGGTCGTGATCACTGCGTTTGCGGACAAGAGCTTCACCTTCATCATGAAGACGCCGCCCGCAACCATTCTGATCAAGAAGGCCGCCGGCATCCAGAAGGGCTCCCCGAAGCCCCATACCGACAAGGTTGGCAAGATCACCAAGGCTCAGTGCGAAGAAATCGCCAAAGCCAAGATGAAGGATCTCACTGCAGCGGACCTCGACGCCGCCGCTCGTACCATTGCTGGCTCCGCACGCAGCATGGGCATCACCGTGGAAGGCATGTAATCATGGCGAAATTGTCCAAGCGCGTTCAGGCCCTGCGTGCCAAAGTTGATCGCAACAAGGTTTATCCCCTGACCGATGCGCTGGCGCTGGTCAAGGAATGTGCAACCGCCAAGTTCGACGAGTCCATCGATGTGGCCGTCAATCTCGGCGTTGATGCCAAGAAATCCGACCAGCTCGTTCGCGGTTCCGTGGTTCTGCCGGCCGGCACCGGCAAGTCGGTTCGTGTTGCCGTGTTCGCCCAGGGCGACAAGGCTGAGGCTGCCCGCGCTGCAGGTGCAGATGTCGTCGGTTTTGACGATCTGGCCGAGCAGGTCAAGGGTGGCACCATCGATTTCGACCTGTGCATCGCCACTCCGGACGCCATGCGCGTCGTTGGCGCACTGGGTCAGATCCTTGGCCCCCGCGGCCTGATGCCGAACCCGAAGGTCGGCACCGTGACCATGGATGTCACCACCGCGGTGAAGAATGCCAAGGCCGGTCAGGTTCAGTACCGTACCGACAAGGGTGGTTTGATTCACGCTACCGTGGGTCGTGCATCTTTCTCCGTCGAAGCGCTTCAGCAGAACGTTGCGGCCCTGATCGATGCTCTGGTCAAGGCCAAGCCGGCCGCTTCCAAGGGTGTTTATCTGCGCAAGGTTGCCGTGTCGTCCACGATGGGCGCCGGTGTCCGCGTGGAACCCGCTACCGCAAGCGGCCAGCAGTAAGAACTTTGGGCCGGATGGCTGGCGTAAAAGCAAGCCATCCGGATCGTCAAAGACCGCAGGTGCAGCCAGGTGAAAGCCTTGCTGCTTAATCAACGAAAACCTGCGTAGACGGTGTCCCAGACAGGATTTCCGCGTTTCGTTTTCGAACGGTGCGCAAAGCTCCTGATCCAGGTCGCCGTAGGTGCGATGAAGATTTCATCGCGTGTTGACTTGATAGGAGGAAAGACCTTGAGTCTGAATCTCGACGACAAAAAAGCCGTAGTGGCCGAGGTGTCGGCGCAAGTAGCAAACGCCCAGACAATCGTCGTGGCACAGTACGCAGGGATCGAGGTGGGTAACCTCACCGTGCTGCGTGCCAAGGCTCGTGATGCTGGCGTTTATCTGCGTGTGCTGAAGAACACCCTGGCACGCCGTGCAGTGGCTGATACGCCGTTCGCAGGCTTGGCGGAACAAATGACCGGCCCGCTGATTTACAGCATTTCGGCCGATCCGGTATCTGCAGCGAAGGTTCTGAGCGATTTCGCCAAAACCAACGACAAGCTGGTGCTGAAGGCTGGCTCTTACGCAGGGAAGGTACTCGACAAGGCTGGTGTGCAAGCCCTGGCGTCGATTCCGAGCCGCGAAGAACTGCTTTCCACGCTGCTTGGCGTCATGCAGGCTCCGGTATCGAGCTTTGCTGGTGCAATGGCTGCGCTGGCCAAAAAACGTGAAGAAGAAGCCGCAGCCGCCTGATTGGTCGGTTCCAGGTAACTCGTACGAAATTAGATTTGGAGTATTTTGAGATGGCAATTACCAAAGACGACATCCTCGAAGCCGTTGGCGCAATGACGGTTATGGACCTGAACGACCTGGTCAAGGCGTTCGAAGAGAAGTTTGGCGTTTCCGCCGCTTCGATGGCTGTGGCTGCTCCTGGCGCCGCTGCTGCTGCTGTGGTTGAAGAGCAGACCGAATTCACCGTCATGCTGCTGGCTGCCGGCGACAAGAAGGTTGAAGTCATCAAGGTCGTTCGTGCAGTGACCGGCCTGGGCCTCAAGGAAGCCAAGGATCTGGTTGACGGCGCTCCGAAGGCTGTCAAGGAAGCCATTTCCAAGGCTGATGCCGACGCGCTCAAGAAACAACTTGAAGACGCAGGCGCCAAGGTCGAAGTCAAGTAATTCCGGCTTCGTACAGGGGGCTGATGCCATTTCGGCATCGGCCCTTTTGTGCTTTCTGTTTTCTGCTGTTTATAAAAGTTTGGACATAGACGACAAAAAAGAGCGTTCGATGCAGATTAAAGCGCGGAACGCGTTGAATCAAGTGTCCGAAATGCTGTCTTTTGTCTTCTGACGTCCGACTTCTCTGACCCGGAGCATCTATGGCGTACTCCTACACCGAGAAAAAGCGCATCCGTAAAAGCTTCGCCAAGCGCGCAGCCGTAAAGAATGTGCCTTATCTGCTGGCCACTCAACTTGAATCCTACGCGTCCTTTCTGCAGGCGGAAACGCTGCCTGCAGCACGGGCAAACCAGGGCCTTCAGGCTGCCTTCAATTCCATTTTTCCGATTTCCAGCCATAGCGGCAACGCTCGGCTGGAATTCGTGCAATTTAACCTCGGTGAGCCGGCCTTCGATGTGAAGGAATGTCAGCAGCGCGGCTTGACCTTCGCATCACCCCTGCGTGCTCGTGTCCGTCTGGTGATCCTGGACAAGGAAGCTGCCAAGGAGACCATCAAGGAAGTCAAGGAGCAGGAAGTGTACATGGGCGAGATTCCGCTCATGACCAACAACGGCTCCTTCGTGGTTAACGGCACCGAGCGGGTAATCGTCTCGCAGCTGCACCGGTCTCCCGGCGTGTTCTTCGAGCATGACCGAGGCAAGACCCACTCATCTGGAAAGCTGCTGTTCTCGGCACGGATCATTCCTTACCGCGGCTCCTGGCTGGACTTCGAGTTCGACCCGAAGGATTACCTGTATTTCCGCGTCGACCGTCGTCGCAAAATGCCGGTCACCATCCTGCTCAAGGCTATCGGGATGACGCCGGAAGAAATCCTCTCGACCTTCCACGACTTCGAGAACTTCACGCTCGAAGAGGATGGCGCCCAGTTCGCACTCGTTCCCGATCGCCTGCGCGGCGAAATGGCCAAGTTCGACGTGGTCGACGCGTCCGGCAAGGTCATTGTGACCAAGGATAAGCGGATTACCGCCAAGCACATCCGTGAACTGGCCACTGCCGGCATCGAGATGGTGTCCGTTGCCGACGACTTCCTGCTGGGCCGCGTTCTCGCCACCAATGTGGTGAGTCCTGACGGTGAGCTTGTTGCTCGCGCGAACGAGGAGATCACCGAGGACGTCCTCGACAAGCTCCGCGATGCGGGTGTCACCACGTTCACGACGCTCTATCTGAACGATCTGGATCGTGGTTCCCACATCTCCCAGACCCTGCGAGTCGACGAAACCGCCGACCAGTGGGCCGCGCGGGTGGCGATTTACCGCATGATGCGTCCGGGCGAGCCGCCCACGGAAGATGCTGTCGAAGCCCTGTTCCAGGGATTGTTCTATCTGCCGGAGCGCTACGACCTGTCGGTTGTCGGTCGCATGAAGTTCAATCGTCGAGCCTATCCCGAGAAGCTCGACGACAAGGCTCCCGACTGGCAGAAGCGCCTGTACGCGACCGTTGGCCCCAAGGGTGGCGAAGGCCCGGGTAC
The DNA here is from genome assembly GCF_030157465.1 of Zoogloea sp. GTDB lineage: Bacteria > Pseudomonadota > Gammaproteobacteria > Burkholderiales > Rhodocyclaceae > Zoogloea. Next base: position 5,015 of record NZ_JAOAUU010000089.1, read on the forward strand.
GCTGTCCAATGACGACGTGCTTGCCGTTGTCGGCGTGCTCGTCGAGTTGCGCAATGGCCGTGGTGAAATCGACGACATCGACCACCTTGGTAACCGGCGTGTCCGTTCGGTGGGCGAACTGGCTGAAAACCAGTTCCGTGCCGGTCTGGTGCGTGTCGAACGGGCAGTGAAGGAGCGTCTTGGCCAGGCCGAAAGCGACAACCTGATGCCGCACGACCTGATCAATGCCAAGCCGATCAGCGCCGCGATCAAGGAGTTCTTCGGTTCCAGCCAGCTGTCCCAGTTCATGGACCAGACCAACCCGCTGGCGGAGATCACCCACAAGCGCCGTGTTTCGGCTCTTGGACCGGGCGGTCTGACCCGTGAGCGTGCCGGCTTTGAAGTCCGCGACGTCCACCCGACCCACTACGGTCGCGTGTGTCCTATCGAGACGCCGGAAGGTCCGAACATCGGTCTGATCAACTCGTTGGCGCTGTTTGCCCGCACCAACCAGTACGGTTTCCTTGAGACGCCGTACCGCAAGGTTACTGACGGTTCCGTCACCGAACAGATCGACTTTTTGTCGGCGATCGAAGAAGGCCAGTACGTCATCGCCCAGGCGAACGCCGAAGTGGATGCCACCGGCAAGCTGACCGGTGATCTGGTTTCCTGCCGTAATAAGGGTGAATTCACGCTCGCGACCGCGGATACCGTTCAGTACATGGACATCGCGCCTGGCCAGATCGTATCGGTGGCTGCTTCGCTGATTCCGTTCCTTGAGCACGACGACGCGAACCGCGCGCTGATGGGCGCGAACATGCAGCGTCAGGCCGTTCCCTGTCTGCGTCCCGAGAAGCCTTTCGTCGGTACCGGCATCGAGCGCACCGTGGCGGTGGACTCGGGCACCGCTGAGCAGGCTCTGCGTGGCGGTGTTGTGGACTATGTCGACGCCAACCGCATCGTGATTCGCGTGCATGACGCGGAAACGGTTGCTGGCGAGGTCGGTGTCGATATCTACAACCTGATCAAGTACACCCGTTCGAACCAGAACACGAACATCAACCAGCGTCCGGTCGTCAAGGTTGGCGACGTGGTGTCCCGTGGCGACGTGATCGCCGACGGTGCCTCCACCGACATGGGTGAGCTTGCTCTGGGTCAGAACATGCTGGTCGCCTACATGACGTGGAACGGCTACAACTTCGAAGACTCGATCCTGATCTCCGAACGCGTGGTGGCTGACGACCGTTTCACTTCGATCCACATCGAAGAGCTGACCGTTGTTGCCCGTGACACCAAGCTCGGACCCGAGGAAATCACCCGCGATATCGCGTCGCTCGGTGAAGCCCAGTTGTCCCGCCTGGATGAGTCCGGCATCGTCTATATCGGCGCAGAAGTCGAGGCGGGCGACGTGCTCGTGGGCAAGGTTACGCCCAAGGGCGAAACCCAGCTGACGCCCGAAGAGAAGCTGCTGCGCGCCATCTTCGGCGAGAAGGCTTCCGACGTTAAGGACACCTCGCTGCGCGTGCCTTCCGGCATGAACGGCATCGTGATCGACGTTCAGGTGTTTACCCGTGAAGGCATCGAGCGCGACAAGCGTGCCCAGTCGATCATCGACGACATGCTGCGTGGCTTCAAGACCGACCTCGCCGACCAGATGCGGATCGTGGAGCGCGACGCTTTCGAGCGTATCGAGCGGATGATCTCAGGTCAGCCTGCCAATGGTGGTCCCCGTCGTCTCGCCAAGGGCACGCCCATCACCAAGGAGTATCTGGAAGGCCTCGAGCACTACACGTGGTTCGATATCCGTATGGCCGACGAGACCCTCGCCGCCCAGATGGAGTCGGTCCGCGAGTCCCTCGAAAAGACCCGCAAGGACTTCGACCTGGCTTTCGAAGCCAAGAAGAAGAAGCTCACCCAGGGCGATGAGCTGCCCCCGGGTGTGCAGAAGATGGTCAAGGTCTACCTGGCGGTCAAGCGTCGCCTTCAGCCTGGCGACAAGATGGCCGGTCGTCACGGTAACAAGGGTGTGGTTTCCAAGATCGTTCCCGTCGAAGACATGCCTTACATGGAAGACGGTACGCCCATGGACATCGTGCTGAACCCCTTGGGCGTTCCGTCACGGATGAACATCGGTCAGGTGCTCGAAACTCACCTCGGCTGGGCTGCGAAGGGTCTCGGCAACAAGATCGACAAGATGATGCGTGCCAAGGCGACTGCCGATGAAGTGCGCGGCTTCCTGGAAGAGATCTATAACGGAAGTGGCAAGCCCGAACAGCTGAACGAGTTCAACGACACCGAAGTCCTCGAATTGGCGCAGAACCTGCGCAAGGGCGTGCCTTTCGCAACGCCGGTTTTCGATGGAGCCAAGGAGTCCGAGATCCAGGGCATGCTCGAACTGGCTGGTCTGCCGTCCGGCGGTCAGGTGAATCTGGTTGATGGCCGCACGGGCGAACCCTTCGAGCGTCAGGTTACCGTTGGTTACAAGCATGTGCTGAAGCTGCACCACTTGGTCGATGACAAGATGCACGCGCGTTCTACCGGCCCGTACTCCCTTGTTACCCAGCAGCCGCTGGGGGGCAAGGCCCAGTTCGGCGGTCAGCGTTTCGGGGAAATGGAAGTCTGGGCGCTGGAAGCCTACGGTGCCGCCTACACGCTGCAGGAAATGCTCACGGTCAAGTCGGATGACGTTACCGGCCGGACCAAAGTGTACGAAAACATCGTCAAGGGCGAGCACAAGATCGATGCCGGCATGCCGGAATCCTTCAACGTGCTGGTCAAGGAAATTCGCTCTCTGGCCATCGACATCGACCTGGACCGCTATTGAGCGGCAGGTTCGACGATGCGTGCCCATACTGGATGGAGTGATTGATGAAAAGTTTGCTCGCTGATCTATTCAAGCAAAGCCTGCCGAACGAGGAAGAGTTCGACGCCATCACGATTAGTCTGGCGTCCCCGGAGACGATCCGGTCCTGGTCCTATGGTGAAGTAAAGAAGCCCGAAACCATCAACTACCGGACCTTCAAGCCGGAACGTGATGGCCTCTTCTGTGCGAAGATTTTCGGACCGGTCAAGGACTACGAGTGCCTGTGCGGCAAGTACAAGCGCCTGAAGCACCGCGGTGTGATCTGCGAAAAGTGCGGCGTCGAGGTGACCCTGTCGAAGGTTCGCCGCGAGCGCATGGCGCACATCGAGCTGGCCTCGGTTGTTGCCCACATCTGGTTCCTGAAGAGCCTGCCGAGCCGTCTCGGCATGGTGCTCGACATGACCCTGCGCGACATCGAGCGCGTGCTGTACTTCGAAGCCTACGTGGTCACCGATCCCGGCATGACGCCGATGAACCGTGCCCAGATCCTGTCTGAAGACGACTATCTGGCCAAGGTCGAGGAATACGGCGACGACTTCATCGCGCTGATGGGTGCTGAGGGCATCCGCGAGATGCTGCGCAGCCTCGATCTGCCGCACGAAGTCGAGAAGTTGCGTTCCGAGCTCGAGACCACCGGTTCGGAAGCCAAGATCAAGAAGATTTCCAAGCGCCTGAAAGTGCTGGAAGCCTTCCAGTCCTCCGGTATCAAGCCGGACTGGATGATCCTGGAAGTCCTTCCGGTTCTGCCGCCGGATCTGCGTCCGCTCGTTCCGCTGGATGGTGGTCGTTTTGCCACCTCTGACCTGAACGATCTGTATCGTCGCGTAATCAACCGCAACAACCGTCTGAAGCGCCTGCTCGAACTGAAGGCGCCGGAAATCATCGTCCGCAACGAAAAGCGGATGCTGCAGGAGTCGGTCGATTCGCTGCTCGACAACGGTCGTCGCGGCAAAGCTATGACCGGCGCCAACAAGCGTCCGCTCAAGTCTCTTGCCGACATGATCAAGGGCAAGGGCGGCCGCTTCCGTCAGAACCTGCTCGGCAAGCGGGTTGACTACTCCGGCCGTTCGGTGATCACCGTGGGTCCGCAGCTCAAGCTGCACCAGTGCGGTTTGCCGAAGCTGATGGCGCTTGAACTCTTCAAGCCGTTCATCTTCAACAAGCTTGAACTGATGGGGCTCGCAACGACCATCAAGCAGGCCAAGAAGATGGTCGAGAGCCAGGAGCCGGTGGTTTGGGACATCCTCGAAGAGGTGATCCGCGAGCATCCGGTCATGTTGAACCGTGCGCCGACGCTGCACCGTCTGGGTATCCAGGCTTTCGAGCCGGTCCTCATCGAAGGCAAGGCCATTCAGTTGCACCCGCTGGTTTGCGTTGCGTTCAACGCCGACTTCGACGGCGACCAGATGGCTGTTCACGTTCCGCTGTCCCTTGAGGCACAAATGGAAGCCCGCACGCTGATGCTGGCCTCCAACAACGTGCTGTCCCCGGCGAACGGCGAGCCGATCATCGTGCCCTCCCAGGATATCGTGCTGGGCCTGTATTACGCGACCCGTGAAGGCGTGAACGCCAAGGGTGAAGGCATGGCCTTTGCCGACGTCGGTGAAGTCAAGCGTGCCTACGAATCCGGTCAGGTTTCGCTGCACGCCAAGGTGATCGTGCGTCTCAAGGAGTACGACCTCTCGGAGGATGGCGAAGCCATCGAGAAGATCACCCGTCACGAGACGACCGTCGGGCGTGCGATCCTTTCGGAGATCCTGCCGGCAGGACTCCCCTTCAGCGTGCTGCAGAAGCCGATGAAGAAGAAGGAGATCTCCAAGCTGATCAATGCGTCCTACCGGCGCTGCGGCCTCAAGGCCACGGTCGTGTTTGCCGACAAGCTGATGCAGGCCGGTTTCGGTCTGGCAACGCGCGCGGGCATCTCGATTGCCGTGAAAGACATGCTGGTGCCGGAACTCAAGCACCCGCTGATTCACGCAGCCGAGCAGGAAGTGAAGGAAATCGCCCAGCAGTACACCTCCGGTCTTGTGACGGACGGCGAGCGCTACAACAAGGTCGTCGATATCTGGGGTCGTGCCGGTGACCAGGTCGCGAAAGCGATGATGGACCAGCTTGGTCAGGAAGATGTCGTCAATCGTCATGGCGATACCGTCAAGCAGGAGTCCTTCAACTCCATCTACATGATGGCTGACTCCGGCGCACGGGGTTCCGCTGCCCAGATTCGTCAGCTGGCCGGTATGCGCGGTCTGATGGCCAAACCGGACGGTTCGATCATCGAGACGCCGATCACGACCAACTTCCGCGAAGGTCTGAACGTTCTCCAGTACTTCATCTCGACCCACGGCGCCCGTAAGGGTCTGGCAGATACGGCACTGAAGACCGCGAACTCGGGTTACCTGACGCGTCGTCTGGTGGATGTGACCCAGGATCTGGTCGTCATTGAAGATGACTGCGGTACCAAGAGCGGCTTCCTGATGAAGGCGCTGGTTGAAGGTGGTGAAGTTGTCGAGCCGCTGCGTGACCGTATCCTTGGCCGCGTGCTCGTGGACGATGTCGTTCATCCGGAGAACCAGGCAACCCTCATCGAAGCGGGCACCATGCTCGACGAGGATATGGTCGACATGATCGAGGCTGAAGGGATTGACGAAGTGCGCGTGCGCACGCCGCTGTCCTGCGAAACCCGTTATGGCCTGTGCGCCAAGTGTTATGGCCGCGATCTCGGTCGTGGTTCGCTGGTCAATGCCGGCGAGGCTGTCGGCGTCATCGCCGCCCAGTCGATTGGCGAGCCGGGTACCCAGCTCACCATGCGTACCTTCCACGTCGGTGGTGCCGCATCCCGGGCTGCCGCCGCGAGCGATGTCGAGGCGAAGTCTGCCGGTGTCATCCGCTTTACGCAGAACATGCGTTACGTTGCCAACGCGAAGGGCGAGAAGATCGTGATTTCCCGATCCGCCGAAGTCGTGGTTGTCGACGACCTGGGTCGTGAGCGCGAACGTCACAAGATTCCTTACGGTGCGACGCTGGCTGTGGATGAAGGTGTATCCATCAAGGCTGGCACGCAGCTCGCCACGTGGGATCCGCACACCCGCCCGATCATCACCGAGTACGCCGGTATCGTGAAGTTCGAGAACGTGGAGGAGGGCGTCACCGTCGCGAAGCAGATCGACGAAGTGACTGGCTTGTCCACGCTTGTCGTCATCGATGCGAAGCGTCGTGGTGCGAGCACTTCGAAGGGCGTGCGTCCCCAGGTCAAGTTGTTCACCGAGACCGGGGAAGAGGTGCGGATTGCAGGTACCGAGCACGCCGTGTCCATCACCTTCCAGGTTGGCTCACTGATTACCGTCAAGGACGGCCAGCAGGTCTCTGTGGGCGATGTGCTGGCGCGTATTCCTCAGGAGTCCGCCAAGACTCGCGACATCACCGGTGGTCTGCCGCGTGTGGCCGAGTTGTTTGAAGCGCGTGCTCCGAAGGATGCGGGCGTTCTGGCTGAGGTTACGGGTACTGTCTCCTTCGGCAAGGACACCAAGGGCAAGCAGCGTCTCGTGATCACTGAACCGGATGGCACGGTTCACGAGTTCCTGATTCCCAAGGACAAGCACGTCATGGTGCACGATGGCCAGGTGGTGAATAAGGGCGAGCTGATTGTGGACGGCCCCGCTGATCCGCACGACATCCTGCGCTTGCAGGGCGTCGAGGCACTTGCCCGTTACATCATTGACGAAGTGCAGGACGTCTATCGACTGCAGGGCGTGAAGATCAACGACAAGCACATTGAGGTGATCGTTCGCCAGATGCTGCGTCGCGTGGTCATCACCGACCCGGGCGATACGGGCTTCATCCGTGAAGAGCAGGTCGAGCGTGCAGAAGTGCTCGACGAGAACGACAAGGTCAATGCCGAAGGAAAGTTGCCCGCCAGCTACAACTTCCTGCTGCTGGGTATCACCAAGGCATCCCTGTCGACCGACTCCTTCATCTCCGCAGCATCCTTCCAGGAGACCACTCGCGTATTGACCGAAGCAGCAATTCTCGGCAAGCGCGATGAGCTCCGCGGTCTGAAGGAAAACGTAATCGTCGGCCGTCTGATTCCGGCGGGTACCGGTCTTGCTTACCATCGAAATCGCAAGTCCCAGATGATGGGCGAAGATCTCGGTGAAGGGCATGCCTGGGCTCCGCGGACAGAAAGCTCGGAAACCGAAAACGCGCAGTAAGCCGGTTGACGAAAGCTTGACGAGGAAGATATACTCCGGCCTCTTTTTGCGGACTGGCCAATCGTAGTCAGTCGCAGCCGGAATAACCATCTGCGGCAGTCCGTGTGGGCTGTCGCGGTGTTTTGGGAAATTCTTAGCTATGCCAACAATTAATCAACTCGTTCGTAAGGGCCGGCAGGCGCCTGTTTCCAAGAGCAAGGTTCCCGCTCTCGAGGCATGCCCGCAAAAGCGGGGCGTCTGCACCCGTGTTTACACCACGACTCCGAAGAAGCCGAACTCAGCGCTGCGTAAAGTGGCCAAGGTTCGTCTGACCAACGGTTTCGAGGTTATCTCGTACATCGGCGGTGAAGGTCACAACCTTCAGGAGCACTCTGTTGTTCTCATTCGCGGTGGCCGGGTCAAGGACTTGCCGGGTGTGCGTTACCACATCGTTCGCGGCAGTCTCGATCTGCAAGGTGTCAAGGATCGGAAGCAGTCCCGTTCCAAGTACGGTGCCAAGCGCCCGAAGAAGTCTTAATTGTCGGCATTCAGAGAATAGCGAGAGTCAAATATGCCCCGTCGTCGTGACGTACCAAAGCGCGAAGTTCTGCCCGATCCGAAATTCGGTAGCCAGGACGTGTCCAAATTTATCAATGCGATCATGCAAAGCGGCAAGAAATCTGTTGCTGAGCGTATCGTATATGGCGCATTCGAGACCATTGTTGCCAAAGGCAACGGCAAGGACCCGCTTGAGGTCTTTTCCGCTGCACTGAACAACGTGCGTCCGGTTGTTGAAGTTAAGAGCCGCCGTGTTGGTGGTGCTAACTATCAGGTTCCGGTTGAAGTGCGCCCCGCCCGCCGTATGGCGCTGTCGATGCGCTGGCTGCGCGAAGCTGCCCGCAAGCGTTCCGAAAAGTCCATGGCTCAGCGCCTTGCCGGTGAGTTGCTTGAGGCTGCAGAAGGTCGCGGTTCTGCGATGAAGAAGCGCGAAGAAGTGCACCGCATGGCGGAAGCCAACAAGGCTTTCTCGCACTATCGCTTCTGATTTTCAGGCGTAATCGAAGTCGGGCCCTGAAAGGGGCTCGATTTATTTGTAAAGCATCAGTACGAAGTCGTTGCATTCAAGACTTCGCAAACTCAGGAAGGCAAGGTTAGGACTGTGGCACGCAAGACTCCTATCGAGCGCTATCGCAATATCGGTATCTCCGCACACATCGACGCCGGGAAGACGACAACCACCGAGCGGATCCTTTTTTACACGGGCGTCAGCCACAAGCTGGGTGAAGTGCACGACGGTGCGGCGACGACCGACTGGATGGCTCAGGAGCAGGAGCGTGGTATCACCATTACTTCGGCTGCTGTGACCTGTTTCTGGAAGGGGATGGATCAGTCCTATCCGGAGCACCGCTTCAATATCATCGACACTCCGGGGCACGTCGACTTCACCATTGAAGTTGAGCGCTCGATGCGCGTGCTTGATGGTGCCTGCATGGTTTACTGCGCGGTGGGCGGTGTTCAGCCTCAGTCTGAAACCGTGTGGCGTCAGGCTACGAAGTACAAGGTTCCTCGTCTTGCCTTCGTGAATAAGATGGACCGTTCCGGTGCCAACTTCTACAAGGTTGTTGAGCAGATGAAGACCCGGTTGAGCGCCAACCCGGTTCCCGTCGTGCTGCCGATCGGCGCCGAGGACACCTTTGTCGGTGTCATCGACCTGCTGAAGATGAAGGCCATTTTCTGGGATGAAGCCTCCCAGGGCATGAAGTTTGATTTCCGTGAAATCCCCGAGGAGCTTGTCGGTGTTGCGGAAGAGTGGCGTGAAAAGATGGTCGAGGCTGCGGCTGAGGCTTCTGAAGAATTGATGGACAAGTATCTCGAGGGTGGCTCGCTCTCCGAGGAAGATATCATTGCGGGCATTCGTGCGCGTACGCTGGCTTGCGAAATCCAGCCCATGCTCTGCGGTACGGCCTTCAAGAACAAGGGTGTGCAGCGGATGCTGGACGCCGTTATCCAGTACTTGCCTTCGCCGGTTGATATTCCGCCTGTTGCTGGTGTGGATGATGATGAAAAGGAAGTTGTACGGCACGCTCTCGACAGCGAGAAGTTTTCCGCTCTCGCGTTCAAGCTGATGACCGACCCCTTTGTTGGCCAGCTGACGTTTATCCGTGTTTATTCTGGTGTGCTTGAGTCCGGCTCTACCGTTCTGAACTCGATCAAGGGCAAGAAGGAGCGGATCGGTCGTCTGCTGCAGATGCACGCGAACGATCGTGAAGAAATCAAGGAAGTGCTGGCTGGCGATATCGCGGCTTGTGTTGGTCTCAAGGATGTAACCACTGGCGAAACCCTGTGTGATCCGTCCGCGCCGATCATTCTCGAGCGGATGATTTTCCCTGACCCGGTTATTCACGTAGCTGTTGAGCCGAAGACGAAGGCTGACCAAGAAAAAATGGGCCTTGCTCTTGGTCGCCTTGCTGCTGAAGACCCGTCCTTCCGCGTTCGTACCGATGAAGAGTCCGGCCAGACCATTATTTCTGGCATGGGTGAATTGCACCTTGAAATCATCGTTGATCGCATGAAGCGTGAATTCAACGTTGAGGCTAACGTTGGTGCGCCGCAGGTTGCGTATCGCGAAGCAATTCGCAAGACGGTCGAGCAAGAAGGCAAGTTCGTTAAGCAGTCTGGCGGTCGTGGTCAGTTCGGGCATGTCTGGATCAGGCTTGAGCCGAATGAAACCGGTAAGGGTTACGAGTTCGTCGATGCGATCAAGGGCGGCGTGGTGCCTCGTGAATATATTCCGGCTGTGGATAAGGGCCTTCAGGAAACCTTGCCGAATGGCGTGCTTGCTGGCTTCCCCGTCGTGGATGTGAAGGTGACGTTGTTCGATGGTTCCTACCATGATGTGGACTCGAACGAAAACGCCTTCAAGATGGCTGCGTCTATGGCCTTCAAGGATGCAATGCGCAAGGCGAGTCCCGTTCTGCTTGAGCCCATGATGGCTGTTGTGGTTGAAACGCCAGAGGATTACATGGGTAATGTCATGGGGGATCTCTCGGGTCGTCGTGGCATCGTTCAGGGTATGGATGATCTTCCTGGTGGTATCAAAGAGATCAAGTCCGAGGTGCCGCTGGCTGAAATGTTCGGCTACGCGACCCAGCTGCGCTCCCTGTCGCAAGGACGTGCTACGTACTCGATGGAGTTCAAGCATTACAGTGAAGCTCCCAAAAACGTCGCAGAAGCTGTGATCAACAAGAAATAATCGTCACTACAACTTAGGAAGCTGAAAAATGGCTAAGGAAAAATTTGCACGGACGAAGCCGCACGTAAACGTCGGCACGATTG
>NZ_JAOAUU010000090.1 GCF_030157465.1 Zoogloea sp.
GTGAACAGGCTGTCGCTGTCGAAGGCGTGCTCGCGCAGCATGCGGTTGCACCAGCTGTGGATGGTGGATACGGCGGCTTCGTCCATCCATTCGGCGGCCAGCTGCAGCTTGCGAGCGCAGGCTCCCCAGCTCTCCGGCGGATAGTCGGCGCGCAATTGCTGGAGCAGTGCGTCTGCGCCGGGCCCGGACGGATCGGCACGGAAGTAAGTTGCTGCCTGGGCGAGCCGGGCGCGGATGCGGTCGCGCAATTCCTTGGTGGCAGCGTCGGTGAAGGTGACGACGAGGATCTCCGGCGGCGTCAGGGCCCTGGGGAAGGCGGTTTCATCTTCACCATGGCCCAGCACCAGGCGCAGGTAGAGGGCGGCGATCGTGAAGGTCTTGCCGGTACCGGCGCTGGCCTCGATGAGGCGGCTGCCACGCAGCGGGAAACGTAGCGGATCAAGGGAGGTCGGGGTCATGCCTGCTCTCCGGCGGCAGCCGCAGCTTTGCGCTTGCGGGAGGATTCGACAAAAGTGGCGGCAAAGAGCGGGCGCAGCAGGCTGTCGGCCAGGCGGGCGAACTCGCCATCTCCGGTCAGTGTTTCAAAGTCGGGCCAGGCGCGCCGCAGGTAGGGGCTGGACTGGACCTCGCCGGTGAGCTTGTAGCCGCCCTCATAGACGGACTTGGCGCTGGTCGAGCCATCGAGCCACGCAAAGGCGGTCTTGATCGCCAGCGGCAGCGGACGGCGCATGCCGTCCTGCCAGGCGGCCAGCAGGGTATCGATGTGGGCCCGTGCATCGGCGGGTTCAAGGGGCTCGAAGCGCACGTTGCCGGCCTTGCTGACGATCAGCGTGGTCAGCGGTTGCCCGCCCAGGTGGCCGGCCAGGTGCACCAGCCAATGCTTGATGAGGTGGTGGCGCTGATATTTACGCTCCTTCACGGCGTCGCTGGGCTCCAGCACCACGCGCCCGCGCTCGTCGTCTGCATTCAGGCGCAGGTCCCGCAGCCAGTCGTCGATGCTCAGGCCGGTGGCCGGGTGCGTGTGGCTTATCAACTCGTCGTGAGGCGCCTCATGCGGCCATTCGGCGAGGCCCTTTGCGTAACGCTCGAACATGTCCGCCATTGGTGCGGCCAGGTCATTGATCATTACGTCAGCAAAAGCCTTGGCGGCCAGCTCGCCCCGGCGCTGGATGCGCTCAAGGGTGGCTGCGAGGGCGTCCTCCCGCGGCTGGCCGGCGTTGAGCGCCTCCGCCTGGCTGACAATGAGTTCGTTCCACAGGCTCCATTTCTGCAGGCCGTCGAGGTCGAAGGGCTCCTGGTCTTCGCTGGCCGGATCGTCGATGTCGAAATCCACGTGCAGGCGCTGGCGGAAGAAGGCCTTGACCGGGTCGCGCAGGAAGGTGGCCATCTCGGCGATACGCAAGGGTTCGCCACGGCCTACTGGGGCCAGCTGTTGTGGGCCGTCTGAGGGCCGGTCGTCTTCCATGCGCCATTCGTGGGCGTAGGTGAACAGCGGGCTGGCCGCCGCGGTGGCTGGAAAATAGTCGGGGTTGAAGGGCTGCAGGCTATGCTCGATGGTCAGGGCACGGAGCAGGGCGCCCTCCGTGGCTTCGTCTCCGGCCAGTCGCCAGCCGGCGGCCAGGTGGTCGCACAGCTGGCCGACCAGCACCGAGGGCGGCCGCACGGTGTTGTCGTTGATGCTGCGCCCGACCCATGAAATCAGCAGTTTTTCGCGGGCCGACAGCAGGGCCTCGAGGAACAGGTAGCGGTCATCTTCGCGACGCGAGCGGTCGCCGGGGCGATAGTCGCGGCCCATCAGGTCGAAGTCCATCGGCACCCGGGTGCGCGGGTAGTCCCCGTCGTTGAGGCCCAGCAGGCAGACGTGGCGGAACGGAATGGCGCGCATCGGCATGAGCGTCGCGAAGGTCACCGTGCCGGCAAAGAAGCGTTGCGACAGGCCGCTGTCGTCAAGCTGGGCCAGCCAGTGTTCGCCCACCACTGCCAGCGGCAGCGGGCTGTCGAGGCGGGCCGCGGCGCAGGCTTCCTGCCAGCGCACCAGAGCCAGGTCGAGGCGCTGCAGCGTGAAGGCGTCGGTGCTCTCTTCGGGCGCGAAGAAATCAGCCATCAATTGACGCAGGCGTGCGCTCCATTCGGCCGGCGCGGCGTCGCTGGAGAAGATTCGCCAGGTGGTGTCGAGCCGCTCGAGAAGTTGCACCAGGGGGCCGAGCAGCGCAGCGTCGAGGCCACCGATTTCATCGAAGGGCTCGATGTCGTGCCAGGCGCCGCTGGTGGTGCCGACCGCGTAGCCGAGGAGCATCCGGCGCAGGCCGAACAGCCAGGTGTTGCCTTCCGGTGCGTCGGGCAGGCCGAGGCTTTCGCGGTGCTCGGCGTGCAGACCCCAGCGCACTTTGGCGCCGTGGATCCAGCGCTGCAGCAGCGGCAGCGCGTCTTCGGGGATGCCAAAGCGGCTGCGCAGGGTCGGCACTTCAAGCAGATCGAGCACATCGCTCACGGCCACACGCCCGTTGGGCAGATCGAGCAGCTTGCCGATGGCATTGACCAGCGGGTCGTGATGGCGCAGCCCCTGGTCGGCGATGCTGAACGGAATGAAGCGCGGGTCGCGGCCGTCGATGAGGCCGAACACCGCCTGGATGTGCGGCGCGTAGGCGTCGATGTCCGGCACCATCACGATCACGTCGCGCGGGCGCAGGGTGGTGTCGGCATTGAAGGCGGCGAGGAGCTGGTCGTGCAGCACCTCGACTTCGCGCTGGGCGCTGTGGGCGATATGAAAGCGGATCGAGTCATCATCGGGCCTCACCGCCGGCCATTCCGTCAGCGTCTGGCTGAGCGGACGCAGATCGCGGATGTCGTCCTGCAGCTGGTTGAGCAGGGTGCCCCGGCCGTGAGGCGAGAACAGGTCGATGCGCTGGCGGATGTCCACGAAATGCTGCAGATAGCCGGCGCGGGCCGTGTCGCTGTCGTGCTCGTCGAGCAGGCCGATGAAGTCGCGCCCCTGCTTACCCCAGGCGGCCAGCAGCGGGTGGGCGAATAGGTGCAGGTTTTCGTCGGAAATCTCGGTGCTTGTATCGGCCCGGCGCTGCTGGCGCGAATGGGTGGCCCGCAGCAGATCCTTGTTGGCGACGATGTCGGCCCAGTAATGCTCGCAGGGGTTGTGCACGCACATCAGCACCTGGGTCCAGCGTGCCAGGGCGGCCAGCACTTCCAGCGACTGGCGCGGCAGCGCCGAGATGCCGAAGACGATCACCCGGCGCGGCAAGCCGGCGGGCCGTTCGCTGCCCGCGCCGCTCTCGGGCCACGCCTCGACCTGGCGCAGAAAGGCCTCATGCACCGCCGCCCGGCCCTGACCCGCCAGCGCACTGCCGTCCGCTGCCGCCACGTCGGCCAGCAGCGCCCGCCACAGGCAGGCCTGCCAGCCCTGTTCGTCGGACAGGGGGCGGCGTTCTCCATTCGCCTGAATCAGCACATCATCACCCGCGGCCCATGCGGCCAGCCAGTCGGCGCGATACACCTGGTACTGGTCGAACAGGTCGGCCAGCCGCTCGGCCAGCTGGAAACGCTTACGCTGGTCGGCATCCAGCGCCAGAAAACGGCGCAGCGGCGCATAGGCCGGCTGCCCCATCACATCCGGCAGCAGGCGCATCAGGCGCCACAGCAGCAGGGGCTTGTCGAAAGGCGAGGTTTCGGGAACCCCGTCGCGCCCCAAAACGGCCCGATACACCTGCCACAAAAAACGGGAGGGCAGCGACATGTCCAGCCCGGCAGCGATTCCGCAGCCACCGCCGGTCTCGTCGTTCCCGTCCTCGGCCAGCGCCAGACGCAGCCATTGGGCCACGCCGTTGCTATGCACCAGCAAGGTCTCGGTTTCCAACGGAACCAAGGGATAGCGCCGAACCCACGCAACTAGCAGATCGCGCAGGGATTCCGGATGGTTGCCATGCACAAGCATCAGGCCGGGGAGCAGGGTAGGTAAGGTCAAGGCGGGCTCCTAAGGCGGATAAATCTGTAGATCAAGGGGTGGGGAGTATTTCAACATGGAGATGCGTCAATGGATGTCGCTTAGCTCCCCAGCTCAACACCCTGCAGAACTCCAATTGGAAGTCTTTACGGAGATTCCCACCGGGTTAATAGCTCTACGGCTTCCCCGTTCACTCCAGGCGCGTCGAAAGGCAGCGCCAGAGCCGGGTCGATAAACGCCCTTTTGTGGGGGCGACTGAAGTCGCCCCCACAAAAAATCATCGGTGAATACCGACGGCACGTTCAGGCTGAACGGTGGTAAGCGCATTTGAGCCACTCCCGCACTTCCGGGATAGCGAGCCTTCGGAAGGGTCACCGATGAAGCCGAGTCCTTGGCATCTTCACGGTTGTGTTTGGGCGGACAGCCAGTTTTCTGTTGAGCGACTCGAGACCCCTGCGCGTGCAGCGTAAAACCGCCTCCGCGAAGCTCTGCTCGCGTGCGTCGGTGTCGGTGTCAAGGGGCGGGACGCCACCGAGCAACAGGCCGAATGCGTTGATGCGTTGTCTCATGATTTCGACGGCCTTTTCGTCGCGCGTTCCGCCGAAGGTCGGATACGCGTAGCGGATCGGCTGCCCCGTCAGCGCCGCCCAAGAGCCGACCCGGCGAATGCGTCCGTTGCGCTGCAGGGTGCGCACGGGGCTCGGGTCGAGTTCGTAGTGAATCAGATGTCTGCAACAGCGGTGCAAATCGACGCCCTCGCTGAGATGGTCCGTCGTGACGAGGACGTCAGGGCCGAACGGACTGTTGAAAAGGGCGAGCACGATATCGGCCTTGCCGGTGTAGAGCGTCTCTGGCTGCACGCCTTGTCCATCATGCCCCCACGAGCCCATGACCCGGAATCCGTCGTCGAGCCGGCCTGGAAAGTGGGAGCTCGTACCCCCGAAGGCGCGCTCTTTTTTGGCGATGCTTCTGAGCAAGGCAAGGGTCGACGTAGACTGGGTGTCCAGGAGCGCGGCGACGAGGCTCCGTGCCGATTCGGCGATGGTCGGCACGCTGGGGGCCGATTTGCGCGGCCGTATTTCCTCGAGCTGGTCGGCAAGGGGCTCCGCCGCCTCGGCGGGATCTCCGAGCCAGCCTGCAACCTGTCGGCGAATGCCTTCTGAGCACAGCCAGTCGAGGATCGGCTTGATGGGCTGCTCCTCCGTCTCTGGCAACACGGACGTCCAGGCCGCGCGCCACACCGCGTCGGGAGGGTCGCTGGGGATGTCGTTCTCGAGCTTCAGAGAGCTCTCCAGCCCCACAAGAAGCTCCGCTGCCGTCGCGTGGTGGTGGCAGAACACCAGAACCTTCTCGCCTGCGTCGAGCAGCGGCCGGATGGCCTCGCTGACCGCCGCAATCTTCGGGTGAGCCGTGCCGTGCCGCGCCTGGAGTGCCTGGTTTGCCTCCTCGATGTGACGCGACACGATGGGATCCTCATCGTTTGCGTTTCGCTCTGCTGCGCGCTCAAGCTCGGTGCCCAGGTGTTGCCAGCCGACGTGGAGGCGCGGATCGTTGCGACGCGCGCCTTTGCGCACGGGCGTGAGCTGGAGCAAGCGGTCCATTCGCAGCAAGAGCTGGATGTCCTCCGACGAGGCGGGGGGCGTAGCGATCTCCCACGGCACACTGCCGACAGCACCAAAATGCTTTTGCTCACCGGACAACAGATCGTCGATTCCGTGGCGAATCAGGTAGGGTTGCAGTTCCTTGATCGCCGTCTTCGCCGCGCGTACTAGGCGCTTGGATTCAGCGACAGCGTCGTGCCCCTCGCCGAGCGTGTACAGCCGTTTCATCTCGTTGGCGTAGTGCCTGATGGCGTCGAGCTGGGTCGCGCCGGCGAAGCGGAGAAGCTGCTCCAGTTCGGTGAGCCGGATACTGAACGGCGTCGCGGTGAGGATCAGCTTCCGCTTCGCGCGGTCACCAAGCTTGCTGAGGGCTTTGTTGAAGGCGCTACCCTCACCTCTGGCGCGGTGGGCTTCGTCGACGATCATCAGGTCGCAGTTGGTGCTCTGTTGCCCTTCACCGTGGCTCAGCGCATGGTGCGTTGTAACCTGGATGCGTCCCGGGTTCAGCCTCCCAACGTCACCTGGCTTGATGCGATTGTTGTGAGCGCCGAGCGACGTGAGCATCGGCACGTGGTGTTCGAGCTCCTCCGCCCAGCGGCGCCGCAGGACTTCATTCGGTGCGTAGATGCGGACCCGCTTGTTCTGGCAGGCAACGGCCCACGCGACAAGTGCACCGACGGTCGTCTTCCCGAGCCCGACGTCATCGGCGAGTAACACCCCCCGACCGTCTGCGAGGCGCGCCAGGATATCCTTCGCGGTATCGAACTGCCGCTTGAGCGGCTCGATACGGAGGCCGCCGGATTCTTGCTTGATGTAGCGATCGGGGTGGTCGAGGAAGCTCCACTGCGCGGCGTCAATCTCAAAATCGTCCATCAGACGTTGTCCTCAATGTGCCAGCCAAGTTCTTGAGCGGCGAGGCGGGCGGCGGGCCCCTCCCGCCGGGCGTAAAGCGCCCTGAGTTCGTGGCCATCCAGGCGGACACGATCCAGCAGCATCGGCTCGGTTTTCGCTGCGTCGAGGGCAGCGCGCCACTGGTCGACGACATGGAACGCACGCCGAGCGTCTGCCCAGGCCTGCACCGCGTAATCGCTGGAAGGTGCCGCCGTCCCCGGCCGCCGCGTGCCTCCGAGACCGGGGATGGCGTCGACATCCACGACCGGCCCGCCATAGCGCTGGAGGAGAAACGCCTCCCGCAGCGCCTCCGAGAGGGCGGGATCGATCTCGGGCAGGGGTGTCTTGGCGAACTCCGAAGGCGGCCGGATATCGAGGATGTGTGCTTCGAGGGCCTCGTCTCCCTGGACGAAGCGCACCGTGAGCGGGGGGCGCCCGGCATCGCTCCAACGCATCCTGGCCTCTCCGTTTCCGAGCGTGAGCGCTTTGTCGGCGCGACCGCTGAAAACGATGGTCGCCTTGATCGGCTCGGCGGGATGAGTGCTGCGCGCGCGCAGCGCAATGCATTCGCCGTCCCAGGTCGCCTCGGCCCATTCGAGCGATGACGAGGTCTCATCGTCCTCGGTTCGATTGAGGCAGAAGGGAAGCGTGTGGGGCGGATCGAAGGGTTCGGCGATGTCCTTGAGATCGCTCCAGGTTGACGCAAAAACTACGCCCAGTTCGAAGTTCCGTGGTGGCGTCTTGCCCGCCCCCCAGGCCGAAACGCTCCAGTTGGCCGAGGTCACGAGCAGGCGTCGCTTCCTGCCACTGCCGAGCAGGTACAGCTTGGCGTGGCTCCAGCGCGCGTCGGCGTCGCGGCGGGCTTGGGTGAAGCGGGCATCGTCGGGCATACACTCTACCTGTACGCCGTGTGCCTTGAGTGTGGCGCTCGTCTTGGCCGAGAGCGTCCAGCCTTCGCTCTCGGCCCACGGGTGCCGCTTTGAGATCCATTTGAGGTGGACCTTATCGGGCGCGACTCCAACATCGCTCGTCCAGCGCGCGAGGGTGCCCTTGTTCCATTCGCCGATGGTCGGCGTCAGAACGTGGATTTCCGACACCTCGAACGGCCCGAGCTGGCGAGCTGCGCTCTCGCCGCCCGGAATGCTCGCGATGAACGTGATGTCCGCCGGACATGCGACGCGGGAGAGGAGGGTGACGAGGCGCTGGACCCGCGTTTGGGCGACGGCGCCCGCCGACGTTCCGAGCGCATCCAGAAACGGGATGAGCGCTCCCCATGAGCTCCGCGCGGTCGCAGTAGGGCGCGGACCAAGGGGCAAGGTCAGCTGCCAGCCGGCCTGGATTTGTCCCTTGAAGGCCGACGCCGTGAGATTCGTCGACGACACGTGCAGCTCGATGAACTCCTGATCCTCGACCTTCCAGTGAAACGCCCACAGCTTGGAGTGCTGCACGGCACGCGACTCCGCTCCCACCGTGAAGTGCCCCACGTAGCGCCACAGCCACGGATACTGCGAAGCCTCTCGATCGCCCCGGGGCGAGGACGAGATTACGGTGATCCTTCCATGCAGCGCTTCCAGCGCAGTGCTGAGCTCGCCGAAGAACAGCGTGCGCTCGTGCACCTCTGGCGTGAGCGTGTAGCTCGTGCCGAGCAGCGAAGGTAGCAGGTGCTCGACGAGGAGCCCGGCGTCCGGCTGGTCGAAGCTCGTCATCCAGGCCTCGTGGAGACGGCCGCCAGGCGGCGGGGCGGGAAGGACGTCTTTCCAGTCAGGGGCGCTCACAGGAGTTCTCCATCGTGTTCGGGGTGATCATGGGTGATGACCTTCAGCGCAGATTGCATGTCTGCCACGCCGCACTGGGCCGCCAGCAGGCAGATGGATCGCAGCCTGAACCGGTAGTCACTCGCGACGATGCCGGTGTCCGAGACGAGGGGAACGAGCTTTCCGGCCTGCTCCCGGAACCAGCGCCGCCCGCCACCGTGCTGATCGTGATGTCTCGCCAGCGCCCGCAGTTGTTCAAGCGGCGAGATCGCGCCACGCATCGCCTCGGCGAGCTGGTCGGCGACCTGCGCGTGGGGGAACGCGCTTCGCCCTGGCGCCCTGAGCCACGCCTTGCTCATTTTGTGGAGCTGTTCGAGCTTCGACTGTAGCTCGGCCAAGCGCACGAGCTTCTGGACTCCAGGCGCCTGAGCTTCCTGGTCGCGGTTGAGTTCCGCCCAAAGCGCGCGCATGGCGTCCATCGCGGCGTCGGCGAGGCGCGTGAAAGCCGGCAGCGGCGCGAGAGACTCGCGAGCGATCTTTTTCGCGATCGCATCGGAGCCGGCGAGCGCATCGCACAGCTCAGGATGCGAGCGGGCACCCTTCGCGCTCGCCAGCGTCTCGGCGGTCAGCCGCCGAACCGAGTCGTCGCCGAAGAGCGCAGGCTTGAGGAGGCCGCGCTCCTGTTCGGGAAGCAGGCTGCCGATCTTGTCGTCGGGCGTAGGGAAGAGGCCCTTGTCTGCCTGCTCCCAGGCGGCAGGCCAACCGCGCTTGACCCAGTAGCTCGCTTCATCGTCAGTCAAATGGCGCCGTTTCGTGCTGCTTTCGAAGTGCTCCTGCTGGAGTCGCACCGCGCTGGGAAGACTGTCGTTGACGAGGTCTGCGAGCTTGAGGGCAGTGGCATCTGGCGTCCAGCCGTCGTTGTCAGTCGTGAGGCCTGCGACCGTGCGGAACATGACCCGGTACGCGCCATAGGTGCCGACCTGCCGGTAGCGGCGGAACTGGTCGGGGCTCATCGCGAAATTCGTAAACTTGCGGTCTTCCTTGCGCCAGCGATCCAGGCTTCGCCGCCCGCGTAGCTGCCCGGACGTCTGTCCGGACTCCAGGGTGCGGTCCACCCACAGAAGCTCCAGTGGGCGCAGCCATGCGTAGCGAGCGCGCTGCTCATCACGTCGCGTGAGATCCCCGCCGCCCGTGTTTTGCCACACGACGTGCGACCACTTGAGACACCAGGAGAGCAGGGTGATCCACCGGGCGTCAGAGCTTGCGTTGCTCAAGCCTGGCGCGATGAGCTCGGCGAAGTAGTCTGCTCCCGCTCGCAGGCCAAGCGCATCGCCACGCCGCATGGGCACCGGGTCCCAAGGGGCTGTGAAGTACCAGCTTGCGTTCATTGCGAATTACCTCTCAGTTTGGGAATGTCACAAAAAATTATACGGAGGGCTCCTCGAAAAACCTCTTTTCCAAAAATAACGCCTCTATAAATCAATAAGTTACGAAGCACTTGAGGTGGAAGTCAGGGGTTTTCGAGGTGCCCGGAATGAGTTTTGGTAATTTGATCAACGGTGGCCTCCTGCACCGTGGCGTGGAGCGCGCAGTGCCGGATCTTCCTCGGGGGCGCCGATTTTTCGGGTCGGCGCGCGCCCCTGATCGCCACCGCGCGCTCAAGCCGCCGCCGGACTCATCGCTACCCGCTCCTTCCACCGGCATTCGCTCATCAGCCGCCGCAGGAACTCCTCCGGTGCCAATTCCTCGTCCAGCAGATTGCGTTGCCGCACCACGTTGGCGAAATCCCCGGGGGTGAGGTGTTCCAGGCTCTGCAATTTGCGCACTAGCAGCGGCGGGATGGATTCGACGGCCTCGGCGCTCCCCAGCGCTTCGCGGGCGAACAGCGCGAGGCGCTGGGCCGGGGCAAGCGGGCGGAAGTGCAGCTTGAAGTCAAATCGGCGTAGGGCGGCGGCATCCAGCCCGTCCATCAGATTGGTGGCCGTGATGAGGATGCCGGGGAAATGCTCAATCTGCTGCAGCAACTCATTCACCTGGGTCGTCTCCCAGCTGTGCCGAGCCTGGCGGCGGTCGCGCAGCAGGCTGTCTACTTCATCAAGAAAGAGCACGCTACGCTCGGCGTCGATGTTGTTGAACAGGGCGGCGAGGTTCTGTTCGGTTTCTCCCACGTATTTCGACACCAGATCGGAAGTTGCGCGAACCACCAGCTCGCGTCCAAGCGCATCGGCCAGCACATGCGCAAACTCGGTTTTGCCGGTTCCAGGCGGCCCGTAGAAACATAGCCGGCCGTGGCCGTTGCGCTGGAGAGCCTCGGCGATTTTTCCCGGTGCGATGCCGCCGGCGAGGTTGAGATAGGCCACATCGAACTCCGTTGTGGTCTGACGCCGACGCGGGCTGGCGCTTCCATGCAGCAGGCGACGTGTCGCGGCCACACCGCCCCGCACGACATCGATCGGATCGGTATCCGGCTGAAGGTCGAGAAGGCGCCTGGCCGCGCCAAACTGGGCCGGCAGAAGTGCTTCGTCGGCAGCCAGGTCATCAAGCAGTTCCGCCGGCACCGGGGTATCCCCGAGGTGGCACTCGGCCATGCGCCGGCGCACGCTACGCGGCGGCGTCGTGAAGGCGACCGGCAGCAGGAAACGACGCAGAAAGGCGGGGTCCATGCTTTCGGCGTCGTTGGTAATCCACACCGCCGGCACCGGGTTTTCTTCGAGCGTGCGGTTCATCCAGCCCTTTTCGCCACTGCCTTGGGCGGGCTTTCCCCCGAGCAAGGCCAGCAGGATATTTTGGCCATTGCCGAAGGCGTCTTCCACTTCATCGAAGATCACCAGACAGTCGGTGCGACCCCGCAGCAGACGCTGGAGAAGCAGGTAGGCACCCAGACGACCCTCGCGCGACAGGCCTTCTCCATCGTCGTCCGCAGTCTTGACCCGATAGGCGGTGAGCTTTGCGGTGGTGGCCAGCGCTTGCGCAAACTCGGTCTTGCCGGTGCCGGGAGGGCCGTAGAGGAGGGCATTGACTCCCTTGGCGCCCTGATCTGCCGCACGGGCGAGCACGCTTTGCAGGCGCTGGCCGTCACGGTCAAGATGCGGAAAATCGGCCAGTGTCCACCGCGATGCGGGCGCTTCTTCGACGATCGCGGCGAGGAGTTCGTCCTGGTTCTCGGGCGCCAGGATCAGGATGTCATTAAACAGTTCTTCAGGCTTTACGAAGTCTTCCAGATCATCCCGGGAACGGCCGACGCGCAACAGCTGCAGGACGCGCAGGGTGCTTTTGCGTCCCAGGGCGCGCTTGATTTCGGCCAGCGGCACATCGATCGCGGCGGCCAGGCAAGCATAGTTTTTACGCTGGCCCGCGCACTGGGTTTCACGCAGAAAGTCACTGAAGGCCGGTGTATGGGCGCGCTTCTCGGCAAAATCGAGGATCGCAGTCTCAACGGCGTCGAGGCCTGTGCAGTCCGCAATCACCGCCACACTGGGATGGGTCGGCGCGGCGCCATCCTGGATCGCGAGGCGCTGCAAGACGGGCAAAGGTACCCGCTGGAGTACGTCAGCCAGGTAGGCGCGCATGCGCTGTCTGGGCAGACCACGCAGGCTTCGACGTTTGGGCGGGCAGAGGAAATCCGGCAGATCGTCGTCACAGAACGCGTCATCGGCGCCCTCGCTTTCTTGCTCCTCTTTCTGCTGCCACTTGGTCTGAAGCTGCACCAGCAGCCGCGGGTCGATCAGCGGCAAACAAAGCGCCCACAGGGCGCCCAGAAAGTCCGAATCTTCGAGCCGGTCAAGCAATTCGGTTCGTTGGGTGATCAGCTGCAGGGCGTAGCGGCCAGCGCGGCGCTGTTCGGCCGGCAGGGTACTGAAGTCGGTCCGCCACGGTGAGCGGCTGGAAGGGCGCACTGCGCGGGGCAACCTGGAAGATACGGCCATGATCAGTTCTCCTCGGAAGTCCAGGTTTGCAGGCGACGGCTATCGAAATGCCACACGACGAAGTCCCCCCGATGCGGCCCTTCCTCGATGAAGACGCCAACTGCGAGATCGAGCGGCTCGCGGAAATACGCATCGCCGGAATCCTTTTCGGTATCGTAAATCGGCGACTCGAGCACCTCCACGACGATGGCGGGCTTGCCATAAGTGGGCCAGCGACGATTCTTGAGCCCGGCCTTCCAGCCGACGACATCACCCGGCCGAAAGGCCTCGCGGCGGGTGAAGCTCCGGAAACGCTCGCGAAGGCCGGCAGCCAGATCCTCCAGCGGCGAGTCGAGCGGTTCATCGTCAAACAGCAGGGGCTCGGGGTCGTTCTGGCTAATCCCGATCTTCGCGAGCAGTTCGCTGGAAGACAGGGGCTTCGGGTTTGTCGGGTTCATCGCACTCTCCTGGTGGCTTCGATGAGTGCATTTGAACAGGACAGTACGTCATCAGATGTCGTACTCTGCCCTCTTTGAAGGAGAGGTGAAGATGGCTGCTTACAAGGATCGTATAGACCGGCTGAACATGCTGGCGAAGCTGATTCCAGCTCATTTGTCGAAAAACGATTGCCCTGATCCCGGGCGGCTGCTTGGCAGCATGGCCGAGCAATACGACCAGCTGGTCAGCGAAAGCGCACGCCGCCGGGCAATCCAGCGTGACCTCGAAGCGCTGGTCAAGGAGAAGCGTATCGAGGTAGTGAATCCAAATGGAAAACCCCTGCGCTATCGCCGGCTGATCGATCCCGATGCGGCAGATCCGCGCATGTGGGACTACGCCCGCAAGCTGATGACTTCACTGATACGCGATGCGCTGCCAGAGCGTCGACTCGAACGGATCTGGGCCAAACTGCGGGAAGAGGGTGACGAGTTTGGTCTTGGCGACGACAAGCTGTGCATTCTCAGCGATACCCAGCGTCTCCTGCCGGCTGACATTCGCGAAGAGGTGCTCGCCGCAACGCTCGAAGCCCTCTCCCTGTCGCGAACCCTGCACGCCACCTACCGCGACCGGGACGACAAGCTGACCCGCCCGGTGCTGCACCCCCAGGCCCTGCTGCAGCGCGGCCCGCGGCTGTATCTCTTCGCCATGAAGAACGACGAGCTTGAGCCGGTGCGCATGTATGCCTTGCACCGCTTCATCAGCGCGAAGCTTGGAGAGGAGTCTGCCCGTGTTTCAGAGCACTTCAATCTTCAGGACGCCGTTCGAAAAGGCCAGGTGGATTTTGCCGGAGACCGCCAGGTTTGCCTGGAACTACGCGTGCGTGGTTATATCGCCGAACTGCTCCGGGACTGCCCGCTATCAGACAACCAGGTGATTGAGGACGAGTCCGAAGGCAGCCCCTTTGTGGCCCGCGTCAGTGCCACCGTACCCGACACGGGGCAGCTCCTGCGCTGGGTGCTGGGCTGCGGCGCCAACGTGGAAGTGCTTGCGCCGCCCAAGCTGCGCGAGGTGGTCGCGGCCCAGGCCGCAAAAATGGCGGCGCTATACAGCGGGCCGGCGGCCTGAGCGTTCTGCTTCTCGACCTCATCCACGGATCTGCGACTAATAAGACAGCCGCGAATGGCCGATGCCGCCCCCTTTATCAACCCTGATCTGGGCGGGAATGCGTTCCTTCAGCCCCTCCACGTGGCTGATGATGCCGATCATCTTGCCGCTGGCGTTGAGGGTGTCGAGTGCATCCAGGGCGATGTCCAGCGTATCTCCGTCAAGGGTGCCGAAGCCTTCATCGAGGAAAAGTGAATCGATGGATGTCTTGTGGCTGACCAGATCGGACAGGGCCAGCGCGAGGGCCAGACTGACCAGAAAGCTTTCGCCGCCGGACAGCGTCCGGGTGTCGCGGGAGGTTTCGCCCTGCCAGCTGTCGATGATCTCCAGCTCCAGCTCTCCGCTGCTCTTGCGGCGCAGCAGATAGCGGCCATGCAGGCGAACCAGGTGACGGTTGGCCAGATGGAGCAAATGATCAAGGGTCAGCCCCTGGGCAAACTTGCGGAATTTGTCGCCCTGGGCCGATCCGATCAGGCCGTTGAGGCGCTGCCAGACGTCCGACTCTGCCGTCTGCGCCTTGATCTGGTCAAACAGCGCTTGCTGGCCAAGGCGTTGCTGGGCGTCTTTTTCAAGCAGGGCACGTTGTGCTCCGATTTGTGCGTTCAGGTCGGCAAGCTGTGCTTCCAGTTCCGCCAAGTCCCGTTCCAGATCGGCAAGCCCCCTGTCGGTAAGCGCCCGGGCCTGTAGTTCGGCGAGCTTTTTGCCGGCCGAAAGCTGCAGGGCGGCGGCTTTCTGGCAATCCTGCTCACGGGCCTCCTTGAGGAGCTGGAGGCGCTGGCGCTCGGCGGCGGGGAGCAGTGCAGCCAGAAATGCGTCCCGGTCGGCGAAGGGGCTGGCAGCGCAGGCGGCCTGCCAGTCTCCGGCCGTGCGGGTCAGGGCCGTACGCTGCTCGGCAAGGGTGCTTTCCTGTTGCTGAATGCGCCCGGTGAGGCTGTCCAGCTGCCGGGAGAGCTGGACGATCCGCTCCGCGGTCCGGGCCAGTTCAGAAACGGGGTCGTCGGCAACAAGGGCTTCCAGCGGGGCCTCGGCGGCCTGGCCCAAGGTCTGCCAGCGGCTTTCCCATTGCTCGGCATCAGCCTGGGCGGCCTTGCTTTCGGCCTGATGACGCGGCAGCTCGATGGCGAGTTGTTGGATGCGTTGCTGGCTGCGCTGCCACTCCAGCCACTCAGCCTCCCGCTCCCGCAGCCAGGCGACAGAATCGGCCGGCCGCTCGAAACCGGCCTCATTCAAGCTGGCAACAAGGCGGGCGTCCAGATCCGTCCGTTCTTGTTGCCGCGCCTTCAGTTGTGCGTGGCCGTCAGCCAGGCGCGTAGCTGTGCTATCGATCTCCTGCTGCAGCAAGGCAAGATTGCTGCGGGCAACCACGAATGCCTGGCTGCGCGTGTTCACGAGCTGGCTGGCCTGCTGGATGGATGCCTCTCCTGTCTCGGCGCCCTTGAGGTCGGCGCCGAGGCGTGCCTGCACCCGCTCGGCCAGCTCCCGCCCGGCCTGCAGGGCGTCCGGGACTTGCCACGCGTCGGGGGCGGGCGTGTCGGCCAGCCGGGCGCGCTGGCCGTCCCAGTCGGCAGCGTCACGGGCCAGCTCCTTGCCCGTCTGCAACTGCTCGGCCAGGAGCGAATCCCGTCGAGCTTGCGCAGCCTTGAGGTCCCCGGCCGCCTTTTGCCCCTGCTCAACCACGGTTTCGAGGGCGGCCTGCCTTTCCTTGAGCACCGCTTCGGTGACCGAGACGTCGAGGGCCTGGTAGGCGGCGATCGCCGGGTGTTCGGTTCCGCCGCACAGGGGGCAGGCTTCGCCGGGCTGGAGGCGCTGGCGATGGGCTTCCAGGCTCTGGATGCGGCGCTCCTGCTCGAGCAGCTTCTGCTTGTCAGCCACCTGGCCTTTCAAGTCCCGGTGCTTTTCGCGCTGCGTGCCGAGGGACGCTTCCTGGCTGACGATGCTGGCGTTTTCACGCAGGATCCGCTCGGTCTGGGCTTCGTGACGGCTCGTCAGCTCCCGGCGCTGTCGGGCCAGGGTTTCTAGCTGTTGCCAGCGGGCCAGGCTCACCTGGCCATCCTGCCAGGCCTGTCGCAGGT
Organism: Zoogloea sp.; assembly: GCF_030157465.1. Taxonomy (GTDB): domain Bacteria; phylum Pseudomonadota; class Gammaproteobacteria; order Burkholderiales; family Rhodocyclaceae; genus Zoogloea. The sequence goes on from NZ_JAOAUU010000090.1 coordinate 15,781, forward strand.
CGGCCAGGCTGCGGCCGGCGAGACGCGTGCCCTGCTCGGCCTGGAGGGTCTGAAGGGCCCGCTCGGCGGTGGTTCGAAGCTGGTTGGCGAGCTCGACATCGGTGTTCTGTTTCTTGAGCTGGGCTTCCTGCTCAGCCCGCGTGTTGAACAGGGTTTTTTGGGCAAGCTGGCGCTCGACAATGTCATTGCCCAGCGTCTGGTCGTGGTTGAACTGCTGACGCCAGGCACCCAGGCGTTCGCCCAGCCGTGCACGTTGCGGGTGGGCGACGCACGCCTCTTTGAGCTTTCGACTTTCGTCCTGAAGTTGCTGCGATTGCCTTGCGGCGTTATTCGAGATGTGGCGCGACAGGATGCGTGCGAGGGTGTGCTGGTTGACATGTTGATGCACCAGCGCGGTCTGCTCGGCACGCAGGGCGAGCAGGGCCGCTTCGCTATGATTCACCGCTAGTCCGCTCTCCTGCCAGCGCTCGTGCAGTGGTTTGAGCGCTTCCGCGGGCATGCTGTCGGCCAGGCGACGCAGCTCCGGGGCCACGTCGGCCAGTGCCTGTTCGGCGAGTTTCAGGGCCGCGTCGGTATCGCGTGCCTCCTGCCCGGCGTGTTCCAGATCCAGTCCCCACTGACGTAGGGTCCGGGTCTCGTGTTGGCTGCGCTGCTTGTCGACCAGCTCTGCACCGAGGCGGCTGATCTCCAGCTCCCTGGCCTCGCGCTCCCCGGCGTCGAGCAGCTCCATGCCGTCGGCCCGTGCCTTGAGCTGGTTCAGCTGTTCACGAGCTTCTTGAGCTTGTTCATAGACACGCTGGGAGATCAGCCCGTAGATGTCGGTCCCGGTGAGTTCTTCGAGGAGCGCAGCCCGATCGTTTGCGTTGGCATTGAGAAATGCCGCGAAGCCGCCCTGGGCCAACAGCATCGATTTGGTGAATCGCGGAAAGTCGAGGCCGGTTATCTCGGCGATCTGCCTGAGCTTGGGGGCGATCTGACTGCAGAGAATTGCGCCCTGCCCGGTAGAGGGATCCACTTTCGAGAGCTCTGCCTGTGGCGGCTGGAGGTTTCCCTCCGGATTGTTGCGCGCCCGATGTTGGCTCCAGAAGGCCCGGTATACCTCGCCTTTGACCTCGAACTCTACCTCGGCGAGGCAGTCGGCCGTATGGCGGGTCATGATGTCGTTGCCCGATGCGGAGATGCTCTTTAGCCGTGGTGTCTCGTGGTAGAGCGCCAGGCAGATGGCATCCAGCAGGGTCGACTTGCCAGCGCCGGTAGGGCCGGTGATGGCAAACAGACCATTATCCACAAAGGGCGGGCGGGTGAAGTCGATGGACCATTCACCCTTGAGGGAATTGAGATTCTTGAGGCGAAGTCTGAGGATTTTCATTGGGCGGCATCCTGCAGCTCGGCAACGATTGCCGTGTAGCGTTCGGTCAGGGCCGCCTCAAGGTCGTCGGCGAGCTCTTCCTGGGCAAGGCGACGGGCAAAAACGTCGGCGGGGGTGAGCTCATCCAGGGTTTCGCTGACCTTGGCTTCCAGCCGGGCCACGGCACTGCCCCGGTCGCGGCGGATGCGCAGTACCTCCACGTGGAGCCCTTCGGTCAGGGCCTCGATACGGGCCGGAAGATCAATCAGATAGTCGTCCTCCTTGACGGTCACCTCCAGCCAGACCGGCTTTGCTGCGGTGCCTTCGCTTGCCGCCGCGGCAATCGCCGCCTTCAGCTCCAGCAGGTTGCCGCTGATGCAGATCAGTGCCTGAAAGCACGGTACCGGCAGCGGGGTCACCGACTTCAGTCCATCCGCACCCAGATCGACCAGCAACACCTCCTTCTGTTGGCGAGTCTCGTCAAAACTGAGTGGGATGGGCGAGCCGCTGTAGCGGATGTGTTCCTGTCCGCCGACCGGTTGAGGGCGATGAATGTGCCCGAGGGCGATGTAATCGGCCGGCGGAAAAGCATTGGTCGGAAAAGCCTCAAGGGCGCCCACATAGATCTCCCGCACCGACTCGCTGGCACTGGCTCCCACCGTGGTCAGGTGGCCAGTGGCAATCAAGGGCAGCGTCCGGCCGAGGTCGGTGGCCAGGGCGGAGCGTCGGGCGCTGGCCGCGTCGAAAACCGTCTGATAGTGGGCCTTGATGGCGACCTGCAGTGACAACAGTTTTTCTTCGGCGCTTTGCCCCGCCTGGCTAAAGAGCACATCCCGCGGACGGATGAAAGGGATGGCGCACACCACACAGCCGGCTTCACCGTCCCGGCGCGGCAAAACACACACCTGAACTGCCGGATCTGCGGCGGCGGCCACGACGGTTGTCCCCAGGCAGGCCAGCAGGGCCCGGCTTTCGTCCAGCACCGCCACCGAATCGTGGTTGCCACCGAGCAGCAACAGCCCGACACGTGCATCTCGCAGCCTCACCACCAGCTGGCCATACAGCTCACGGGCGTAGCTGGGCGGCGCACCGGTGTCGAAGATATCGCCGGCGATCAGGACCGCATCGACGTTGTGCGTGACGACTTGCTCCAGCAGCCAGTCGATCAGTGCCTGGTGCTCGACCTGCCGGCTCTTGCCCATAAAGTGCTGGCCGAGATGCCAGTCGGAAGTGTGGAGAATGCGCATGGTATGACGATAGATGAGTGAGAAGGCCGCTGGTATGGGTCGGCTGTACCGCAGGGCAAAAGTGAAGAACCGGGAGCCGGCGGCATGCCCGCAGAAGTGTCCTACTGGCAGGGAAACGCTGCCGAAGACCCGACGCTGACACTGACCTTGCACGACCCCTTTCTCGAGGGGGGCATCGGCTTCGAGGGTGAGGTCGTGGCCCTCCTCGACTACGCCTGAGCTGCCTACCCCAGCGCCTTGGCCAGACAGGCTTCGGCGCGGGGCGACAGCACCATCTCCACCGCCAGATGTGCCCGGGTCAGGCCAACAAAGAGCTTGCGGCGCTCGATGTCCGTGAGCGCGTCGAAATCCAGTTCGCTCAGCACGACGCCGCCCGCGCTTTGCCCCTTGAAACGGTAGATGGAGTCGACCAGCAAATCACCTTCGGTCCAGCGTGGCGTACCGTCGGGGGTGTAATGCCCGGTGAAGCGTTTCAAGACAAAGCCACCAAGGCAATCCGCGTTCTGGAGGATGGACTTGGCGCGTCCGCGACCGCTCAACACGACAATTTCGGCCAGGGGAATGCCGCGTGCCATGAGGTCCAGCACCGCCTCTTCGGTGCGCGTCGGCAGATCCCGCTCGTCGGCATAGGTCCGGAAACCCGGCAGCTCACCTTCGTAGGGGCTGCGCCCTTCGACCGGATGATCCGACAGTCGCAGGGCATTGATGACCTGACAAATCACTCTCGGACTGCGGAAGTTGTCGTGACAGTTGAGGGTGACCGCCCCGTCGAGATCGAAGCCGTCCCGCTCGTAGAGGCGCTGCGCATTGTCTTCCATCACATACAGCCGGGCATCCTCCGCCAGTTGGGGCAGCAGGCTGGCGACCCAGTCAGGCTCGAAGTCCTGCCCCTCGTCGATAATGATCAGATCGTAACGTGGTGTCTGTGCCGAGGATGCTGCGCAGTAGGTTTCAGTCAGGATCTGGAACATCTCAGGACGATCGAAGTCCGGGGCGCTGTGGTTGCGCGCATGGTACTCGACGCACAACTCATGGAAGCTGGTCACCTTGGCCCCCGGCGGTGCAATGCGCCCCATGTGATCTGCCAAACTGCGGTTGAAGCAGACATAAAGGCTGTGTTGCCCCTTTGCCGCAGCATCCCCAAGCAGGCGTAAGGCGAGTTGCGTCTTGCCAGACCCGGCCGTGGCCTGAATGCGCACCGCGCCAGAAGGGGAAACAATGCGCGGCACCCAGGTTGCGAGCCCATCCGCCAGTCGCTGGCTGCTGCGCCTGACTTGTTCGCCGAGCACCTGCAGATCTGCCGATACCCGGAATTCGTTGGCGAGAAAACGCCGGATCGACGCCACATCACTCTTGCTATGCCCCGAGTCGAGCATTTCCCGAACCCTGGTGCCAAGAAGCGGGTAGTCGCTCGCATCGATGATTCGGCTGCGGGGAATCGCCACCACCGGTGTCTCGCCCAGATGGTAGTCGGGGAGCACGAGACAATTGGTGACTTGGGCATGGAGACTGGCTTCACTCAGACTGCTCACCATCGCGCTGTACTGGACGCGGGTCTGGCGCGCCACGTCATGCTCCCGGCCCTGGTAGAGCTTGAACACATCGCCGTTGCGCAGCACCACCCCGCCCGCCTTCACCTCCATCAGCAGCATGTTGCCGGTGGGGCTGAGGATCACCAGATCGATTTCCCCGTGGTGGTCGCTACCCAAGTAAAAGGTGTGCCACGAGACGCTGTGGAAAATCTCGAAGTTGTCAGGAAGACATTGCTGAAGGTGCTCCAGTACATCGAGTTCGCGAGCCAGGCCCGCATCCTTGCGTTGCGTGGGAAGGCTGGGGGAAAGCTGGGCCATCTGGGAGTTCGTACTTAATCGGAATGGATGACACCCCTGATTCTCCCACAATGAGAAGGCATGAACAGGCCCCATTCCTTACGTTCATCGGGATGCTCGAGTGCGACAGGAGATGTCGTTGGTTCAGTCCAGAATAAAACCCTCAAAAAGATTTCCACTGGAGCCCCCATGACAGTCGACCTTCGTCCCATCTCTTCCGGACCGCGTTTCAAGTCTGCCGCCGTTCGCGAGCGCCTGGAGAGCAGGAATTACATCGCCGTCTGGCTGGAAAACATCACTGCGCCGGAGGGGGACCCGATGACCGAGTACGAATTCATCATCATGGTGTTCCCCAGAGAGCTACCCGACCCCGTGCTTTTCATTACGTCGGAGAGAGACGCCTGTTATGGTCATGCCAGCAAGAAGGGTGCTTCTGGCAAAGATGGCGGTTCGCACTTCTTCTGCCTGTTCGATGCCGACCGCCACTACAACTTCGGCGCATCCGACTCCTGGGCTGACCCGCTACTTTTCCGGACCGAAGCCATCATCCACATGGTTGAGCGTACGGGAGAATTGTTGCGCCCGGAGGGCGCTTATTTATAGCGGCTCCCCTTGTATCTAATGACTGCCGGGAGGACACGTCTCACCGGCTCTGATCACGATTGAACAGGGATGCCGCCAATGCTGGACTTGAATGACCCTATGCGTTACTACGCCATTCGTAACCGTCCGGCCATGGGCTTACCTCGTTAGCGAGCGTGAGTTCGGAAGTGAAAATATCTTTCATCTGGCCAGAGGGCACCCGGCGGGGAACCAGTGTTTGACTGGGGCCGGGCAAGTAGCCCTTGGCGGCAAGCAGGCACCGCGTGTAACGGAAGGGCTCCCGGCCTCCCGGTGGCGCAAAAGCGTGCTGCACGCCCAGGATGGACAGAAGCTCCAGAAAGACGCGGACGGTGCTGAACCGGTCATCCTCATTGAGGGTGAAGCCCGCATCGAGTGCCGACCAACGGGTTCCTGCATCGAAGCGGAAACGCTCCTTCATGGTCGTTCCGAGTTGCAGGACTTGCGCGGCGCTGCCGAGCTGGGGCCGGAGTTGCAGCGCGGCGGCCCGGAGCCCACGCAAGATACTGACGGCGCCAGTTTGTCCGGCACTCAATTTCCAGGCGGACCTCTCCTCAAAGTCAGGACGCAACCAGTTGTTGAGCAGGAGCGGCGACTCGCCTTCACCGAAACGAAGCTGTAGCGGCGGGAACTTGTCGTCATCCTGGGTGGGGTGGAGGGCCGATTCGTCCAGATGGATTTCCATTGTGAGGAGCCGATCCACCGCGGCAAGGACATCGGAATCGCTGACACCAAGCAGTCGGAAGCCCTGCGCGGTCCACATGGCCGACAAGTCCGTTTGGCTGGAGGAAAGCAAACCTAGAAGCCCCAGACACGCCAGATACTCCCAAAGTTACGTGGGTCGGCCGGGATATCGACAGCGTTAGGCGATGGTGCTGGAGCGGGAAGAAGTAACGGCTGTGCGGACTCCGTGGCTGGCGCTGCGGCAAGGCGTTCGGCATCCAGTTCTGCCAGGACATCCGCTCTCTTGCGTGCATTGGCAAAGACATAGGCATGGTGTGGCAGCGCCGCGCCAAAGACTGCCACCACTCGGGCCAGCGTCGTGTCGGGGCCGGCACGCATGTCCATTGGCTTGACCGCCAACCAGGCCGCATCAATGCGGATCACCGCAGCCAGTCCTGCAACGCGCTGAGCCGCGGCCGATAGGGGCCAGTGCAAGGTGATGAGCTGATCGCCCTTGCGCAGTTCGATGCGGATATCGGCGCCCGACGTGTTCAGATCCAAGGGAACAAAATCTGGAGACGGTGAAGGGGACGGTGGCGAGGGCAATGCAGGACTCAGGGCTTGCGGGGATTTAGCCCGAGTGACGGCCTGATGGGTCGGGGCGCTATAGAGCACCCAGCGACGAATGAGGCTGGCATTGAGGCTGTTGGCCAGCGCCACGGCTGCGGTTGAAATACCGGGCGCCTTGCAGGTGGCCACGACGTCGACCTGCGGTGGGGAGATGGGTTGTTGAAGCGTCCATGTGTCCTCCAAAGGAGTTGTGCGATGACGTGATCATGGGCTCAGGAGCGCCTGAGAAGATGACTTGGCTGGACGCTTACGGTGATCGGGCACCTGAAGGGCGACTGCTGGCTAAGGCGAAACTGGCTTAAAGGATTCGAAGGGGATGTGTTGCACCCGGTGCTGTGTGCTGCTCGGGCGAGGGTTCTTGGCCGGAGGGTAGACCGCTGGATGTGGCAGATATTTCAGGGCCGACTATAAGACATGATCTGTCGTTTAGGGCTTGTACACTGGGTTTTCCTTGGATTGGAGACTTGTGTGAGCGGCTCGGATGGCTCACCTACCACCATGCTGCAACCGCTTGCCCCGGGGCTCAGTGTGCAATCGGTCGAGGTTGACGTGCTGTGACTATATTGAGGCATTAGTTTTTTAATTGATGCCGTGAAAAAACGATGTCTTGTGCTCAAGTTTCACTTTTCTGGGTCGATACTCTTAATGAGTAAAATACGGGAAAATATCAGCCGTTATTTTTATCATTGGTGTTGGGCTTCTACATCGAGACTTGGTAGTGCTGCCGTTGAATGGTTTTATTAATCTATATTATTAAACGGATAAAGGTGCATGGCGTTGATTTTTTTGCTGCTCGTGATGCTTGGCGTTTTCTCTGCACTCGGCATTTTGATCACTGTCACGCATGTTGCAAAGGCGATCGGCATTGCTACTTTCTGCATTCTTATTGTTGCGCTTTTCGCTGTTGGCTACATCGGGGTTTTTGTTTCAAGTATCAGCGCTGCAGTTTTTTTTCAATGGTGGGGGAGTGACATTGGGGGATGGGCTTTGCTTGCAGGAGGATGTTTAGGGCTTCTAATAAGTATCGGAATAATTGTTTCGATCGTAGATGAAATAAAGGCTCGGACTCAATTTGTTTCTCATTTTTTTCGCCGCAAATCGCCTTGCGACAAAAGGCTCCATCAAAATATAGACTGAAGAAAGCGCCTGTGCCGATCAAGCCTCCTGCAACAACTTACACCTGCCCTTCCTGTGGGTGGTCAAAAACTGTAACGCCAAGGAGCGATGTGCTCATGCCCGGCGATATTTTATTTGAATGTCCGCGTTGTGGGTGCCAGTTTTTGAATAGTCAGAAGGCGACACTGCTTGCGGAAGTGGTGACGATTCTCAATAGCAAGCTGAAGCGCTAACTGAGCTTGCACCGTTTGAGTTACATGCAAGATAAAGACCGCTCTGATAGATGTCGCCGCCTTAAGATTCGTCGACCATGCTTCCGATGAATAATCAATGAAAAATAGATGAACATGAATCGCGGAAAATATGGAATTGGTATGCAAACTCCGGAAATTCTACTAAAGGATCTGAACGCAGCCTTGCGCGAATTGCGTGGTGCCGCGACGCGCCTGAACGAGGAACGGCTGAACGATGAGTTGCTGCCCGTGATGCGGCGACTCCTGCTGGCCGAGGTTATCGGTAATACCTGGATCATGGCGATTGGTGGCTCGCAAGGCGCCGGGAAGACTACGCTGCTGTCCACGCTGTACCGTCTATCTGGTGAGGATGCACAGTGGCTCAAACCAAACGAAGGCCGCGGCGAGAAGCTGCCTGTGCTGGTGCTGGAGGATGCAACGATCACTAAGGTGCAAGGCGCAGTTCGGCGACTGCAGGATACGGGAAACCACTACCAGTTGATCGAGGACGACGTAAGCATCCCAAAGTTCCAGGAGGCCGTCAGCGCTTCCGATCCAGAAGTACTACTGCCGGTACTGAAGGTGCCCCAGCGCTACTTCAGTCGTCCCAACCAGGCCTGGTTACTGCTGCCTGGCTACGAGCCGCAGGATCGTGAGAACAAGGCCTGGCAGGAATTGATGCGCCAGGCGCTTGTGGCGGCTGCAGGCTGCGTCATTGTGACCGACGAAACCCGGATGGCTAATCAGCAGCAGGTCGATATCGTCAAGGACATGATGTCCAACGAACTGAGCGGCGCGCAAGCGCTGGTGGTGATCAGCAAGACCGAGGCAGCGCGAGCTCAGCCCGACCGACTAGAGGAACTGCGCTCAACTGCGCAACGGGTGTTCGGTATCGCGGAGAAGCATGTGCTCTGCGCTGGAGCGGATGATCCGTCCTATGTCGATGAATGGCTTCCTCTGCTGACGGTCGCGATCGGGGATCTGAGCTTATCGGGAGGCGGCGACCGCAAGGCACAGCTCGCACGACTGGAAGAAGCGCTGGGCCGGGATCTGACCCGGGCACTGAACTTGATTCGCACTAAGTCGCAGTTGTTCTTTTTGCAGCGGGATGGTGGCGAAGATGGGCCACGCGAAGTGCTGAAAGGCTGCACGGAAGCGTTCGAGGAGGCCAGGGATCAGTTGCGCTCCCGTTACCAAGACGAAGTGAAGCGGTTTCTTGACGAGCAGCTCGAATCGGCTTGGGTTGAACTTCAGAAGCACCTTGTCAACAACCACGAAGGCTTTCAGAACATTGTGACCGGGGCCTTCGACACCGTGACGGAAAGCCAGCAGCGCATAGAGAGCGACGTCAGCAGTGCGTGGCGAAGCGGTCGTCCGGTACTGGAGCGCCATGCTGAGGCGGTGTCTCGCTTGACACGGCGAGCATTGGGCGCGCCCGAGGACAAACCGTGCTTGCCTGGAGGATCCATGCTGCAGCAGCTTGGCTATGTCAATGACAAAAACGAGCCTGAGCCGTGGAAGCGACCGGATCAGAACGACCAGAAGAACTTGCAGATCATATTTTCAAGACCAAAGCCGTCAGACGAGCTGAGCGCCGATCGGGTAACAAAGGACTTCAAGCGCACGGTCGAGCTGCTGCCTGCCTTGGCCATGGAATATGTGCGTGCGGCCAGTCGATGCCTGCGCTGGTCGGTGTGCATCCCGATTCATTGACAGAGGCATCAGCCACCGAACGGTCGGATCTGATTAGTCTATCTGTGGACAAGTTGAAAGACGGGGTCACGCTGGGCCAGACCGTGCTGCGCAGCATTGCCACCATACTGGCAATCGATATCGCGAGCGATGGCGAAATCGACGTAATTAACGCCCTGGGAGGTAAGGCCGAAGCAGACACGGCTGCCGAAGGAACGGCGGCTGGCAGTGCTGCAGCAGCGTTAGGCGGCGTGGGTGCCGCGGTCATCGGCGTGGTGGCAGTGGGCTATCTGGCGTATTCCGCGATGCAGGAGGTGCGCCGCCACGACGCCAAGGGGCGTGCGCTTGCACATCAGCTACTGCTGAACATCAAGGATCACCACCAGCGGCATTTCATGCACCACTTCGACAGCCTGATGGATCAGGTTCGGTCACGCCTGGTTCAGCGGTTGCGCGAACGCTATCGCCTGGACGAATTTCTGATGGAGCAGGACCGCTTGGCTAAGGCACTCGCTGACGCGCGCGCGCTTCAGCGCGACCTGCTCGACGAACTGGGACGCTCAGGAAGAACCGTGATGCTGTTCAATGCAGACGTAGAGACATGATGGCGATGAGATCGTCCGCTCGATCGCAATCGACACTCAACGAGCGGTGGGCCGCGCATGAGCAAAACCGCCTCGGCTGGGCTTTCAAGGCCTATGAACGCTTCGTCAAATCACTGAGTCCGGAAATCAGGGAGCGTCTGGCACACAAGAATCACCAGGAGGAGGCCTATGTGGTGGTCTTCGGCAAGACTCAGGTCGGAAAGACCACCCTGCTGATGGACCTGATGGGAGTTTCTCCTGCTGCGATGGAGCGCGTATCCACCGCGCTGCGTGGCGGACGAGCTCATGGACATTCGGCTACCGCCACCACGATGGAATACCGGCGTTCGGAAGACCAGCGCTGGGGCCTTCGGGTACATGAGGTAACCCGCTGGTTCGTCGCCGATAGCGAAATCACTACCGCACTGGGTGATCTGCGTGAGCGGATGGAGCGTGGAGAGTTGCTCGTCGATTCGCCTTGTGTGGTCTCTATCCCAGCCAACTGCTTCGTCACTCAGGCCGACCAAGGACCGGTGATTAAGATGCTCGATTTACCAGGCGACCAGCCTGCGAATCCGGTCGAGCGGGAGCATGTGCACAATATGGCGCGCCGCTATGTGCCGCTTGCCGACCTGATCCTGTTGGTAGGACGTGGAGACGATCTGTCCTTTCTGCAACCTGGCGGACTGACCTTGCCCGGCATCGAGGACTGGCAAAGTGTGCCTGGACGCTTCCGCATCATCACGACCTATTCGTTCACTCCGCAGTCGATCCGTGATTTCGTGCGCCAGAACGGAAAAACAGCCGATCCACAGGTCTATCGACGGCGATTGATTGAGCAGATCGAGAAATTCGCGCCCCTGAGCGACGATGCAAAAACTCCACGTCGCTACTTCCCGCTTGAGTTCGGAAAGTCCTGGATTTCCGCAAAAGCCAGCCAACCCAAGTTGTATTCACTGGTCTCGCCGATGATCGACGAACTCAAGAGTGAATTGCATCGGGACATACAAGACGCCACTACATCGCTGGCCCGACTGAACAGCGCAGTGGAGGCCCGAGTGGTCATCAAAAGGGTCAAGGAAAACAAGCTCAGTGAGATGGAGACGATCGGCAAGTCCTTGCGGAACAGCCTTGAACGAGACCAGAGCGAGCTCGAACAGGTGGAAGCTATCGTTCAACGGATGTCTCCTGAACATAAAGAGATGAGCTGTCGACTAGCGGAGTTGACTTTTGATCGCCTTCAGGACGATCTGAAACAATATCTCAAGCTCTCAGGATCGACACTACCAGGGGATCCTGGTGAAAGGGTCTCCGGCTTCAAGCTCTTGATCTGGCGAATTCGAGCGTCGCTGAAGCAGCGGGTGACGGACAGTCGACCCGATACCGCTGGACTGTCGGAAACCGCATGGTTCTGGCGCGGCGTGAAAGTAAACTTCGAACGGCTGTCAGGCAAGATGGAAGAAGTCCTGGATTCAAGTTTCAACGCCTTCGAGAGCCATATCTCCGATTACACTCTCGACAAATACTGGTTTAAAGGAAGCAGCAGCGACTACCAGGCCGACATCTGTCGGCTAAAAAAATGCATGGAGACCGCTGAGTTCAATATGCTGGAATCCTCAAGAGAATGGTGGCTAGAAGAAGCCAAGCGATACCTCAAGCAATTGCATAGAGAACATAACCAGTCAAAGAACCAGATTCATTTTTGGCACCGGCGCACCCAAGAAATAGATAAGTCTATCAAAGCAGCACAAGACAATATTGATATTCACGAGAAAGGCTGTGAAGCATTCAAGCAACGGATGGAGCTGGATCTGAAAGAAAGCAACCGCTTCAGCGAGATCCTGGACAGTGAGTACCTCCACGAACTCAAAAGTCGGCGCCAAATCATGCATGAGCAGACACAACCCACTCAGACTTTCATCGACTTGCTGGCGGCATTGCAGCTGATCCAGACCCGGCAGAAGCTCATAATGAGAATCGAAACCTGCACCGTTTAACCTCGACTTCCAGAAAGATATGAAATCCGGGCAACAAATTGAACAAATAGAAACAGAACTCCAGGAACTTCTGCAGAGTGTGATGCAGGCTCCCTTAAGTCCGCTCACACACACCCTGCAGAGTCTTCAGAGTCATTTGGATGAAGTCGAAGACTTGGTCAAGGAAATCAAGAACGAAGATTTAATAGCGCTCTCTTTAAACTCACAGGACACCGAGAAACAGATCAAATCTCTTAAGTCAAGCATAGAGGGCACCCCCAGAGACATTCAGGAAGCGCTGCACCCCCTGTTGCAGCAGGAACTGAAATCACTGGAGCAGTCATACCAGGCGAACATCGATCAACTTCAATCAGACCTGAAAACAAGCGCAGTGGAAAACGATCGCCAGCTGCTCCAGAGCCTGGCAGAGAGAATTTCAGCCGTTTCTACGTCAGTCGAGGAACTCCAAGCTGCACTGGCGACACAGTCCCAGCAGGCCTCATCGTTTCTGGACCAGGCTGCACAAACTTTGACAATTCGTATTTCCGAACAGTCGGCTTCGATCTCAAGGCTGCAAGCCACGCTCGAAAAGCAAGCCGAGCAGGCCGCATTAGTATTGGAGAAAGGGACACGAGAGCTGGTGGTAGAGATTTCTGCCTTGGCAGAACAGGTTGCTCAACAACAGACCGTGCTGACAGTGCAGTCAGAACAGATGAGCCGGCTCCAGCAACAACAGTCCTCAGCACAGGTCAAGTTCGCCGAGCAAGCTCAGCGACTCCTGCAGCCTATGCGGCGATGGCTGACTACCGCCGCTGTAGTAGCCGGTTTGGGATTGCTTGGCACAATGGCGTTGGTGGCACATCAGTTTTATTAACTACGAGTGGGCTCGTCCTTGTCTCATCGTGTCAAATTCTGGTGGCTCCCCCGATATATCGGCCCTGATGGCTTTTGGGGGCTTGGTCTGGAGCTAGCAGGCCGATGCAAAACGCCGAGAAACCCCGCCAGCCGTAGCCTTCGCTATTTGATTTCTCATGACTTCATTCCCGGAATTGGTTTCCCATTCCCGTTTTGATGCCCATCGAATGAGCAGGAGAATGGGCTTTCGCCCAATTCCGGGTGCCGCTTCATGCCGCACTCCCCGCGCTCTGCAATTTCGCAATTCGCAGCAGGTTGTACGCCGCCGCCGACAGATAGGCGGCGATCTGGGTTCGGGTTTGGCCGATGAAGCGGGTCTTTCTCATTCCACCCACCGTCTTCAGCCAGCCGAAGATCTCCTCGATCCGCTTGCGTTTTCGCTGGCTGACCTTGTAGCCCGCGGTGCGGGTCGTGCGCCCGTCGAGCCCCGGTGTCTTGCGCCCGTCGATTCGGGCGATATGTGGCTTGATCTTGTGCTCCCGCAGGTGCTGGACGAAGTCCTTCACGTGATAGCCCTTGTCGGCACCCAGGGTCTTCGGGTGTATCTTCCGCCGCCGCGCACGAGTGAGCAGTTGCCGCGCCGCTTGATGCTCGGCCAGGGTGGCGTCGGTGATCAGCAGATCCACGCACAGGCCGCTCCGGTTCTCCATGAGGGCATGGCCGCCGTAGCTGAGTCTGGCCGGCTGGCCGTTGCCCTTGCGCATAAGCTTTGCGTCGGGATCGGTGGTGCTCCGGTGGGTGGCGTTCGAAAGCTTCTCACCCTTGAAATCGACCATTCCGGTGCCGTCCCCGGGCTTGGGCGGTTCTTTATCGTCCTTGCGCTTGAAGCTCTTGAAAGAGGCCCAGGCGTCGATCAAGGTGCCGTCGACGGTGAAGTGATCGGAGGAGAGCAACTTGTCCTTGCGGGTCAGACGCACCACCTCGTCGAAGAAGCGCCGGGCGATGTCGGTTTCCACCAGACGCTCGCGCAGGCGACTGAAGTTCGATTGATCGAGCCCACCCGATTCCAGGTCCAGATCGAGAAACCAGCGGAACAGCAGGTTGTAATCGAGCTGCTCGCAGAACAACCGGTCGGAGCGCACCGAGTAAAAGGCGATCAGCAATTGGGCCTTGAGCAGGCGCTCCGGCGGAATCGAAGGGCGGCCCGTCCTGGCGTAAAGGCCGTCGAGTTCCGCAGAAATGGCCGACAGCGCCGAGTCGGCCAGTTTCTTCACCGGTCGGAGCGGATGATCGGCCGGAATCCGGGATTCGACCGAGAAGTAGTGGAACATCGAGGACTGAGGATCGACTTCGCCGCGCATCGTTGCTGTGCCTGGGGTTCGGGGGTGCGGCTAGGACAGGCGGGTGGCCGAATCGTTCACTGGGTTTTGCATCGGCCTGCTAGGATTCTTGTTCCGGGCTGCTGAGGGCTGCAGCGCAATCCTTATTGGAACACCTTAATCCGGGCTCAGAACCATGGTCCGTCTTGCCATCGTCCACCGAAAGGCACTAAACATTGCTCAAGACGGGGCTGCACTGAAAGGTTCCCCGCTAAGATGTTCAACGGAGATGGTCAGCATGTTTTCTTATTTGCCAGAAAATACGCATGCAATTAAGCGTCAAGAGCCTACTGAACCAGACCAGCACGCGTCTGAAGACCTCTTCGACTCCCTGGACTTCTGGCTCAAGACGCCGCACATCGCTTACACATCCTGGTTAAGTCGGCAAACCTACGCAGCTTCGACCAAGACGGTTTACATCGCCATGTTTACGCGCTTTTGCGAATGGCTGGGCGAGCAGGGTAAACGTCTTGACCGCTGCGAAAAGGATGACCTTTGCCGGTTTCTCGATACCGCCAATCCCAATCTGCCTGAAAGCCGACGCCGCCCTCAAACAGGGCTTCAGCGCCAGCAGTACGTTCGCCAGCTTGAACGAGTCTTCGTGCACCTCAATGCTTTGGGTCTACGAGGACAGAACCCTGGCCGCCAAGCGGCATACGACAAAGTTGGGCAGGGCCAAGATAAGCCGACACGTTTTCTTTCGAGGGAAGAGCGAGACGCCGTAATCCGGACAATTGAACAATCCTTGACGCGCCTGGAGCTTGAAGATCCTGATTTAGTGCCCTGGACGGATTTTCGGGATCTGGCGCTGGTGTCGCTCTTGCTGGGAGCAGGTTTGAAAGTTTCGCATATTGAACGGTTGACGATTAATTGCATAGATATGCATGAGGAGCGAATTGATCTTAGCTTGCCCCGCTACACTCACCGGGCCCGAATCATGGTTTTTGCCATGGCACCACTTCGAGCCTGGTTGTTAATTCAGGCCAAACGGCGCGGGGGAGAAGTGAGTGGGACGCATCCCGTTTTCGAGGGAGATCGGAGTGTCGGCTTTGGGCGAACTGCGAAGAGCTTGTTCATGCACGCCTCGTCCATCCATCGTCGTACCCAACGTTGCCTCGAAGCGGCTGGCGTGACGGGAGATCGGGCCTGTGCCCAGACTCTGCGCAACACCTATGCGGGTTTACTAATCGATGCAGGCGCCAGTGACGAGGAACTCGTCGACTTCATGGGTCTGAAAGCGTCGGTTACGAGCACGCGATTGCGCCAAGCCTATGCGCAGAGCAAATCCCGTCATGAGCCAGTCGTTTCAACCCCGCACACGGCCCATCCAAATCTGAAAACCGATCAGCTGGTCTGAATCATCCCGGGTTGGTAAAGGCTTGAAACCCCCTGCATTGCTCTGCCACCCCTGGAGACCTCGCCGCGTGCAGACATTTGTGAGCATGCGCTTCGATCACGAGAGCATTGCGGTCACTGGCTCGCTCTCCCTGGTCAATTCAATACCAGCGCCAGCACTTCAGCATCAACGACTTCGGGAATCGCTGGGTGCCGGATCAACGTGCTTTAGATATGCCATTTCGGCTCAATTACCCAGTGTGCGGTGACTTGGCTTCAGTAACGTGCTGCGAGACGATAGGCCTCGTCGATCACGCGCATGGCCGGGAGTTGATCCCAGATCAGTTCGTCATGCCAGCGCCCGCTGCGGATATGGGCGGCGAAGCCATCCAGTTGCCCGGCCATGGCTTGGTGCCATTCGCGGTCAGTGGTGGCGACCCGCAGCTCGTCGTGCCAGATGCCTTCGCGGTTCGCCTCCCAGATGCCTTGGCTGGTTTTCAGGATAAGGCGCTCAGACTTTATCGGCTTACCGGTTTTCGGATCGGGCTGTCCGGCCAGCCATGAGTCAAGCATGATCCAGCCTTTTTCGGCGCGTCCGGTCAGCCAGGCGCGTTCGTCGATTTCGTTGTCGCCGATGGGCTGTCCGTTCCGCCACAGCGAGGCTGATACGAGATCGAATGGGCCGAACATAAAATGCAGCAGATCCACAAGGTGGTAGCCGGCGTCGAGCAGTGCGCCGCCACCGGCTTGGTGACGCTTGTCGCGCCACGACTCAACACCGCCTGTGGTAGCCGTGAAGCCCAAGTGCATGTGGGCGTGAACTTCCCTAACTTCGATGCGCTCTGTTTCCAGCGTTTGCTTCAGTAGTCGGTAGCTCGGGTGATGGCGACGCTGAATAGCGGTCTGCACCGGACATCCGGCCGCCCGCGCACGATCGAGCAGAGAAAGGGCTTCGTCGAAGCTTCGGCCAAGCGGCTTTTCCTTCAAGATGGGCAGGCCCAGGGCGAGCAGAGCGTCCCACGCCTCAGTGTAACGGTGGTGCGGCAAGGCCAGCACCAAGCCATCGAGCATGGCCGGGTCAAGGCTTTCTAGGCTCTCCAGTACCTGCATACCGTTGCCGCTTTCAAGCACACGCTGGCGCGTTTCTGGACTGGGGTCTACGCCAGCCACAAAAACAATGTCTTCGCACAGGTCCGCAGCGTTCAGGTGTTCCAATCCCTGCTTGCCCAGACCAATCAAAGCCAGGCGCAATTTTTTCTTGCCCATCAGTGCCCCCACATGCTGCCGGCGGTCATGTCTATGACGCTGCCGGTCAGGTAGCTGCAGTCCTCGCCAAGCAAAAAAGAAAGCATTCGCGCGATTTCATCCGGCGCACACAGCCGCTTCAGAAAGCTGCCGTCGGCAATCGCAGCGCGACGCTCCGCGCTCCAGTCGTGGGTCATACCGGTGAGGGTCGGACCGGGCAGAAGCAGGTTTACGCGGATATTGTCGGGTCCGAGGTTGCGCGCGCAGCTCACGGTAAGGCCGGTCAGGGCCGCCTTGCTCGCGGCATAACTCGGTTTGCGGGCTCCGACAATGCCGACGGGGGAGCCGACGTTGACGATGCTACCTTTGCCATTGGCCTTCATGCGCGGCGCGAGGAGGCGTATGAGGCGCATCGCTGGGGTCACATTGACGGCGAACGATAGGTCCCAATCTTCGTCGCTGAGCCTGTCGATCGTGTCGCCGACGGAAATGCCTGCCATGTTGACGAGGCCGGCAACTGGCGGCAAGGAGGTGAGAGCGCCCGCGACCCGGTCTGGCAGCCCGGAGTCGGCCAGGTCTGCAACGAGCGCGTGGAGGCCCGGGATCTCCTTGCTGAGCGGCTTCAGATTTTCGGCGCGGTCGATGCCCAGCACCTGCCAACCCTGCGCGGCGAGGTGGCGCGAGGTTGCGTAGCCCATGCCTCCTGCAGCGCCTGTCACGACGACGGTACGTTCGGTTTGCATCTGCATGGTGCTTCGCTCCAGAGAGTTCAGTTCGGTCATATAAAAAAGCAGGCTCGCCTGACCATAGTGGCATCGAAGGATTCGACCTCCTCACACAGCCAGGCAAAGCCGTTTTCGGCTGGCAGCGCAAGGCTGGCCCAAGTCCGGTCGAGGATCGATTCACCCGGAGGAGCAGGCAGCGCCTCCAGTGCCAACAGTTGGCATACGGCGGGAGGCGGGGCCACGGGGAGCCCATCGAGCGTGGCGAGCAGGCGGTCGACCCAGGCCCTTTCGCAGGGCAGAGCCTGGCCCGGGAGGTCCAGCACGCCGAGCGCAGAATGCAGACACTTGCGCGCAGCGCCGGTATTGCCCAGACGCTGCTCGCGCATGGCCCGGCCGACATGCAGGAAACCTGCAGCAACGGGCGTCAGGCGAGTTGGCAGGTAATCGCACAAGGTCAGCAGCACGTCCGGTGCGCTTTGTCGTCGGTCGTCAAGGAGCAAAAACTGAAGCCGAGCCAGGGCGTGCCAGACGCTATCCGCGTCTTTGGCATCGTGCGCCATGTGCAGGCTCGTCATCAGGAGCGATTCGGCGCGCAGCGCAGCGCCACTGCGCATCAGGGTACTGGCCAGGTAGTTCAATTGCCGTGGCTGTTGGCCACTGCCCGGCGGGAGCAGATGGTAGGCGGTGCTCATGCACGCGTGTGCCGCCTGGGGCTGTGCGGCCCGCAACATCAGCTCGCCGAGCGCGCCATAGGCCTGCACCAGGCCGAACAGGCGTTGCTCGTCACGGCTTTGCTGCAGTGAATGCAGCAGCCAGCAGCGGGCGTCCTGCCAGTGTCCGCTGCGCGTATAGACCTTGCCCAGGCCCAGCGCAATGTCGGCCGCGAGGGCTGCTTCGTCGGGCGCCTCTCCGAGGGTAGCCCAGGCTCGCGTGAAAGATGCAGCGGCTGCTGGGTAGTCACCTCGATAATAGTCAAGCCAGCCCTGCCAAGGCAGGCGCAGAGCTTCAGGCGCCTGGGCCAGGTGAGCGGGTTGGTCAGACAGCCTAAGTTCGGCCGACAGCCAAGCGGCCAGTTCTGGGTCGTCGCTGCCGTGCTCCGCGACCCAGCGTCTGGAATAGCTTTGTTCGCCATGAACGAGGCGCTGGAGGTGGCGATCCTGGCGGACAAGCGTGGCCCTGATTGTTGAAGTATCCATCCTGGTTTCCTGCGAGGCTTTCATCGATTTAGTCGGTGCGGTTCCCCATGCCTCGGATACTGCAGTGTGCCAGTCCCGCCCAGAAGGGGCGGCCTTGCAAGCTTGCGAGGGAATTGGGTGCAGGCTAGTTTGGACATTATGCACAACCAACTCATGCGACCAATCGAAAGAACTTTCCATGCAACATGCTTCATCCAGCGCCCTGGCCTCGCCGATCTGGCTGTTGAACGCACCCATCATCACGGCTGACGGGCTGTTCCGCAGCCGCACGATTCCACTTCTGGAGGCGCAGCAACGCGTTCATGAGCACGGCTTCGAGAGCGCCATAGGGCATGCGCCGACCGCGGCCATCCTCTCTGAACTGCTAGGTATCGAGTGCCCAATGTGCAGGATCGAATTCGAGCAGGCGCCGGGCCAGCTTGCTCTCGTCTTCCGGCTTGCGCGGCGCATGGAAGAAGGCCGGGTGCTGCAAAGTCGGGCCGAAATCGAGGCGGTGGGTTTCTCCTTCCTGCTGCTCGTCCGTGAGTCATGAACGTCTGGCTCTGACGGGCGGCGGCGTGAATGCTCTGGCATATGCGTTCAATGCCCCATCCAGTCGAGAATCTCGCGCTTCAGGCCGTTCATGCGGACGGCTTCGAGTACCTTGACGCCATAGTTGCTGGCGCGGCGGCGAGCATCGTCATCGAGCGGGCGGGCGGACACAAGGAGGGTGCGACCGAACAGTCCGCGGGCATGATTGCCGAGCGCGTCGAGCTTATTGAGGATGTCCTGCTTGCCACTTGCTCCCCACCAGTTGATGGTCTTGCATTCGGCGATGAGCAGGCGGTTGTTGTGCAGTACCACCAGATCGAGTTCGTTGTCGTCCTTGTCGCTCGCCATGCCGTCCTTGTTCATCTGCACGAAAACCCCACAGCGGCAATCGTCGGCGCCACATGCGCGGGCCACATGCCAGGCCCATTCCTCCAGCCAGCCGCCACTCAGATAGCGCAGCGCGTCCACGCCAGCGAAGAAAACCGCACCGTCTTCGTTGCGCCGCAGCAGACCGGTATCGAACAGGCTGGCGATCAGCGGGGCCAAGGCTGCCGGAAAGGCGAGCGCGGGGCTGGGGGTGAATGGCAGGTGTTGTTCGAGGAGCGCGTTGCGCCTCTCCGTACTGAGCGATCGGGGATTGCCCTGAAAATGAGTCCTCAGGAGCTTGTCCTCCGTCTGCTGGGCACGGCGGTTCAGTTCGCCGATGAAATTGTTCATGATGTTCGTGCCGCTCCCGGCAGCCAGCTGTTCCGAAACGCCGCGTCGAGCATCGGCGTTTTCGCGCCAGCGTTTATCGTCCGAGGTGCAGCGGGTGATGCGGTAGCCCTGGCAATGCAGGTAATCGTCGATGCTGGTCACGAGACTACCAAGCGGCTCGGGGCCGGCAGCGCTGCCATCCATGTGGCGGATGAAGCCGCCGCCCTGGGTGTCGGTATAGAGAATCTCCAGCCCCTGGAACTCCATCAAGAAGGCGCTCGAGAGCGCCTTGGTGCCGCCGGTGGCGTTGAGTGTCAGGGGCTCGCCCGGATGAGTCTGGAGTAGCTTTTCGCGCAACTGGCGGGCAAACAGGCGCGCAGCATGAAAGTCCGCGGCGCATTCGCGCGGCGCTGCATGTGGCGTGACCTGCTCGACGCTGTAACCGTAATTGCCGAGCGAGCGGGCGAGGCGATCCACCCCTCTGCCATCCTGCTGCATCTCCGGCGTACACACCAGTTCGACACGGGCGGGCCGGCGCTTGAGGATGGGCAGTAGGTTGGCCATCTGCTGGTCGGAGACGAGGCACACATGGGCGCCGGTTCCGGATGCAGGAAGCGATGCGGGCGCTCCTTCAGATGAAGTGCCAGGAGCGCCAAAGACGATGAATTCGCGGCAACTGGCGCCAAAGGCGTCCATGTCGTCCGGCGTCAACTCCTGCCCGCGTCGCTCGGTGGGCACTGACATCGCAATATGAAAATAACGCGCCCCCCGCGCACAGATATCCGCTGCCAAGTGAACTGGCAGGGTGCCGATTACAGTGTCACCCACGTTGACCTCGCTGGCCGCGATGCTGTCGACGATGCGTTCTGCGCCCTCTTCGGTTGAGACGATGCCATGCCGGTGTGCCCAGGCGATGGCGCCACGGTGACGGGTGACAAACCAGATGGTCATGAGGTTTTTGCTCGATTGATCAGGGGCGGCAGATGCTGAGGGAAGAGACTATTTCTGAAGATTGGGGCGGCCGGAATTCACGCCTGCAACACCTGAATTCCGGCCAGGGCCGCCCAGTATTTCAGTCTTCGCCCTTGAGCCCCATGAAGAACTTGTAGGCCTTGGCTTTGGCATTGTTGGTCTTCTTGGTTTCTTTGCTCCAGGAGCGGATCAACTCGCCATGTAATTCCAAACCGATTTTGGGCACCAGCACCCATTCCGCTTCGGAATACTCGCTTTTCGTTGCATTGAAGCCTTTGCCGAATTTTTCGGCGAGCTTCTTTTCACTGAGATCACTCAGTTGAAAACGAACTTTGCCGGCTGGGTCGAGGGCCTGTATCAGCACTTCGTTTTGCGCCTTTTTAGCTTTGTCCATGGCCTTCTGATCGACTTCCATGAAGCCGTAGCCCGCGGCCCGCTTGGCGCCGATGCCAGACTCTGTCAGTGCCTTCTGAAGTAACTTGAGGGCCAGATCGGTCCAGGCAGCATCCCCTTCGACGACGAAATGAAACCCACCACCAACGGCGATCTGCACATTCGGGATCGGACTGTCGAAATCCGTCGCTTCGCCCTTTCCGGCGTAGTACTGCTGATGATGGACGGTGACCACATCCCGGACGAAGGGCCTAGGCGCACTGTCCGGAATCCACCAGGCGTCGTGCCATACCAGGCTGCCTGCGCCCGGCACGCGCTTGGCCGCGGCCGCGGTAGTCTCGTCCTCGCCGAAGAGCGCAGCCAGGTATTCGACCGGTACGCCGATCGCCGCAGCATGGGCTCTCACTGCACCCTTGACCGAGGAGCCAGGAATCATCGGCATACCGTAGCTGTGGCTTGTACAGACTCCGGTTTCGATGGCAGAGGCTGTGCTGAGACCAATGAACAGGCGCTGCGGAAGCCGCATGTAGAGGCTGCGAAAACGTGCCGTGTCGGCCGTCAGCTGCTTCCAACGCTCATAGGCCAGTTTGTAGAGGGGCGATGGGGTCTGCTCGCACGCCCTATCGAGATGCCCACCCTTGCAGTCATGCTCGTCCTGACTGAACTCCTTCCAGCCACGGCTGAGCCACAGCCCCACATGGGGAGAGATCGCCTGGCTCACGGCGCCCTGGAGGGTCTTCCTCATCAGTGGCAGATTCATTCTTTTTCCCCGTCGGTGGTCTGGGCTCCTAGAAGACCCTGGGCATAGCGCTTGAACCAGCCAGCCGCCTCGAGCGTGCGGCGCGTCAGGTGCTGGTAGTCACTCAGATCGCTGGAAATGATTTTTGAGTGAAAAGCCGCACCATCTTTTTCGCCAAGCACATCGGCGATCTCATCAAGGTAGCGCAAGTGCTCATCTTTCTTTTTGGCGAGCACAAAGCCTGTGGCCTGGGCCAGCCCCGACTGCAGGACCATAACCGGGAAATTCAGCGCCAGCGCGCCATACTTCTTGGCTACGGAACTGTCCTTGACCGCTACGACCTTGGCGTAAGCCGCTTTTGCATAGCCTTGGGAACGTGTCTGCATACGATCTCTCCTCAGGCGACGAGGAAGCGGCACAGGCCGCGGCCGACGGTGTGCTTACCGCCAATCTGCAGAGCCAGTTCCTTCTGCGGCAACAGGGCCGCGAGGTCGGCCGCGGTGGTTTCGTCGTCCTTGTTGCGGGAGCGGGAGACGCCCATCACGCCCCACAACACCGCTTCGGCGGGTAAATTTTCCTCGTACCACAGCGCGCCGTTCGCCACCGTGCGGGTGGCTTCGTCGATCCGGATTCGCGCACGGATCTCGGTAGCCGTATCGGCGAGGAAGGAGAACACCTGGTCGGGCAGGATCGCGAAGTGTTGCCTGAATTCCTTCTGCCATTCCGGCTGATCCGGATAGAGGCCAACCGCGATGCATTCGGACCAAGCGGTGATCGCGGCATCGTTGGAGACAGCGTTGAGGTCAAGATCTTCGAGCAGCACCTTGTTTCCGCTGACGAGCAAGCTACCGCCGGTCACGGCTACCTGGTCTTTATTCAGCGTCGGTACGGTCGCCGTGAGGCCCAGATCGCGGGCGTAGCGCTTGAGGATGAAGGGGCAGGTCGCAAAGGCCACCACGCCGTTGAAGGAGCGAATCGGCAGGATCAGCAGATGCGCGTCACCTACGGCGAGGGCGCCCGCATGAATGTCGCCGTCGAGTGCAGATTCCGGCCCAAAGAGGGTCTTGATACGGCGCATATCAACCCCCGGCAATTGGGCGAATTCGTCGCGCAGAACGCCTTTGAGCGCGGAGCCTGGCACCAGAGGCAGGTTTGTCGCGCGGGCGCGGGCGATGGGCAGGTCGACGACACCAACGCTCTGGCCCGTACCGACATGCAGCGCGGAGAGTGCGTGCAGATGGAATATTTTTTGTTGCATGACAAATCCTTTTTATTGATGTGCGGGCGGGAGCCAGGCGGCGGGCAGTGCAAGACCGAAGCCGTCATGTCGGTCCTGCGTATGATCGGAAACAGGGCGAAGCCACAGCTGGTCGAGGAAGCCGGAAGGCGGATCACCAAGCAGCTCAAACCAGTACACGGCGCCCGGAGCGACAGCCTTGCGCATCGCGCGTGCCTTGTTGGTGGCGAGATCCCAGCCCGAGACCGGCAGCCAACGCTCGATAGCGGCGGCCCTGAGTCGTAGCGACAAACCCGGACAAGCTGGTGGTTCGCCAGACAGCGTCTGTGCGTCTAACCAGCCAGGCAGATGCCCTGCCGAGAAGATGGCTGGTGTGGCCAGCGTCAGGCGCAGGCCTTTGGCGGCGCGGATCTGCGCGTCGAGTTCATGAGGCGGGGCAGGCCAATAGTGCCCCGTGTCCGCCGCGTGAAGGCGCGAGAGGCGGCGTTCGCCACCGAAGGTGGCCAGGGTGCTCGCCAGTTTGACTTCCCCGCGGCCCAGAAACACGAGGTCGTGCGACTCCCAGCCCTGTTTGTCCTGACATGCGGTCAGTTCAATACCTCCGGTCTGGAACAGACGTCCGTCGTCAGCCGCGTAAGTCTTGCGATCAAGCGCCACATGAGTGCGATCTTCCGTTGCCAGGGAGGCCAGACCTTCAACCTTGAGTTGATGGAAATCCAGTTCGGCTCCGGCACTCCATTCGATTACGCGCTCAAGCGGCCAGAACTGCGGGCCCACTACGGGCTTGCCATCAAGTGAGCGGGTCATTTGCACCGGCATAAGCGCTTCAGGCAGATCACAACCGGCGCCCGACGGCAAGCGAGCCGGTGCGAGACGGATCACACAGGTATCAGCACCGTCCTTCAGATACAAGGCATCGTTCGGTTTGGGCAGTAGCGGCACGGTTCTGCCATCCGCTTCGCGCCTCGCCAGCAGAGGGCCGGCCACGGCGATCTGACGCAACGCATCGGAGAAGCCCTCCTTGTGCTGGTCCGCATAGAGGGTTCGGACCAGACCGGCCAGGCTGGAAGGGAGGGGGAAGGCCGCGCCGTCGGCGCCGGCTTGCGAACCGAACGGTTTGCCGGAGCGGAACACCAGCGGAGCGAGGGCTTCGATCAGATAGTCGTGGGGCATCATTCGTCTCCGATGTCGCGTGCTGTATGGGCGGCAAGCCAGCGTGCAACGATCAGTTCATCAGCCAGCGTGGCGAGGCCGATCTCCCGGTTTCGGGACTGGAGCCTGGTCTTCATTTTCTCATCCAGTGGTTTGCCGGTTTCCGTGCGGGTACGCTCCAGCAGGCGCGCGAACTCGGCGTGTTGAATGCCGGGTTCGGGCTTGATTTTTTCGGGCTCGTCGTCGAGCAGCGCGAACGCGGTGCGCTGCTGAACCTGGCGGGCATCGTAGGCTAGGCGGCTGGGCAACTGGCGCGCGCCCTGCTGATAGCAGGTCTGCCAGAAGACAAAGTCTCTCAGCGCCTCATCATCATCCCAGCGCATGCGTAACGTGATGACTCCGCCGGAGCGCACACGCAAGGCAATCCCGAGAGCGTTGCGTTTTTTGTCGTCCGGGCAATCGTCGCCCTTGGCTATTTTTTCAGCCTGACCTGCCAGGGTGCGCAAATTGCCAAGCGGCTCCATGATGTGTCCGATGGCCAGACCGACGCTTAACGTGGGCAGGTTCGTTGCGCCCAGCGCCTCGGCGACGGGCTGCAGAAAGTCGGCAAAATCTTTCTGCAAGGCACTCGCGCATTCGTAAGCGGATTGCAGCGGCACGAAAGCCAGTACATCGTCGCCCCCGGCGTAGATGGCGTGGCCGGAAAACTCTTTGACACGGCCGCGCACACTTCCCGCAAAGTCCGACAGGGCCCGGGTGATGCGGATGTGATGTTCGCGATCGTGCACTTCACCGAGGAGGGCACCCATCTTGTCGCCATCAGCGAGCAGGATCACGCCATAGGGGCAGGGCTCGCCGCAGCGATGCCAGACGCCCTTGAGCACGTTCCGCAGGGCCTGCAGAGCTTCGGCCTCGCCGTTGTCGGCATCGCGCAGCGCCGTATCGAGCCGCGAGCGGTAGAGCAGTTGCGCGTCGAACGGGAAGGCTTTGAAGCAGTCCCCGTTGCCGGCAACACGGGTCGCCAGACCGGCGCCGACCAGTGGCTCATAAGCGTCAATGAGCGCCTGACGGTCCACTTCGGACAGGGCTTCGATCCATGCATGGGCGGCGAGGCGGGTGTAGGGCGTGAACTGGTCGATGTTGCCGCCCATACGTTTGGCGATACCTGCGCAGTCGAGTTGTTCGCCACCGCTCAGGCCTAGCTTGCGGCGCAGGGTCTGACCCGGTGAGTCCTTGGCAAGCACGGTTTCACGGGCTCCGTCGAGGGAAGATTTCGGCAGGCTGAAGAAGGGGTTTTCATTTGCACTGCGCGCCGAAGGCTGGAAATCCCGCGTCGCCTTGCGGGCAGCGAGCGCAGCCGAGGCCCGCTTGACAGCCGTGTCGTAGCCCGCTTCGCCTATACACGCCCAGGCCGCATAAGTTTCGACATAATCGCTGACTTGTGCCTGCCAGATGTCGTCGCGCAGGGCGCCTGGATCCTTTAGCTCCTTGCGGGCGCATTCTGCGATTTCTCGGAATCGATTGCGCGCCGCCTGCTTGGCTGTTTCCATCAGTGCCCGGACGGCAGCCTCGTCCTCCTTTTCAAGGACGGCCTGAACCTTGTTGCCGACCGAAAATTCGCTGCCGGGTGAAAGATCGCTGCCCGGCGCCGGGAAGATCAGTAGCGCGCCGCCATCCTGCAGCGCTTTGGCCGCGGCCTTCGAGATTTCCGACAAAAGCCACGAGCCGCTCCACAGATCGCGGCTACGCCGCGCAGCGCTGATGAAGCTCTGGACAGGGCCCAAGGCAAGCAAGAGAAGATGGTCACTCATTGAAACAACTCCTGCCTATTTAGCGAAATATTTGAGAAATGCCGACAAGGCATCCTGGCCATGCGGTGCCATCGGCTCAACCTGCGCAGCCTGTTCCGGTCGCCACCATTGCTGCGGCGCGGCAATGGTGCGATCCGGCATGACGAGGCGCATTTTCTTCACGTGCTCGTGGGGCAGCAGCAGGGCGGCCGGAAACCACTTGCCGTTTTTGAAATACGGGCGCAGCAGAAGCGGGCTCCCTAGGCGATCAAACCCCTCCGGCCCCAGCGTAAAGTTTTGGGGATCACCGGCCTTCTTGTCCTCGTCCTTGAACTGGAAAATGATCGGCAAACCGAAGGCCGCGCGGGGATAGGCTTGTCCGGCCTGATGTTCCGGCGCGTGCAGTGGGGCATGCGTGTTGGTCGCACGCCGGATGGCATCGGGTTCTGGCCACCGGCTTCTGCCCGGACGGCCGCTTTTGGTGCCTGTGTTGCGAGCAAAGCCGGGCTTTTGCCGGAAATCCTTCAGCTTGTTGATCGAAGCCTCCCAGGCTGCACTTGCGTTGTCCTTCGAGGAATTGGTGACCACCAGCCGGCAGCCGGCAACTTCAGCTTCGTCGGCACTGACGCACTCGAGATTCTGTATCTGGAAGGCACCAAGGCCGCGACGGGACCTGGCACCCACGCCACCGAACGACGCCCACCAGCGCAGGGCCTCATGCACCCGCCCGTCCAGATCCTCGCGCAGTGTCGCGTCCGCTTTGTCCGGGTAATGGAGGCCCAAGTGCAGGGTCCACGTCAAGCCGGGTATGGCCAGACCATGCGGGTTCTCCGAGCCCGGACCGGGCCGCTTGCCCTGGGCAGGGAACAGGGCATAGGGCGCATTGGCCCACTGTGCAGGCTTCGGAATGGACTTCCAGCCGCCACGGTCGCTTTTTTCATATTCGGCCCAGGGTTCGACTACAAGATTTGCAATCGTATCGATCCGCACCCAGACATTGCTGGCCTGCGGCGTATCACCCAGACCGCCCCAGAGTGCGAACTCCCGCTGCCGGATTTCGTCCGGTTTGAGTCTGTATTTGTGCTTCGCGAGGAGGCGCCACCAGAAGCGCAGATGACCGCGGATTGCGCTGGCACGGATCGGCATGTAGGCATCGACTTCTCCGGCCTTGACCCCACCACCGTAGAGCGGTGTCACGAGGGTGCAGGAGTAGTCCTGCCAGCGGATATCCGTGGCTGCCCCGGTCAGTTGCAGTTTGCCGGGGTCCAGATCGACGGGCGGTTTTCTGAGTGCCATTTCTCAATCCTCAAAGGAAAAGTGGGTATCGATGCGGCCAAAGCCGAAAGCAGTCTTGGCGCCCAGCTGGAGAACTTTTCCGAGGGCCAGGAGGCCCGTGAAGGGGGCCACATCGCCGCGGTAGATCAGGTGCCCGGTCATGCCTTCGAGCACCATGGTTTGCCCGCTGCGTGACGACTGGCGTTTGACCTGCACCCACTCAAGCTCGCTGTGCATGAGGCGCACGTCGGCGGCAAGACGGAGCTGCGTTTCGGTGAGAGGGCGGGCAAGCGGGGAGGCTTCCCCGGCGGCTTCGCACAACTGGGCGATCCGTTTATGGAGACGGCGCACAAGCTGACTGAATTCGAAGGCGCCACAGCAGGCGACCTTGCCGTCCTTAACGCACAAGGGCGTCCGAAGATCGATACGGATGAGGTTGGCATTGCCGGACGACTGCTCCAGCCACAGCTCAGGGCCGGCAGCGACAGGCCAGGCCGCCAAGCCCGACGCTGCATCCAAGAAGGGGGAACTGCCGCTGCCGGCGACCCGGGCGTCGAGCAGGCGGTAGTGTCCGCGGTGTTCGCCGAGCCCCATTTCGCCCAGCCGGGCCACCGCCTGTGTGCAGGCAACGGCATGCTCGGTGGCGGCGCCAAACAGGGTCAGACCAAGCTCGAAGGGCTCGCCGGGATTCACCGCAGCAAGTGGCGACTGCAGGGCATAGAGCCGGCCAAGACGCGCATGCTCGGCAAAGAGCAGGTCGAATACGCCCGGAAAATGATTCTTCAATGCCAGGCCAAAGCCGCTCCTCCACAGTGGCCCGGAAAAGAAATCCAGGGCCAGTGTTTCGGACTTCAGCCTGAGACGCAGGGGCAGCAGACGGAGATGCATACCATTCACCTGGACATTGGCATGCTCTGAAACTGAATCCTTCAAGTGCATTCTTTCATTTTACAAAGGTCTGGTCGGGCGGAATGCACGGGCACGTCGCGCAGACCCGCGGGAGGGTTTGGATAATGCCAAAATTGTGAAGCCCCGGTTAGCACTTCAGCGTGTTTATGTTCGGCGCGTAAGCGGTTGCCCTGGGGGGGCTCACAACGGTTTCCAGTAAATCGAACAGGGTGATCTTCTGGGTTAAGCGTGATTCGATGGCTTTATTGTGCATGGCCGGCCCGGGATGAGCTCGTGTGGCAAGCTTGCGCTGCGGCCTGCTTTCCGATGTCGCTGCATTTGCAGTGGCGCAGTGGATCGGAAGGTCGTAGGGCGTGGCTTATTCACCCGGCCCTTGAATATCTCAGCCCGATCGCTCCAGGCATGTCGAAAGGCAGAGGCAGCGCCGGGTCAATAACATTACGCCATTGGCTTGTGCCCACACTGTGGAGATGCACCGCCCCATTCCAACACTTCCTGGACGATCCCATGCCTGCAACGTTGATTTCTTTTCTCGGTCTGGTGCCCCAAGGCGGCAACTACCACCAAACCACCTATGTGCTCGGCGAGCATGTGTTCACGACGCCTTTTCTCGGGGTTGGCCTGGCCGACGCGCTGGGCGTGGATACAATCCGCATCCTGGGCACAACCGGCAGCATGTGGGATGTGCTTGCCGACTCGCTGGGGGCGACGCGCGACGAAACAACCTGGGTCGATCTAGCCGACGCCGTCAAGGGAAACCGGGTGGACAGCACGCTGCTTGCCCGCGTCGAGGCAGAACTGAATGCCCACAGTCAACGCCGTTTCGAGCTACGCCTGATTCCATACGGATTCGAGGAGGGCGTGCAGGTCGATATTTTGCAGACCCTCGCCGAAGGACTGGGCCACAACGACGACACCCTGTATCTGGACATTACCCACGGTCTGCGCCACCTGCCGATGCTGGGGCTGCTGTCGGCCTTCTACCTCGAAGCAATTGGTCACGCGCAGATCCGCGAGATCTATTACGGCGCCTATGATCCGGCCAATCGGGCGAGCACCCCGGTGGTGAGCCTGCGTGGCCTACTGGTGGTGCAGGAGTGGATCCGTGCTTTGGAGCAGTTCGACAAGGACGGCGACTACGGCATCTTCGAGAAACTTCTGGACCGCGAGGGTTTGGCTGGCCGCCTGCTGGCCGAAGCGGCCTTCCTTGAGCGCATCGGCAACCTGTCGCTGGCCCAGCAAAAGCTCAACTCGTTCTGGAAGGCCACGACAGAGCCCGCTTCTCCGGCGGGCCGGATGTTTTTCCCCCGGCTCAAGAAAAGCCTCGAATGGCGGACTTCGGCAAAACGTTCCGAGTGGGAGCGCCGGCTCGCGCTGCAGGCGCTGCGCAAATGCGACTACCTGCGGGCCAGCATCTTCGCCTACGAATCAAGCATCTCGAAGCAGGTTGAGCTGAACGGCGGCGACGCGAACAATTTTCAGCGCGACCGCGAGCAAGCTGAGCGGCAGCTGGAACAGGAAACCAAGGATGCCCGCGTCGATCTCAAAAGCGAGCGTAATTTCTACGTGCTGAAGTTCCTGCGCAACCAGCTGGCCCACGGCGTGCGTGCCAATGTAGAGGCGCAAAGCTGGTCTGTTCGCGAAACCGCCAGGTTCGTCGCGGCGCTGGCCGGTAACGAGGAAAGCCTGCGCAAATGGCTTGACAACGCCTTGCGCTGACACGATTCGCCTGGTGCCGCTCGTGATGGCAACAAGCTTGTGACCCAGGGGGCACAAAGTGCGTGCGCCTACACTCGCTTCATCGGGGCAGAGGCCCAGCAACCCGCGGAGCGGTAAAAGGAGCAAGGCATGGCACTCGGTATTTCATCCCTGCGTCTCGCGCTGAAGGTCAGCGCAACCGGCGCCGTGCTCAGCGCCGAAGTTGCTGCACTCCCAGCCGAAGCGGTGGTTGGCGTCCTCGTGGTAGCGGTCATCGGCACGATCTGGCTGGCGGACCGCTACCTCGGCAAGTCTGGCCGCTAGGACATGGCCCGGCGCGCCCTCTATCTTGCTGCCTACGACGTGAGCCAGCCGGGCCGCCTCGCTGTCGCGCGGGCCTTGGTAGGCGGCTATGCCACCGGCGGGCAAAAGTCTGTGCATGAAATCTTCCCGACCCCGTTGGAAAAGCGCGAGTTCATCCATGCCATGAGTCTCCTGCTCGATGAGCACAAAGACCGCGTCCTGCTGCTGCAACTGGCCCCCCATGAAAGAAGCCTGACCCAGGGCCGGGCCCGCCCGCCGGCTGATCCGTCCTGTTTCTACTTTGCCTGAATCCGGAGTCCACCATGGCCACGCTCTATCTCGACCGCTCCCAGCTTGAAATTCGCGCCGACAGTGCCGCGCTGGCCCTGTACGAAGGCGGTGAACGTTGTGGCAACGTGCCCTTGCGTCTCATCGAACGGGTTGTCATTCAGGGAAGCCAGACCCGGCTCGACAGCGGCGTGCTCATCAAGCTTGCCGAAGCCGGCATCGCCACGCTGCTGCTCAGTACCCGCGGCAGCCGCCGCGTTGCCCTGGTGCTGGGCCCCGCCCACCAGGACGCCGCAGTGCGCCTGGCCCAGGCCCACCGGGTGATGGACCCGGCCTGGTGCCTGGCATGGGCGCGCGAGCTGATGGTCTACAAGCTGCAACGGCAGCAGCGCCTGTTACGCCAAGCCATGATGGAGCGCCCCGACGCACGCAAAGCCATCGGCGATGGCTTTGCCAGCCTTGCCGCGGTGGCTGCGCTGATCCCGGCCTGTCCTATGGTGGCCAGCCTGCGCGGGCTCGAAGGCGCCGCCGCAAGGGCGCATTTTGGAGCGCTTACGGCGCTCTTTGCGCCTGAGCTGGGCTTTATGGGGCGCAACCGCCGCCCGCCGCGTGATCCGGTCAATGCCTGCCTGTCGCTGGCCTACACCATGCTGCATTTCGACGCAGTGCGAGCCGCCCATGCCGCCGGCCTCGACCCGCTGCTGGGCTTTTACCACCGACCGGCATTCGGCCGCGAATCTCTTGCCTGCGACCTCATCGAGGTGCTGAGGCCGCACGCCGATGCGTGGGTGTGGCAGCAATTCCGCAGCCACAACCTGCGCGCAGAGCACTTCAGTCAGCACAACGGTGCCTGTGTTCTCGGCAAGGCAGGGCGCGAACACTTCTATTCCGCCTGGGAGAAGAGCGCAAAGCTGCCGCGGCGCTGGCTTCGCGCTCGCTGCGCCCGCCTTGCGCGAAACCTGCGCACCGACGGCAGCACCTGGATCGCCAGCCCCGACAACGACGAGGAGTTTTAACATGCCCGTCTTCCCGAACTGCACGGCCGCCTGCGTCGCCATCTAGCAGCGGAGAATCAACCATGTCACTGAATGCCCCCGCGCCTGGCTCATCGCCTACGACATCGCCAACCCCAAGCGCCTCAACCGCGCTCATCCCCTTGTCATCAAGCACTACGTGCCGGTGCAGTACTCGCTGTACTACTTTGAGGGCAGCAGCCACGCAGTGCAGGAGCTGTTCAAGGACATCGAAGCCCGCAACGCCCGACATCGTGACCCTCGGTCGCGGCAACCTGCCTTCGACCCTCAGACTGCTTTCCGCCCTTCAGCCCGCGCTCAGCGAGCTACTACAGGGGCAAACAGGTTAAAATACGCGTCTTGGACTGTCCGCAGCAGCACCGCCAGATCCATCGCTTTTTAAACCTGCCGATCTTCGTCAACCACCTCTTCAGGTGTTTGATTTTAATCTTGTTTTTTGATCGAGCAGTCCGGAACCCAGCCCTGAAACCAAAGGGATTAAGACAAACGCGCTTGACTTCGATTCCGGCGTTTCTGAAGGTCCGGAACCCAGCCCTGAAACCAAAGGGATTAAGACCGTATTCGGATTAACGCTATTAAAAATAGACGCAGGTCCGGAACCCAGCCCTGAAACCAAAGGGATTAAGACCCGGCTGCAAACATCGGTTTGAACGCTGCTACGGGTCCGGAACCCAGCCCTGAAACCAAAGGGATTAAGACTCTCCAATGGATCAGAACAGTTCAGACAGATCAAGTCCGGAACCCAGCCCTGAAACCAAAGGGATTAAGACATCTTGATCTGCAGATAGCCGTCCTTACTGTGCCGTCCGGAACCCAGCCCTGAAACCAAAGGGATTAAGACTTCTTCGCTTTTCATCCATGCCTCTGATTTATGTAGGTCCGGAACCCAGCCCTGAAACCAAAGGGATTAAGACTTGTTGGTTAGAGGTTCCTGGACGCAGCCAATGTCCGGAACCCAGCCCTGAAACCAAAGGGATTAAGACTGGTGAAAGTGATTTGATTGGTCATGATCTTCTCCGTCCGGAACCCAGCCCTGAAACCAAAGGGATTAAGACTCTGGCGAGACTTCAAGGCGGGTTTTCAGCCGCTCGTCCGGAACCCAGCCCTGAAACCAAAGGGATTAAGACCGAAGGCCAGGATTAGCAGCCCGTGCCTGTTACGTCCGGAACCCAGCCCTGAAACCAAAGGGATTAAGACGAACTGCTGCGCGCAGGACAGCCGGACTTCCGTCGTCCGGAACCCAGCCCTGAAACCAAAGGGATTAAGACTGACTTAGCTAAAACGTGGCGCGGTGCATTCTTCGAGTCCGGAACCCAGCCCTGAAACCAAAGGGATTAAGACTTATTACATGTCGCCGGTGTTGCTCGGCGCGTCGTCGTCCGGAACCCAGCCCTGAAACCAAAGGGATTAAGACCCCGTTTCGCGAGATACCGCATCGTCGCCCAGTCCGGAACCCAGCCCTGAAACCAAAGGGATTAAGACCATCGTGTTTTGACTGATGCACTCAGCAAAGCGGGTCCGGAACCCAGCCCTGAAACCAAAGGGATTAAGACCCGAGGAGCGCATCAAATACCTCGAACTCATCGGTCCGGAACCCAGCCCTGAAACCAAAGGGATTAAGACCCGTGAAGTTCACGTTGAACGGTAAGATCAAAGGTCCGGAACCCAGCCCTGAAACCAAAGGGATTAAGACGTGTAGGTGGGTTGGTTAGGTGTGCTCAATTTGTCCGGAACCCAGCCCTGAAACCAAAGGGATTAAGACAGCTAGGTCGCCCTTAACGGCGCCGTTCCAGGTCCGGAACCCAGCCCTGAAACCAAAGGGATTAAGACATCGATGACATCGGTGGCCCGTATAACCTTTAGGTCCGGAACCCAGCCCTGAAACCAAAGGGATTAAGACCACGTGCCCGAGCATCCAGCGCTGCACGCTCTTGTCCGGAACCCAGCCCTGAAACCAAAGGGATTAAGACGCGTTCGATCGCTTGCACCAGCGTTTCGCCTTCGGTCCGGAACCCAGCCCTGAAACCAAAGGGATTAAGACTGCACCAGCGTTTCGCCTTCGATGTCGTAGTTGGGTCCGGAACCCAGCCCTGAAACCAAAGGGATTAAGACGCTGCCCAGGTATATCCGGTGAATTGAGAGCGTCCGGAACCCAGCCCTGAAACCAAAGGGATTAAGACTCAGCCACCCTCCATCCTTCCGGGCGCTCATTGCGTCCGGAACCCAGCCCTGAAACCAAAGGGATTAAGACGCTCACGTAGTCGTCAGGGTCAACAATCCGGATTTGTCCGGAACCCAGCCCTGAAACCAAAGGGATTAAGACGCAGCAGCGCCAACCACGACCGCGCCCGTCAGGCGTCCGGAACCCAGCCCTGAAACCAAAGGGATTAAGACGCAGCAGCGCCAACCACGACCGCGCCCGTCAGGCGTCCGGAACCCAGCCCTGAAACCAAAGGGATTAAGACCCGAGGGCGCCCACATGACACGCATTATCGTCGTGTCCGGAACCCAGCCCTGAAACCAAAGGGATTAAGACGCGCACTTGGCGCGGAGGGCTTGGGCTTGGTCTGTCCGGAACCCAGCCCTGAAACCAAAGGGATTAAGACGAGCACGATACACACGGCCTGCAACTTTACGGGCGTCCGGAACCCAGCCCTGAAACCAAAGGGATTAAGACGAAATTATGCCGGGTACATCGACTGCCATTTTGGTCCGGAACCCAGCCCTGAAACCAAAGGGATTAAGACGTACAGTCTGCCAAATTCGCTCCACACGAGGGTCCGGAACCCAGCCCTGAAACCAAAGGGATTAAGACTTTCGTCCTGATCGATGATGTCGTACCTGCGTATGGTCCGGAACCCAGCCCTGAAACCAAAGGGATTAAGACTATGAATGTACTAATATAGAACATAAAAGAAAGTCCGGAACCCAGCCCTGAAACCAAAGGGATTAAGACCCTTGTTTGCTTAGATTGTGCGGGTGACGGTCAGGGCCATCGCATTCGAAACTCATAACGGATGAATCCCGAGCATTTTCATACGG
>NZ_JAOAUU010000091.1:0-2069 GCF_030157465.1 Zoogloea sp.
ATCGGCATCGTCAAGAAGAACGCCATCATGATGATCGACTTCGCCATCAGCGCCGAACGGGACCGGGGCCTCACGCCCCGCGACGCCATCCTCGAGGCCTGCCTGATGCGCTTTCGCCCGATCATGATGACCACCCTGGCCGCCCTCTTCGGCGCCCTGCCGCTGGCCTTCGGGGTTGGCGACGGCGCCGAGCTGCGCCAGCCGCTGGGCATCACCATCGTCGGCGGCCTGCTCCTCAGCCAGCTCCTGACCCTCTACACCACGCCGGTGGTCTATCTCCAGCTCGACCGTCTGCGCCTTCGGCTGCTGCGCCTGCGCGGCGGCCCGAAAGCCCCGGCGAGCGCCCTCCTTCCATGATCGACAACGCCTTCCACGGAATGAAACTTCGTCTCCCCCTGCTGGCCGCTGCACTGCTTCTGGCTGGCTGCGCCGTCGGCCCCGACTACCGGCGCCCCGACGCCCCGACTCCCGCCCAGTTCCGCGAAGCCGACGGCTGGAAACTGGCCGCCCCCTCCGATGCCCGGCCCGCCGGCGCGTGGTGGACGCACTTCGGCGACCCCCTGCTCGACAGCCTGGTGAGCCAGGTCGAGCTGTCCAACCAGAACATCCGGGCGGCCGAGGCCCGCTATCGCCAGGCCACCGCCCTGCTCGACGCGGCCCAGGCCCAGAACTTTCCCACCCTCGGCAGCTCGCTCGGCGTAACCCGCAGCCAGGGCGTGAGCACAACCACCACGGGCGGCACCACCGCCAGCGCCGGCGCCCCCATTCGCAACACCAGCCGCCTGTCCCTCACCGCCAGCTGGGAGCCCGACCTATGGGGCCGCATCGCCCGCAGCAACGAAGCGGCCGGTGCCACCGCGGCGGCCGTGGCGGCCGACCTCCAGGGGGCCCGCCTGTCGGCCCAGGCCGCCCTGGTCCAGGCCTACCTGCAATTGCGCATCAACGATGCCCAGCATGCGCTGCTCGAACGCACCGTCAGCGCCTACACCCGCAGCGCCCAGATCACCCGCAACCGCTTCGAGGCCGGGGTGGCCGCCCGTGCCGACATGGCCCAGGCCGAAGCCCAGCTCAAGACGGCCCAGGTCCAGCTCATCGATCTGGACATCCAGCACCGGCAACTGGAACACGCCATCGCCGTGCTCACCGGCCGCCCGCCGTCCGACCTGGCCGTGGCTGCCGCCAGCACCCTGCCAACCCTGCCCCCGGTACCCGGCGTGCTGCCCTCGACGCTGCTGGAGCGGCGCCCGGACATCGCCGGTGCCGAACGTCGCGTCGCCGCCGCCAACGCCCAGATCGGCGTGGCCCAGGCCGCCTTCTTCCCGACCCTCACCCTCGGCGCCACCGGCGGCACCCAGAGCAGCGCCCTGGCCCGCGTCTTCTCGCTGCCCAACCAGTTCTGGTCCCTCGGCCCCAATCTGGCCCTGACACTCTTCGACGCCGGTGCCCGCAGCGCGAGCAAGGACCAGGCCGTGGCCGTGTGGGACGAAGCCGTGGCCAGCTACCGCCAGACCGTGCTCACCGCCTTCCAGGAGGTGGAAGACAATCTCGCCGCGCTGCAAACGCTGGAAACCGAGGCAAAAGCCCAGGCCGAAGCCCTCGCCGCCGCCACCGAATCCCTCGAACTGGTCACCAACCAGTACCTCGCCGGCACCGTCAGCTACCTCAACGTCACCAGCGCCCAAACCGTCGCCCTCAACGCCGAACGGGCCAGGCTGGACATCCTGGTGCGCCGCCTCACCGGCAGCGTGGCCCTGTTCAAGGCCACAGGCGGAGGGCCGCTGTGATGCGAGACACCCAGCATGTCCACACCCACCCTGAACACCGAACGAACCACCGCGATGCGCCGCGCTTCCTGTGGGTCGGACTTCAGTCCGACTCGACACTCTGAGCCCGCGCTGTCGGACTGAAGTCCGACCCACAAAAACCCCTATCAATTCGCTCAGCATGTCCACGTCAACCCTGAACACCGAGCCGGCCATGGTGCTGCGCCGCGCTTCCTGTGGGTCGGACTTCAGTCCGACTCGACACTCTGAGCCCGCGCTGTCGGACTGAAGTCCGACCCACAAAAA
>NZ_JAOAUU010000091.1:2169-15192 GCF_030157465.1 Zoogloea sp.
GTCCGACTCGACACTCTGAGCCCGCGCTGTCGGACTGAAGTCCGACCCACAAAAAACCATACCAAGGAGCCAACATGCATCGCCAACGCGTCTGGGATCTTCCCATCCGTCTCTTCCACTGGTCGCTGGTTGCCAGCGTCGTGTTTGCCTACGTTTCCGGAAAAGTCGGCGGCAACCTCATCGACTGGCACGGCCGCGCCGGCTTTCTGATCATCGGGCTGGTCATCTTCCGCATCGTGTGGGGCTTCGTCGGCACGCCAACGGCCCGCTTTGCCAGCTTCGTGCGCGGCCCCGGCGCCATCCGCGCCTATCTGCGCGGCGAATGGCGCGGCATTGGCCACAACCCCATCGGCGCCCTGTCGGTGCTCGGCCTGCTGGCGCTGGTCGGCGTGCAGGCCGCCACCGGCCTGTTCACCAACGACGACATCGCCTACCAGGGCCCTCTTGCCGATATCGTCGGCAAGGATCTGTCGGACAATTTCCACGGCTGGCACGCCTGGCTGCAAAACGGCCTCCTGGCGCTGGTCGTGCTGCACGTGGGCGCGATTGCCTTTTACCTGCGGGTCAAGAAGGAAAACCTGGTCAAGCCCATGATCACCGGCTGGAAGCAGGTCACCCCGCCGCTCACCCAGGCCTATGCACAGCCGCCGCGTACGCACCGGGGCGGCGGCGTGCCCGCCTTCATCGTCGCCGTGCTGATCGCCGCGGGCGCCACCTACGCCGCGGCCGGCGGCCTGCTCCCTGCGCCTCCCCCGGCCGCCAGCCAGCCCGCCGCTGCCGCACCGGGCTGGTAAGCTCATTTCCCCCATCGGACAGCCCTTTCCCCAGGAGCCTCACCCCATGAATAAGCGCCTGATCGGAGCCCTGCTGGCGATCGCCTTCGGCACCGCAAGCCACGCCGCCGACACGCCCCCGCGCCTCAGCCCGACCCCCGAGCACGCGCAGGCCGCCTACCTCGGCTCCATGTTCCTGAGCCGCTACCACTACGCGGTCCAGCCCCTGGACGACGCGCTGTCCGCAAAGATTTTCGAGCGTTACCTCAAAAACCTCGACCCGGAGCACCTGTACTTCACCCAGGCCGACATCGACAGCTTTGCCGACGCCCGCACCCGTCTCGACGACGCCATCCTGCAGGGCGAGCTGGGCGCGCCCTTCGCCATCTTCCAGCGCTTCGAGCAGCGTGCCGCCCAGCGCATGGGCTACGCCCGCGAGCTGCTCGGCCGGGATTTCGATTTCTCGCTCGCCGAAAACTATCCCCTCGACCGCAGCAAGGCCCCGTGGCCGCGGGACGACGCCGAAGCCCAGGATCTCTGGCGCAAGCGTGTCAAGAACGACTGGTTGCGGCTGCGGCTGGCCGGCAAGACCCCCGAAGCCATCCGCGAAACGCTGGGCAAGCGCTACGACAACGCCCTCGCCCGCAGCCTGAAGGTGCGCAGCGACGATGTCTTCCAGACCTTCATGAACGCCTACGCCGGCAGCATCGAGCCCCACACCAGCTACCTCGGGCGCGGCAGCGCCGACAGTTTCGACATCGCCATGCGCCTGTCGCTGGTGGGCATTGGCGCCGTGCTGCAGGAGCGCGACGAATACATCACCATCCGCGAACTCACCCCCGGCGGCCCGGCCGCCCGCTCCGGCAAGCTGGCCCCGGGCGACCGCATCGTCGGGGTTGCCCAGGCCGAGAGCGATCCGGTCACCGACGTGGTTGGCGCGCGGGTGGACGAAGTGGTCAAGCTGGTCCGCGGCACCAAGGACACCCCGGTCGTCCTCAACGTGCTGCCCGCCGACGCGGGCCCCGATGGCCGCCAGACGCGGGTCACGCTGGTGCGGGACACCATCCGGCTCGAAGAGCAGGCCGCACGGAAATCCGTGATCCCGATCGGCACCGGTACGAGCACCCGCAGGATAGGCGTGATCACCCTGCCCACCTTCTATGAAGACTTCGAGGGCCGCCGCCAGGGCGACAAGAATTACCGCAGCGCCAGCCGCGACGTGGCCCGCCTCGTCGCGGAACTGAAGACCGAGCGGGTCGATGGCCTCATCCTCGATCTGCGCAACAACGGCGGTGGCTCCCTGCGTGAAGCCGTGGACCTGACCGGCCTGTTCATCGACACCGGGCCGGTCGTCCAGCAGCGCCGGGCCGACGGCAAGATCGAAGTGGAGAGCGACCAGAACGCCGGCGCCGCCTGGAACGGCCCGATGGCCGTGATGATCAACCGCTCCTCGGCCTCGGCCTCGGAGATTCTCGCCGCCGCGCTGCAGGATTACGGCCGCGCGCTGATCATCGGCGAGCCCAGCTTCGGCAAGGGCACCGTGCAATCCCTCATCAACCTCGATCAGGTGGCCAAGAACGACACGCCGAAGTTTGGCGAGCTGAAAATGACCGTCGCCCAGTTCTTCCGGGTGAACGGCGGCACCACCCAGCTCAAGGGCGTCACGCCCGACATCCGCTTTCCGTCCGCCTTCGAGAGTGACGAGTTTGGCGAAACCGCCTTCGACAACGCCCTGCCGTGGCGCCAGATCGACGCCGCCGCCTACCGCCCGGCCGACGAGATCCGCGCCATCCTGCCCGCGCTGCAGCAGCGCCACACCAGCCGAACCGCCGGCGACAAGGGTTTCGCCCACCTGCGCGAAGACGTGGCCGAAATCCTCAAACTCAAGGACCAGCGCAGCCTGTCGCTGCAGGAAGCCGAACGCAAGCGTGAAAAGGACGCCCGCGAAACCCGTCTGAAAGCCCGCGCCGTAGAAGCCGGAGCTGCCGGGCCAGGCGACGACGGCCTGCAATCGGGCGAACGCAGCCTGAGCGCCGAACTCGCCTCGGAAAAAGCCGCCAAGGCCCGCAAGGACATCCTGCTCGAAGAAACCGCCCGCATCGTGGGCGACGAAATCGAGCTGATCGACAGCCGCAGCCGCAGCGAAACCGCGGCCCGGCCATAAGATTCAGTCGCCCACGGACTCTGATCCGCGGCTTGCCCGTGATGCAACGCGGGGATGGGCGACTGAAACCCGCCCCGCCCCCGATCCACTGTTGATATTCGTGAAACACCGTTGCCCGGCTGTGTGCTGGGCAACAGCGCACGGCCCCCACGCTGCCACTCGCAGCCCCCCGGCGGCCCGGACGCATTGCACAGCCCATTGTTTCAAAAGCATTAATTCACCATCAGCGCCTGACAATCAGCGCATCCCCCGGCACCGCCCGGGCTGGCCCCGGAATTGCTAAGTTCAATTGCGCCCGTCATGTGCGCGTGATCGATTTTGAATCCACGCCGCCCGGAATGCCGTCTCCCCGGACAGCCGGCTTTATCAGGAGCCCCTGCATGCACACCACACCCCAAGCCCCCACCCTGCGGGCGCTCGCCTTGCTTCTCATGCTGCTGGACCCGGTGACGGTGTGCACTTCGCCGCGCCCCTGAGCCCCGGCCTGCCCGACCGATGCCCAGCGAGCGCGGCCCGTCAGCCGGTGGCGTCGATCGACGCCTGATCGCCCTGGCGCTGGCCTGCCTCATGGGCGCCGCCACCCTCGCTGCCGCATCAAGCCTGGGTGGCCGCTTCCTGGAGTGGTCCGGCGAGCTGGCGCTGGACATCCGGCAACTCGCCGTACCGCTGCTCGTCCTCGCCGCCGGCGCAATTGCGGCGCGGGTCGTCGTCGTGAAACGCAAACGCCGGCACAAACCCTGAACCACGCCCCCACGGCCGCCAGCCCCCCGAACGGAGCCCCCATGAAAACCATCACGTCACACCCCGGTGCAGCCCCCCTGCTGTCGGCCTGCTGGCACACCCTCCTGTCCCTGCTGCTCCCCGACAAACCCCGCCGCGGCCGCCGGCGCGGGGCCGCCCGCGTGCTCAACACCTCTCCACGCCCGGCCCACCACGGCGCCGTGGCCCGCCACTGAACCACAACCACAACGCCATGAAAGACATGATGAAAAGCAAGATCCTGCTCGCCACCCTCCTGGCCCTCGGCGCGTCCTTCGCCACCGCCCAGCAAGCCGCCCCGGCCACCCAGGGCGCCTACGTTGCGCCGCCGTGGACCTATAAAACCAAGCAACTCAACCGCGCCGAGATCGACGCCCTGCTGGCCAAGCCCGGCCAGGTGCTGGTGCTCGACGTGCGCCGTCCGGACGAACTGATCACCAAGGGCAGCTTCCCGGTGTTCCTCAACATCCAGACCGCCGACGTGGAAAAGTACGCCGACTACATTCCGAAGGATCGCAGCATCATCACCGTCTCCAACCGCGCCCACCGGGCCGGCGACGTGGGCGACAAACTCACCGCCAAGGGCTTCAAGATAGCCGGCGCCGCCGGCTCGCTGGATTACGAAGACCAGGGCGGCAAGATCGCCCGCATCACCCCGCCGCCCCCGCGCAAGCCGGGCTGAGCCCACCCGGCCGGCAACCCGGAAACCCCGGCGGATACACGCCGGGGGTTCCGGGGCGCCAGCATCCGCAGTCCTCATTGGCGCGTATGACTTCGAGGACATCAGCCAGTGGGCGTGCATGCGCCTCTTGCGCACCCTGGACGTGGCCGGCTGCATCGTCACCATCGATGCGATGGGCGCCCAGACCGCCATCGTCGGCGACAGACCTGAGCGGAGCGCCGACTGCGTGCTGGGCGTGAAGGACAATCACGCAAATCTGCCACTGAAGACTTCGAAACGTCTCCTTCTCCTGCCGGGGCGTTCTTGTCGTCAGGGGGAGCGCGGCCCGGATACCCTGATGCAAGCGCTGCGCGCGCGTCAGGGAGCACATCTGCTGCACCGCGACAGAGGCGTCACGGATGACTGCAAATTCCGGGGTGCCGCCCTCCCCTTGCAGGACAAACTTTTTTACAATGCGCTCCGGCTGCCTATTATGGGTCAGCACAGTCTCCGCCCCTATCCGGCCTTGCCCCTGCGAGTCCAAACACCTGCTCCGGCGGCCCACGCCGCCACGGTCGAGCTACTTTGCCGAGAGAGCGGAAATGAAGCGATTTTTTCTGACGGGCTTGTTCGCCCTGTTCCTGGGTCAGACGGCCTTCGCCCAATCGGGGCTCCTCGAGAGAATCCAGGCTGCCGGTGAGCTGAGGGTGTGCATCTGGCCCGACTACTACGGCATCTCCTACCGCAACCCCAAAACCCAGCAACTCGCCGGCATCGACATCGACATGGCAAATGCCCTGGCGGCCGACCTGGGGGTGTCCCTGAAATT
This sequence comes from Zoogloea sp., assembly GCF_030157465.1. Classification (GTDB taxonomy): domain Bacteria; phylum Pseudomonadota; class Gammaproteobacteria; order Burkholderiales; family Rhodocyclaceae; genus Zoogloea. Next base: position 7,356 of record NZ_JAOAUU010000091.1, read on the forward strand.
CGTGAACAGCTCCTTTGCGACGCTGGTAGACGATGTCACCGCCAAGCGCTGCGACATTGCCATGTTCGCCATCGGCATCACGCCCGCGCGCGCCGAGAAGCTGCGCTTCACCGCGCCGCATCTGGTGAGCGACATCTACGCCATCACCACCAAGAGCAACCGGCGGATCCGGCAGTGGGACGATATCGACAAGCCCGGCGTGGTGGTGGCGGTGGCCAAGGGCACCCTCCACGAGCCCATCATGCGCGACAAGCTGCGCCAGGCCACGCTGCTGGTCACGGACACCACCCAGGGGCGGGAGCAGGAGGTGGAGTCCGGGCGCGCCGATGTTTTCATGACCGACTTTCCCTTCAGCCGGCGCATGCTCGAAACCACCGACTGGGCCCGCCTCGTGGCGCCTTCGGCCGTCTATCACCTGACGCCCTACGCCTACGCCATGGTCAAGGGGGATGAGCGCTGGCACGCGCGCGTCGAGCGCTTCATGGCCAAGGCCCGCCGCAACGGTCAGCTGATGGCGGCCATCCGGCGTCACAAGCTCGACCCCATTGCCGTGCCGGCCACGCCTGCCGGATCCGCTTCGGAATAGGCCCCGCAGCTCATGTCACCGCACACCCGCCGGGGCCGACGCGCCCTGTTCATCGCGATTGTCCTGCTGGCCAGCCTCGGCGCCTTCGCGGCAACCTCTTATGTCGTCTGGCGCCTGCGCGTCGAGAACATCGATCGCCAGCTCGAAGCGGCCGCGCTGAGCGCACGATCCTTCGAAGATCATCTCACCCAGAGCTTCAGCGCCATCGAACGCAGCCTCGTCCATGCCGCAGAGGGCGACAAGCGAGCCGCCAGCCTGACCCATTTTCTGCGCCACGCTCCCTACCTGCGGTCCATCGCCGTGCTGGGCAGGGATGGACGCATTGTGGTCAGTACGGACCGACGCAACCTTGGCGCACGCCCACCACTTGCAGAGTTCCTGCCCCGGACAACCGGCCCGCTGGAGGACTTGCGGGCAGGCCCCTTCAGGAATGGCCGCGATTTCCATGACTCAGGCTCCCCGCAAGCGGGCAGCGGCTACATACCGGTGTCCATCGACGTTCGCCAGGGCGACGCGCACTGGGACACGGTGGTGGCCTCGGTCAATCCGGACTACTTCCTCAATTTCTATGGCAACCACATCGCCCCGGAAGATGGCACGGTGGAGCTGCTGCGCTACGACGGTCGTCTGTTGCTGAGCACCGATGAGCAGGCCATCCCCGGCGGGCCTGACGGCAATGGGGACCTGCTCGCCCGGCTGGCCGACGCCGAGGCCGGACGCATGCAGGAGACCCTTCCCGATGGCCGCACCGTGCTGACCGCCTATCGGGCGTCCCGGGCCTATCCCTTCGTGCTCGTCGTGCGCATGGACCAGGAACGCTTGCTGGCCGGCTGGCGGCTCGAGGCGATCCATACGGTGAGCATCGTTGCCGCCGCCTTTCTGTCGACCCTGGCGCTGGCCATCCTGTACTTCGTGCGTTTCGAGCGCCTGGCCCGGGACCAGGAGCGGGACCATGCACGCCAGCGCATCGCCGCCATCGCCTTCGAATCCCAGGAGGGGATGGTGGTGACCGATGCCCAGGCCCGCATCCTGCAGGTCAACAAGGCCTTCACCCAGATCACCGGCTACTCCGCCGACGAGGCTGTAGGCCTGAACATGAACATCCTGAAGTCGGGCGTGCATGATGCCGGCTTCTACAGCGGCATCCGGACGAGCCTGGCACAAGCCGGCACCTGGGCCGGGGAGATCATCAACCGTCACAAGGACGGTACGCTCCACCCGCATTTTCTGACCATCACCGCCGTTCGCAACGACGAGGGCGAGGTCACCCACTTCGTGGGTGCCCAGACCGACATCACCGAGCGCAAGCGCGCCGAGATCGACCTGCGCATCGCCGCCGCGGCCTTCCAGTCCCGGGAGGGCATGTGCGTCACCGACGCCTCCGGGGTGATCCTGCAGGTCAACCTGGCCTTCACCAAGGTGACCGGATACACCGCCGAGGAAGCCGTCGGGCAAACCCCGCGGCTGCTCCGCTCCGGCCGCCACGACAAGGCCTTCTACGAGGACATGTGGGGCACCATCAACGCCACCGGCTCCTGGGAAGGCGAGATCTGGAATCGGCGCAAGTGCGGCGAGTTGTTTCCGGAATGGCTGACCATCACCGCGGTGCGGGACGATGCCGGCAGCGTGACCCACTATGTCGCCACGCTGACCGACATCACCCAGCGCAAGGAAGCCGAATACGAAATCCGCAACCTGGCCTTCTACGATCCGCTGACCCGCCTGCCCAACCGCCGCCTGCTGCTCGAACGCCTCAAGCACGCCCTGTCGGCAATCACCCGCAGCGAACACGGCGGCGCGCTGCTCTTCATCGACCTGGACAACTTCAAGACCCTCAACGACACCTACGGTCACGACATGGGCGACCTGCTCCTGCAGCAGGTGGCCGAACGGCTCGCCAGCTGCGTACGCCAGACCGACACCGTGGCCCGCCTGGGGGGCGACGAATTCGTGGTGCTGCTGGAAGACCTCAGCGGAACCCCGCAGGATGCCGCCCTGCAGGCCAAGACCGTCGGCGAAAAAATCCTTCTCACCCTCAACCAGCCCTACCCGCTGGCCGGCCACGATTACCACAGCACTCCGAGCATCGGCATCACCCTCTTCTCAGGCCCCCATAACCTCAGCGACGAGCTGATGAAACGGGCCGATCTGGCGCTTTATGACGCCAAGGCCGCCGGACGCAACACCCTGCGTTTCTTCGATCCGGCCCTGCAGGCCGCCGTCACGGCCCGAGCGTCGCTGGAGACCGATCTGCGCAAAGGGCTGCAACAGGGCCAGTTCGTGCTCCACTACCAGCCCCAGATCGATGACTCGGGCACCATTTCCGGTACCGAAGCACTGGTTCGCTGGCAGCACCCGAGCCTGGGCCTGGTGGCCCCGGCGGCCTTCATTCCCCTCGCCGAGGAAACCGGCCTGATTCTCCCTCTCGGCCTGTGGGTGCTCGAAACCGCCTGCCGGCAGCTCGCCGCCTGGGCCGCCGTGCCTGGCCGCGCCCATCTGAGCATCTCGGTGAATGTCAGCGTGCGCCAGTTCCGCCAGCCCGACTTCGTGGCCCAGGTACTGGCGGCTCTCGAACGTACCGGCGCCGCGCCCAGCCGGCTGCAACTGGAACTCACCGAAAGCCTGCTGCTGGACGACGTGGAAGAGGTCATCGCCAAGATGGAGACCTTGCGTGCCCGGGGCGTCAGCTTTGCCCTCGACGACTTCGGCACCGGCTACTCATCCCTGTCCTACCTCCGGCGCCTGCCCCTGGATCAGCTCAAGATCGACAAATCCTTCGTGACCGACATCGTCGGCAACACCAACGATGCCGTCATCTCCAGGACCATCGTGGCCCTGGCCCGCAGCCTGGGACTGGCAGTGATCGCCGAAGGAGTCGAGACCACCGAACAGAGGCAGTTCTTGGCCCTGCAGGGCTGCCGCTCCTACCAGGGCTTCCTGCTCAGCGCCCCTCTTGCCCTGGCCGAGCTGGAAAGCTTGCTCGACCACCAGCCGACCGACGCCGCTTAGAGCTTGTCCGCGAACAAGAAGCCGAGGTCTGGGAGGTGATTCGCCCCCATACCGACACCGGACCATTTACCGACAAGCTCTTGTTACCCCGGCCCTTTCATTCACTTGCCACCGTTCGGGCCGAGCGGGTAGCCGGTATTCAATGGCCGGGTTGATGGCCGGTTTTTTCCAGGCTCTCGCTGGCCAGCCCCAGGCGGTCGACCAGTTCCGGGATGCGGGCCGACTCGGCCATGCCGTAGCCGAGCACCAGCCCGTTGCCCCCGGTGGCATCCGCGTAGTAGAGGCTCAGGGGCCGGGCCGTGACGCCCAGCTCCCGGGCGGCGCTCACCAACGCCCTGTCCGGCAGGTGGGCGGGCAGCTGCAGCACCAGATGCAGCCCGGCCTGCCCACCGAGAATCTCGCAGCGTTCGCCGAAACGGGCCGCAAGCGCCTCACGCAGCACCGCCTGCCGCTCGCGGTACACCGGCCCCATGCGCCGCAGGTGGCGGGTCAACTGCCCGCTCTCCAGGAGCCGGGCGAGGGCCCGCTGCTCGACGGCCTGCCCGCCCCGGTAAAGCTTGCGGATCCCCTCGCCCAGTTCGGCGGCCGCCCAGCGCGGCACCACCATGTAGGCGATGCGCAGCCCCGGGTAGAGCAACTTGCTGAAGGTGCCGACGTAGATCACCGGCGCGTCCGGGCGCAGGCCCTGGATGGCCGGCAGCGGGCGGGCCCCGGGCTGGGCGTGGTTGTAATCGCTGTCGTAGTCATCCTCGATCAGCCAGCCGCCGCCGGCCTGCACACCCGCCAGCAGGGCCAGGCGCCGCTCCAGGCTCAACACGCTGCCCAGGGGGTACTGGTGCGAGGGCGTGACATACACCAGGCGGGGCGGCGCCGCCTGCCACAGGCCGGGCGCAGGCGCCATGCCGTCCCGGTCCACCTCCACCGGAACCGGCTTGAGCCCGGCGGCCAGCATGGCATTGCGGGCCGCCGGGTAGCAGGGGTTCTCCAGCCACACCGTGTCGCCGTTGTCTGCCAGCAGCCGGGCGCAGGCATCCAGGGCCACCTGCCCTCCCGCCACGATGAAGACCTGCTCCGGCGTGCATGCCACCCCGCGGCGTGCCGACAGAAAGGCCGCCACGGCCTGCCGCAGCTCGGGCTCGCCCCCCGGTTCGGCATAGGCCAGCTGGCGGGCCGTCACCTCGTTCCAGGCCCGGTGCAGAAAGCGCGCCCAGGTGCCCCAGGGAAATGCGTTCAGATCCGGCACACCGGGGGCAAAGGGCAGCAGGGATTCACTGCGCGTGATGGCCGGCAACTGGCGCGCCCGGCGCGACAGCATGTCTGCCCCGGCAGGCCCGTGTTGCGGGCTGAGGCCGGCCGTACCCAGGGGCAATATCGCCACCCGGGTGCCGCCCCGGTCTGCCTCGACGAAGCCTTCGGCAAGCAGGAGCTGGTAGGCAAACAGCACGCAGTTGCGCGCCATGCCCCAATCGGCGGCCAGTTGGCGGGTGCCGGGCAGGCGCGTTCCGGGCGCCAGGCGCCCGTCGAGGATGGCCGCCTTGAGCAACTTGTACAGGCGCAACTGGCGCGCTTCACTGGCAGCGGGGTCATCAAGGGCAGCGAGAACGAGGGCGAGGGGCATCTGGCTCCATGAGCGACGAGTCGGGTGGCCCCATGAATGGTGCCACGGCCTCGCTATGCTGGCACCTCTTATCCAGGAGCCCCCCATGTCGAAGCCGTCCGCCAGCCCCCGCACCGAAGTCCGCCGCAAACCCCAGCGGGCCCACCACGACACCGCCACCATCCACGCCATCATCGATCAGGCGCTGGTGTGCCAGATCGCCTTCAACCAGGGCGGCAGCGTGCACTGCCTGCCCACCGCGTGCTGGCGCGAGGGCGAGTACCTCTACATCCACGGCGCCAACAATTCGCGTCTGACCCAGACCCTGCTGGAGGAGGAGTGTGCCGTGTCCATCACCCACCTGGACGGGCTGGTGCTGGCCCGCTCGGCCTTCCATCACTCCATGAACTACCGTTCGGTGGTGATCTACGGCCGTTTTACAGCGGAGGACGATCCGGACGCCAAGGCGGCCGCGTTCAAGGCATTTGTCGAGCACGTCAGCCCGGGCCGTTCGTCCCTGGTGAGGCCGCCGTCCCGGGCCGAGCTGGCGGGCACGCGGCTGCTGCGCCTGGCCCTGGATGAAGCGGTCGCCAAGATCCGCAACTGGGGCGTGGAAGATTCGGAAGAGGACATGGCCATTCCGGTCTGGGCGGGCGTACAACCCCTGGCCCTGACCGCCAGCCCCCTGCAGCCTGAGCCTGGCTGCGGGGAGCGGATGCCACCGGCTCCGCCGGCCTTCATCGGTCGCGCTTGAACTCCGCGCCGTGCAGCTGGCGCCACGTCGTGAAGGACGCGATGCCGGGCGCGAGCCACAGCGAAAGCCACAGCCCCGCCAGCACGGCCAGCGCCAGCGCATTGGGCGCCGAACGCGTAATCGCATAGATGACGGCCAGGGCGATCGCCGTGATGCCGAGCGCCGAAACCGCGTAGATGATCGCCAGCTGGCGCACGAAGAGGCGCACGAAGGGCCACAGCGGAACCGCAAGCAGGCGCATCTTGCCCCGGCGAAACGCGACGAAGCAGATTGCCGCACAGAGGGCGATGGATGCCGTAGCCAGCTGGAGCCAGAACTCGGTTGTCCATGCAGCCCTGCCACGAATGAAGAGCACCAGAATGACGGAACACGCGAGCATGCTCAGTGCGAAGACGACGCGAAGGGTGTGAGTGGGTGCTTTCATTCAAGGATTCCGGGAGTCAGGTGAGAGATATACCCCACCCTGCCCAATTCCTTCCTTGATGGAGGTGAAGCCGGTCATTGAGAGCCTGACAAGAGGCAGAGCCGGGCCTGTGGGGGCGAATTCAGTCGCCCGCGGAGGCTGATCAACGGCTTGCCTGTGACTCGACGCGCGGATGGGCGACTGAAGTCGCCCCCACAGGCCCGTAGGTCGGGCTAGCGCAGCGTAACCCGACGCCCCCCATCCGATATCAACGTGCCGTCGCTCCCGGCGGCACCGTCTTCTTCAGCCCATGACGGACCGCTGCCATCCTGCATTGGCTTCGGACGAGGTTATCGATGTTCAGTTCGATGTCGGGTTACGCTGCGCTAACCCGACCTTGCCAGGGGAAACAGGCGCCAGCCTGCTCCCCTGCTCCCCTGCTCCCCTGCTGTCCGCAGTCCTCAGTCCTTCTTGCGGAAGTCATCGTGGCAGCTCTTGCACGTCTGGCCGAGCTTGCCGAACTGCACTTTCACCGCAGCGGCGTCGCCGGTGGCGGCCACTTTGGCGAGTTCGTTGGATTCGGCGATGAACTTCTTGGCGGCTTCGCCGGCCTTGGCGGTGTCGGTGAACAGTTCCGGCTTGACGGTGGTTTCACGCCAGCCCTTGCCGGTTTCGGTGCCGGCCGGGTAGAGCGCGCCGAGGCCGGAGTTGGCGATGGCGGCAATGGCGTTGGCGGCGCGGATCACTTCGTCCTTGTTGTAGGTGCCTTCCACGTTGTTCTTGATGCGGCCGTTGTTCCAGGCCAGCACCTGGTACACCGACTGGCGCCACTTGATGACCTGCTCGGGCTTCGGTGCCTGCTGGGCGATGCTGGCCGAGGCGGCGGTAAAGAGGAGGACGGCGAGCAAGGGTTTGACGAGTTTTTTCATGGGTTTTCCTTGGTGGATTTCAGGTTTTCAGGTGGGTGTTGAAGAAGGCCACGGTGCGCTGCCAGGCCAGCCGGGCCGCGCCGGCATCAAAGCGCGGCGTGGTGTTGTTGTTGAAGCCGTGCTGGGTGCCGGGATACACAAAGGCTTGGTGCCTAACGCCGGCGGCCTTCAGCGCGGCTTCGTACCTGGGCCAACCGGCGTTGATGCGTTCGTCGTTCTCGGCGTAATGGATCAGCAGCGGCGCCTTGATCCTGGCCACCTCTTCGACAGGCGGCGGGTTGCCGTAAAAGGGCACGGCCGCCGCCAGATCGGGGATGCGGGTAGCCAGGAAATTCGAAATACCGCCGCCGTAGCAGAAGCCGGTAACGCCGACCTTACCGTTGCCCTGGGGCAGCGCCTTGAGGATGGCCGCGGCGGCCACGAAATCCTCACGGGTCTTGTTCTGGTCGAGCTTGGTGAACAGTTCGCGGGCCTTGTCCTCGTCGCCGGGGTAGCCGCCAAGGGGAAACAGCGCGTCCGGCGCAAAGGCGATGAATCCGTCCAGGGCCAGGCGACGGGT
>NZ_JAOAUU010000092.1 GCF_030157465.1 Zoogloea sp.
CAGCATGACAACGGAGGAATGGGAAACCTACCTCGGCGAGCAGTTTCGAACCATGCGCATCCGGGCCAACCTGGAGCAGACCCAGCTGGCCACCCGCTCCGGGGTGAGCCTTGGCGCCCTCAAGAACCTCGAAGGCGGCAAGGGCTGCTCCCTCAAGACGCTCATCAAGGTCGCACGGGGGCTAGGCAGAACCGACTGGCTCGAAGCACTCGCCCCCAGGATCAGCGTGAGCCCCATGCAGTTGCTGAAGTCCCGCACCCTGAAAGCCCCGCGGCAAAAGGTCTTTCGGCCCCGCAAGTGCAGCCCGTCGGAGTAGCCCATGTACCGTGCTGTCGACCTGATTGAAGTACGGGCCTGGGGCGCCACGGTCGGCGGTGTGTCCGTCGACCCCGGCCTTGGCTACTACGTTTTTGAATACGACCCGAAGTGGCAGGCACGCGGCATCGAACTGGCGCCGCTGACGATGCCCGTCGCCCAGCCCGTCCATGTGTTTCCCCTCTTGCCCGAGGCCACCTTCAAGCGCCTGCCGGCCATGCTGGCCGATGCCCTGCCCGACGACTTCGGCAACGCCCTCATCGACGCCTACCTGGCCCGGGAAGGTGTGGCCAAGGCCGCCATTACCGCGCTTGATCGGCTGGCCTACATGAGCAACCGGGGCATGGGCGCGCTGGAGTTTCGCCCGGCCCGCGGCCCCAAGCGGACCAAGGCCACCGCCGTCGAGATATCCCAGCTCGTGGCGGGCTCGCGGGAGGCCCTTTCGGGCAGGTTCGGTGGTGATCGCGAAACGGAAGCCGCAATCATGAACCTGATCCAGGTTGGCACCTCTGCCGGTGGCGCCCGGGCCAAGGCGGTGATCGCCTGGAACCCCGACACCAACGAGATCCGCTCCGGGCAGCTGCCCGCCGAAGCGGGATTCGACTACTGGCTGCTCAAGCTCGACGGCGTCGGCACTGATTACGAACTTGGAACCGGCGGGCACTACGGGCGCATCGAATACGCCTACTACCTGATGGCAAGGGCTGCCGGCATAAGCATGTGCACCTGCCGGCTGCTCGAAGAAAACGGGCGCGCGCACTTCATGACCCGGCGCTTCGATCGCCAGAACGGGACAAAACAGCATATCCAGAGCCTGTGCGCCATGCAGCATCTCGATTACAAACAGCGCGGCACCCACGACTACAACCAGTATTTCCAGACCATCGCCGCGCTGGGCCTGCCGGATGCCGAACGGGCCGAAGGCTACCGGCGGATGGTCTTCAACGTGCTGGCCTCCAACTGCGATGATCACACCAAGAACCTGTCCTTCATCCTGGACAAAGGCGGGCAATGGCAGCTTGCCCCGGCCTACGACGTGACTCACGCCTACAATCCGAACGGTGAATGGACGTATCAGCACCTCATGTCGGTGAACGGAAAGTTCCGCAACATCAACCGGGCCGACCTCGAATCGGTCGGCGATCGCTACCTGGTGCCCGGCTACCGCGACATCATCAGGCAGGTTTCCGCCGCCCTCGCCCGCTGGCCGGAGTTTGCCGGGGCGGCCGAAGTGCCCGACGACGAGATGCGGCGAATTCAGAACGACTTCCCGGTTGTCTAGGGCATCGACCAAGATCTTTCGATAAAAACGACGACTGCAGCCCCGCCCGCAACACGCGCGGTTCATAGTGCGAAAAATGTATCTACAGGAATCCGACTCTTGAGCAATCAACTATTTCACCGCCTGGCTTTACTCGACCCTGCGGAACAGCGCGAGCTACTGCGCCACTGCCGGCATGGCCTCGAGAAGGAAAGCCTGCGCGTCGATCCTGCCGGCCAGCTGGCCCTGACGCCCCACCCCCGGGTTCTGGGTTCGGCACTGACCCATCCGCAGATCACCACCGACTATTCCGAGGCGCTGATGGAGTTCATCACCGACGCCCTGGAAGACCCCGCCGACACCCTCGGCGAGCTGGATGCCATCCACCGCCACACCTACGCCCGCCTCGGCAGCGAGCAGCTGTGGACCCACTCGATGCCCTGCCCCCTGCCCGACGAAGCGGCAATCCCCATCGCCGAATACGGCGCCAGCCATGTGGGCAAGCTCAAATACGTCTATCGCAAGGGCCTGGCGGTGCGCTATGGCAAGGCCATGCAGTGCATCGCCGGCATCCACTACAACTTCTCGCTGCCCGAAGCCCTGTGGCCGCTGCTGCAGCAGGACCAGGGCGACAGCAGCCCGGCGGCCGAGTGGCAGTCGGCCTGCTACATCGCGCTGATCCGCAATTTCCGCCGCTACAGCTGGCTGCTGATGTACCTGTTCGGGGCCTCGCCGGCGCTGGGTGCCAGCTTCCTCAAGGGGCGCGAGCACACGCTCGAAAAGCTCGGTGACGACACGCTGTTTCTGCCCTGGGCCACCAGCCTGCGTATGAGCGATCTCGGCTACCAGAACAACGCCCAGGCCAGCCTCACGCCCTGCTACAACAACCTGGAAAGCTACCTGGCCAGCCTGCGCCAGGCCGTCTCCACGCCCTATCCGCCCTACCAGGCACTCGGCACGCACCGGGACGGCGAGTGGCAGCAGCTCAACACCAACGTGCTGCAGATCGAAAACGAGTACTACTCGAGCATCCGCCCCAAGCGCGTGATCGGCAGCGGCGAGCGGCCGATCCAGGCCTTGAGCGCGCGCGGCATACAGTACGTCGAGGTGCGCTGCCTGGACATCGACCCCTTCCTGCCGCTGGGCATCGATCTGACCGCCGCCCGCTTCCTCGACGCCTTCCTGCTGTACTGCGCGCTCGAAGACAGCCCCGCGCTGTCGTCCGCCGAATGCCGCGAGTGCACCACCAACTTCGCTCTCACCGTGAAGGAAGGCCGCCGGCCGGGCCTGCAGCTGAGCCATCGCGGCGCAGCGGTCGGGCTGAAGGAATGGGGCCTGCAACTGCTGGAAAGCATCGGGGCCTGTGCCGAGCGGCTGGACGCCGCCCACGGCAACACGCTGCACCGCGAAGCCCTGGCCAGCCAGCGCGCCAAGCTTGAGGACGCCAGCCTCACGCCGTCGGCCCGCGTGCTGCAAAGCCTTCACGAGGACAAGCTGGGTTTCTTCGCCTTCGCCCGGCGCCAGTCCGAACGCCACGCCGAGTGGTTCCAGAGCCGCCCGCTGGATAGCGCAGACGAAGCCGTCTTCGAAAAAGCCACCCGCGACTCCCTCGCCGCCCAGGAAAAACTGGAACGCGAACAGCAGGGCTCTTTTGACGAGTACGTGGCGCGCTACATGGCGGCTGCGGCAGCACCCGTCTGAGCCCGAAAACACAGCCCCTGACCCGGCCTTGCGGGTCGGGTGAGGGGCTGGATGAAGTGGCTCCGGGGCGTCTGCCCGCCCGCGCTACGACTCTTTAATGATGCCAAACAGTCGAAGCGTGCCCTGGAACGCCCGGACGCTCACATCCGGGTCGTAGCGCCTGAAGAGCGCTTCCTGTTTCTTGCGGTCGGAGGGCGGCATGGCATCGAGAATGAGCTGGCGCTCCTGCATGATCTCCTGCCCCATCCGCTCCGTGACAAAAACGAAGGTGATCGGCCAGTACAACCCATTGCTCTGCCGCAAATGAAAGCGCGGCATCGCGGGGAGAATCGCTTCGGTGCTGTGGCTTTTCATGACGGTTTCGGGGTCCGTTGGTCTCACCGTCATTGATAACTCATCACGGCCCCGGCTGCCTTGACTCAAGTCACACCGGCGAGTTTTTGGCGCCGGACACGCTCTTATTTCCTGGTCCGGCGCAGCAACCAGAAGATGACTTCATGCAGCTCGTCGTCGTCGCGAATCTCCGCGGCAAAGGCGTCACAGGTGGCTTCATCCACCAGAACCCGCTCGGCAAGCACCAGAAAATCCGACAGCTTTTCGGGGTCATGCAGTTGCCCCACGGCAATCCGGAAAGCCTGCCTGCTCGGCACGCAATACCAGATGTCGTAATAGAGGTCGATGAGCCCGACGCAGGGAATCCTTGGCAGGCGTTCGGCCAACTGGCGGATGAACTCGGGGTCTGGCCCGTAGCTGATGAGGTTGTCCAGCTCTTTGCGGACATCCGCGGTTTGAGCGTCCAGCCAGGCGGCGGTTGAAGCAGTCATTGAAAGTGTTGTGTCGTGACCAGCCGCAAGGATACCGGTGCCGGCCCGGGCTGCATCGCACCGAGCCCTTGCCCCGGTTCATTTCGAACATGTCCCCCGCCCGGTGGATCGAGCGGAACCGTGGCGCGTCCGGGGATAAATTTCACGGGATTCCATCCGTAAAAGAGGGGCCATTCAAAACCACAGCCCCGCCTCCAGATGCGCCGTCTTCCCCTGCTTCTGACCCTTTTCTGCCGCCCAGGCTTTGCGGACAACTGCGACCGGCTGCCCAACCCGTCGGTAACGCTCAAGCTGCACGAAGAGCCCATCAGCCTTGATACACGCACCAGCATCCGAACCCTCACGCTGCTTGGCCCCCTTCCCATGCGGCCGGAGAAACACGTCCTGGGGCTCACACGGGGCACCGCGACGGTCCGGTTTGAAACACGTATCGCCTCGTACGTGGATCCGACCGGGCAGTGGGAATGCGCCAGCCCGCACATCACCGTGAGCTATGGCTTCAGCCCCATGACCGTTTACGTTGCCAGGGAGTTTCCGGAGGGGAGCTGTGCCTACCGGGAAATTTATCAGCACGAAATGCGCCACGTTCGCGCCTACCAGACGCACCTCAAGCACATCGAACAAGGCCTTGCCGACACCCTCAATGAGCGCTTTGCATCTGCCGGCCCCTGGCGCGGTCCGCGAGGTCAGGCGAGCGCCAGGCTGCAACAGGAGCTCGAAGCGCGCTGGGCGCCTTACGTCAAACGCGAGATCAACAAGGTCGATGCCGCCCAGGCCCTGATCGACACGCCCGAGGAGTACGCCCGCGTCGCCGGGAGCTGCGGCGGTGAAATCAGGAAAATCACTCGCTGAGCGAACTGGCGGGTATTTCCAGGCAACTAGCGCTGAGGAGTCGCAAGGCATTTTTCCAGCTGATTTTTCGGCGCCCGCTGAATGCGCCGAAGCAGCTCGACCGACACGTCACGCACTTTATGGCGGAGGCGCAGCTCATCCTCCAGGCGCAACAGAAGGCTCGCTGCCATCTCTGCGTCCGCCAGCGCGCGGTGGTAGCGGCCGGCAACCGGCAGCTTCGCGTACTCCACCAGAGCGCCGAGCTTGTGGCTTGGCGCAAGCGGAAAAATCCGCCGCGACAGCAGTAACGAACAAACGAAATCCTGCCTCCTGGCCCGCTGGATTCGCGCCAGCTCGGCATCCCAGAACCTGGAGTCGAACGACGCGTTGTGGGCAACCAGCGGGTAGTCGCCGACAAAGTCGGACACCTCCCGCATCACCTCGGCCGCCGGCGGCGCGCTGCGAATCATGGCGTCGGAAATCCCCGTGAGGGCCTCGATGTACGACGGAATGCGGACGCCGGCGTTCATGAGGCTCTGATAACGGTCGACGACCTTGCCGTTCTCTAGAAGCACCGCGGCAATCTCCGTCGCCCGGTCACCCTGGACGGGTGACAGGCCCGTGGTTTCGAAGTCGATGACTGCAACAATCTCCATTACTCGTCCTATCGCTGAATGTCACAGGGCCGAAGCACTCAACTCGTCCAAAAACCCGGCAACCAGATCCTGCATGTGCGCATCGCGCGCGTCGGCCAGGACGTGACTGGCCACCGTGTTCGTACTGCCCTTCAGGAGCCAGCGCAAGGTCCGGTGTGCAGAAAACAAAAAAGCCCCGATTTCTCGGGGCTTTTTTGCTGATACTTTGGCGGAGAGTGAGGGATTCGAACCCTCGATGCAGGTTTGTGCCCGCATGCTCCCTTAGCAGGGGAGTGCCTTCGACCTCTCGGCCAACTCTCCGCAACAGCCGCGCATTATAGGCAACACACGGCACTAAGGCAAATTATTTTTTAAGCCTGATCGAGGCCGAAAGCGCGGTGCAGCACGCGAACGGCCAGTTCCAGGTATTTCTCGTCGATGGCGACGGAAATCTTGATCTCGGAGGTGGAGATCATCTGGATGTTGATGCCCTCTTCGGCAAGGGTACGGAACATGCGGGAGGCGACACCCGGGTGGGAGCGCATTCCGACGCCGACGATGGAAACCTTGGCCATCGTGCGGTCGCCGCGGATTTCGCGGGCGCCGATGTGGGACTGGACACCTTCGAGGATCTTGACGGCCTTGTCATAGTCAGGACGATTCACCGTGAACGAGAAGTCCGTGGTGCCGTCATGGCCGACGTTCTGGATGATCATGTCCACATCGACGTTGGCATCGGCAACCGGGCCAAGGATCTGGTAAGCGATGCCCGGCTTGTCGGGAACGCCCAGCACGGTGATCTTGGCTTCGTCGCGATTGAAGGCAATGCCGGAGATGATCGGCTGTTCCATGTTGTTCTCTTCCTCAACGGTAATCAGGGTTCCTTCGCCTTCCTCCTGGAAGCTGGAAAGAACCCGAAGCTTTACTTTGTACTTGCCGGCGAATTCCACCGAGCGGATCTGCAGCACCTTGGAGCCGAGACTGGCCATTTCCAGCATCTCTTCAAAGGTGATGGTGTCCAGCTTGCGGGCTTCCGGCACGACACGCGGGTCGGTGGTGTAAACACCATCCACGTCGGTGTAGATCTGGCACTCGTCCGCCTTGATCGCGGCAGCCAGCGCAACACCGGTGGTATCCGAGCCGCCACGGCCGAGGGTTGTGATGTTGCCCTCCTCGTCCACGCCCTGGAAACCAGCCACGACGACCACCGAACCGGCATCGAGGTCACGACGGATGTTTTCTCCGTCGATATCGAGGATGCGCGCCTTGGTGAAGGAATCGTCGGTGAGGATGCGCACCTGACCACCAGTGTAGCTGCGGGCGTTAACCCCGGCTTCCTGGAGCGCCATGCACAACAGGCCAATAGTGACCTGTTCGCCGGTGGAGATCACCACGTCGAGTTCGCGGGGGCTGGGGTTGGCACTGATTTCCTTGGCCAGACCGATCAGACGGTTCGTCTCGCCGCTCATAGCGGACAGGACGATCACCATCTGGTGTCCCTGGGCATGGAACTTCGCGACCCGCTGGGCCACGTTCTTGATCCGTTCGGGGGTTCCGACGGAAGTGCCGCCATATTTCTGAACTATGAGCGCCATCTTGACTTCTAAGAAGATGAGGATGTGGAAAGCCGGTGATCTTATCGGATTATGCGAATTCTTGCATCAGCGCGATTTTTCCGGGGTATGTGAATCAGGTCACGCTTAGACCGTGTGGAAAACCCTAACCCATACAAATACGGCGTTGTATCTGTTGCGAGTAGTAATCTATACTTTCTGGCATATAACGAAAGTTATAGAAGAAACCTGCGGTAAAGCCGTAATAGCTAACATAGTCAAACCCTTGAGGAAGCCAACATGAAAACCACCGAAAAAGTTGATGTGCGTGAAATCCGTCGCAAGCTGGGCATGAACCAGTCCCAGTTCTGGTCGAAGATCGGCGTGACCCAGAGTGGCGGTTCACGCTATGAGAGCGGTCGCAACATTCCGCGTCCGGTGCAAGCCCTGCTCCGTCTGGTGCATATCGAACAGGTCGATATCTCCAAAATCAAGAAAGACGACGTGGAAGTGGTCGAATATCTGAAGGCCACCAACCCGGAACTCTTCAAGACGCTGAAAAAAGAAGCCCGCGCCAAGCGCAAGGAGCGTATTCCCCACTGAGCCGGCGGCAGCATGACTGTCAGGGGCTGACCGTCACGGTCAGCCCGGCGCTGCCAAGCATCTCCCTCACCGTGCGGGCAATCGCTTCCAGTTCATCCGGCGCAAGTTGCTGCAGATGCGTGGCTTCCGGCTGAAACGATGGCCGCGCAACGCCGTACAAAAGCACGCCCTTGAGCGCAGCGCTTCCGGCGTATTCCAGCATTTCCCGGTAATGGTCGATCTGATCCTGCGACGGCACTTGCCCGTCCCAGCGAAACAGGCAGGTCTGCACCCAGGTCGGGCACAGGGATGCGCACAGGGCCAGACGCCTGGCGTGAGTGTGCGGATCCACATCGATGCCGTTGATGCGCGCGATGTCGGCAGCTGTGCCTGCATCAAACTTGAACCACACTTCGCCCCCTGCCGCTGCCAGATGTTGCAGCGCCGTCTGCACGTAGGGCCGGTCGATCAGGCTGCCGTTGGTAATCAGACGGATCGGCACCGCGTTGAGCCCCGCCGCGTTGCGAATCGCAACCACCTTGTCGACGATTTCTGCAAAGGCCTTGCTGCCCGTCGGTTCGCCGTTGCCTGAAAAGGCAATATCGCGGATGACCCGCGCCTCCGGTGGCACCCGTTCCTGCATGAAACGGCCGTGGAGCAGTTCGTCGAGGAAGCCCTTCAGCTCGGCTTCAAGCAGCGCCAGGTCGATATCGGGCGCAGCACCACGCACCAGGCCGGGCACCTGGCAGTAGGCGCAATGCCAGTTGCAGGCGTTGTTGGGGTTCAGGTTGATGCCCACCGACACGCCGCCGGCACGTCGCGACACGACCGGATAGATATAGGTCATCGCGCTGAAACTGCGATTGTGATCGGTCACGGTAAGCATCTGCGGAGGCTGGGTCATGCTGTGGTCGAGGTCCAAAAACGAGGTGCGTATAATATCGAAATCTTCTTTGCTACCCGGTGCTCCCATGCGTATTACGCGCCGCCTGGAATTCGACGCGGGTCACCGCATCCCCGACCACGCCAGCCAGTGCCGTCACCTTCACGGCCACCGCTACGCGCTGGAAATCACCCTGTCCGGCGAGGTCATCGAGACCGAAGGCTCACCGGCGCGGGGCATGCTCATTGATTTTGGCGACGTCAAGGCCATCGCCAAGCAGCACATTGTTGATGTCTGGGATCACGCCTTCCTGGCCTATCGCGGCGACACCGCCGTCGTGGACTTTCTGCAAGCCATGCCAGGCCACAAGACGGTTCTGCTCGACGTGATCCCCACCGCCGAGAACCTCGCCGCCGAAGCCTTCCGTATTCTCGAACCGCTATATACCGGGGTGTACAGGGATCAATTGCGCCTCGAACGGGTGCGCCTCTACGAAACCCCGAACTGCTGGGCCGACGCACTCCGTTCAGGGCACAGTTAAGCCACCTCTCCGGCCTGGACGATCCGCAGCGCAAGGCTGGCCAGCCCGTCTACGGCTGCCTCCACCACATCCCCCGGCTTCACCGGCCCGACGCCTTCCGGCGTGCCGGTGAAGATCAGGTCGCCCGGCTCCAGGCGAAAGTACGCCGACAGCCTGGCAATGATCTCCGCCACCGACCAGATCATGTCCGCCAGATCACCCTGCTGGCGCGCCTCGCCGTTCACCTTGAGCCAGATCGGCGCCGCAGCCGGGTGGCCGCAGCGTTCAACCGGCACCAGCGGCGCAACAGGCGCCGAATGATCAAAAGCCTTGGCGGCCTCCCACGGCTGCCCCTTGCTTTTCAGGGCGCCCTGCAGGTCGCGGCGGGTCATGTCGAGGCCGACGGTGTAACCCCACACGTGATCCAGCGCCTGCGCCACAGGAATATCAGCCCCGCCGCGGCCAATCGCCACAACCAGCTCCACTTCATGGTGAAAATCCTGCGTCGCCGAAGGATAGGCCAGCTCGCCAAGCGTGCCTGCCCGCACCGGCACGACGGCGTCAGCCGGCTTGCAGAAGAAGAATGGCGCCTCGCGCGTGGGGTCGCCCCCCATTTCCCGCGCGTGGGCCGCGTAGTTGCGCCCCACGCAGTAAATCCGCCTTACCGGGAACACGCCCTCGCTGCCCACCACCGGCAACACCGGAACGGGCGCTTGTTCAATCACGTAATCGGTCATTGCACATCCTTCCAGAAACACCAGGGTGCGAATGATGACCAAAGCGCCGGCCGAGGGCCAGAGCATGTTTGCGGTAACCGGCTACCACCAGCCCGCCGCCCCGCGCCGCCACACTCGACGCGTTGTTCCCGATGACCCACACCCAAATGGAGACAGGCATGGCCAAGAAAATCCTGATGATCTGCGGCGACTTCTGCGAAGACTACGAAACCATGGTGCCCTTCCAGGCCCTGCTGGCGGTTGGCCACACCGTGCACGCCGTGTGCCCTGACAAAAAGGCCGGCGACAGCATCGCCACCGCCATCCACGACTTCGAAGGCAACCAGACCTACACCGAGAAACGCGGCCACAACTTCACCCTCAACGCCACCTTCGCCGACATTCGCGCCGAAGACTACGACGCGCTGGTCATTCCGGGCGGTCGTGGCCCCGAATACCTGCGCATGTACCCGGCCGTGATCGACGCCGTGCGGCATTTCTTCAGCGCCGGCAAACCCGTCGCCGCAGTCTGTCACGGCGCCCAGCTGCTGGCCGGCGCACGGGTTCTGGAAGGTCGCACCTGCTCGGCCTACCCGGCCTGTCAGGCCGAGGTCGAGCTGGCCGGAGGCACTTACGCCAATATTCCGGTGGACCAGGCCATCACCGACGGCAACCTCGTTTCGGCGCCTGCCTGGCCGGCCCACCCGGCCTGGATTGCCCAGTTCCTCGCCCTGCTCGGCACAAAAATCAGCCACTGATCCGGCGCCCGGCGCCCAGGCCGGCACAAAGCCCCCGCAGCACCTACAATGGTTTGGCGGGGGCTTCCCCGTTTTTGAGCGCCCGACGATGTGCCAGATCTTCATCAACGCCGACCCGGATCTTTACGCCACCCGCAGCCGCTCGATCCGCCTGCGCGGCGTCGCCACCAGCCTGCGCCTCGAAAACCTGTTCTGGCAGGTGCTCGAAGAAATCGGCGAGCGCGACGGTCTCAGCGTGCCGCAGCTGCTCGGCCGGCTCTACGACGAACTCTCGGCAAGCGGCCGACTCGACGAAAGCACGAACTTCACGTCCTTCCTGCGTGTCTCCTGCCTGCGCTACCTGCAACTGCAACTGGCCGGCGGCATTCCCGCCGATCCCCGCGTCCCGATTCGCAGCCTCGACCCCGCCTGGGTACTGGCCGCCGAGCGACGCCCTTCAGCCTGAGAGAAACACAATGATCGACCTGTATTACTGGACCACCCCCAACGGCCACAAGATCACCCTCTTCCTCGAAGAGACCGGCTTGCCCTACACCGTCCGGCCGATCAACATCGGCAAGGGCGAACAGTTCCAGCCGGATTTCCTGCGCATCGCACCGAACAACCGCATCCCCGCCATCGTCGACCGCAGCCCGAGCGGTGGCGGCGAGCCGATTTCGGTGTTCGAATCCGGCGCCATCCTGCTCTACCTCGCCGAAAAGACCGGCCGCTTCCTGTCTGCAGACGCCCGCACGCGCATCGACGCCCTGCAGTGGCTGTTCTGGCAAATGGGGGGGCTGGGCCCGATGGCCGGGCAAAACCACCACTTCACCCAGTACGCCCCCGAACCGGTTCCCTACGCCATCGATCGTTACGTCAAGGAAACCGCCCGCCTCTACGCCGTGCTCGATCGCCGCCTGGCCGACCGCGACTTCATCACCGGCGCCGACTACTCCATCGCCGACATGGCCTGCTACCCGTGGATCGTCTCCCACGACAAACAGCGCCAGAACCTCGATGACTTCCCCGCCCTCAAGCGCTGGTTCGAAACCATCCGGCAGCGCCCGGCCACCGTCCGCGCCTACGCCCTGGCCGAGCAGGTCAATCCGGCCCAGCCTCCCATGAGCGACGAGGCAAAGAAGGTTTTGTTCGGCCAGGATGCAAGTACTGTCACCAAGCCGTGAACCGGGGCCGGGACGCGGAAGCCGGCTTCCGGTAAAATCCCCCTTTATTTGAAGCCGCCTCTTTTTCCCGGGCCCAAGACCGCTTCACCCTTCACCCGGCCCGCGCCCCTCTCCCATGACTGCTCCCATCGAACGCTTCGACCAGCTTGATCTCCAGGCGCCGCTCCTCGCGGCCCTCGCCGAGATCGGCTACGAAACCCCCTCGCCCATCCAGGCCGCCTGCATTCCGCTCCTGCTCGCCGGCAACGACATCCTCGGCGAAGCCCAGACCGGCACCGGCAAAACGGCCGCCTTCGCGCTGCCCGCACTTCACCGCGTGGACATCACCAAGCGCAACCCGCAGGTGCTCGTCCTCGCCCCCACGCGCGAACTCGCCATCCAGGTTGCCGAAGCCTTCCAGCGCTACGCCAGCAAGATGCCCGGCTTCCACGTGCTGCCGATCTACGGCGGCCAGAGCATGGTCGTCCAGCTGCGCCAGCTCCAGCGCGGCGCCCACGTCATCGTCGGCACCCCCGGCCGTGTCATGGACCACATGGAGAGAAAGAGCCTCAACCTCGAAGGCCTCACCACCCTGATCCTCGACGAAGCCGACGAAATGCTGCGCATGGGCTTCATCGACGACGTGGAATGGATTCTCGAGCGCATTCCGGCCGAACGGCAAACCGCCCTCTTCTCGGCCACCATGCCGGACGCCATCCGCCGGGTCGCCCACCGCTACCTGCGCGACCCGAAGGAAGTGAAGATCAAGTCGGCCACGACAACCGTCTCCACCATCCGCCAGCGTTTCCTGCAAATTGCAGGCCCGCACAAGCTCGACGCGCTGACCCGCATTCTTGAAGTGGAAGACGAATTCGATGCCGCCATCGTCTTTGTCCGCACCAAGACCGCCACCGTCGAACTCGCCGAGAAACTCGAAGCCCGTGGCTACGCCGCCGCCTGCCTGAACGGCGACATGACCCAGCAGCTGCGCGAGCGTGTCATCGAGCAACTCAAGAACAAAACCCTCGACATCGTCGTCGCCACCGACGTGGCGGCCCGTGGCATCGACGTGCCCCGCGTCAGCCACGTCATCAACTACGACATTCCGTACGACACCGAGGCCTACGTTCACCGCATCGGCCGCACCGGCCGCGCCGGCCGCGCCGGCAACGCGATCCTCTTCGTCGCCCCGCGTGAAAACCACCTGCTGCGCCAGATCGAGCGCGCCACGCGCCAGCCGATCGAAGCCCTCAAGCTGCCCTCCCGGGAAGCCGTTGCCGACAAGCGTGTCGCCTCCTTCCGCCAGCAGGTTACCGAAGTGCTCGAGTCCGAAGACCTGAGCTTCTTCCTCAACGTGATCGCCGGCATGGAAGAGAACAACGACTCGGACATCCGCGAAATCGCCGCCGCGCTCGCCTACCTGGCCCAGAAGGATCGCCCGCTGCAGATGCCCGATTCCGGCAAGCCCGACTTCGCCCAGATGTCCGCCTCCGGCAAGCCGGATCCGCGCGCCCCGCGTGAAACGCGCGAGCCCCGCGAAAACCGCGGTGAAATCCTTGAGCGTCGCCGCGACTACGCTGAAGGCCGCCTGGCCCGCTACCGCATCGATGTGGGTCGCGAGCACATGGCCAGCCCGAAGGACATCGTCGGCGCCATCGCCAACGAGGCCGGCATCGAAAGCCGCTTCATCGGCCAGATCAACCTGTTCGAGGACTACAGCACCGTCGAACTGCCGGCCGATCTCTCCAACGATGTGATCCAGATCCTGCGTCGCGCCCGTGTGCGTCAGCAACCGCTGAACATCCGCCTCGCCAGCCCCGAGGAAGCCAGCCGCGAACGGGGTGCTGGCAGCCGTGGCGCGGGTCCGAAGAAGCCCTTCCGCAAGGAAGGCGGCTTCGATCGCCCGGCGGGTGGCTTCGATCGCCCGGCAGGCGGCTTCGGCAAGCCCCCGCGCAAGCCCAGGCCCTGAGCAAGGGGCGCTGCGCCCCTGCGTGTATTGACCATTTCAGGGGGACGCTCGCGTTCCCCTGATTTACCTTTGTGGGTCAGCGCACCCTAGCTCAAGCCAAGGTCATCGACGATCCGCTGCAAGGCTTCAAAGCAGCGGGGATCAATGGCCTGCCCCACTTCCGAGCCCATGATTGCCAGCGTTTTGGCCACCGGCATCGCTCCACGGTAAGGCCGTTCGGCGGTGATCGCATCAAAGATGTCGGCGGTGGTGATGATCCGGGTTTCCAGGGAAATCGCCTCCCCGGAGATTCCCCGCGGATAGCCCTTGCCGTCCAGGCGCTCATGGTGGGCGCCTGAAACGATCGCCATTTCAGTAAAAGCCCCGATGCGCGACAGGATGGTTTCGGTATAAACCGCGTGCTGCCTCACCGCGGCCCATTCGTCTTCATCCAGCTTGCCCGGTTTGTCGAGAATGGCATTGCTGACACCCAGCTTGCCCATGTCGTGAAGCAGCGAGGCGCGCTTGAGCCAGCGCCGCCGGTGCGGCTCCAGCCCCAGCTCGGCGGCAATGCAGTCGGCGTACAGCGCAACGCGGGCACTGTGACCCGAGGTATAAGGGCTTTTCGAGTCGATCACCTCGCCAAAGGCCGCGGCGATCTCATCGAGGTAATCATCATCCAGGGGCACGACAAAACGCCCCGGCTCGAGTGCGAACACAGCCTGATCCAGGTCGGGTGCCGACAGGCGCTCCCAGAAAGCGGGGTCTTCCGCACAGCGCCGGAATGCAGACACGACCGCGGGGTCGAACCACGAACCGCTGCGATCCTCCACCTCCCAGCCCGCCGCATCCGCGCCGTCGGAAACATTGAACACATCCACCACCTGCGCCAGCAGGGCGATCCGCGAGGAAAGGGGAATCGCCTCTCCCTGCAGCCGCGCCGGGCGCCCGCCGCCGTTCCAGTGCTCGTCGAGGCCGTGGATGCCCATCGCCACACCCTCGCCAAAACGCAACTGCCGCGCGATGTCAGCACCGCGGGTGCACCGGGTCTGGATCAATTCCTGGGCAATCTCGTCGCCACTCTGAAAAATCCTGGCGAGCGCCTTGAAGCGCTCGGCAAGGCCTGCACCAAGGCCGGTATGGCCGATGACGAACTTCAAGACCTTGGGCAGGCTGCCATTGACGGTTTTGAAGTCACGCTTGAATGCAAGGTCGTCACTCAGATATAGCTCGCAAATGCGTGCGGCGTTGCTGCTGCAGCCCAGATCCTTCAGCAGCAACGTGTAATAAAGCTCCCACAACTGCTCGTCGCTCAGACCCATTGCGCGCCCCACGTGCATGCCGATCCAGCAGCAGCGCACACAATGGCCTTCCGGCTGCCCTTCGGTGATATCAAGAGCGTGACTCAGGGCCCCGATCAGTTCCGACAACGTCAATCCGCCCAACGACATCCGATTCCTCCACCCGCTTCGACAGCGCCTGCCGCCCGTTCCGGGCGACAGCAGACGTCAGACTAACGGCATGGCACCGGCGGACTGTAGCCTCAGGCAGACAGGTGCTGGCGTGCCGGGCACACACTTCCTGTCGTTAAGCGGGCAGCGCTCTGTTAAAATTTAAAGTTACAGTCATCACTTTGTAACAACAAAAGCCATGTTCGGACGTCTCCTGCCCCAAGAGGGCCGTTTTTTTGACTACTTCAATAACCATGCCGAGCAAATCGTTCTCGGGGCTCAGGAACTCGTCGCCCTGATGGAAGACATGGGCAGCGCGGAGAAACATATCGCCGCCATCGAGAAAATCGAGGAAGCCGCCGACAAGATCACCCACGAAACCGTCGCCCAGGCGCACAAGAGCTTCATCACCCCCCTCGACCGCGACGAGATCCATAGCCTCATCAATGCCATGGATGACATCCTGGATACGGTTCAGGACGTCGCCGAGTGCATCACCCTGTACCACATCCAGCGCATCACCCCGGAAGCCCTCCAGCTGGCCAACGTGAGCCTGTCCTGTTGCACCCGCGTGAAGATCGTGGTCGGCCTGATCGCCAACATGGACAACGCCAGTGCCATCCTGCAAACCTGCCAGGAAATCGACCGGCTCGAAACCGACGCGGATCGCATCATGCGCAGCGCCATGTCCAAGCTCTTCCGCGACGAGCGCGACGCACTCCAGGTCATGAAGCTCAAGGCCATCTACGAACAACTTGAATCGATTACCGATCGCTGCGAGGACGTCGCCAAGATCGTCGAAGGCATCGTGCTGGAAAACGCCTGAGCACCGCCATGGAAACCGTACAGATCGGATTCTGGGTCATCGCCGGGCTGGTGGTTGTTGCGCTGCTGTTTGACTTCATGAACGGCTTTCACGACGCAGCGAACGCCATCGCCACCGTCGTCTCCACCGGCGTCCTCAAACCCCATCAGGCCGTAGCCTGGGCCGCCTTCTTCAACTTCGTCGCGCTCTTCATCTTCCAGCTCAAGGTCGCCAGCACTGTTGGCAAGGGCATCATCGACCCGAGCGTGGTGGACCACTACCTCATCTTCGGCGCGCTCCTGGGCGCCATCGCCTGGAACGTGGTCACCTGGTATTACGGCATTCCGTCAAGCTCGTCCCACGCCCTGATCGGTGGCATCGTCGGCGCAGCCATCGCCAAGGCGGGCAGCACCGATTCCCTGATCGGCGCGGGCATCTGGAAGACCGTCGCATTCATCATCATCTCCCCGCTGTTCGGCTACATCCTGGGGTCGCTGATCCTGGTTGTGGTCGCCTGGGTCTGCCGCAACAAGACCCAGCGGCGGGTGGATAAATGGTTCCGGCGCCTCCAGCTGGTTTCCGCGGCCCTCTACAGTCTGGGTCACGGCGGCAACGACGCCCAGAAGACCGTCGGCATCATCTGGATGCTGCTGATCGCCGCGGGTGTCACCGCCCAGGGCGACCCGGTTCCCATGTGGGTCGTCGTGCTGTGCTACATGGCCATCGGCCTTGGCACCCTGTTCGGGGGCTGGCGGATCGTCAAGACGATGGGGCAGCGCATCACCAAGCTCAAGCCGGTGGGCGGTTTCTGTGCCGAAACTGGCGGTGCCATCACCCTGTTCCTCGCCACCAGCCTGGGCATCCCCGTGTCCACCACCCACACCATCACCGGCGCCATCGTCGGTGTCGGCTCGGTACGCCGGACGGCGGCAGTGCGCTGGGGCGTTGCGGGCAGCATCGTGTGGGCCTGGGTGCTCACCATCCCCTGCTCGGCACTCATCGCCGCAGGCGGCTACTGGCTCGGTCGCGGGCTGTTCTGACGAGCACTTACCGGGAGGCTTGACGCGCGGGAGGAGAAGCCTGATCCTCCCGCCACTCCGGTTCCCGACTCAAGCACCCATGGCAACACCCACCCTCAAGCAGCAAAAAACCTTCGCGATGATCCGCATCCTGGGCGGCTTCGCAGCAGCCCTCGTGCTCGGCTACTCCTTCATCACCAACGTGCTCGCCGGCCAGCCGGTCGAAGGCCCGGTATTCATGACGGGCATCATGGCACTGCTCGGCCTGGGCTACTCGGCCTACTACACGCGCACCCTGAGCCGCATCGCCGAAGCGGAAAAAGGCGCCGGGGCGCCCGCACAAAAGCCTTGACCAGCCGCCTCGCCGCGCGGGTTGCTCTGGCCGGGCTGATCGCCGGCATGGCGCTTGTTTCGGGTTGCGCGAGCACCGGCCCGGTTGAATCGCGCCCCTCGCCGACGCTGCCACCCGCCTCTGGCGGGATACCCGCCAAACCCCTGCCAGCGCCTGCCACCGAGCTTCCGAAACCCGCTCCGGCACCCGCGACCTTGCCGACGCCCGTACCACTGCCCACTCCGCCAAAGCCGCCCGCGGCCTATCCGTCCGAGCGCGAAGGGCGGGCGCTGGTCGCAGGCTTCCTGCCGCCCGGCGTGAAGGACCGCGACGGCTGGTCCGGCGACATCTTCACGGCCTTTTCGACGCTGCGCATCCCGCCCACGCCGGACAACATCTGCGCCGTCATCGCCGTCATCGAGCAGGAATCGACCTTCCAGGCCGATCCGGTGGTGCCCGGCCTCTCGCAAATCGTCCAGAAAGAAATCGACACCCGGCGTGAGCGGCTGCACCTTCCACGTCTGCTGGTCGACGCCGCGCTTCTCAAGACCAGCCCGGACGGCCGCAGTTACAAGGCGCGCATCGATGCCCTGCGCACCGAAAAGCAGATGAACGATCTGTTCGACGACATGATTTCCGAGCTGCCCAACGGCCGATCCCTGCTGGGCGGCTACAACCCGGTGCGCACCGGCGGACCGATGCAGGTCAGCGTCGCCTTCGCCGAGGAACAGGTCACCGAGAAGGCCTACCCCTATCCGCGCCGCGGCAGCGTGCGGAGCGAAGTCTTCACCCGGCGCGGCGGCATCTATTTCGGCACGGCGATCCTGCTCGACTACCCTGCCCCCTACAGCAAGCTCCTGTACCGCTTTGCCGACTTCAACGCCGGCCGCTACAGCAGCCGCAACGCAGCCTTCCAGGCCGCTGTCGCACGCATCAGCGGCCTGCCTCTGGCCCTCGACGGCGACCTGCTGCGCTACACGGGCGGCGTCCCCGCATCCGAGCCAAGCACCACCCTCACCGCATTGCAGCGCATCGCCAGCCGCCTCGGCCTGTCCGGCGCCGAAATCAGTCGCGATCTGCGCCTCGAAAAAACTGCCCGCTTCGCACAAACAGCGCTTTATACCCGGGTCTTCGCCCTCGCCGAGGGTGCCGCCGGAGGACATTTTCCGCGTGAAGCCATGCCTCAGATCGACCTCAAGAGCCCCAAGATCCAGCGCAAGCTCACCACCGGCTGGTTCGCCGAAAGGGTCGACTGGCGGCACCGCACCTGCCTCGGCCGCGACCGCTCGGCGCTGCCCTGAAACCCGCGCGGGGCAAAGCGTTTCCTTGATGCAGGCCAGATGCGCAAGGGCCGCCAGGCTATACAATCCAGTACAAACCATGCCCGCAGGACATGGTTTAATATTTTGATAAAACAACGATCAAGGGAGAAGAACAGATGACCGTCCACGCCCAATACGCCGCCAAGCGCGTAACTCCGGCCGAAGCCATCCGCAATGTCCATAACGGCGACACCATCGTCGTTCCCACCGCAGTCGCCGAGCCGCCGGCGCTGCTCAATGCTCTCTCCGAAAGCCGCCGCGACTTCCGCGACGTCAAGGTTTCGCAGATTCTCGCCGTGCGCAAGTTTGGCTATCTCGACCCGACCACCGCGGAGCACGTGCGTCACGTGGCGTACTTCTTCAGCGCGGCCAGCCGTCCCGGCTTCAAGGAAGGAGTGGGCGATTTCTACCCGAGCTACTTCTCGGAAATGCCCCAGCTCATCGACCGCGGCCTGATGCCTGCCGAAGTGGTGTTCACCCAGGCCTCGCCGATGGACGAACATGGCTACTTCTCCCTCGGCCTCGCCCCCGACTACACCATGGCGGCGATCCGCAAGGCGCGGGCGGTGGTGATCGAAGTCAATCCGAACGTGCCCTTTGCCTTTGGCAACTGCCACATCCACATTTCGCAGGTCACCGCGCTGGTCGAAAACGACGAGCCCGTGCTCGAAGTCGGCCTGCCCACCATCGGGCCGGTTCAGGAAGCCATCGGCAAGTACGTCGCCGACATGATCGAGGACGGCTCGACGCTGCAGATCGGCTACGGCGGCATTCCCGATGCGGTCGTGATGCAGCTGACCCACAAGCACGATCTGGGCATCCACACCGAAATGGTCGGCGACGGCATCCTCACGCTGCTCGAAGCCGGCGCGGTCACCAACCGCCGCAAGAACTTCATGCCCGGCAAGATGGTCGCCACCTTCGCCCTCGGCTCGAAAAAGCTCTACAAGTTCCTTCACCGCAACCCGATGGTCGAGATGCACCCGGTGGATTTCACCAACGACCCGTACATTGCCGGCCAGAACGACAACCTGATGTGCATCAACGCCACGCTGGAGATCGACTTCCTCGGCCAGTGCGGTTCGGAAAGCCTCGGCCCCATCCCCTACTCCGGCACCGGTGGCCAGTCCGACTTCGTGCGTGCGGCCAACCGCTCCAACGGTGGCAAGGCCTTCATCGTGCTGCCCTCCACGGCCAAGAACGACACCATCTCGCGCATCGTGCCCACGCTTACCCCGGGCACCCACGTATCGACCAGCAAGAACGACATCAACTACGTGGTGACCGAGTTTGGCGTGGCGCAGCTGCGCGGCAAGAGCGCCAAGCAGCGCACTCAGGCGCTGATTGCCATCGCCCACCCGAACTTCCGTGCCGAACTCACCGCAACGGCCAAAAAAATGAACCTGCTGTAATTTTTTCGCAGCAAGCAGTCAAACAAAACGCCCCGGTTCTGCCGGGGCGTTTTTTCTTGGTGCGGGGCAGCAGCAGCGTTACTGCTGCGTCGATCCAACCTAGTCGATCTTGAATTCCATCTCGAATTTGGCGCCGTCGTCGATGCCAAGCACGCTCACCAGGTAAGGCATCACCTTCTTCAGCGTGGCCGGCAGCGTCCAGGGCGGGTTGACGATGAAAAGGCCGCTGCCATGCATGCCAAAGCCGTCCTCGGAAGGCTTCTGTACGTCGAGGCTCACGTTCAGCCAGCTGATGCCCGGCAGGCGCTTCAGCTTTTCCGGCAGCTCCCGCGACTGCATGCTGTGCAGCTTCGGGTACCACACCATATAGGTTCCACTCGGGAAGCGGCGCAGGCTTTCCTTGATCATGGCGACCACGGTGCGATAGTCGGTCTTGACCTCGTAGGGCGGGTCGATCAGCACCAGCGCGCGCCGGGGCTGGGGCGGCAGGAAGGCGTTGATGCCGGTGAAGCCGTCCTGATCGAGAACCATCACCTTGTTGCCGGCATCGGCGAAGGTCTTGTTGAGGATGCGGTTGTCCGCCGGATGCAGCTCGAAAAGACGCATCTTGTCGTCGGCCCGCAGGAGCGGCTCCGCGCAGCAGGGCGAACCCGGGTAGAGGTGCAGCTTGCCGCTGGGGTTGAGATCGCGAACCAGCTTGAGGTAGCTTTTAAGCTCTTTCGGCAAATCCTTGCGGCCAAGCAGCCTGCCAACACCTTCTTCGAATTCGGCGTTCTTGCGGGCAAAGGTCTCGTCGAGCGAATAGCAACCGGCACCGGCATGGGTGTCGATGTACCAGTAGGGCTTGTCCTTCTGGTTGAAGTATTCGAGCAGCTGGACGAGGACAAAATGCTTCAGCACGTCGGCGTGATTGCCGGCGTGGAAGGCGTGGCGGTAACTCAGCATGGCAGATGCGCCCAAAAACGGGATAAAGGATCAGGGCGCGATGCTATCACCTCGAGTGCCCCGCCGCCTCCCCGGCGATCACTCCGGCGAGTCGTATTTGCGGCGCGACCCGCGAAAGCCCTCGACTGGGTATTTGGCTTCGTTTTTGGCGAGCTTGGCGCGGGCGGCCGCCTCGAGGTCGATACCGGCCCGATCGGCAATCAGGAGCAGATACAGCAGCACGTCGGCGCATTCGTCCTCAAGCGCTTCACGGCCGTGAAGATCGGTCGGCAGCCCGGCAATCTCCTCGTCGGTCTTCCACTGGGTCAGCTCCAGTAATTCGCCCGCCTCGAGGTTGAGGGAGACGATCAGGTTGCGCAGGGAATGAAACTGCGACCAGTCCCGCGCATCCCGAAAGGCCGCGATAAGGCGGGTCAGTTCAATCAGATCGGCGGCCATCAGTCAGCTCCGGCCGTGGATCGAGAGGGTCGCCACCGGCGCATCATGGTTTCCCGTTGGCATAAAGACCTTGTTAAAGACCTTGTAATTGCTCATCACAGCAGCTCCCCGTGTGCCTGCAGTTTTATCAGAACGCCCGTCAGCGCGCCTTCCGGTGCTCGTAAGCCCTTATTTCCCTTACGGAAAGCGCCTCTGCAAAAGGGGACTTTCCCCTTGCACTCGACTGTCACCCTGATATTATGGCGCGCTGTTTGCCCGGCCATTCGGCGGCACGGGCGAAACCCAACCAAAACAGGAAAAAAATATGCCGATTTACCGCCTCGGAGAGCACACCCCGCAAATGCAGGAGGGCGTCTGGATTGCCGACACCGCGACCGTAATCGGTGACGTGCACCTCGGACGCAATGTCAATTTGTGGTTCGGCGCGATCCTGCGCGGTGACAACGACCCCATCACGATCGGCGACAACACCAACGTCCAGGATGCCGCAGTGCTCCACACCGACGATGGCGTGCCGCTCGACATCGGCGCCAACGTCACCATCGGCCACAAAGCCATGCTGCACGGCTGCACGGTGGGCGAAGGCTCGCTGATCGGCATCAACGCCGTGGTGCTGAACCGGGCGGTGATCGGCAAGCATTGTCTGATCGGCGCCAATTCGCTGATTCCCGAAGGCAAGGTGATTCCCGATCGATCGCTGGTATGCGGCTCACCGGGGCGCATCATCCGGGAGCTGACCGATCACGAAATCTCCAAGCTCCAGGCCAGCGCAGACAACTACGTCAACAACGCGCTGCGCTACCAGGAACAACTGGTCCAGCTGTAAACAAAAATCGGGAAGGCCGCGCTCACCAGCGCGCCTTCCCGATTTTTTTGATCAGGCCAGGGTCAGGATGACCGGCTGGTGGTCGGATGCGGCCGTAAGCTGATCCACCGCCACGGATTCCACCCGGTCGACAAGGTCGGCGCTGACGAAGAAGTAGTCGCAGCAGTAGGCGCGATCCGGCCATTCGGCGCCGTTCAGCCCCACCGTGTTCAGGTGCGGAATATCGCTGTAGCAGGCTCGCCAGGCGTCTTCCCAGCCTGAAACATCGGCACTGATCGGCGCGGTCATGCGGTAGTACTCCGGGCTGCCCGGCTCGCAGTTGAAATCACCGCACACGATGGCCGAAGCCGGCCGCGGCAAGTAGGCAAACGGCGAATCCTGCCCGTCTCCGCTTTTCTCCTGGGGGCTGTCCATCGCCGCGAGGCGCACCGAATCACACTGAAGCGTGTGCAGCGCCGCGATCTGGGTCATGCGCTGGATGCGCGAGTAGTACTCCAGGTGAGTGTTGAGCACCCGGATCGGGCCGCGTGGTCCGTCGACAATCACTTCAATGCACGCCCGCGGCATGCTCGGCACGCCTTCTTCGGGCGGGCGCGGCAGGCTGTGGCGAAACACCTGCCCCACCGGCAGGCGGGACAGCGTGAGGTTGCCGAACAGGCTGCGACCGCCGGATTTGCCGGGCAGGTCGACTGCGGCAACGAAATGCGCGCTGTAGTCCGCAAAGGCTTCGGCCAGTTCAGCCACGCAATCCACGGGCGCGCCGCCCTGCAGGCCGGCAAAGCCGACGGCAACCTCCTGCAGGCAGATCACGTCGAAATCGCCCAGCGTTCGAATGGCGGAAATCGTTCGCTGAAGGTTAACCACCCCGTCAGCGCCCCGCCCCCACTGAATGTTCCAGCTCAGTAGCTTCATCAGAAAATCTTCTCTCCATGCTTCACGATACTGACCGGTCCGCCGGCAAGCGGATCGTCGTGAATGAGCATAGCAAGCTTGCGCTGCTGCCTCCTGCCCAAAACGGCCGGTGCCGTGAGCAATTGCCTGTCGCAACGCAGCTCATTGCGTGGGGCAGGATATTCATCACGCTGGCGAAACCGCCACGGCGCGGCGTCTGCAGCTAAAGCGGGCGCTTCGACTGCCGTAAACCCTTTCGCTCCCTGAACGCATTACCGTCCACGCCCCTGCCCCGGATTTCGACTGCGACCACCATCATGACGACACCCCAGGAACTCGTTGCCTGCGTAGAAAAACTTGCCAGCCTTCCCGCGGTGTATCACCGCATCCGGGCGCTCCTCGATGATCCCGACAGCTCGGTGCACGACTTGACCGAGGCGGTCGCCAGCGACCCCGGCATCACGGCGCGGGTGCTGCGGGTGGTGAACAGCGTTTTTTACGGTTTTCCGGGAAAGATTGAAACGGTGAACAGGGCCGTCAATCTGATGGGCATGCAGCAGGTCCATGACCTGGTGCTGAGCACCGCGATCATCGGCGCCTTTTCGGGCATCCGCCCGGCCCGCATGCACATGACGCGCTTCTGGACGGATTGCGTGTTCAGGGGTCTGGCCGCGCGCACGGGGGCACGTCAGCTGGGTCTGGCCGATCCCGAACGGATGTTCGTCGAGGGGCTCCTGGCCGACATCGGGCACCTGGTGATGTTTCAGGTCGATCCCGACAATGCCCAGATCGCCCTCGAAACGGCCAACAGCAAAAATATTCCGGTCCACGAGGCGGAGCAGGCCGTCATGGGCTGCAACTACGCGGAAGTCGGCGCTGCGCTGGCGTCCTCGTGGCACCTGCCCGGCGGCTTCGCCATGGCAATCGGGGCCCAGTTGATGCCGGCGCTGGCAGGGCCCCATGTCACCGAAGCGGCCCTGCTCCATCTGGCCAACCACATTCTCGCCACCGACGAAGCCGAAAACCCGGACGAAGCCGTTCTTGAACGGATGGACCCGATGACCGCCGCGATGCTCGAAATGAGCGTCGAGCACATCACCTCGATCCGGGCCGCGGTGCGCAACGAAAAATCCGCGGTGATTGCGCTGTTCTTCCCATGCAGGGGCTGAGCGCGTATCCGTAATCACGGATACGCGCTGGATCAAAAGCGCCGGAAAATCGTTTCGACGCCCTCGCCGCTCTCGACACTGCCGCGCCACACCACCGTGGTGCTGGGCACGATGCGGTCGTAGCCACGGGAAATCCACCCCGCCAGCGGTTCGTTCGATCCATGCAGGATGCTCACCTCACCGTCCGGCGGCAGGATCATCGCGAGACACACCGGCCCATTGGCAATACTGATCCCGTCGGGCGTGCAGGTTACGTTGCACTCTTCGCTGAAATGCCAGTTCAGCGTAACCGTCTGGGTGGTCGAACCCTGCACTTCGTCGCGCACCGTCAGGCGGTCGCCCAGCTTGTCGAACTCCCAGCTGCGCCGGTGCACCGGGCGCCCCGGCAGGCGCCGGTAGCCATCGTGCTCGGCCACCAGCCGGTCGAGCACGCGGTTGGTATCCCGCACCACAACGCGGGTCTTGTACTTGCGGGTCCACATGAACTTTCCACCCGACACCGCCTGGTCCACGCCGCCGATGCACAGCGTGTTGTGCATGGCGGTGCCGCGGAAGGCATCGCGCCACGGCCCGGCGCCGTGGTAGGTGCCGGTACCGGGATCGACGAGAAACTCCCGCCCGGCCACCGACAGCGTGAAGGACAAGGCATCCGCATGGCCGTGGGCCGCGATCCCGCCGAGCCCGAGCGGGCCGGCGTCGGCAACGATGCGGAACTCGTCGGGAGTATCCAGGTTGGCGCCCAGCACAAACACCCCACCCTGCGGAAAATCGGTGCGGGACGTGGCCGGCACGGCCTGCAGCAGCAGGCTGTCGAAGGCGGCGCAGGCTTCGCGCCCGAGCAGCCAGCGGGTGCGCAGGTCGACGATGCCGGCCTTGCGCGCCAGTGCCGGGTTTGAGAACAGCAATGCGCCGGTTGCCAGCTGGCTCTGGAAGGGGCAGCCAGCGGCCCCCAGCGACAGCCCCGAGACCCGCCCGTCATCCGCGTCACCGAACATCGGCACGTTGCCGCCGGCATCCATGATGGCGGCAACGTATTCGAGCATCGCCTCCATGCGCTTCCAGTAGGCCTCGGACATCGGCTTGCCGGTGGCCCGCGCGGCGAGCCCGGCAAACAGCAGAAAATCCCATACGAACTGCTGGTAGGACGTGGTCTGCTCGAGGTTGACCCCATCCGGCGCGTTTTGCGCCAGCGCCTCGCGCTCCAGCCCTTCGCGGGCGATCCGGCGCCACTGCTTGGCGTCCTCCCAGAAGGGCCAGGTGGCGCCCGCCACGAAGAGCCCGGACAGCTCGCCGATCAAGTGATTGTTGGCCGATGAATGGCGCGACATGTGCCCGCGGATGAACTCGGCGTGGCGCCACACGCTGTTGAGCCAGTCGGTGCGCAGCACCTTGCCGATGGGGTGCTCGAACAGCGGCGACTGCAGCCCGCCGATCATTTGCCACACCGTGGCCCAGTTGATCAGCCGGATGCCGGCCTCGAGCGCGCTCGACCAGTTGGCGCCAAGAGCGTGCGGGCACTGCACGAACCAGCTCTCCAGCAGGGTGCCGACACCTTCGAGGTAGCGCGCATCGCCGGTGATCTGCCAGGCCTGGGCCAGGCACACCATTTCGAGGTGGCGGTTGGGCTCCCACAGATACTTGATGTCGCCGGTCTGGGCCGGGTTGCGAAAGGACATCACCTTGCCGTAGCTCAGCGGCAGCAGCGCGCCCTTGTCCGGGTTGCGGTTCCATTCCGGTGGAAAGCCCAGGGCCTCGGTATCGCGGGCCAGCACCCGCCACTGGCCGGACAGCAGTTCGTTGGCCCGTTGTATGGTCAGCCCGGCTTCTTCCGGCAGTTCGCGGGGCAACCAGCGGGCGCCGGGACGGTCCAGGCGAATCAGTGGCACGTCCGTCGGTGCGCGACGCCGCTCCATGGCGCGGCTGGCCGTCGAACCGGCGCGCCCCATGATTTCGGCAACCGACATGCAGCGCAAGCGGTTCCAGTACCAGCCCACCTGGGTCAGATTAGACATTTGATTCACTACTCCTGCTCAACCGGCTCACGATCTGCCGGAATTTTCCGTTCCGTGTGCGCGCGATCTGCGCCACACGCTCGATTCTGATATTGACCTGCGTGCCCAGCCGCTCGCGGGCCCGCTGCAACAGGGCCGACTCGGCCCGCGGGCCGAATTCGGGGGCCGCCACGATGCGGATGCACACGTCGTCCAGCCGCTCCTGCACCACCTGGGCTTCAATCAGCCCGCGGAGGCCCGAGAAGATCCAGTCGAGCATCACCACGTGGCGGCCATCCGGCGTGTGGATGGCGTCGTCCACCCGGCCGAGCACCCGCTCGACAACGCGAAAACGTCGCCCGCAGGAGCACTCGAAGGCCGGGTCGGCCAGCACCACCCGGTCTTCCGCGCGGTAGCGCAGGAAGGGCATGCTGCGATTGCCGAAGCCGGTGCCGATGAGGCTGGCCGTGCCGTCCCCGTTGGACTCGAACTCCACGCAGCCGTAGTCTTCCATCACGTGGTAGCGACCGTGCTCGCAGGTGCCGATGGCCGCCACCCGCTCGAAAGCACCGTACCAGTCAAAAACGCCGCAACCGAAACGCTCGGCAATCACCTTGCGATCGGCAGCGCTGAGGGTTTCGGACGAGGTGACGATGCAGCGCAGCGCGCGGCCGCGATACACCCGGTCGTGATCCTCCAGCCAGCGGGCCAGGTAGCTCACCGACGAGGGATAGGCCTGGAGCATCACCGGATCGAAGCGCTCCAGCGCCTCGATGTAGGCGGCGCCGTTTTCCGGCTTGAGGTGGAACGAGGACAGCATCAGCATGTTGTCCGCCCGGTTCATGCGCCACAGATGGCCGCCGGACTGCGCCATCGGCACCACCGGATCACCGCGCAGCCAGGCCCGCCGCTCGCCATGGCGATAGCCGGCCCACTGCGCCTGACGGTCGACAAAGGCCTGCTCGAAGGCGATCGCATCCCGGTCGCGCCAGCCCGGCATCGCTTGGCCGGTGGTACCGCTGGTTGAACCCTTGAAACGCAGCCACGAGCCGCCCTCGGCAAGCAGTCGCGGGCCGGCAGCAATCACGTCCTGCCGGGTCAGCTCGGGAATCTCGCGCAGATCATCCAGATGCTGCCAGCGTGCGGGGTCGATGCCGGCCTGGGCAAACAGATCACGGTAATAGGGCACCCGCTGCCGGGCATGCTCGGCCAGCTTGCGCACCGATTCCAGCTGCAAAGCCTGCCACTGGGCCGGCGCCAGCCACTGGCTGCGCTCGATGGAAGCGGCCGTGCGCCTGAGCATGCTGCGCGCGCTGAGCGCTGCGCGCAGCCGGCTGTTCAGTGCCAGGATTTCTTCCTGCACGCAAAACGGCGACTGGCGATAGAGAGTGGAGTGACTGGAGATCATGACCGCCTCAAACTTTCCTTTGACCCGGCGTGGCATCCAGCTCGCGCCAGGCAGACTCCAGCAGATCGCTCACACGCTCGATGCCGTAAGCCTTGAGCACGCGCCGGCGCCCGATCTCGCCCATGCGGCGGGCCTCTGCCTCATCGGCCAGCAAGGGCTTGAGGGCCGCCACCAGCGAGGCCACATCGTCGGGCTCGGCCAGCCTGCCGCTGTAACCTTCGATCACCACCTGCGGAATGCCCCCCACGCGGGTGGCGACAACCGGCAGGCCGGCCGCCTGGGCTTCGAGCACGGCCATCGGCACGCCTTCGAAACGCGACGGCAGCACAAAGATTCCGGAGCGGGCCAGCAGCCGGGCCTTGGCCGCGCCGGCAACCCAGCCGGGCAGCTCGACCCGTCCGGCCACACCGGCCGCGATGGCGGCGGTACGCACGCCTTCCAGATCGCCCTCGCCGGCGATGATCACCTTGAGCTGCGGCCGCACACCGGCCAGCCGGGCCAGCGCCTGGATCAGCACAAAAACGCCCTTTTCTTCTTCGAGCCGGCCCAGAAACAGCAGGGTGTGCGGCTCACGGATGACATCGGCCGGCAGCTCGGCCGGAAGCACCGGGTTGGGCAGCACGCGCACGTCGGGGTGGCCGATGTTCTGGCGCAGCCACGTGGCCCAGCTTTCCGACAGCACGAACACCACCCGCGCCTTGTGCACGGTGCGCTCGACCCACGCCCGTTCGAGCCGCGACAGGCCCGCGTGGTAGCGGTCGAAAGCCCCGCCGTGCAGATGAAACACGTAAGGCTTGCCGGCCAGCCGGGCCAGCGCCAGAAAAAGGCTCTTGCGCCGAAAGCTGGCGTTGGAGGCCGAATGGGCATGCACCGCCGCCACCCGGCCGGCCAGCAGCAGGCCGGTAAAGCGCAGCAGCGCCGTGACCAGGGCCACCAGCTTGCGGCCGGCGCTGCCATCCATGTAGGTGGGCAGATAGTGCAGCGCGCGGCCCTCGCCCAGCCCGGCCTCGCGCCAGATGCGCAAAACCGAGGCGATGCCGCCCCGCGCCGCCGGATCGGGGCCGAGCATCACCAGTGCCGGACGCGGGGAAGCGGGCAGTTCAGTGGGCACGGACAGCCTCCTCGGCCTTGATGTGCTGGATCATCAGGCGCCGCTTGCCCCGCGCCGTGCGCTCGATGTTCGGCACCACCTGCAGCTCGGCCTCCACTAGGCCGAGGAGCTTGGTGTTGAAGTAGTTGTCGAGCACGCTGATCACCGACGGGGCCAGCGGCGTGGCCGACTGCAGGCGCACGATGATGCGGCCCGGCGCGTGCTGCTCGTACTGGCAGGCCTCGACCTGCAGGAACTCGGGCGGACGCAGCCCGCCCAGCGACGCCACCGGAATGCGTCGCCCGTCGCGGCCCACAAAATAATCGTTGTTGCGCCCGTCGATGCGCTCCAGCACCGGGTAGCCCGGCAGTGCCGGATGGGACGGCCCGGCCGACCACATGGCCAGGTCTCCGGTGCGGTAGCGTATGAAGGGCATGGCCTTGTTGTCGAAGCCGGTCGCCACCACTTCGCCCTGTACGCCGGGCTCGGTGATCTGGCGGCCTTCCTCGTCGATGAGTTCCACATGGCCATACAAGGGCCACACAAAATAACGGTGATCGTCCGGCATGGAGCCGGCCATCACGGAACGTTCGGAATGGCCGTAATGCACCAGCACCGGGCAGCCGAACACGCGCTCGATGAGCGCCACCATGTCCGGCTCGGCCGATTCCGAAAACAGCTGCACCCCGCGAACCGCAGCGACAAAGCGCGGCACGGGGTTGTAATCCAGCCAGCGCGCCAGCTCATAAACCGCCGACGAATAGCCCTGGATGAAGCTCACCCCATGCTCGATGGCGGCCTCCACGTGGCGGGGCATGTAGGCCGCGTCCAGGTGGTTAGGGCTGATCCAGAGCATGCGCTTGATCGGCTCGTAGCTTTGCAGCGGGCCGTCGTCGGCCGCCGAGCCGCGGACGTTGCGCCCGCGCAGTGACAGCACCGCATCCTGCCGGGTCAGGCCGATGCGCTGGCTGAAGGCTTCGATGTAGGCCGCTTCCTTGGCCCGCGAGACGCCCTTGTGCAGCGAGAAGCGGAACGGTTCGGACACCGAGCCGCTGGTCTGCATGGGCAGCCGGTCGGCAGCGGTGCAGGCCGTCGAAAGGTAGTTTTCCGGCGCGCGTTTGTAGTCCAGCTTGGTCATCAGCGGAAACAAGGCCAGCCATTCGCTGGCCGGCATGTCGGTCAGCAGCTGGGCCGCCAGCGCGGCATAGGCCGGCACGGTGCCGGCGGCCCAGCGCAGGGTTTCGCGCAGGCGGTCGTCGGCCAGCTGCTTGATCTCGGCGGGCGACGCAAGCGCCGCCTCGGCGCGATAGCGCGGGTAATCCTTGCCGTGACGCAGGCGGTCCGGCAGCAGGCCGTAGAGGCGCCCCAGCGGCTCCTTCACCCACGCGGGCGCGTCCATGTAGCGCTTCAGCCAGCGGTAGCCCCAGTCTTCGATTGCCATCGTGGCTCCTTTAGCGCTTGACCCATTCGCGCGCAAACAGCGCAACGAAGGCCATGTCGTCGATGAAATAGCGGCGGAACATGCGCCGCGGTTCCTGCAGGAACCGGTAGAACCATTCCAGGCCGGCGTTCTGCATCCACACCGGGGCCCGCTTCACGAGGCCGACCGCCACGTCGAAGGTGCCGCCCACGCCCATCGCGAAGGGCACTTTCATGGCCGCCTGGTAGCGCGCCAGAAATGCCTCCTTCTTGGGCGAGCTGATCGCCACGAACAGGATGTCGGGCCGGGTGGCTGCGATCTCGGCCACCACCTTTTCTTCTTCCTCGGGCGTCCAGTAACCGTTGCGGTAGCCGGCCAGGGTGAGGCCGGGGTAACGGGCCGAATACAGGCGCGCAACCCCGCTCACCACCTCTTCGCGGGCGCCCAGCAAAAACACCCGCCAGCCCTTTTCGGCCGCGCGGGCCATCAGGGCCTCGAACAGATCGACGCCGGTCACCCGCTCCTTGAGCGGCTTGCCGAGCAGGCGCGAAGCCCACACCACGGGCATGCCGTCGGCGTTGATCAGGTCGCAGTCGTTGATGATCTGGCGCAGCGCCGGATCCCGATTGGCCTTGACGATCTTGTCCACGTTCACCACCACATGCTGGTGCGGCTTGCCCGAGCGGATGAAGCCCTCGACCACTTCGAGGGTCTCGGCCATGTTCAGGTTGTCCACCGCGCAGCCCATCAGATGCGTTCTCATTGCGTTTTCCCGCCGGAATTATCCGGACTGCCTCCGGCCGGCTGCGTGGCGTGGGGCACGGCCCGCGCCGCGCGCCCGGCGGCAAAGCGTGACCGTCTTGTCAGATAGTCGAAAACAGTCAGTCCGGACTGATGGCTGATGGTGTGCACGCAGGCGATTCCCGGCTGCCAGCCCGGGTCGATGCGCCTCTCGGTTTCCTCGACATATTCGGTCGGCGTCAGCTTTTCGATGCGGCGCAGGTTGAGGGCGTGGCCGTATTCAGGCACGCACACCTGGGCCGGGCGCAGCAGCTTGCCCTCGTGGGTGAACACCGGGCCGGCCGGCCGGGCAAAGCGCGCATCGGCCACCACCGGGTTGGCCGCGTGGGGCAGCCAGGGGCCGAGGGGCGTTTCCGCGTAGTAGGCGTGCAGCTCGTCGTGCTTGTCGGCGCCGGGCTCGGACACATTGCCGAGCAGCCACCACCGGCCCTCATGGGTGAACAGGGTTGCATCCACCATGTCGATGCCGGTGAGGATGTCGGCCTCTTTCTCCCAGCGGTCCGGCAGGGCCACACAGCGGTAAAGCTCGACGCTGCGGTTGGCGCCGCTCTCGGGCACCATCCACAGCGTGTCCTTCCACCAGAACAGGAAGGGGTAGGACAAGTGCCACGGCTTTTGCATGACCGGCACCGGGTCTTCCCAGCGCCCATCCTGATGGACGCGCATGGCCTTCAGGGTACCCTTGCCTTCCCGGTAGATGACTTCCTCGATGAACACCCACCAGCCTTCGCCGGCGGCGGGCCACACCATCGGGTCGGCCCAGAAGCGGTCGGCCGGGGGCTGGATCAGGGTTGTCGCGGCCGGGTCGAAGCAGATCTCTTCGCCAAACGCCAGGGCCAGGCCCCACTGATCGCAGCTCAGGGCCTTGCTGGCCGAACGCGACACGGTGCGCTGGAGCAAGGTGGCAAAGCGCGCCCGCGCCGGCAGGGCCGCAGATGCCGCAGCGGGCCCCGACCCATCGTGCGGGCGGCCGGGCTCGTCGTCCTGCGCCAGCCGCAGCAGGGCGCGGCGAACCATGCCCATGCCTTTGGCAATCGCGCGGCGGCGGTTGCGGCGGATCGAAAAGCTGCACGATGCGCCCAGCGAATCGTCGATCAACTGACCGTCGATCACCGATTCAAGCCGGATCACCGTGCTGTCGTCACCATCCACAACCGGCGCCGCACCGGCCAGCGGGTCCACCGCCGGACGGCCCGAGAGCATCAGCGTCCAGTGACGGGCGGGGCCGGCTGGAATCGCGGCGGGGCGTGCGCGCAGGTCGAGCAGCACGTCGCAGCCCTGCTCCGCCAGCCATTCGCCCGCGGCAACGCCTGCCGGACATTCCGCCACGCCGTCCGGAGTGGCCAGGTTTACGCTGCGCAAGGGCGAGGCGCCCCGGTCGAACACCAGCCCGTCCACCCGGTCGGCCCAGTCGGGCTCGGGCAGCGGCAGCGTATCGCGCACGCATGCGGTGAGATGGATGCCCGGCAGGGCCAGACAGTCGCCCACCAGGCGGGCCACCCAGCCGGGAACCGGGCCGGCCGGCAAAAAAACGGCAAGACGAATAGTCATGGGCTCAGGTGCACTCATGCGAAAACCTCCGGCGCCCGGCGCAGTACGGCCCGGCGTAATAAAAGATTGCGCGACAGGGTCGCACCCAAAAGAACGGCAAAAAGACTCAGCACGGCATCGACACCCCGCGGCGCCACTAGCATCACCACGGCGCAGGCCGCAACGAAAATCACCAGCGACAGCACATTCACCCTCAGCGGAAGCCGGGTTTCTTCAACGGTTTGCAGGTAATTGGATTCGGGCAGCACCAGCTGGCCCACATAAAAGCTCGCCAGATAGAGCAGGAAGATGGCGCTGGCGCCGGCAAGGGCAAAATCCGGACGCTGGCCCCACCACGCCAGCGCCCCCCAGACGGCCAGTGCAAGCAGGCTGAGCGCGGTGTTGAGGCGCACCAGGTTGCGGCGCAGCGCGGCCAACGTGGCGCGCACTTCCGCGCTGCCCTGCTGGTGCACCACCCGCGCCAGGGCCGGCAGCGCATTGAAACTGAGCGCCCGCGGAAACAGCAGCAGCACGCTGGTCAGGCTGCCGATCAGCGCCACGAGGCCGCCGTAGCCCTCCCCCGCCACACGCACGGTCAAGGGCACCAGAATCATCGACATGCCGGCGCTGACAAAATTGAGCGCCGCCTGCTCAAACGCAGTGCGCGCGCTCCCTGCCGGCAGGGATGCATCGCCACCACAGCGGCGGGTCTGGCGCACCAGCACCAACAGGCCGACGAGGCCCAGCAGCGCGGTGGGCACGGCCAGCGCCGCATAGGCCATCCACGGCTGTCCGCCGCCAAAAAGCGCCAGCCCGCCGGCCAGCAGCACAACCAGTACGGTTTCAAGAATCAGCAAACGCCGGTAGGCCGCCAGCGCCAGGCCAAAGTGACGGGCCAGCGTGTAGGCCGTCCAGCCGGCCAGCAGCAGCGCCGTCCAGGCGGGCTCGAAAACCCAGCCACCCCAGGCGAGGAGCGGCAGCACCAGGCAGGCCGGCAGCGTGAAGGTCAGCGCACCGCGCGCAAGGCCCAGCATCACCGGGGCCGACTTGCCCACCCCGGCCACCGGCACGCGGGCCAGCACCAGGGCCGACCACCCCACCGCCGAAAAAAGCCCGAGCATCATGGCAAACGAAAGATCGTTGGCGAAGCGCCCCAGCGCCTCGGTGCCGCACACGGCCTGGACCAGCGCAAAGTGAAGCAGGCGCTGGCCGCCGGGTGCCGCGGTGACCGCCAGCACCTCGCCACGCCGCATCAGGCTGGCCAATCGCGCGCTCATGGTGTGGCCACCGTTTTGCGGTGCTGCCAGGCCGCCGTCGCCGCCACGAGGGCCAGCGGCATGATCAGGCTGGCCTGGGGGCGAAACATGATGCCGTTGCTGAAAGCCGTGGAGGCCACCAGCGCGGCCAGCAGCGGCGCCGCCACGCCGGGCGGAAAGCTGCGCGACCACACGACCAGCACGGCCAGCACGGCACCCAGACCAAGCACGCCCTGCTGGTTGAGCAGACGGATGAAGTCGTTGTGGGAATCCTTGGCGCTCCACCACCACACTTCGGAGACGATCCAGTCCGAACCCTCGCCGTGGCCGAACAGCCACTGGAGCAGGCTGCTGTTGGCGAGAATGTCGATTTTTTGCAGCCACATGGAAAACCGGCCGGAGGTCAGCTCGACCATTTCATCCCACGAAGGCAGATGCACCAGGCCGAACAACAGCGGCACGAAGGCTGCGGCCAGCCCCGCCGCCAGCATCACGAACAATGCCAAAGGCGCCATCGGCCGGCGCTGGACGAGCAGCACGGCACCAAAGGCCAGCGCCGCCACCATCGAGGTGCGCACGCCCCAGCCATAAAAAACCAGCACCACCGAAAAGCCGACAAGGCCGATCAGCAGGCGTCGCCCGAGCTGGCCGGCCTCGAAAAGGTAGAACGACAGCGCGCCGCACACCACCACGAGGTAGGAGCTGGTGTGCAGCGAGGCGAAATACACCGGCCAGAACGGCTCGCCGCCCCGGTTGAGAGAGGGCGGCAGCACGATCAGCGCACCGATCACCAGCACCCAGATCAGGCCGAGCGTGATCTGCATCAGCCGGATCACCAGCGCCGGTTCGCGCTCGAAAAGACGCAGCAGCAGCACCGAGAGCAGGGCCGGCGTGACGATTTTCAGGTATTCGAACATCGCCGTCGTGAAGTTGAGACCGGACAGCACTTCGGTGGTGAGGAAGGACGCCAGCCCGAGGGGCACCGCCACCAGCACCAGCGGCGTGCGCTTGAGAATCGCATCGGCGTAAGCCAGAAGGCCGGCACCCAGCACGCCGAGCAGCAGCATGTCGGCCAGCCGGTTGTAAACGGATTCGATTTCCGCATCGAAATAGGGCCTGGCCAGCAGCACCGCCACCAGCAGCTTGCCCCACAGGCCGATGAACAGGGCCCAGGCGAAGCCCTGCGTCACCCGTGTTTCAAACGGTGTGGAGGCGACAGCCGGGCCCTTGGCGGAAAGCAGCGCAGTCATCAGAAATCGAGCAGCACGCCGCCGATGACCACCACCCCGGCCTCGCGCAGACCGGTCGACAATTCGGCAACCCGCTTGTGGACCGACGCATGACGACGGGCCACCACGATGGCGCTGCCGCAGGTGGCGGCCACGAGCCGGGCATCGGCGCCGGTTTCGTCGGCCGGTGTATCCACGAGGGTCATGTCGTAGGTATCCCGCGCCACCGAAATCTGCGCACCAAAGGCCCGGCGGGCCAACAGCTCCTGCGGGTTGGGCGGCACGATGCCGGCCTGGAGCACCGACAGGTGATCGAAGCGCGGGTGAGGCTGAATCGCGCCCTTCTCGCCGCGTTCAGCCAGGCGCGCGGCCAGGCCGCCCGCCGGCGGCAGGCGAAACAGGCTTTGCTGACGCGGAAAGCGCAGGTCGCAATCCACCAGCAGGGTGCGCTCGCCCAGTTGCGAGAACAGCACCGCCAGGTTGGCTGCCAGCCAGCTACGCCCTTCGCCGCGTGCCGCGCCCACCACGGCAACGCTGCACAGTTGCGGGTTGGTCATGCGCCGCAGCACCAGCTGGCTGCGCAGCTTGCGCAGGGCTTCGACGCGCGGCGAATTCGGCTCGAAGGCCGCGACCAGCTCCGGGTCGGCCCCCTGATCGCCAGCCGCCAGCACCGGGTAATCGAACTGGCGCGACAACGCGGCGTGCACGTCGGCCTGGCTGACCAGCCCGAGCTCGACGGCCGCGGCGCCAAAGGGAATGCCGCGCTCCTTCTGGCGGGCCGTAACACGCTCGACGGCCCGCGCATCGAGCCGGCCGCTGGAAACGAGAATCTCGCCCAGATTGGGAAAGCCCATCTGCTGCGTTTCGAAGGCCGGCACCGGGTTGCGACCGGGAAAGTTTTTCATGTCCATCGTTCGATCCTCAGGCCCGCCGCAGGGCTGCGGGCAGGAAACGCGCGAACAGGCCGTCGCTGGCACTGGCCGGGCTGTTGATTTCGGCCAGCATCGGTGCGCCGAGGGCATCGAGCATGTCGTCGGCACCGCGGATGCGCCTGTCGAAGAGTTCGCGCACGATGCTGAAGGCCATGCCCAACAGACCTCCGATGAAGATCGCCAGCCCGAGGTTGAGCAGCAGCTTGGGGCTGGACGCTTCGGTGGCCGGCACCGCCGTCGACAGCACGGCCACGTTGCCCTGCCGCGACTTGCTCTCGAGGCTGGTCTGGGTGAGGCGAGCCATCACCAGGTCGTAGGCCTTCTGGGCGCTATCCACTTCACGCAGCAGCACGCCCATTTCATCGCGCTGTTGCTTGAGTTCGATGACGCGCCGCTTCTGAGCTTCGAGGCGCCCTTTGATGTCCCCCTCGCGAGCCTGGTTGATGCGGCTGTTGGTACCCACCACCGCCGCCACCTGGCCGCTTTCGGAGCGCAGCCGGGCGCGCAGGGATTCGACTTCACCCTTCACGCGCTGAAACTGGGGGTGGTTTTCGCCGAGGTATCCAGCGAGCTCGGTGAGCTTGGCTTCCTGCCGGGCCAGATCCACCTTGAGGGCCTGGATCAGCGGGTTGGCCGCCACTTCATTCAGGCCGCCGCCCTGGCGCTGGCGCGACGAGGTGTCGGTGCTCTGGGCCTGGGCGGCCGTGAACTGGGTGGACAGTTCGGTGAGGCGCGAACTTTCCAGGTCCAGTTTCTCGTCGCCAACCAGGCCATGGTCGCGCTGGAATTGCGACAGACGGGCCTGCGCGCTTTCGAGGTTGGTGCGCAGCGCCCGGGTGTGCTCGTCGAACCACGCGGCCGACTGGCGGGCAGGTTCGACCTTCAGTTCGAGGTCGGTTTCCAGGTAGGCCTGGGCAAGGGCGTTGGCGTAGTCGGCGGCAAAGCGG
Source organism: Zoogloea sp. (assembly GCF_030157465.1). Taxonomy (GTDB): domain Bacteria; phylum Pseudomonadota; class Gammaproteobacteria; order Burkholderiales; family Rhodocyclaceae; genus Zoogloea. The sequence goes on from NZ_JAOAUU010000092.1 coordinate 36,883, forward strand.
GGGTCGTCGGCGGTCACGGTCACGGTAAGCACGTTGCTTTCGTGGGACGGGCTCACCTTGACGCCCTTTTTCAGCCGGCCGGCAATCCAGCGATTGACGTCGCCCTGGCCGCCGGAGGCCTTCTGCCAGCGCTCCGACCAGCGCGGGCTGGCGCCCAGCTTGAGGGCCGCCACCGCGCGCCCGCCAACCCGTTCGCTGGCAATGATGTCGGCCTGGGTGGCGAGAAAACCCGGCGTGGTGGCGCCGTGGCCGGGCTGGACCACCAGCGGATCACTGCCGCGGGACTCCACCACCACTTCGGTCGATGCCGTGTATTGGCGCGGCAGGGCCAGGCTCACCACCAGGGCGAGCAGGACGACTCCGCCCCACACCATGAACAGACCTTTGCGGCGGGCCTTGAGGACGGCCAGAAGTTGTGCGATTCCCATGCTCGGTGTCCGCTCAGAAAAGTGCTTCGCGAACGACGACCACGTCGTCGGGCTGCACCGGGTCGTTGAGTTGCGGGTTGATGATTCGGGTCGTGCCGTCTTCAAAGCGGCGATGGATGCGGATGCCGCGCTCGGTGCCCCGCGGGCTGAGGCCGCCGCCCATGGCCAGGGCCTGCAGCACCGTCATCTGGCGCTCCACGCGATAGGCGCCGGCACGCTGCACTTCGCCGTACACAAAAACCTGGGGGGCGCGCTGCACGTAAAGGGTGTCGCCGGCCATGACCGGCACATCCTTTTCAGGCGTCCAGGTCACGAAGAGTTCGGCCACGTCGATTTCGGCCCGCACCCGGCGACCATTGCGCAGGCCGGTGAGAATCACCTTGTCGGCCCCCTGGGGCGCCGTGCCGCCGGCCAGCGCCAGTGCATCGGTCAGCTTCATCGCGGTACTTTCGAGGGGATAGCGGCCGGGCCGGGCCACCTGGCCAAGCACCGCCACCTGCGCGCCGCGCACCTGCTGGAGCACCACCGTGACCTGGGGCTGGAGCACGAAGCCACCCTTCTTCAAGCCGTCGGCAATGGCCCGTTCGGCCGCCGCCACGCTCAGGCCGCCAAGCTGCACGTTGCCCACCAGCGGATAACTGATCGCGCCGGTTTCGGACACGCGGGTTTCGAGGCTCAGGTCGGGGTTCTGGAAAACCGCGATCTTCAAACCATCGCCGGGGCCGAGGCGGTATTCCTGGGCGGCCGGCTCCTGCGCCCGCACCGCCGCGGGCAGCAGCGTCGTGACAAGCACGGCAGCGGCCAGCGCGCGGCCCAGCCAGGCGCCTTTTTTCATCCAGCCCTTCATCAAAACACCCACTGCAAGCTCCCCGCCAATGTCCAATAGTTGAAACTCAGTCCTGCTTCGTTCGATTCCCGCTGCTCCCGCGTCAGCGCGGTGATCCAGCGCGTGCCCGGGCTGATCTGCCAGGTGCCGGCCACCGAGGCCAGCACACCGCGGTCCTCGCGCCGGGCGCCGGTGCGGACACCCAAACCCGGGTCGCCCCGAAACTCGGCGTTGCGCCACTCGAGGCGCCCTTCAACCCGCAGCTTCGGCGAGTATTCCCACAGCGCGCCAAGGCGCAGGCCCTTGGTGGCCACGTAGCTCGACACGAAATCCTGTGCCGGCTCCACGTCGTAGCGCAGCGCGCCGCTCAGCTGCGTGCGCGGCGTCACCTTCCATTCCAGGCCGGCCAACGCATTGCGGCCCGAGTAGTCGTTTTGCGGAAAGCGCCCGTAAGTGCGCTTCACCGTTCCCACCCGCAACAGCGCCCTGGTGCCGCTTTTTATCGGCAGCGACGCATCGGCAAACAGCTCGTCCTGCTCAAAGCGCGATTCCGACTGCCCGCCCGACACCGTCGGTACGTTGGGGTACTGCCCGCTGGCCCGCCGGCGGGTGATCGCCACCACCGCGCCGGACGCCGGCACATAGCGCAGCACCGTATCCACGCCGGCAAAATCAATTTCGTTGCCCGGCCGCGATCCATCCGGATAGCGCCGGCTGCCCTGCCCCGCCTGCACGCCCACCTGCCAGTCCGGCACCAGCCGGTAAAAGGCGCTGCCGGTCAGCTGGCGCGTCACCGCCAGGCTCCGCTGCTGCTGGCGGTAGTACGCAAAATCGTCGGGCGCCTCGCGGTGCTCGGCGCTCAGTTCGCCGTTCCATTCCGGCCCGGCAGTCCAGCGCCAGCGCCCTACTGCGGTGCTGGCGTTGTGATTCAGAAACTCAAAGGCCCCGTAGCGCGCCAGGCTCAGGTCGTAGTCCAGCACCCACTGCTGGCCCGCGTAGGCCTTGTCCAGCCCCAGCCCGAGGCGGGTCACGCTGTACCAGTCGCCCATCCGGGCGAGCTGTGCCGACTTCGCCGCAGCCGGCCCCGACAGCCGGAACACGTTGCTGTCATAGGCGATGGTTTCGCCGATGCTGATCCGCGAACCGATTCCCCTGCCCAGCGGCAGGTCCAGCGGCGCACTGCCCCGCTCCTCGGCAGCCCGCTGCGCCGACTCGTCGCCAAGGCCGCGGGTCAAGGTCAGATCCGGCGGATTCAGCTCGTCGCTCTCGAAAAGCAGCACGGCACGACGGGGCTCTCCGAGCAGGGTCGATACACGCAGGGGTGACAGATCGTCAGCCAGAACCGGTAGGCCGGCTCCAAAAAGGAGCAGCGCCCCCCCAACACGAACACCAAATTCACGCAAATCCACACCCCAGATCAGCCAGTTTCGGCATATTGAGGGAGCAGGCAGTGAAATCAAGCGAATTTTTACGCATTTTGCAAAATTCAGCCTTCGCAAGACAGATATTTGCAAAATAAATCACATTAACTACAAATTTGACATTAACGTCGACGTACATGCAGTAAATTCGGCATCGTTCAAACTAGCCTCGAATTTGTCTATTGCCATGCAGGCCGCCCTCGAACGACAGACCCCCGGGCTCAAGCCGCACCTGTCGCTAATCTCATTGATCGAGACGCTTCTCGATCCGATCGCTTTCGCCGGCAGCCTGCTTGCCGTCGCCGGCGGCTTCGGCGTGGGTACCGAGCCGGCTTACCTCGTGCTGGCCTTCACGGTGTTCATGCTGGCCCAGCCGATGCCGATGCATATCGACAGCGGCCTGAAGGCGCTCTACCGGGGAAGCTGGCTGAAAGGTGCGGTGGTATTTTCCGTGCTGACCCTGGTCGGGCTGGTGACCGGCTTTGGCAATGCCTACGCGCCGGAAGTGCTGCTGGTGTGGTTTGTGGCCGGGCCGGCCAGCGCAGCCCTGGCGCGCCACGCCGCCCATGCGCTCACGCCGCTCGTCATGGCCCGCAGCGGCTACCACCAGCGTGCCGTGATCGTCGGTGCCAGCCTCGCCGGCCTTGCCGTGGCCGACCGCCTGAACAACTCGCGCCGGGCAGGCAAGCGCCTGCTGGGCTTCTTCGACGACCGCCATGCGGGTCGCCACGCCCGTGCCGACATCCAGCACTTGGGGCCGATACGCGAGCTGGCCAACTACGTGCGCCAGAACGACGTGGAGGTGATCTACATCGCGCTGCCCATGAGCAGCCAGCCGCGCATCGTCCAGTTGCTCGACGAAATGCGCGACACCACGGTGTCAATCTACTTCGTGCCCGATCTCTTCATGACCGACCTGATCCAGGCGCGTCTGGATGACCTCGGCGGCCTGCCCGTCGTGGCCGTGTGCGAATCACCCTTTACCGGCGTAAACGGGCTGTGCAAGCAGGTTTTCGATTTTGTCGTCGCGGCGCTGATCGTGGTGATGATTGCGCCGCTGCTGGTGGTGATCGCCATCGCCGTGAAAGTCACCTCACCCGGCCCGGTGCTGTTCCGCCAGCACCGCTACGGGCTCGATGGGGAGCGCATCCTGGTGTACAAGTTTCGCTCCATGAGCGTTTGCGAAAACGGCGACACCGTGACCCAGGCCAGCGCCAACGATGTCCGCGTGACGCCCCTGGGCGCCTTCCTGCGTCGCACCTCGCTGGATGAACTTCCCCAGTTCATCAACGTGCTGCAGGGCCGCATGAGCGTGGTCGGCCCGCGCCCCCACGCGGTGGCCCACAACGAAACCTACCGCAAGCTCATCAAGGGCTACATGGTTCGCCACAAGGTGCGCCCCGGCATCACCGGCTGGGCGCAGGTGAACGGCTGTCGCGGCGAAACCGAGACCCTCGACAAAATGAAGCGGCGGGTGGACTACGACCTCGAATACCTGCGGAAATGGTCGTTTCTGATGGACGTAAGGATCATCCTGCGCACCATCGGGCTGATGCGCAAAGACCCCAACGCCTATTGATGCGGATGCGTGCCGGCAACCCGGCACCTGGAAAACACCCCGGAGCACCCACCGGCTCCCGGATCTGATAACTCCGCCCTGCCCCCGCGGCCAGCCCGACAGGCCTGGCCGCAGGAAGCCCGATCAGGCGGATCCGACCTTGTTGCCCCCACCTATCGTCAGACGCATCGTCGCATCCTCCAGCCGGCTCAACAGCATCTGGTAATCCGGATGGCCGTTGAAGTTGGCCACCGCCACGCTGACCGTCACGCGGTTCGAATGACTGCGCAGCAGGCGAAAATCGGTGGTCTGCACCCGGGCCCGGATTTCCTCGGCCATATCCCGGGCGTGCCCGGCAGAGGCATTGACCGCGATGATCAGGAAGGTGTCATCTCCGTAGCGGAAGACATGGTCGCCACCCCGGGTTGCGTCCACGATGAGCATGGACATCTGCTGAAGCATGCGCGCGTGGCTTTCGGGATCGGCGAAGGCCGGGTTGTGGCTGGCCGGGTCCACCTTGATGAGCAGCACGCACAGCGGATCGCCGCTGCCCTTGTGGGTATCGATCTCGCGCGTCAGGAGGGCCGGCAGATAGCGCCGGTTGAGCAGGCGCGTGACCGAATCCCGCCCCAGCAGCGCACTGCCCAGGCGCGAGAACAAATCGTTCAGCAGGTAACGGATGAACTCGAGCCAGCGCTCCAGATCGAGGATCAGCTTTTCGGCCCGCGGCCCCACGACCTCCTCGGCCAGGAGCTGGGGGATGACCACCTCGTCGATTTCCCGCACCACGTCCCAGACTGATTCGAGTTCGTTGGCGCCATCGAAAAAGATGACGGCCTTGTGCCTGAGCCATGAGCCAAAATCCGACTCGGCCAGGGTGCCGGCCGCCATCACCCGGCTCGGGAGGCGCGTGGCCAGCAGCTGCTTGTGGCCCCATTCGGCCAGCAGCGCCCGCTGGCGCTCCCGCTCCAGGGCCATGTCGTGCTCGAGCGACACGACCCGGTAGGCCTCCTCCTTGCGGGCGTGATCCTGAATGTTGCGCACGAAGGCCGACATGATGAGCATGTCGGCCACCTGCAGCACTTCGTGGATATAAACCACCGCAGCCAGCTGCATCTTTATATCGGGGAATACAGCTGGAAGCCGCGCCCTAAGCTCCGCCGCGATGAGCCGCACGCCCCGCTGCATCAGATCCGAAGGCAACTTGATACGGGCGTGCACCAGGCCGATCTGGACCTGCCGCGCCACCAGCCCGGGCAGCGAGGCCTCGTCCCTGGCGGTAAAGATCGACACCATCCAGCCCAGCAACGACCCCTTGAGGCGCGACTCGACCAGATCGAGCTGCAGGTACTCCCGGGCCCGCGGGTGGGCCAGCATATGAACATAGAAAAGATCGATCACCTCCGGCGCAATCCGCTCGACCAGGCCCGCAATGCCTGTCCGCACATCGGCCGGTGCAGCCTTGAACGTGTCCTGCCAAAGCTTCAATACATCCGGAGCACCACCCTCACCCGCTCCGAAAAAAATCCCAGAATTCATTACCCTCTCTCCGTTTTGCGCTCGCACGGGTCATCCAAAACCGGATCCGCTCCCAGCCAGACCAGGAAGCACCAGACTCCCAATGTATGCATTTAGTAATATTCAAAGAATATATATCAAGGCCTCATGACGGGACAGTTAGGGCAAACACCAAAGCGCCCGATCACTGCAGGTCCACAAAGACTGTCGCCCCCCATCACAAACCGTGGGCCGGCCGATGCCCTTGCGGGGGCCGCGGCCGGAACACCATCCAGCACCACCGTTACGACGCCTCCCACATTCTTAACGCACCCGGGTGTGACGTGCTGACGCCGAGGCCGCCCGACCCTGGCTGTGTGTCACCCCAAAATCCTGCAAAATAGTGAGCTATCAGCCGAACGTGCTCAAGGAACGTCGTGCCCCGCAAGACACCACTCGCTCCCACTCAGAGATTGCCCAGCCGATCCCGATCCACTTTGCTCGTGCTTGCGGTCAGCGTCGGCGTGGCCTGTAGCGCAGCGCAGGCCACGCCCTCGAGCATTCGCGTCGTGATGGACGACAACTATCCTCCGTACGCCTTTCGCGACAGCGCGGGAGCGCTGCAGGGGATCGTCAAGGATCGCTGGGCGCTGTGGGAAGCCAGGACCGGCATCAAGGTCGAAGTCCTGGCGATGGATTGGGCCAAGGCGCAGGCCACGATGCAAGCCGGCGGAGCCGATGTCATCGACACGATTTTCCAGACCCCTGCGCGCGCGGGGATCTACGAATTTTCAGCGCCATACGCCAATCTCGATGTCGCGCTCATCTTCAATAAAAGCATCACCGGCATCAACGATGCCGTGACAGCCCGTGGTTTTCAGGTCGCCATCAAGGAAGGCGATGCCTGTGCGGATTTCCTGCAGCGGCGTGGCGTCGAGGATCTGAAGCCTTTTCCCAGCTACCAGGCGATGGTCGGTGCCGCCTCTCAGGGCGAGATCAAGGTGATGTGCATCGACACCCCGCCGGCCCAATATCTGCTGAACAAGGAGCATGTCGCCGATCAGTTTCGCCTTACCCAGCCCCTGTTCACCGGGCAGTTCCATTGGGCAGTCAGAAAAGGTGACGACCAGCTCAAGGAAACCATCGAGCGCGGGTTCTCCCTTGTCAGCGAAGCCGAGCTGGCCCACATCGAAGCCGACTGGAAGGGGGCGCCCCTGGATTCCATGGCGTGGAGCGAGCGCCTGCGGTATGGCCTCTACGCGCTGCTGGGCTTTGGCGCACTGAGCGCCTTTCTTGCGGGCTGGACTCTGCTTCTACGCAGGCAGGTTGCGGCAAAAACCAAGGATCTCACCGCTGCGCTTGCAGATCTGAAGACCAGCCAGACCACGTTCCAGGCTCTGTTCGAGTGCGCAACCGACGCCATCATCCTCATGGACGGCGAGCGCTGCGTGGACTGTAACGAACGTGCAGCGCAGATGTGTCGCGTTACGCGCGAGCAACTCATCGGATCAACCCCGCTCGACTTTGCCCCTGAATTACAGCCCGACGGCAGGCCATCCGTCGACCACCTCATGGCCCTGCTGAAACGAGTCCGTGCCGGCGAAGTCGTTGTCTTTGAATGGCAGTGCGTTCTCCGTGACGGGACGCGACTGGATGTGGAGGTGAGCTGGAGTCAGATCACCGTGCTCGATCTCGTATACCTGCAGGCCATCATCCGGGATATCGGCGCACGCAAACGTGTCGAGCATGAGCTCGATCAACATCGCCATCACCTTCAAACCCTGGTCGAAAATCGCACCTCCGAACTCGCTGCGTCGGAAGAACGTTTTCGCAGCCTGGTGGAGCAGTCCCTTGTCGGGATCGTCATCATCGCGAATGGCAGGTTTGCGTACGTCAACAAGGCCTTTGCCCAGATCTTCGGCCATGACTCGCCCGAAGAACTCCTGGATCTGGCGTCGATAGAGGAACTCATCGCCCCCGAATCCCGCAGCCTTGTGCTCGAGGCCATCCGGCTGCGGATTTCTGGCGAAGTCGACTCCATTCAATACGAAGCAACCGGCTTGAGGCGGGATGGCAGCCGTATCGGCATCGAGATATTCGGGCGCCGGATCAACTATCAGGGGCAATCTGCGACCATTGGCATGGTCATGGACGTGTCGCAGCGTCGTGCCCTGGACGAGGCTCGCGAGCTGTCGTTGAAAGAGGCAGAGCACCTGGCCCGCGTGAGAAGCGAGTTCCTGGCAAACATGAGCCACGAGATCCGGACGCCCTTGAATGGCGTGCTGGGCCTGGCCAGAATGGGATACCGCGCATCGCCAGAGGGCAGCGAGGAGCGCGGCATCCTCGCAAAAATCATCTCCTCGGGCCTGCACCTGCTCGGAGTCCTCAACGATGTCCTCGATTTTTCAAAGATCGAAGCGGGTCAATTGTCTTTGGAGTCCGTCGTCGTGGATACACATGCACTTTTAGATGAGTGCATGTATCTCGTGCAGGAGAGTGCGGCAGCAAAAGGCATTCGCCTCACATTGCGCATTGACGCGGATCTGCCGGCGCGATGCCTTGGCGATCCGCTACGGCTCAAACAGGTCTTGACGAACCTGCTTTCAAATGCAGTCAAGTTCACCCCCAGCGGGACCGTCACCCTCACCGCGACACGGCAACACGAATCGATAGTCCTGACCGTCACCGATACGGGAATCGGCATCAGCCCGGACGAGATCCCGTCACTGTTCAAGCCGTTTCATCAGGCGGATGCATCCACGACCCGGAAGTTTGGCGGCTCCGGCCTCGGCTTGACGATCAGCAAACGGCTCATCGACCTGATGAACGGAAGCATCCGGGTTTCCAGCGTCCCCGGTGAAGGCAGCTGCTTCGAAATACGCTTGCCCTGTCGAGCCTGCGAAAACATGGCGCTGCCCGACGCAGCGCTGAATCTTCAGACAGGCGATGGAACACGCCTCCAGGGCGTTCGGATCCTGGTGGCCGAGGACAACGAGGTCAATCAGTTGGTCATCGAGGCAATGCTCACCAACGAGGGGGCAGAACTCGTTCTCGCTGGCAACGGTCAGGAGGCCGTGGAGCGAGTCATTGAAAAGGGCGCGCAGTATTTCCAGCTGGTGTTGATGGACATCCAGATGCCCGTCATGGACGGGTATGAAGCCGCCCGGCAGATCCACACCCTGGCACCGGACCTTCCGATCATCGGCCAAACGGCCCACGCACTCCCCGAAGACCGCAGAAAGTGCCTCGCCGCCGGAATGGTCGACCACATTGCCAAGCCGTTCGAACCCGACTCGCTGATCAGCGTCTTGAAATCGCACCTGGGGCCCGCCAGGACGAAGGCCGGTACACGCGGCTAAAGGCGGGGTGTAAACATCCGGACGATCGGGGCGCCGCCCTGTTCCCACCCTGCAGTTTTGTCCATCTCCGCCGCGCGCCCCTGATCCGGAATCCTCCCGGCAAATTCTGGCGCATCCCGCTTTTAATTTCTGCGTCGATCCGCTGTTTTTGATCCGCCATCAGTGCGCCCAAGCGGCCCCTCACCTCCGCCATTTCCCCGAAAAATCAAGGATCTGAGGCGACTTTCCGATACTTCTTCTTGATTTCCAGAGCTAAAAACACTACTAAATGTAGTAGAAAAAATCTTTTAATCGCACCATTGCTTTTTTTAAGTGTTTGTTTTTAAACAACTAAAATTTTTGCTGAAAATCGTTTGTCGGAGTAACCTAGCGCCGCTTGTGCAATCAACGATTGCACCCACGAATGCATCAACAAAAGCACCCATAAAAGGAGGTGAAGCCGCCCATGACCGCCACGACAAAGTCCACAAAAAACCAGCCCGCAACTGCCGCCAACCTCCTGCCGCAGGAGATCTGCGACGAGGTGCTGCTGGAAAAATATGCCAAGGGTAACGAGAAGAACATCTCCGACGTGCGTGCCCGCGTGGCCCGTGCGCTGGCCGCCATGGAGGCGGAAGACAAGCGCGCCTTCTGGGAAGCCAAGTTCCTCGAAGCCCAGGAAAAGGGCTTCGTTCCGGCAGGTCGCATCAACTCCGCCGCCGGCACCAACCTGGCCGCCACGCTGATCAACTGTTTCGTGCAGCCGGTGGGCGATTCGATCACCGAATCCGTCGACGGCCGCTGCGGCATCTACACCGCGCTGGCCCAGTCCGCCGAAACCATGCGTCGCGGTGGCGGCGTGGGTTATGACTTCTCCTCCATCCGCCCCAAGGGCGCGATGGTGCGCGGCACCCAGTCCAATGCCTCCGGCCCGGTTTCGTACATGCGTGTGTTCGACCGCTCCTGTGAAACCGTCGAGTCCGCCGGCTCGCGCCGCGGCGCCCAGATGGGCGTGCTGCGCTGCGACCACCCGGACATCGAGGAATTCATCCACGCCAAGGATCACGGCGACCTCACCAACTTCAACGTCTCCATCGCCGTAACCGACGCCTTCATGCAGGCCGTCGAAGCCGATGGCTTTGTCGAGCTCGCCCACAAGGCCGAGCCCGCCACCGAATTCAAGGATTCCGGCGCCTACCAGCGCGACGACGGCCAGTGGGTTTACCGCAAGGTGCGCGCCCGCGACCTGTGGGAGCAGGTCATGCGCTCCACCTACGACCACGCCGAGCCGGGCATCCTGTTCCTTGACCGCATGAACAAGGACAACAACCTCTACTACTGCGAAACCATCGAGGCCACCAACCCCTGCGCCGAACAGCCCCTGCCGTCCTACGGCTGCTGCTGCCTGGGTTCGATCAACCTCACGCTGTACGTGAAAGACGCCTTCACCGACAAGGCCAGCTTCGACTTCGCCGGCTTCGGCAAAACCGTCGAAGTGTCGATCCGCATGCTCGACAACGTGCTCGAAGCCACCCACTGGCCGCTCGCCCAGCAGCACGCCGAAGCCCAGTCCAAGCGCCGCGTCGGCCTGGGCTTCACCGGCCTCGGCAACGCGCTGGCCATGCTGCGCCTGCGCTACGACACCGCCGAAGCCCTCGCCATGGCGATGAAGATCAGCGAATTCATGCGCGACCAGTCCTACCTCGCGTCCGTCGAGCTGGCCAAGGAGCGCGGCGCCTTCCCGCTGTTCAACGCCGACCTTTACCTCTCCGGCGGCAACTTCGCCTCGCGCCTGCCCAGCGACGTGAAGGACAAGGTTCGCAAGCACGGCCTGCGCAACTCCCACCTGCTGTCCATCGCCCCCACCGGCACGATCAGCCTGGCCTTCGCCGACAACGCCTCGAACGGCATCGAGCCCCCGTTCTCCTACACCTACACCCGCAAAAAGCGGATGGCCGACGGCACCTTCAAGGAATACGCCGTCGAGGACTACGCCTGGCGCCTCTACCGTCACCTGGGTGGTGACGTGAACAAGCTGCCGCCCTACTTCGTCACCGCGCTGGAAATCTCCGCCAAGGCCCACAAAGACATGGTCGCGGCCGTCGCCCCGTACGTGGACACCTCGATCTCCAAGACGGTGAACGTGCCCGAAGACTACCCCTACGCCGATTTCGAGAACCTCTACCTCGACGCCTGGAAGTCCGGCCTCAAGGGCCTCGCCACCTACCGCCCCAACGCCATCCTCGGCTCGGTGCTGTCGGTTACGCCCACCAGCGAGCAAAAGCAGCCGCAGGATCTCGAAATCTCCGACGACACCAACCGTCGCCTGTCGATCAAGACCCTGCCCGCCCCGGTGCTGTCGTCCCTGCGCTGGCCCGGCCGCCCCGACCTGCCGGACGGCAACGCCGCCTGGACTTACATGCTCAACACGCCGCAGGGCAACTTCGCCCTCTTCGTGGGCCACATGGATCCGGTCGAAGACAGCCCGGCCAGGGGCGCCTTCCCCTTCGAAGTGTGGGTGAACGGCGCCGACCAGCCCCGCGGCCTGGGTGCCGTGGCCAAGACCCTGTCGATGGACATGCGCGCCAACGACCGCGGCTGGCTCAAGCTCAAGCTCGAAACTCTCGCCAAGACCGTTGGTGAAAAGCCCTTCGAACTGCGCTTCCCGCCCCACGGCGAACAGAAGCTGATGCCGGGCGTCGTCTCCGCCTTCGCCCAGGTCGTGCGCTACCGCTGCGAAAAGCTCGGCGCCCTCGAAGACGGCGACAACCTGCCGAACCCGGTGCTCGACAGCCTGTTCAGCCTGGCCGAACCCAAGACCGGCACCGACGGCACCCTGTCCTGGACGGTGGATATCCAGAACCCGGCCACCGGCGAAGACTTCGTCCTCGGCCTCAAGGAAATCACCCTGCCCGACGGCGTCACCCGCCCCTACTCCATGTGGCTGTCGGGCAACTACCCGCGCGCCCTGGACGGCCTGTCGCGCATCCTGTCCCTCGACATGCGCGTGATGGACCCGGCCTGGATCGGCATGAAGCTGCGCAAGCTGATCGACTACCCGGAACCCCTGGGCGACTTCATGGCCTTCGTGCCCGGCACCCGCCGTCAGCAAAACTGGCCCTCCACCGTCGCCTACCTGGCCGCGCTGATCATCCATCGCTACGCCATGCTCGGCGTGCTCGACGAAGCCGGCTACCCGACCCGCGAAATGGGCATCCTCGAAGCCCCCCGCGACGACAACGAGCCCAAGCTGATGCAAGGCGCGCTGTGCAACGAATGCGGCAACCACTCGGTAATCCGCAAGGACGGATGTGACTTCTGCACCGCCTGCGGCGCGGTTGGAACCTGCGGCTGAGCTCCGGCGTGCAGGCTTGTGTGATGCTGTAGGTGGTCACCATAAGTTGCAAGTGACCGGCAAACCAGCCGGTAAGCTGTAAAACTCAAAGCCCACCCTCACCGGTGGGCTTTTTTTGGGCCAAACGGACGCGTCGACAGGGTTCAGACCAAGCTGAAAGCCCAGGAATGTTTTAGGACCGGCGAAGTAGTCGCTCTTGACCTACCTCAAAACGGCAGGGTGCGCGTCCGCCTCCATGCCTGCCAACGTCTCCGATGCCCGTATCTGAAAGAAAAGCATATGAGTTGGGCTAACCTAGCCCCGCTCGCAATATAACCGCTGCAGTGCAACTGCCTTAGCCCATCCCGTTATACACAACTCATTCGACATAGCGTCTTGCTCACGTAAGTGCTTGTTTTTACGAGAAGCGAAGGTAAAGTTGACGAAAAT
>NZ_JAOAUU010000093.1 GCF_030157465.1 Zoogloea sp.
AAAATTGAAGAAATTTACGCGCAGACTGCGATTTCATCCAGGATTCTGGCAATTCACGAGGCTGCTGCATCGGAGCGCGCCAAATGAAAAGCGTGAGCAAAATTGAAGCAGGTTCAGGAATGATTGTCTTTGTCGATCCGTTCAATCATGGTCTTTCTCATGTTCCGGTGAACGCCGGAATCATAGAAACCGCATTTGCCGCGGAACCTGACTGCAAGCTGGTGATCGCGGCCGAAAAAGGCCACCTTGATGGCCTTTCCGAGCTGGTATCGAAGGATATCTGGCAGAAGGCGCAGATCATTCCGATTGTGCCTCCGCCTCCGGGAACCCGGTTCATGGCCCGCCTGAAGGCAGATTATCGCAACCTTGAGCAAGTTTTCAGGCGCAGCGAAGGAAAGGGCAAGCTTGTTCTTGCCGATATCGCCCCGGCGACGCTTTACGCACTGCGTCTCAACAGCCTGCGATATCCGCGGGCATTTCGGCAATTCGCCGCTGTTCTGCACGGCAATGGCTCCGAACTTGCGGGTTGGCGTGCCCGCAACCCTCTCATTCGCGCGACCCAACTGCGCTCGGCAATGGCTGCGGCACCCGCCATGACGCGCTTTGTCGTGCTGGAAGACTCAATCCGCCAGGCATTGCTCGATGTCGCGCCCGAGTTTGAGAAACAGATGGTTTCCTTGCCTCACCCGCTGCCAACCGCAGAAGGAAGTTCGCACTTTGCAGAAAGCACCGCGCCGGCCCCTGATGATGCCGAGGCGTCGCGTCCGGTCAGGATTGGTTTTCTCGGCGCAGCGGAAACCAAGAAGGGCTTCGACAGTTTTGTTGATCTGGCCCGTAGTCTGACGCGGCGTTTTCCCGGAAAGATCGAGTTTCACGCAATCGGCTGGTTGCCTCCGGAGCGATATGATCTCGACCTTTCCTGCCTCGCACGCCAGCCGAGCCGGAAAAAAATCAGTCGAGCCGAGTTTCGCGCGGCACTTGAGGCAGTCGACTACGTGTGCATGCCCTATAGTCCTGAGCTTTATCGATATTCTGCAAGTGGCACCTTGCTGGACGCGGTCGCCGCAGGAAAGCCGCTCATCGCACTGCGCTCACCCATATTCGACGACCTTGAGACCCGCTTCGGGGATATTGGCGAGCTGGGCGAGAACCTGAAAGAACTGGAAAGCCGCATGGAAAAGCTGGTGAACAATCAGGACGCCCGCCGCTATCTGCGTCAGGCCGGAGTCATGCAGGAAATTCGTAAATCCAGAATGCCGGCAGGCCTTGTTCCGTGCTGGCGGTCCTTGTTTTTCGACAAGAATTAATTTCAGTTTTTAAAAAATGACCTTGCTGAAGTAAAGCCAGGGAAAATTGAATGAAAGTGTTCGGATGCGTTCTGCCAGGCAGCGTGAACTGAACTCATACCATCGACGGATGCACCCAGAATGAACTCAAGTTGCCCTACGCGACTCACGATAGGCATCCCTGCCTATAAAAACGCCCTTACGCTGCGCACTTCGGTCGAAACGCTTCTGGCGCAAACTTATGGCGACTTCAAGATACTGATTTCGGATGACAACTCGCCTGACGACACCCAGGCGGTGTGCCTGGAGCTTGCAAGCCAGGACAGCCGAATTGAATATATCCGCCAGCCGAAAAATCTGAAGTATCAGAACTTCGGTTTTCTGTTGCGTAGTGCCAAGACGGAATATTTCATGTGGGCGGCAGGTGACGATCGCTGGCACCCGGATTTTGTACGCAGCTGCATCGAAGTGCTTGATGCGAATCCGGATATCGTGCTGGCGACGCCGCGCATAGAGTTCGAAATGGAAGGCAAGTCGACCGGCCTTTCCAACGCAACCTTTCCGTTAACCGGTGATGTCGAGGACAATATCCGGCGCTATCTGGCGGCGCCGGGCGACAACAGCCGGATGTACGGCGTGTTTCGTACCGAGGCGGGACAGCGCTCTTTTCCGCTGACCTCATTCCATGCCTACGATCTGGCTTTTTGCGCGGCTACGCTACGCTTTGGCGGCCATGCCGAGATACCGCGCGTGCTCATGGTTCGGGACCAGACGCCTGGTGCCAACTATCTGCTGCTGGTGCGTGCTGATTCCACCACAACCATTTCGCGATTGCTGCCGTTTTTTGAGATGAGTCGCTGGCTGCTCCAGAAGGCGAAGATACCCCGTAGCGCAAAAATGCTGGGTACGCTTCTGGCGGTCAATGTCGACCGGCACTTTTGGTATACCGATTATTTTCACAAAACCTATACCAGGATCAACCAGCCGATCCAGGCCTTTTGGCGACGCTACGTGGGCTGGCGGCTCCTTGAGGGGACATCGAACGATTCGGTCTCCGCGGTGAGTACGAGAGAAAATCGATAGTGTCGACCTGGCCTGGCGCACGCGGGAGTCATTGCGTATGAAATCCATCCGCCTGAATGACAGGCCCTGCAGCATGGGTCCTGAACCCGTCGCCTTGATGCGCGCCGCGGCCTGAATGAGCGTTTCGATTTTATTCAGGCTTTGTGCTTTTTTATGGGTGTAAGACAGATAAATGCTGAGTACTGACGATCTGGAGTACAAGTGGGATTTCGTAGCGAGTCCAGTCCCGCGTTGGCGTTATCGACAAAGGCTGAGCAGTCTGTATGGCCGGATCTGTCGGCAACCGCAGTTTTCGGAGTTGATCCCGCTCGGGCCAAAGACTGACTGGGCTGTTTATTTCGCCTATCTGCCGGATGGCCGGCTGACTGCGGCCCATCGATTTACGCTGGGGCGGCTGCGCGACATGAATCTGAATGTATTCGTGGTGTGCGCTGCTAACGAAGTGTCGGATGTGCCTGATGAATTGCGACGTTATTCTGATGCCTTATATTGGAAGCAATTGCGGGGCTACGATTTTTCTGCCTATACACTGGCTCTCAACGTCATTTCGAGACAATCCCCGCACGCACGGGTGTTCTTTCTGAATGATTCTGTTTTTGGCCCGTTCCGGGAACTGCGCGAGAAAATTTTCGATGCGCCTTGGGATTTGACCGGCTTCACCGCGTCCTCCCAGATCGAGAATCATATTCAGAGTTACGCTTTTTCGATTGCCGACGTAACCGCGCAGCGCGTTGCCAGGCTTCGTCCGGTGTTGTTTCCCTTTGTGTCGCTCAATCACGCGGATGCGGTCATCCTTTGCCAGGAGACGCGTCTGGCGCGGGTTGCCTCGAGAAGCATGTCCGTTGGCTCTTACTGGTATGCCGACGCCGAAAAGGTGATCGATCCGACATTGGCGAGGCCGTTTCAGTTGCTGGAGGCGGGGTTTCCTTTTCTCAAGAAATCCCTGGTGGGCAAACACATGAAGTTTGAAGCGGCCGATGCCGCAAGGCAATTTCTCGCCGAACAATCTCATCCACTCGTTTGATCTTCAGGCTTGGGCTGCGCGCCGGCCGCACATAAAAAACCCCCGGCGAGGGGGGGCCGGGGGTCAAAATGCCTTGCTTGCTCAAGGCACCCGCTCAGGGAGGTGTAGCG
>NZ_JAOAUU010000094.1 GCF_030157465.1 Zoogloea sp.
GCTGCTGCTGTGGCTCGGCATCGACGAGGCGCCGAAGATCACGCTGATCGCCATCGGCGCCTTCTTTCCCGTCTATCTCAATTTCGTCGCCGGCATCCAGAACGTCGATCGCAAGCTCGTCGAAGTGGGAGGCATTTTCGGCCTCAAGGGCTGGGCGCTGGTGACGCGCATCTTTTTGCCCGCCACCCTGCCGAACCTGTTCACCGGTTTGCGCAGCGGGCTGTCGCTGGCCTGGATGTTCCTCGTCGCCGCCGAGCTGATCGCCGCCACCCGCGGCCTTGGCTACCTGCTCACCGATGGCCGCGAGACGGCCCGGGCCGATCTGGTAATCGTGGCGATCATCGTCCTCGCACTGCTCGGCAAGCTCAGCGACGGCGTGCTGCAACGGGCCGAGAAGCGTCTTCTGGCCTGGCGCGACGTGTTCGACGGCCGTGCGGCCTGAAGGAGAAAATATGTCCAAGCCCCTGCTTCAGCTTCAGGTTGAAGAAAAAAGCTTTCGCGCCCACCGGGTCATCGACCGGCTGGCCCTCGACATCCGGGCGGGTGAAGCGGTAAGCCTGGTCGGGCCCAGCGGCTGCGGCAAGAGCACGCTGCTACGCATCGTTGCCGGGCTCGAAACGGATTACGCCGGACGCGTGCTGGTCAAGGGCGCCACGCCCCAGCTCCATTCCCCCGACGTGGGTTTCATCTTCCAGGAGCCGCGCCTGCTGCCCTGGCTGTCGGTGGCGGACAACGTCGGCTTCGAGGCCGGCCGCCACGGCGGGCGCCACCCCCGCGTGCGCGAACTGCTCGCCGAAGTGGGCCTCGCGGCCTTCGCCGACGCCTGGCCGAAGCAGCTCTCCGGCGGCATGGCCCAGCGGGCGGCGATCGCCCGCGGGCTGTTCACCCAGCCGGCGCTGCTCTTGCTCGACGAGCCCTTCAGCGCCGTCGATGCCTTCACCCGCATGCGCCTGCAGGATCTGCTGCTGTCGGTGGCCGCCCATCACGGCACCACGCTGCTGCTGGTCACCCACGATATCGACGAAGCGGCCTACCTCAGCGACCGGATTGTCGTCATGGACAGCGGCCCGGGCCGCATCGCCGGCGAGGTGGCCGTGGCGCTGCCGCGCCCGCGGGATCGCCGCAACCCGGCCCTGGCCCGCGCTGAGGCCGAGGTGCTGACCCTGCTCAACGGCGGGCAGCAGGATTACCTCGACATCGCGCCGGATATCGCCGCTGCCCCGCCCACGCCGGCACCGCTCAACTGGTCGACGCTCGGCTTCGCCGTGTGAGCGGCGGCGCAGGCATTCGCCCCGGCTGGCCTTTCATCCAATCCATTCGTCTGTTCAAGGATTTTTCATGAGTCTCGATATTTTCTGGTTTCTGCCCACCTCCGGCGATACCCGCTACCTGGGCAAGTCCAATTCCGGCCGCACCGCCACCCCCGAATACCTGCAGCAAATTGCCGTGGCCGCCGACAACCTGGGCTACGACGGCATCCTGATTCCCACCGGCAGCGGCTGCCTCGATCCGTGGGTGACCGCCTCCAGCGTCGCTTCCGTCACCCGTCGCCTCAAGCTGCTGGTGGCGCTGCGTACCGCGCTGACCAAGCCGACCGCCGCCGCGCGCATGGCGGCCACTCTCGACCAGGCCACCCAGGGCCGTCTGCTGCTCAACGTGGTGGCCGGGGGCGATTCGACCGAGCTGGCCGCCGACGGCATTTTTCTCGATCACGATGAGCGCTACGACGAAGCATCGGAATTCCTGGCCATCTGGCGCCGCCTGATGGCCGGTGAAACGGTCGATTTCGAAGGCCAGCACCACCGCGTCAAGGGCGCCAGGCTCTACTTCGACGCAATCCAGCGCCCGCATCCGCCGCTGTATTTTGGCGGCTCGTCGTCCGCCGCCCATGATCTGGCGGCCGAGCACGTCGATGCCTACCTGTCGTGGGGCGAGCCGCCGGCCGCGGTGGGCGAGAAGATCGCCGACGTGCGCGCCCGCGCCGCCCTGCGGGGCCGCACGGTGCGCTTCGGGGTGCGCCTGCACGTCATCGTGCGCGAGACCAACGCCGAAGCCTGGGCCGCCGCCGACAATCTGATCAGCCGTCTCGACGACGACGTGATCGCCAAGGTGCAGGCGCGCTACGCATCCATGGATTCCGAAGGCCAGCGGCGCATGGCCGCGCTGCACGGCGGCCACCGCGACAAGCTGGAGGTGAGCCCCAACCTGTGGGCCGGCGTCGGCCTAGTGCGCGGCGGCTGCGGCACCGCGCTGGTCGGCGACCCGCAAACCGTCGCCGCGCGCCTGAAGGAATACGTCGATCTCGGTGTGGACAGTTTTGTGCTCTCCGGCTACCCGCACCTGGAAGAAGCCTATCGCTTCGCCGAGCTGGTCTTTCCGCTGCTGCCCGGCAAGAAGCCGGTGACGATCCAGGATCAGGTGATGACCGGCGGGCCTTTCGACGCCAGCACCGTCAAGACCGGCGCAGACGAGAAGGTGGCGGCATGAAGGTCATCGACATGCGCTGCCGGCCGGCCTTTCTGCACGATTTCTTTGGTGCCACGCCGGGCTCGGCCGCCAACGAAACCGCCCGCTGGCTCAACCGCCGGGTTGGCACCCGGGGCGACGACGAGCACTACGCCCGCTCGCGCACCCAGGAAGGCTTTCTGGCCGAAGTGCGCGAGGCCGGGCTGTCGAAGGCCGTCGTGGTGGGCCGCCACACGCCGGCCCAGCACCTGCCCAACGACCTGATCCACCGCATCACCCACGGCCACGACGAACTGCTCGGCATCGCCGGCGTGGACCCGCAGCTCCAGGGCCACGCGGCGGTGGACGAGGCCGAGCGCGCCATTCGCGAACTCGGGCTGGCCGGCATCGACATCGAACCGGGCTTTGGCGTGCCGGCCCGACACCCGGACGATCCGGTTTACTTCCCGATCTATGAAGTCTGCGCCAGCCTCGGCGTACCGGTGTTTCTGATGACCGGCCCGACCACGCCGGATCTGCGCTTCAACGACCCGGCGCCGCTGGCCCGCGTCGCCCAGGCTTTTCCGACGCTGCCCATTGTTTGCTACCACGGCTACTGGCCGAACGCCGAGCAGCTCATCGGCGCGGCCTTCCGCTACGAGAACATCCACGTGGTGCCCGACATGTATCTGTTCCTGCCGGGCAGCAAGACCTACGTGGAGGCCGCCAACGGTTTTCTTGCCGACCAGTTTTTGTTCGGCTCGTCCTACCCTTTCCGGCCGATCCGCCAGAGCATCGACGACTTTTTGCAGTTGGGCTTCAGCGAAGCGGTGCTGGACAAGCTGCTCTACGGCAACGCCGCCAGGCTGTTCAAGCTTTAATGTCGAAAGATCGAGGCTGGTCAAGAGCTGCCCATTTTGTGGGGGCGGCGACAGATCTGTAGATACTGTTATCCCCGTCAAGCCCCGTGAAGCCCCGGCTGAAAGGTCTGCCCCGACTTGAGCACGCCGTAGCTGACCTGGACGAGCTTGCGCATCA
>NZ_JAOAUU010000095.1 GCF_030157465.1 Zoogloea sp.
CGTGGAACCACAAGAAACCATCAATTCCGGGGCCGATTCCCGATGAATTGCCAGGATATTTCCACGATTTTCAATTCAGCAAGGAGCTCCCCATGAAACACATCCAGTCACTGGCCGGCGCCATTTTGCTGGCCTCTTCATGCCTTTCGCATGCCGCGGTGGTGAATACGATCGATGCCGGCACCTCGGTTGCCAATGCCATTTCGCCATTGGGACAGTATGGCAACACACCGGTAAGCGAAAATGGTTTTACCTGGACATCGACCTATGGGCTTTCGACGTATGGCTGGAGCGTGTCGCCTTATATCCTGGGTGCGAATGGCCAGTGGGACGGCAAGGCCTTCAACTACGCCGGCCTGAACTATGGCTATGATCCGAACGACCACGGCCAGCACATGAAATTCACCTTTGATACACCGGTTTCGTCGGTGCTGGCGTTTTTGAACTACGCACCCGGCTCCGGCAACCCGTACATGGCGATTTACGACAGCAGCGACACCCTGATCGACCAGCACTTCCTGTCAATCTCCACGCCCAATGCAAAAAACGGGGGGCAGAACTGGGGCTTCAGTCTGGATAGCAGCACCATCAAGTCCTTCGTTCTGGGGGATGCCTATATCGTTGCGTCCGGTCTCAGAACAATTTCTGTACAAAGCCCCGTGGCTCCGACCGCCGTGCCCGAGCCCGGCACCCTGAGCTTGCTGGCCCTGGCTCTTGCCGGTCTTGGCTGCGGCGCTTTCCAGAGGCGCAGCACACGCTAGTCGCAGAGCCGCAAGCGCTGTGCCACCGAACCCGGTTCAGCGGCACAGCGCTTGCGCGTTGTTTCAGATCTCCACGCTCTCGCCCTGATGGGGCAGACGGACGTTTTTCCAGCCGAGCTGTTCATCGAGCGCCTGGGCGAATGTACTCGAGGCGGCGGCTTCTCCATGCACCACGAAGGTGTGCCGCGGGGGCGAGTGCAAGCCGCGCAGCCAGTTGATCAGCTCGGCCTGGTCAGCGTGGGCCGAGAGGCCGCCGACGGTATAGATGCGGGCCCTGACCGGCACGGGCTCGCCAAAGATATGGACCAGCCGGGTGCCGTCGACGAGACGGCGGCCGAGGGAGCCGGAAGCCTGGAAGCCGGCGATGAGAACGCTGCATTCGCTGCGCGGCAGGTTTTCGCGCAGGTGGTATTTGATGCGACCGGCGTCGCACATGCCGCTGGCCGAGATGATGATGGCGCCGCTGCGAACCTGGTTGAGGGCCCGGGAGCCTTCAACGTCGGCAACGAATTCAACCTTCATCTTGTTCGGATGCGCCTCCATCCACTCCAGCAGATCGCGGGTTTCGCTGTCGAGCAGGGCCGGATGCGCCAGGGTGATCCGGGTTGCCGCATTGGCCATGGGCGAATCCACATAAACCTTGAGCGGCGCGAGGCGCTCGCGGCGTACCAGGTCGGCCAGGATGTAGATGATTTCCTGGGTGCGTCCCACCGCAAACGACGGAATGATCAGGTTGCCGTGGCAGGCATTGGTGCGTCCGATGGCGGCCACGATCTCGTCTTCGGTTTCGGGCATCGGGCGGTGCAGGCGGTCGCCGTAGGTGGATTCGATGAGCAGCACATCCGCCTCGGGGATCACCTTTTCGGGGTCGTTCAAGACCGGGCGCTTGCGCATGCCGAGGTCGCCCGAAAACACCAGCTTGCGCGGCCGGCCTTCACCGCCAAGCGTCACCTCCAGCCACGACGAGCCAAGAATGTGGCCGGCGTCATGGAAGCGGACGTTGATGTTTTCGGCGGGATGAATCGTTTCGCCGTAATTCACCGGCCTGAGCAGGCCGAGGGACGATTGCGCCTCGATCACCGTGTACAGCGGCGGTTGAATACCCACGCCATTCTTGCCGCGCCGATGCTGATGGCGGAGCTGCCATTCGGATTCCTTTTCCTGGATATGGGCGCTGTCCAGCAAAAGCACTTCGAGCAAATCGATGCTTGCCGGCGTGGCGTAGATCGGCCCGCGAAACCCGAGCACGCCCAGCCGGGGCAGCAGGCCCGAGTGGTCGATGTGGGCGTGGGTGAGCAGCACGAAGTCGATGTCGCGCACATCAAAGCCGAAATTGAGCGCGCGCAGGTTTTTTGAACGGGCCTCGCGCCCGCCCTGAAACATGCCGCAATCGACCAGAAAACGCACGTCGCCGGTCTCGACAAGTGTGCAGGAACCCGTGACTTCTCCGGCTGCACCGAAAAAAGAGATACGCATGGCAAGCTCCTTTTCAACCCTGATTCAGCATGGACCCCGCCAGGTCGGATTGCAACGCCCGCCGCTGCGTCGATCGCGCCTAGCGGCCGGCCTGGCGCCCGAAACGCGTGAGGCGTACGTCCACGGTGAGCGACAGCGCCGTGAGCGCCGCGGCGCGTGCCCGGCCCTCGGCGGTGGCGCGGTAGAGATGCGGAGTCATCGCCAGCAGATCGGCAATCTGCTGGGTGCCGGCAATGTCGACGGAATAGCGCACGGTTTCGGTTGCAAGGTGGGTGAAGCCGTCGGGTGCCTGCGTATCGGAAACGCGTTCCGGCTTCAGGGTGGGGTAGATGATTTCGCGCAGTTCGCGCAGGTGATCCGGCCCGGCATCCACCTGCAGCAACTGGCCGCCTGGCTTCAGCACGCGGGCAAACTCGGCGTACACCGGAAAGCCGAACATGCACAGCACCCGGTCTAGCGTGCCCGGCAGCACCGGCAGCTTGGCGTTGCTGCCCACCACCCAGTTGGCCCGCTTGTCCTGTTTGGCGGCCGAAAGCACCGCCCACTTGGAAATATCCAGCCCGAGCAGCGCGAGTGCTTGCCCGCTGGCGCTTGCGGCGGCGGCCAGCTGGCGCATGTAGTAGCCCTCGCCACAGCCGGCGTCGAGGCAGCTGGCCGGCGCCTTGGCGGGCAGGTCGGCCAGCGCGGCGCGGCTCGTGGCGGCGGCAATGGGTTCATAGAAGCCGGCGTTCAGAAAGCGCTGGCGGGCCGCGACCATCTCCTTGCTGTCGCCCGGATCGCGGGAGCGTTTTTGCTGCACCGGCAGCAGGTTGGCGTAACCCTGGCTGGCAATGTCGAAACAGTGGCCGGCGGCGCAGCGCCAGGTGGACGCGTCGCGCTGCAGCGGGGCGCCGTCGAGGGGGCAGGCCAGTGCCTGGAAGGGCGTGATGTTGCGGGAGGTGTTCATGAACGGTGCGGCTTGGCGTGGAGATATCCAGCCAATCATGCCACAGCCGCAGAGAGGCTTGCGCCGTGCCCGTTTCGGGGGCCATGCAGGGGCTGGATGTAGATACTGTTATCCCGGTCAAGCCCCGTGGAGGACGGGTAGATACTGTTATCCCCGTCAAGCCCCATGGAGCCCTGGCTGGAAGGTCTGCCCCGACTTGAGCACGCCGTAGCTGACCTGGACGA
>NZ_JAOAUU010000096.1:0-1316 GCF_030157465.1 Zoogloea sp.
CGTTCGCCGCCGTGCAGGCGGTTTAGAAGTTGGCCCTCGCCGCCAGCGCCTTGGCCACGGCGTTCGCCGCCGTGCAGGCGGTTTAGAAGTTGCGGGAAATCTTCGGCAGTGATCGTCAGGGGTTCGCCGCCGTGCAGGCGGTTTAGAAGTGCTCCCCTGGCTCGCCTGGGCGCTGGGGGTTGTTCGCCGCCGTGCAGGCGGTTTAGAAGCTGATGATTTTGGCGAGATTGTTACGGTAAGCGTTCGCCGCCGTGCAGGCGGTTTAGAAGAGGCGGGCGGCCACAACCACGTTGCCGATTGCGTTCGCCGCCGTGCAGGCGGTTTAGAAGTGCTGGAACAGGCCCAAGAGTATTGGGCGCAGGTTCGCCGCCGTGCAGGCGGTTTAGAAGACTGCCGCGCTGGTCGGTCTGTTCGTCACTGCGTTCGCCGCCGTGCAGGCGGTTTAGAAGAACACGGCCCAGCTCATTTCCACTGCCGCGCTGTTCGCCGCCGTGCAGGCGGTTTAGAAGTTCGAGGGTTGCGCCGACGTGACGATGGGATTGTTCGCCGCCGTGCAGGCGGTTTAGAAGATCCCGTCGGCCGCCGTCGATGCCGACACGCCGTTCGCCGCCGTGCAGGCGGTTTAGAAGCTCGCCAGACCAAGTTCGACCTCAAGCCTGTTGTTCGCCGCCGTGCAGGCGGTTTAGAAGTTGGGCTTGGTGATGGAAACGTCGGCCTTGACGTTCGCCGCCGTGCAGGCGGTTTAGAAGAGCGTGCCGCCCGTTTGCGCGCTAGCTGCATCGTTCGCCGCCGTGCAGGCGGTTTAGAAGTGCGACAGCAGCGCCCCCGGCCGGGATTGCCCGTTCGCCGCCGTGCAGGCGGTTTAGAAGACTGAGCAGGGTTCAGCTTCGGCGGACGGGGCGTTCGCCGCCGTGCAGGCGGTTTAGAAGTTGCGTCAGACAGCGCGCAGATGTGGATGCTCGTTCGCCGCCGTGCAGGCGGTTTAGAAGCAGGAGACGTCGTCGCCGTGGGTGCGCAGGCCGTTCGCCGCCGTGCAGGCGGTTTAGAAGCGGTTGCCCACGACCCCGAAGCGGTGCAGGAGGTTCGCCGCCGTGCAGGCGGTTTAGAAGGTCGGGTGCATGCCCTGCATCAACGCCGGGAAGTTCGCCGCCGTGCAGGCGGTTTAGAAGATTTTCTTGGACCGCAACAGGAGTGTGACCCAGTTCGCCGCCGTGCAGGCGGTTTAGAAGTCGATGGCCCTCATTCGGCGTCGGGCAGCGGGGTTCGCCGCCGTGCAGGCGGTTTAGAAGACGCGATCAAGAGAGCCGGCCGGGATG
>NZ_JAOAUU010000096.1:1416-124383 GCF_030157465.1 Zoogloea sp.
GAAGTCGGGGTTTTGGAAGTCGCCATCGTTCGCCGCCGTGCAGGCGGTTTAGAAGACGCGATCAAGAGAGCCGGCCGGGATGCCATAGTTCGCCGCCGTGCAGGCGGTTTAGAAGTGAGTCTCTCGGAAGCCGCGCGGAGGCTGGGAGTTCGCCGCCGTGCAGGCGGTTTAGAAGAGCTGGCCAGCCAGCCCCCGGTGCGTCTTGTGGTTCGCCGCCGTGCAGGCGGTTTAGAAGCGCACCGTCATGGACCATATAACCGGCGCCTGGTTCGCCGCCGTGCAGGCGGTTTAGAAGACTTCATTGGGTGGCTCCCGGCCAGGCGGGGTGTTCGCCGCCGTGCAGGCGGTTTAGAAGTGAAGGGGCCGCTGGTTGAGCGCCGGGTGCGTGTTCGCCGCCGTGCAGGCGGTTTAGAAGAAAGCGAAGTCGGGGTTTTGGAAGTCGCCATCGTTCGCCGCCGTGCAGGCGGTTTAGAAGGGGCCATGCCCATCGATCGCCGAACCGCTCTCGTTCGCCGCCGTGCAGGCGGTTTAGAAGACATCCGCGCCGCTCGTAAAGTTTTCGGCATGGTTCGCCGCCGTGCAGGCGGTTTAGAAGTGCTGCGATCCGCAGCATCGGCAATTGCCTGCGTTCGCCGCCGTGCAGGCGGTTTAGAAGTTTTGCAGGTCGGCCCCGATGCGCCGGGCGAGGTTCGCCGCCGTGCAGGCGGTTTAGAAGTACTTGTGGCGCTGCTGGCTACCCTGCGCTACGTTCGCCGCCGTGCAGGCGGTTTAGAAGGCGACGCTGAAGGGCACGATGGTGGGGGCTTGGTTCGCCGCCGTGCAGGCGGTTTAGAAGCCCGCCATGAACGCCGCCGCGGCCGTTGGCACGTTCGCCGCCGTGCAGGCGGTTTAGAAGAGCGCGAAGTCATGCTCATCTGGCCCGAGTTCGTTCGCCGCCGTGCAGGCGGTTTAGAAGAGCGTCCGCAAAATCGGCTACGACATCACCCTGTTCGCCGCCGTGCAGGCGGTTTAGAAGACGATTCCACGCATCGAGTAGTGCAAATAGCAGTTCGCCGCCGTGCAGGCGGTTTAGAAGACGCGGCTTGCCATGACGTGGGACGACCGCATGTTCGCCGCCGTGCAGGCGGTTTAGAAGTTCACCCCTGCTTTTGGGGCGAGTGACGGCCTGTTCGCCGCCGTGCAGGCGGTTTAGAAGACGGCGGCGAGCATGCGCAGGCCGTCGCTTGGGTTCGCCGCCGTGCAGGCGGTTTAGAAGATCGGCTGCGCCTTGAGCCCCTCGCGGTTGTAGTTCGCCGCCGTGCAGGCGGTTTAGAAGAGGGTCGGGACGCGGCCGAAGATTTCGCGGGCGTTCGCCGCCGTGCAGGCGGTTTAGAAGATCCCCCGACAGGGTGTTTCCGTTGCCGCCACGTTCGCCGCCGTGCAGGCGGTTTAGAAGAAACGACGAGCTACCATAGTCCGGGGCAAACGGTTCGCCGCCGTGCAGGCGGTTTAGAAGACGGCCCCAGGGGGCGCGGCGGCCGATGCGGGGTTCGCCGCCGTGCAGGCGGTTTAGAAGAAATGCGGCAGACGGCTATTTCCGGCCTGACTGTTCGCCGCCGTGCAGGCGGTTTAGAAGTTGCGTGGTGCCGTTGGTCAGTTGGTCGTTGCGTTCGCCGCCGTGCAGGCGGTTTAGAAGTCGGCGGCAACCGTCTGACGTGAGAGAGCTTCGTTCGCCGCCGTGCAGGCGGTTTAGAAGAGTTCGATCTGGTGGCAAGATCTGAGCGACGAGTTCGCCGCCGTGCAGGCGGTTTAGAAGAATCAGGCCGATCGTAACGTTATACGGACGTATACGGATGCTTTAGCCTGACTCGCTCCACCAAGAGCGACTCCGTTGAAGCTACGCTATGCGGTAGCCACTCCACCGACTATCACCCCCACCCTGGGCAGCAGCGAAACCAGTGTCGCCGGCGGCGTGTCATACACCGTCTGCCGTGTCATGTACGCCAGCACCGGCAGCGTCAGCTCCCTCACCCCGAACTTCCCCGCCACCTTCCGCGCCTCGGCATACAGCTTCAGCACCTGCCCCCGCACCCCGGAGAACATCGGCATCATCGCCAGCGCCGCGATCTCCTGGGTGAGCCCTGCCACATCATGCCGCTTCGCCCGTTCAACAATCAGCGCCTCGTGCGCCTTGTAGTGCGGGCGGGTGATTCGCCAGGTCCACGTCGTATCCCGCACCTTGCCGATGCGCTTCTCGGTGTGCAGGAGTTCATACAGCCCCCAGCGCAGATGCTGGCCTTGCGCGGTGGTGTCGTAGATCGTTCCGATGTCAGGCGCTCCCGGATCGCCCAGCCCCTGACGCCCTTGGGTGGAAACCAGCACCCAGTCGAGCACCTCATCCTCCGAGTCGGTGATGACCAGATGGCAGGAGGCCAAGCCCCGGCTGCGGTCATAGGCCCGCCCCGGCACGTTCCGGTCAATCCGGAACGGCGCGAGCTTGGCGAGCAGGCGCTCCAGCTTGCCGCGCACCACGCGGCCGGCTGTCCAGAGGACGTGGCCCGACTGGGCGTAGAGCTGAAGGAGCTGCATGGCAGCGGTTTGATTGCGCGGCACCTTCACCGCGCGCAGGACATCGAGCATTCAGGGTTCTCCAAGAGTGAGTCTGATGGAGAGGTATAGGCGCAACGCCCCCGGATGCTGCATGCGATCAGAAAACGGCTCAGTGCATAATGAACTGGGAAACATGCAATCCCGTCATCCCTGCCTTCTGACGCTATACCTTTACGAGGCCATACGGATCGAATCCGTATCGGCAGGAGCGCCAACTCCCGTAGTACGCCATCACGATGGTCCCGGCGCGCCAACGCCGAACCATCACACTCACCGCTCGAGCCGTGCTCGAACCGCCCTTGCCCGGCGGAAGTCTTGTGGCGCCGTATGCTCGTAATGGAGCCTGTACGGTGCGAGGGGGAGGTTGCGGAGTAATCCCGGGCGCTCATCGCCCGGCGTAATCCCGCTGCTTTATCCCATGGCGGCCAGGTGCCTCTACCTGGCGGAAACGGTGCGAACACGAAACGGGCGCGGGGAGCAAATGCCCCGATGACCCTGACACGATGACCAGCGGGTGTGAGTCCCGCCCAGGGCATGCACGGAAGTGCATGACCTGTGCTCGTCAGGATGGCTGCGTAATCGCCTGCCGTGAGGCAGGCCTCGGCCGGATACAGGAAGTCCTGTAGACCGGCCGGGCGAGCGCGACAGTGACCCAGAGTAGCGCCTGGGAAGCGTCGAGCCGCGCTGAGAGCTTAAACCTGTAATGGCGCCGAGTTCCGGTGCTAACGAGAAAGCAAGGAAGCCGCATAGGGCCTACAGTGCCTGCAACGTGGTGGAAGCGACAGACCAGCAACGACATTTGAGTAAGGCAGGGACTTCTCCCGGTTCTCCCGCCTGAAATCCGGTATCCAGCCCGGTTGTCGATGTCTGTCGTGAGCCAGCGGCGTTCCCTTGTGAACGCAAGAACGTGTCTAAGTGGTGCGAAATGCGCTCGGAGGTTCGGTCAGGTGGCACTGACCGGAACGGGGGTAACGACCCCGCCAATCCCGAGAGCGTATGAGCGTGGTCCTTCGATGACGACGCTCGGCCGAAAGCCGAGTCGAGTTGTGGGACCGACAAGACGCAAAGCGATGTGTAGTGATGGCAGTAAAGGCGGGTCTGGTTGGCGCCAGACTCGCTGGATGACGCTCTTGGCAGAGCATCATCCCGGAACCTGTCACGCCCTTCGGCGTGTCAGGTGCGCCCTTCCGGGCGCGGGAAATAGCAGGGCTGCGGCAGTGCCACGGTCCGCCGATATTGCAGGTCATACGTCCGACCCTCAAGGGGTGTGTTTCTCAGTGGGCATACAGCACACCATTGGTCGGCGGTAAGGACATTTATCAACGCTCAGCCACCCCTGCAAAGGGGTGGCTGTTTTGGCGTGCGGGGCTGCGCGCCTCAGTCGTCGCGTGCACGCTCGCTGACGGGCGGATGCGTGGCCACACGATCTTCGGCGCGGGCGATCAGTTCCGATGCGCGCACGCCCAGCGCATCAGCCAGCATGAACAACGTCCCGACGGTGGGAACCTTGCCGTTACGCTCTACGACGCCAACATAATTCCGGCTAACCCTCGCAAGGGATGCCAGATTTTCCTGGGAAATGGCCTGTTCCAGCCGCGCTTCGCGCAAGACTGCGGCAAGGGCTTCGATGCGATCCATTGATACGTCCTGAGGCTAGGCTCCGGAGTATTCATGGATTGGACCCGGCAAGATACACCACCATAGTGTTGCACACTATGGTGTTTTAATGAGAGGCTTCGGCTTGTGGCGATGTGCGCCCTGGACACACTGGAGAACACGACGATGAAACCCGAGTACGAAGCCCTGTCAGGGCTGCCATTGATCTATGCCGTGCTGAAGCGGACTGGCTATGAAATGCTGGGGCGAGCAGAAGGGCCTTTTGCATTCACGCCGCACGGCGAGCCGGCCTTTTCCATCGTGACGGGCGATGCGCGAGCGCTGGTAACGCTGGGTCAGGGTGAGTGCGAGTTGTTCATGCTGGAACAGGCGCGGCAATTGGGCGCCCATTTTCACGTCTCGGAAAATCAGGTGAGGTGCGTGATCGACCAGCATCTGGCCACTGGCGCCTCCTATGCGGAGGCTGCGGGGCGAGCCATGCTGATGTGGAGTGATCCTGGGACGCCTGAAAGTTTGGAGGAATGAGCAGCATGGTTACATATAGTTACAACTTTTCTCTTGTGACCCGCGCGTTTTTTCGATGGTTTTTCCTATACCTAGTCCCGGATAACTGGACTTACGTACATGGAGCACCACCTCGAGACCGCCGACAAGGACGCGCTCTCACCCGCTGAAACCCGCCTCATCGACCTGATCGCCGAGATTGTCGTCGCGCAGATCCTCGGTGAGACGACCCCTTCCCCCCAACTCCCCCCAGGACGCACCCCATGAAGGCCGCCATCTACGCTCGCAAGAGCACCAGCAAGCAGAGCCAAACCTCGATCGAAGATCAGATCCGCAAATGCACGGTCTTTGCAACCCATGAGGGGATGCGGGTGAGTCACACCTTCGTCGACGACGAGATCTCCGGCACCGTCCGGGCCCGCCCGGACTACAACGCGATGCTTCAGGCCGCCGAGAAGCACGAGTTCGATGTGCTGCTGGTCGATGACCTGAGCCGCCTCGCGCGGGATGCGACGGAACAGGGGCTGACGCTGAAGCGCCTCAAGTTTCTGGATATCCGGCTGGTGGGGGTGTCGGAGGGCTATGACTCGAACGCGCCGGGCGAGAAGATCCACGCTGCGGTCAAGGGGCTGCTCAACGAGCTCTATGTAGACAACATCCGCTTCCAGACCAAACGCGGCCTGGAGAGCCGGGCGCTGAAGGGATTGAGCGCGGGCGGCAAGTCCTACGGCTACGACACTTACCCGGTTCTCGAGAACGGGCAGGTAGTCGGGCATGCGCTGTCGATCATTGCAGAGCAGGCGGCGGTGATCCGGCGGATTCACCGCATGTTTGCAGACGGCCATTCCCCGATGGCGATTGCGGCGCAGCTCAACGAAGAGCGTATCCCTTCACCGCGAGGCGGGATGTGGGCGCGCTCGGCGATCCACGGCGACCCGAAGGATGGCAGCGGGATTCTGAACAATGCGCTGTACGACGGACGTCACATCTGGAACCGTGGCCGCTTCGTCACCAATCCGGATACCGGTAAGCGCGTTCGCAAGGCGAACGATCCATCCCTGTGGGTGCAAACGGATGTGCCCCATCTGCGCATCGTGCCGGAGGATCTGTGGGCGAAGGTCAAGGCACGCCAGCAGGCGATCTCGGACAGGAGCGCGCTCAAGCAGATGGCGGCCGGCGAGCGGGCGCGGACTGGCGCGGGGCCGAAGTATCTGCTGAGCGGCTTGCTGGCGTGCGCCGAATGCGGGTCGAACTACGTGGTTGTCGACAGCTACCGATATGGGTGCGCACGGCACAAGGATCGGGGTCCGGCGGCGTGCTCGAACCACCTGAAAGTGGATAGGAATGTGGTGGAGCGTGCAGTGCTGGAAGCGCTGAAGCATCGCCTCCTTACGCCGTCGGCGCTAGCGCACTTCGAGCGCAGCCTTGCTGAGGAGGCGAGCCGCCAGCTTGAGGAGGCGGGCAGCGACGTGAAGCGCACGGATCGGCGCCTGGAGGAGGTGCAGCGGCAGATCGGCCGGATGGTGGAGAGCATCAAGGCGGGGATTGATCCGGCGATTCTGCGCGATGAGCTGAACCGCCTGCATCAGGAGCGCGATGCGCTGGAGAAGACGCATGGAGCGTCGAAGGACGCTGCGCCGCTTGTCTCCGAGATCATCGCCTCCGCCATTGCGCGTTACGACGACCTGATTGCCCACCTGGAAACGTTGCTGGCTACGCGCATTCCCGAGGCCCGGGAAGTGCTGCGGGCTCTTTTCGGCGGGTCGATCCCGCTGCTGCCGAAGGAAGATGGGACGCTAGAAACAAAAATGGCCGGCATGGCTGCCGGCCTTTTTTCGCTTGCTTCTCTGACACCCGATGTACTCACCGAGAGTCAGATAAATGTGGTTGCGGGGGCAGGATTTGAACCTGCGACCTTCGGGTTATGAGCCCGACGAGCTGCCAGACTGCTCCACCCCGCGTCAGAGAGGCCGAACTATAGACATAGACGCATCTAAAGTAAAGATTTATTTGAATAAATCTCAAAAACAAAAAACGTAATCTGGTGCCGGTGAAAGGAATCGAACCCTCGACCTTCGCATTACAAGTTAGAGGGGTCGCACCTTAATTTATATGCTCCACCCTTAACAAACCCATACACAGCAAGGGTTTCGGCTTATACTCACCTTAACGGGCTAGCACGAAAATAGCCCGAAATTGATAGCCCGTGCTAGCCCGGTGCTAGCCCGAAGAATCCAAGGTGGGTAAATGGCAAATCTGAAGTTCTCCAAAACTGCGCTGCTTGGACTTAAAGCGCCCGAGGCCGGGAAGCGACTGACGATCTACGACACCGATGTTCCGAAGCTGGCGATCCGCATGACACACGCCGGAGCACAAACCTTCTACGTGGTGAAGCGGGCAGGCGCGTCCATGGCCTGGGTGAAGCTGGGCAGCTTCCCGGACATGACCGTCGAGCAAGCCCGGAAGGAAGCCGCCAAGGTGCTGGGGGAGTTTGCTGGCGGCGCAAATCCTGCCGCCGTGAAGCGAGCCATTCGGGAAGAGCCCATCTTTGCAGACGCCTTCGAAGACTTCCTGACCGGCAAGCGCAAGCGCGACGGCTCGCCCCTGGCGGAGAGCACCAAGCGCGACTACCGCGACGTGCTGCGGCTGTACCTCGCCCCCATCAAGGGCAAGAAGCTGTCGCAGATCGAACGGACCGACGTGAAGGCGATCCACAAAAAGACCGCGATCAAGAGCGCGGCACAGGCTGACAGGGCCGTTGCTGTCGTTTCGTCCGTCTTCACTTACATGGCGGATCAAGAGGTTTTCACCGGCACCAACCCCGCCAGCCGAGTGCAGAAGAATCCGCCCCCCTCCCGCGACCGATTCGCCCAAAGCTACGAACTGCCGTACCTGCTCGAAGCCGTCGCCCGATCCGACCAACGGGATTACTTCCTGCTGTCCCTGCTCACTGGTGCGCGGCGCTCAAACGTGCAGGCGATGACCTGGCGCGACCTCGACCTGCCCGGCGCCGTCTGGCGCATCGGCAAGACCAAGAACGGCACGCCGCAGAATGTGCCGCTCTCGCCCGAGGCCATCATGGTGCTGAACGCCCGCAAAGAGAACGCCGGCACCTCACCCTTCGTCTTCCCCGGCACCGGCAGGACGGGGCATCTCGTGGAACCCAAAAAGGCATGGGCCACGATCCGACGCACCGCCAGCCTGTTCCGCCTGCTGGATGCCCTCAAGCTGGACGACGACGCCCGCACCGAGGCCGACACCCTTGCCCTCGAAAGCATCGCCAAAGCCGAGCGGAAATATCAGGCCCAAGCCAAGGCCGCCCAGATCGACCCGGCGCACTTCGCCATGACCGACCTACGGATTCACGATCTGCGCCGCACCCTGGGGAGCTGGCAGGCCAAGACCGGCGCATCCCTGACCATCATCGGCAAGAGCCTGAACCACAAGACCCACCAAGCGACCGCGATCTATGCGCGCCTCGACCTCGATCCGGTTCGCCAGTCGGTGAACACCGCAACGGCCGCGATGCTGGAGGCTGCCGGCCTGAAGGAAGGGGCGACCGTGCTGCCGCTGCCCAAGAAAAGCCGCGGTGGTGCGTGAAGCCAGCATCTCGACATGCAGCAGGCCCGACAGAGAAGCAGGCGGCCGGGCTACGGGTGGTGAAAGCATAAGCAAGGGCCTATCGATGCCGCTTGATTTTCTCTCCATCAACCTATAAAAAATATAGGTAATGACGAATCCTGTACCCTTTCGGCTGAACGACGCCAACGCCCTTCGCCTCCTGCGGGAGATTGCCGCCGACTCGGCCCGGGTCGTGCTCCTGACCCACGCCAAGCAGCGAATGCGACAACGGCAAATCACGCTGGCTCAGGTGCTTGATGTGATGCGCAAGGGGAGGATGGCAGAACCGGCAACGGTCGACATTCATGGCAACTGGAAGCTGACGGTTCGTGGCTCCAGTTGTGGACAGGAAATATCGGTGGCGGGTGCCATCGACATGAACCACGAGCCCGGCAAGCGGGTGTTTGTGATAACGGTTTTTGGGAGCGACTGATGTACCACTACACGGAAGGCGGGCTGACGAATGTCTGGCTCTCCAACGGCTTCAGGGAGGAAGACACGCCCTATGGCAAGGGTGTGTCCATCGAGGATATTGAAGGCCTGCATCGCGCGATTGGCATGAAGCTGGTCAAGGAGCGGGCGCAACTAACGGGGGCTGAGTTTCGATTCCTGCGCAAGGAACTGGGGCTGTCCCAGGCAAAGCTCGCCCACTGGTGGGGCTACGAGGCGCAGAGCGTCGCCGGCTGGGAGAAGCGGGGGCGAGTGCCACGCATTGCCGACCGCTTCATTCGTGCGTTCTACCTTGAGAAGGTTTCCGGCAATCCGTCCGTACTGGAGATTGTCGAGCGCCTGGCCGATGCCGACCGGGAGGATGCCCCTAAGCTGACCTTTGAGGAAACGTCGGAAGGCTGGCGGCTCGCCGCCTGATCGAGCACCACCGCCGCGCCTACTCCGACGGGAGGAAAACCGGGTTCCCTTGCCCGGCTGGCGCGGCACCTTTTACAAGGATGAGCGCAAAGGGGCACGACAGTGGGAGTACGCGACCTACTCGCCGAACATGACGACGAGTGTTTCATTTCACTGACAGATTTACTCGATGTTGTCGCTGAAGCAGAAGGTGTCCCAACCAAAGAGGTCGCACGTGCATTCAGCGTTTGCCGTCTGCTGCACAAGGTTGAGATCCAATTGCGCAAATACGACAACAATGAAATTTCTGCAGGTGGCTTGGCCTTAGCCTTCCATAATCTTCAGGAAGCCATCTTAAATACACACATCAACGCATCGGCAGACGTTCTATCCGAAGCTAGGGAGGCTGAGCCTGGTTTTCTCCGCCAAGAGGTTGCCGTCACACTCCAAGAATGTGGAATCAAGGTCCCCCCTTGCTTGTTGAAAGGTCGTAGAACACCACTGTGGAAACACGTATATGCGGTACGTGAATGGGTAAGCCTACAAGCAGCAGCTTCGATCCTTACAGGCAAGGAACCCGGCGCCGCAGATTCAGAGGACCACCAAGATTTCTATCACTGGCGCGAAGCGCTTCAGGATGCCGCAAGCTCTCAACTAATTTCTGTTAAAGATGGCAGAAGCGCCCTTCTAAATAGCACCGAACTGTCCCAAGCAGACATTCGCACATGGTGCGACAGAAACGGTTTTGTGTGGCCAATCCCCATGCATGCGCCCATTTCCGACGCATCGTCGGCCACGTGCATTTCATCGCCCTCCACTCTTGAGGAAGTTACCCGCGAACGCGATGCACTTCGCGCTGAACTGGCCGACGTCACCAAGGAGCGCGATGAAGCCAAAGCCGAAGAAGCTCGAAGATATGACTGCTATTTGACCGAGTGGGAGGGTCGAAAAATCGTCGCAGACGAACGCGACAAGGAGCGCGCGAGATCCGCCGAACTAGCCGCCGAGGTGACTCGCCTAAAGGCAGAGGTGACTAGGCTACAGGCGACGCCTTCTCCGGTCACCATTGATCACTCAATGATCCGCGGGGACACGTTCAAGAAGCTGGCCAGCGCTATCGAAGCCTTCCCCAACCAATACCCCGACCGGGCGAAAAACATTAAGCTGGATGCAGATCTGCGTCCGTGGCTGGGCTGCGTGTTTTCCTGCAATGAGCGGGAAAAGTTGGTCTTCAGTAACATCATCGTCGACCACTTCACACCCGAAGGATGGGATATCGGAAGCTGACAGGCCGCCCACTCCATAACTTTTACCTGACAGGGTTAAACCCCAGCATTGGCGCGCCTGTCAGGCGCCTGACAGGCACCTGACAGCCAGTTACCTGACAGGCTTTTGTGCTTCCTGTCAGGTTCTCGATTAATCAATAGTTCGCTCCGTTACCGCACGCCATCTAGGCAAAGCGGGGTCAACCGGATGCGAACCATGCACACTCAAGCCAATACCCAAACCCGCACCCTGCGGGCCGTCATTGAGTCCAGCGCGGACCTACTCGACGACAAGGCCGCAGCCACAATCCTGGATGTCTCCCCTGGCACCCTGTCCGTCTGGCGCAGCACTGGACGCTACGCACTGCCCTTTTTGAAGGTCGGACGTAAAGTCCGCTACCGCCGGGCTGACCTGATAGCTTGGTTAGACAGCCGCACTCGTGCCACGGGCGCCACGGCGTAAGGGGCAATCATGTACAGCCCCGATACCCCCGCCATGGCCGCCGAGCGTCGCGCGGCCGACATGGCCGAAAACACCCTCGACGCTATCGCCCGCGCAAGGAACCAAAGCGAGGCCGCCGCGAAGCTGAAGGCGCTCCTGATCCTCGCCAGCGGCATGGACCACGCCACCGCGGCCGGCATTGCGGGCAGCCTTGTCGATCCGATCGTGCGCGGCCTGGCGTCCTTGCGTCAGGAGGTCTGACGATGACCACCCAAGCCACCGCGACAGAAGCACAACGCCTGCGCATCCTCGACATGCTGCGCACCGGCAAAAAAACCACGCTCGACTTCCGGCGGGCAGGCGTCATGCAAAGCCAAACCCGCATCTTTGAGTTGCGGGCCCTCGGCTACGACCTGCCCACTATCGGCCGCGTCACCGTCTATGACGACCGGGGCTATCCGCACCGGCGTGTTGCCGTCTATGAGCTGCTGGCCGAGCCGTTGCCCCTCCCGACACCAGGTATCCGACAGCAGCGGGGCGACCGATGACCACCGACGCCCGTCTGTCCGTCGGCCTACCTGGCCACCCTAAAACCAAGCGGCTGATCCGCCGATTGGGCGACGGCGCCGCCTGGAAATTGGTCTGCCTGATCTTGTGGGCGGCCGCAAACCGCTCAGACGGGCAGCTTACCTCCATGACCGCCGACGACATCGAACTAGCCGTGGACTGGGCCGGCGACGAGGGCGCATTTGTCGCGGCATTGGTCGAGTTCGGATTTTTGGACGGCGACGAAGGCAGCTACTCGCTGCACGACTGGGCCGAGCACAATCCCTGGTCTGCGGGAGCCGCGGCCCGGTCCGAAAAGGCCAAGTGGCTTGCGCTCTGCAAGCATTACGGACGCGTCAAGGCTGCTGAGCTGATGCCAGACTATGCTGCCGGCTTGCAGAAGCCTGCTAGCAGCATGCAGGATGCAGACGACAGCATCCATGCGGCAGGAGACAGCATGCGGGATGCTCCGGAGAGCAGTGCACCGTTACCGATACCGTCTCCGATACCGTCTCCGATACCGTCTCCGATACCGATACCGATACCGTCTCCGTCTCAAAGGGCACCGTCCGTCGCTGTCGCGCCGCGCCCAGAAAATCGGTCGCCAGACGAAACAGCGCTTCAGCAGGCTTGCCGGGAGACGTGGAAGGCGTACTCCGATGCCTACCAGACCCGATACGCCACGACACCGGTACGGAATCGGACGGTCAATGCCCAGGTCAAGGGCTTCGTTGAGCGTGTTGGCGGAGCCGAGGCGCCGCAGATCGCAGCCTGGTTCGTTTGCCACCCCGGGCAGTTTTACGTCTCGAGGGGCCACACCATCGGCTCGCTGCTGTCCGATGCCGAAAAGCTGAGGACCGAATGGGCGACAGATCGCGTCGTCACGTCGGGGCAAGCCCGGCAGTCCGACCGGGCAGGGACCACGGCGAGCAACGTCCGGGCAATCCTGGCAGCACGGGGAGAGACGGCATGAGCACCGAAACCCTGAAGGCGATTGCCGTGGTCGCAGAGCTGTCGCCAATCGCCGACGCCATCCGCAGCGCACCGCCAGCCGCCTGGCTCAGCCCCAACACCCCGAAAAGGAAAAAATCCATGACCTCCCTCCTCACCACCGCGACCACCACCGCCACCCCTGGAGCACGCCTGCGCCTGCGGCAGCTCGACCTGGTGAAGACCGTCGGTGCGCGCCTCAGGGCGTCACGCGAGATGAACAATCTAAGCCAGTCGGAAGCCGCGCGGAGACTGGGCTACAGCAATCCGAGCAAGCTGTCAAAAGTGGAAAACGCGACCGACACGAACTCGGTCCCTTTGTGGTTGATACGCGACGCGGCCCGCCTTTACGACGTTTCAGTCGATTACCTTTTCGGCCTGGCTCAGGATTGGGAAACGGGCGTTCCGCGCGGCATCAGCGGATGGGTGCTCGATGAGTGGGAGTGGCAACGTCGCCGCGACGCCGCGGCTCTGGCAAACCTTGCGGCGCGTGTCGATGCATGCGTAACGCTGATCCCCGCGCTGGCAGCAGATGCGGTGGCCGTCCGGGCTGCGCTGGACCGAATCGCCGAATTTAACCCCGAAAGCTGGCCCGAGATTCGCGCGGCCGGAAGGCTATTCACGGCGATCGAGAGACTTGAGCAGAGCACCGCCGCTGCTTCCATCGCCGAACGCCGCCTGCGGCTCGACATCACAAGATCGAAGGCTGCCCGCGCGACCAACGACGCCGCCCCGGCCGCGGAAGACGATCCCCAGGGAGGCCGCCAATGACCCCGACAACCAAATCAGCACCGGTTCTTTCGTCCAAGTGGGACGGCCTGTCCAAGCACCTCCTGGCGAGTTTCTTTGAAGTCGACAACGAAAATGGCACGTGGAAGCGCACGGACAAGACTGATCCGGCCACCGTCATGGCGCCGCTGACCGAGGCCTCGATGGAAATGGCCCTCAACTGGCAGTCTCCATTCGAGCAGGCGGGCCCGGAGACGAAGGCCCCGGCGCTGATGGCAATGCTGCAAAGCGGTGTCCTGCAGCCCATTATCGACGCCGCAATGGCCGGCAAGGGCAATTCGTCTGACGCGGCCGCCGCGCAGAAGAAGTCCGGCGACTTCCTCAAACAGTTCGAGGGGAGGACCGGCATAACCAAACTTAACAGCACCCAAGTATTTTCAGGGATGCCGCCGGTCAAGATCCAGGTTGTTGCGCTGTTCCGCGCCTGGAATGACCCTGCATCCGAAGTGATGGCGCCGGTGGACAAGCTGATGGAATGGGCCTTGCCTGTGGAGCTGTCTGCGGATGGTTCAATATTGGCCCGTGCAGCCAAGACCGCAAGGGGAGAAATGGGGTTCATCGAGGCCCTGCTTCCCTCGCGTGCGCCCGTGCGAATTGCGATGCAGTACAAGGGGCGGACCTACGCCCCGCTGGTCATTGAGAGCATCGGCCAGCCGATGGACGCGCAGGTGGACAGGAACGGGCGTTACGTGGAGCAGCTCATTCCGATGACCCTGTGCACCCTGACTGCACTGGACCGGCAGACGTGGGCGAACTTCAAGACCAGCCCTCTCTGAACTTTCCAGCCCGGAAGCTGCGCGAAACTTTCCCGACCCGCGAAAGTTTCGCCAGTTTCGGCCCCGGCATTAATTTTTTTGCGCCATCGATGAAGCCTTGCAGTGTCGGCAGACCGCGTGCACCAAGGGCTGGGGCTGATGGCTGGGCGTCGGCATCAGCAATACCCATTTCTTGGGTATTGCTACCCACGGCACCCAAGAAAACCCAATACCAACCAGGAAACCCGAAAATGCCCGAAACGATCATCACCCGTGCCGATTCAAACCAAATCCTCGCCGCCGGCTGCATGGACCTAATCCGCCGGCTCGCAGATCGCGTGACGCCCGAAGCCGTCCAGGCCGCGGCCCTCGCCGTCACGGCTCGAATGGGCGACGACTCGCCGAAAGCTGTTGGCATCGCCCTGTTTTTTGCCCACGAAGCCCTCGAAGAGATAGAGCGCGCCACGGCCGAAGCGGAGGCCGCAAGATGAGCCGTGGTCTGACACCGAAGCAGGCCGTTTTCGTTCGCGAGTACCTTGTTTGCCTGAATGCCTCTGAGGCCGCCCGGCGGGCCGGCTACAGCGTGAAAACGGCCACTTGGATAGGGCCGCAACTGCTCGCGAAAACTCACGTCGCGGCAGCGATCGAAGAAGCCCAGCGCGCCCGGCTCGCGCGGCTCGATCTTGATGCAGACGGCCTGGTCAAGCTGTGGTCAACCGTGGCCACGGCCGACCCGCGCGAGGTCGTGCAGTACCGCAGGGATTCCTGCCGGCATTGCTGGGGTGAGGGTTTCAATTACCAATGCACGCCGGCCGAGTTCAAGCGGGCGCAGCTTGTTTTTGAAGAACGTCGGGCAAAGATCATCGCGGACGGCGGCGCCGATGTTGGGGAGTTTCCATCCGTGGCCGGCGACTGGTACGACCGGAGGCGCCGGCCGAACCCCGAGTGCCCGGAGTGCTTCGGGGATGGGGTCGGGCAGGTCCGTATTTCCGACACCCGGGAGTTGAGCGAGGCGGGGAAGGCCATTTTTGCCGGCGTGAAGGAAGGCCGAGACGGCATCGAAGTGAAGCTCCACGACCAGCAGGCGGCGACTGAAAAACTCGGCCGCGCCCTTGGTGTGTTCAGGGGCGGCGAAGGGGCGGACCAAAGCGGCGCCATCACAAGCGAGCTGGCCGCCCGCTATGTGGAACTGATGGAGAAGTCCCGCGCGATGCAGCAAAGGGTGCTCGAAGAGCGCGGGTTGGCAAGCGACGGGGACGAGGCTTGAAAATGCCGCCCAAAGCAGAAGTCACCAGACCAAAACGCCCAAGCGCGCAGGCGGTGCGCGACATGGAGGCAAAAATTGTCGCCTTGGAAGGTGAGCTTTCCCAGCTCAAGCAGCCCCCCGTGACGTACAAAAAAATGCAAGATCGAGTGCGCTTCCTTACGGATGCAAACCATCGGCTTTGCGCCGACCTGCAGCGGCTCCAGGCGGAACTGAGCGCCCTCCGCTTCACCGCCAGCCGGCTTCGCGACGCGACACCAGCAAGCGCTGAGGCGGCCATCGCTCCTGAAATGCTGGCGCGCTTGGTTCGGCTGTGCCACCCCGACAAACACTCCAACAGCGCGGCGAGCAACGAGGCCACGGCGTGGCTGCTGGGCCAGCGAACCTAATCAACGAATCCGGCCCCTGCGGCCTGACGGACAAAAACCCGGAAAACCCGTCATAAAATCAAGAATCGAGCCTCGAAAATCAAGTTTTTCAACATTCAGAGGCCGAAATGACCAACACCGACACCACCCACACCGACGACTTCGAAGACTCGCAACCCCGCAGCTCCGAAGAGCTTGCACGCGACGTGCGTGCCCTTCATGGCGACGTGCCTTCGATGGCCGCGGCAACCGAGCTCCTGGACCGGATGCGCGCCGCGCTGGCCAAGACTGACCCGACCACGATCGCGTTCTTTGCGATGCAGCGTTACGAGGGCCGCGTCGTTGATGGAATCGCCGCGCTGGGCGAGGAGTTTGGCGAGATCTTCGCGGACATGGCCTTCATCTCCGAGCGCCTGGCCGAGGCTGTCGCAGAAGATCGCACCCGAACCGAGCCGCTGGTAAATGAAGCGGCGAGACGGGTGCTTCGGGGCGAGGGCCGACTGAAGGACATCGCGAACCAGATCAAGGCGGCGAAAATGCCCGACCCGTACCAGGTCCGCCAACGCTTCGAACGCGCCGGCCTGTCGTATCCCGAGATCGAAGCACTGACGGCCAAAGGCGATTCTGAACTCGCCGAACGCGTCGCCGCTCTTGAGGGCGAGCGTGCCACCCTGGAAGCCGAGCTTGAAATCATGCGCGCTTACCTGAAAACGCGCGACGAATCCCTGCTGCCAGAGGGCTTCGCCCCGACCCCGGACGCCGGCAAGGTTATGCCGCCGGTTCATCCGCTTATTGCCGCTGCGGGGGCCTGACAATGCCCACGATTGACGAACAAATCGCGGCCGCCGGGCGGCGGATATTGGAACTCAGCTACCCCGCCTGCCAAGCCGCCCGATGTGACGGCGGGAAAAACGGGGAGTTTTACATCCAGGCCGAACGGAACGAACCGGAAATCGCAGCCCTGGTCAAATTCACCCGCACCAAGAATCCGGCCGACCTTCCGCCTGGTTTTAAGGTTCCCGCTGCTGTGCAGCCTATCCAGCCGCCCGCGGCGATAGAGGTGAACTGGAAATGACGGCCGCCACCGCGAAAGCCGCCCACGGCGGCCAGCGCTCCGGTGCCGGTCGCCCAATCGGCGCCGCCAGTATCCGGTCGAGCGCGGCGCAGAAGGCGCGAATTGCGCTCGATGCGCTGGCCCAAGTCGCTGCCGATGACCAGGCACCGGCCGAAGCACGTGTGCACGCTGCGCAAGCGCTGCTTGAAGCGGCCCGTGCGCCCGCGAAGGAGGCTTGAGCATGGCTCAGAACAGCGATAACGAGGGCTTCCTGGTCGGAACCCCGATCACCAGCCTGCGGCGTTCTGGTGCGGGCCAAACCGATTCACTGCTTTACGACATTCGCGCGGAGGTGCGGGGCGTTCACCGGGCGATCCTTGACGGCGTTGCCCGCCCTCTCGCGCTCGCCGGGCGGCAGGCGGTTTCACCGCGACCACTCGGCGGCGCGCGGCCCGAAAAGTCCGCCGCCGTAGCTTCGCCAGCGATGCCGGCGGGCCGGGTTAAGGGTCCGCGGGCTGCGGCTCAGTCGGGAACCCTGCCCAGCGGTGCAGCGGCTCGCCGTGCGCTTGCTGCGGCAACGCCACCGGTAAAGCCTGGCCAGCGGGACGGCAAGGGGCGTTTCGTGAAGCGTGACGGCTCTTCCGGCGAAGGCGCATCGTCGCCGGATACCGGCGGCACAAACTCAGGGGCGGTTCGCAACCTGGCCGAACGGCTTTCAGCCGCGATAGGCCCCGCGTCCGGGCTCGAAGAGGCGGACCCCACTGCGAAGGCGTTCAACGAGGTCGTAGCCCCGTTCTCGCGCGGCCTGGACATGCTGGGCAGGAAGTCCGATGGCCGGCAGGAAGGGCTGCTGAAAAAAATATGGAAAACGCTCAAAGGCATCGAAGAGAAGGCCGTCAATCCAGCTCAAGCAGAGTCCGGCGGCGGAATTTTTATGTTGCTGGGGCGGTTTCTGCCGCTCCTGCTGCCGGCGCTGGTGGGTCTGACGACGGTTGTGGCGGGCGTTGCGGCATTTTTGGGGATCAAGGACTTCTTAGAGGACGATGAAAAGGCCGCGAAAGCAGCAGAGGGAATCAAAAAGGATGTCTCGGAGCCCCTCAAGGAGAACTTGAAAGCCGTTGGCATCGATTCGGACAAGCAGATAGCCGACACCCGGGCCGCTACGCTTGAGAATCGCGATGGAGAGTATGCAAAGGAGGACAAGGCACGGGCCGCCTTCGCCAAATCCAGCGGCATGAAGCCGGGCAACACGGCTTTCGAAGACGCGTTCTACAAGGATCAGCAGGCCAAGGAAGCCGCAGCGGCCGAGCAGGCGAAGAAGGGGCTTGTCCAGCGCGGGTTTGAAAAGGTCAAAGAAGTCGGCAGGTCGCTGTTTGGCAACCGGCAAAAGGATGCAATGGTTGCGCAGATGGCCGCGTCCGGCATCACCGACCCAAAAGAGCAGGCAATGTTCATGGCGCAGCTGGACCACGAATCAGGCGGCTTCTCGAAAACCGAAGAGAGCTTCAGATACAAGAGTGCTGACCGCCTGATGCAGGTGAGCGCAAGCGCTCGAAAGATGGGTAAGCCGGCTGTTGAGCAAGCCATGGCGAAGGGGCCGGAAGCTATCGCCGAACTGATGTACGGCGGACGAATGGGCAACAAGAGCCCTGGCGATGCCTTTGCCTTTCGGGGGCGCGGGGCCATCCAGCTTACCGGCCGAGACAATTACACCCGTGCCGGTAAGGCTTTGGGAATCGACCTGGCGAACCATCCCGAGCTTGCCGCAGAACCTGAAAATTCCGCCAAGATCGCGGCTTGGTACTGGAAAACAAACAAGCTCACCACGGCCGCGAAAAACGGCGACGTTCGCGCCGTCACTAAGACGATCAACGGCGGAACCAATGGCCTCGCTGATCGCACCGCGAAGTACGGGCGGTACCTGTCTGCTGCGACGGCTGGCGCCTTCAAGGTGTCGCCCGCAACGGCCAGCATTCCGGCGGTACGGCCTGTACGGGCCCCTTCCATGCCCGCCGTAGCGGACGCGCCGGCCTTGCAAATTCCGCTTGGAAGCGGTGCCCCTTCAGGGCCGGTCATGGTGAGCCTTCAGGGCGGTGATGTTCGTCAGGATCTGAGTGATCGCCGTATGG
Organism: Zoogloea sp.; assembly: GCF_030157465.1. Lineage (GTDB taxonomy): Bacteria > Pseudomonadota > Gammaproteobacteria > Burkholderiales > Rhodocyclaceae > Zoogloea. The sequence continues at coordinate 20,196 of NZ_JAOAUU010000096.1, forward strand.
CGCACATTGCTACCGGCGGAGTCGCGAACTGAATATCGGAAGCTACCCGGATTCCAGGTAGTTTCCAAAATGATGGACAGGTGCTTGACGGCGCGGCGATTCCGGGCGCATGATTCATTCGCCGCTGCAAACAACAGCGATACAGGCTTGGCAGCCTGGATTACTTGGCGGACAACCGCCCTCAAGCGGTTTTTTTACGTCCGTCGCATGGTGACGCCCCAATGGGCGGGGCCGTGTGGGAGGGGAAACCCTGCCGGTTCCAAGTACCGGTCTGCCAACCTGCACGGTTCCGCCCACCTCGCTTGGCAGCGAGTAAGCGGAGAACATAGCCGCTACTTGGAGCACCACACCATGGCAACCCACGCCCCCAGTGCGCCCGCACTCTGCAGCACCGCACGCCCCAAACACAGCCCTGCCCTTGTCCGCGGCCCGCATCGCCGTATCGGTCGCCCCCGTCCCGCTGCGCCGTCACCGGTAACCGCCCTGCGCGCCATCGTGCTTGAAACGATGGACTACCCGCCCGTGCGCCCGCGCTCCGCTGACAGCTTCCTGCCGGCCGCGCTGCTTGAGGCCGCACAGCAGGCCATCGCCGCCGCTGATCGCAGCACGCGCCGCCCTGGCCGTGCCCGCCTCGCCCTGTCCCTTTCCCTTTCCCTGTACCGCACCATCCGCCGGCTTGCCGGTCCCGTAGCAGCCTATCGCCTCACCTTTGCCCGGAGCATCTGACCATGACCACCAACACCACCACCTTCGCCGCCCTCGAGAAGTCCACCGACGTGGCCGAGCATACCGGCTGCAACCATGTGGCGACCGTGCAGCCGATCGCGACCGGTGCCGATGATCCCGCCACCACGCCCCTGATCGTCGGTGACCCCGTGTCCGATCTGGACAGGCTCGAATCCGGCATCGTCACGGCTGTGCAGCCGGACGGAAACATCACCGTCCAATGGGATAGCGGCCGGTCCTGCGACATGGTGCGCGGTGCACTGCTTCTCGAGTGCTGGGCGCGCATGCCGGCTGCTGAAGCTGCCAAGGTAAAGGGCGCCGTCCTGACCATGCGTGCCCGCCTTGAAGCGGTTGCGGCCTGATAGACCGGATGGAGCTGTGCGCCTGTCACAGGGCGCACAGCAGGCCCGAAAGGCCTCCCGTTGTCGGATATTCTGCCGCCGGCCAAGGAACCGACAGAGGCACACTGACGATTCTTTCCTTTCGTGTCCTACGACACCCCGGCCCCGCGCTGGGGTCGTCGCTTCTGGCGGGCGTGAGGATCTCCCAAGGGTGTGAATCGGGCTCACACCCTGCTGCGCAAGCTCAGAAAAGGGAACCCGTCGCACGACGCCCCGGCAGTGGATCAGCCCGAGCCCGCAGAAGATCAACTGCAGCCGGTGTGAGCATGCCCCGCGCCGCGACCTCTGATTTCGCCCGTAGCCAGTCACCCCACGCTTCGTCCGGCAAGATCACAACCGAGCGCTTTTCGTCACCAGGCTTGTGCATGCGCCCCATGATTGGGTGCCCGTCCGCATTGATCGTCAGCATGGACATGGACCAGGCCGGCAGGCCATCGTCTTTCAATCGCCGTTCCCAGATGCCCGCGATCCCCATAGGCTTGCTGTCGGTGCGCTCAATCCGCCAGCGAACGGCCTTTCCCGTCTCGTAGCACGGCTCGAAAATGGCGTCAGCGGGAATGATGCAGAGCTGCCCGCGCTTCCAGGCCTCTCGAAAGGAAGGCTTCTCCCCAACCGTCTCAGACCTGGCGTTGTAGGTGGAGCGGACAATCTTCGCGTCCGTCGCCCATGCAGGAACCAGGCCGAAGCAGGCCGGCACCCACAAGCGCGGAGCGAAGTTGGTCACAATGGGGGCGATCAGGCCCGGATACGCCTCGCCGTAAGAGAAATCCGGCGGGGGGAGATCAAAGCCCATGAGCTGCTGGCGGGCAGAGGGGGCATAGTTCGAGCACATGGGGCAAGCTTAAGGCAACAGCCCACTTGCGGCCACCGGGCGCTATCCTCCGGGCGCTCGCCCCTGAAGCTCTGGAACGTCCCACCGGGCGAATCCGTCAGGACCAATGACCATCGGCACCTGCGTGCACTCCCATTCCTGCAGCACGGCAGCGCCCCGGTGCTCTTCGTAGCCGCGAATCCGTATCACGCCAGCGAGAATTGACAGAACCTTTGCGTCGTAAAGCACCGCCGCCGGCTCGCCGCTGGCACTCATGAAGCGCCGAAGCTCGAAACGAGCGGCCGTCGCGCTCAAGTCGCCCGCGAGCTGATGCTCAGGCCGCATTGCTTCGTGGTCGGGGATAAGACGGCCCCCTTGACGAAGGCGACGGATGCGGACGAACACGACGGGCACCCAAGGCTATACAAAAATACAGTATAGGTCTGTTTCAGGCCGTCTCATGCAACACCACCCAAGCGTTTCTTTCATTGCTGGGCACTGGATCGAAGACGCGTAAAGGCACCGAAGCCTGCTAATAGGCGGGCTTTCACGTCTGGAACCCAAGGCCCCGACGTTGGCGTTCCCGAAAACGGTAGCCCACCACGAAACCCGGCATGGGCACGGAGCCTACCGTTTTGATGCAAACCAAGCGCCAACAAAACGAGCACTTCCGACCTTGGTGCTAGCCCGGTGATAGCCCAGCAAAAAGGCCAACCCTCACGGATTGGCCTAAGTGCTTGATAAATCTGGTGCCGGTGAAAGGAATCGAACCCTCGACCTTCGCATTACAAGTGCGCTGCTCTACCAACTGAGCTACACCGGCAAATCTCTTAACCTCGCCGCCTGCCGCAAAAAACCGCATGCACATGGACGGAAAAGGCCGGCCTGAACTATCCTTGAAGGCTGTTCAGGCCCGAGTGAGGGTCGGATTATAAACAAACCGTCCCGTTCACGCAGCCTCCACGTACACGCATGTCCACTGCCCTCAAGCCGGACGCCCCCTCCGCGAGCCGGGATGATCCGGCGAAACCGCCTATCCGCCTGCTGTTCATCGAGGACGCCGAAAACGATGTCATGCTGTTGCTGCATCGTTTTCGTAACGCCGGCTATGCGCCCACCTACCTGCAGGTCGCCTCTGAAAGCGGCATGCGCGAGGCGCTTCAGCGGGAAAGCTGGGATGTCATCCTGTGCGACCACAACCTGCCCGGCTTCAGCGCCCAGGCGGCCCTGCGCACGATCCAGGATCTCTGCCTCGACCTGCCCTTCATCATTGTTTCGGGGGTGATGCAGGAAGACGAGGCGATCGCCGCGATGCGTGCGGGCGCCCACGACTACCTCAGCAAGAACAAGCTGGAGCGCCTGATTCCGGCCGTCGAGCGTGAGTTGCGTGAAGTCGGCAACCGCCGCGAGAAACGCCTTGCCGAACAAACCCTGCGCCAGAGCGAAGCGCGCCTCAGGGCTCTCACCGACAATATTCCGGGCGTGGTCTTCCAGATGGGCTACACGCCGGACGGCATGCTCGGCTTCCAGTACCTCAGCGAAGCGGCGGCGATGCTCTTCGGTATTTCCGCCGACGAGCTGATCGGCAGTTCGGCCGGCTGGATGACCTGGCTGCTCAAGGAGGACCTGCCCGGTTTCATGGAGGCGGCCTGTGTATCGAGCGAAAACCTGTCCACCCTCAACTGGGAGGGCCGCATCCAGCTGTCCACCGGCGAACAGAAATGGATCAACCTGCGCAGCTCGCCGCGCCTGTCCGAGCTTGGCGCAGTGATCTGGGAGGGCGTGATGTGGAACATCACCCACAGCAAGCGCGTCGAGGCAGACCTGCGGGAGTCGCGCAGCCAGCTGGCAGCGCTCTCGAACCACCTCCAGCGTATCAAGGAAGACGAACGCGAGCGCATCGCCCGCGACGTCCACGATGTGCTCGGCGGCACCCTGGTGGCGATGAAGTTCGAGATGTCGCTGCTTGAGTCGAAACTCGAGTCCAACCCGGTCCAGGCCCGTGAGCGGGCGCACAATGTCGGGCGCATGGTGGACGACGCGATCGCCACCGTTGGCCGCGTAACCCGCGAATTGCGTCCCGGCATCCTCAAGGATTTCGGCCTCGCCGCAGCGATCGAATCCCACGGGGAGGACTTCGCGCAGCGCACCGGCATCATCTGTAACATTGTTGCCCCGACCACGACCTTGACCCGGGCTACGATACGGCTCTCGCATTGTTCCGGGTTTTCCAGGAAGCACTGACCAACGTCAGCAAGCATGCCCGTGCAAGTGAAGTTAACGTACGGCTCATGCAGGAAGGCGACCAGGTTGTGCTCGATATCACCGACAACGGCTGCGGCCTGGCTGCAACCGACCTGCGCAAGCCCCGCTCTTTCGGGCTGCGTGGCATCCGCGAACGGCTCACCAGCCTTGGCGGACGTCTCGAGCTGAGTCCGGTCGTCCCTCACGGAACACGACTCACCCTGCGAACTCCTCTCCAGCCTCCGCAGCCGGACGAACAACAGAACCCCAACCGGAGTCCCGCATGAACAAGCCCATCCGAGTGCTGATTGCCGACGATCACGCAATCGTCCGCCAGGGCCTGCGACAAATTCTCTCCGACACCCCCGACCTCACCGTTGCCGGAGAGGCGGAGAACGGCGTGCAGGCCGTGCAGATGGTGCGTACCGGCGAGTGGGATGTCGTGTTGATGGACGTCTCGATGCCCGACCGCAACGGCATCGACGCCCTCAAGATCATCAAGAAGGAATTCCCGCGCCTCCCCGTATTGATTCTCAGCATGTACCCCGAGGAGCAATACGCCATTCGCGCCCTCAAGGCCGGCGCTGCGGGCTATCTCACCAAGCAGAGCGCACCGGAACTCCTCGTCACCGCGATCCGCCAGGTGGCCAGCGGCAAGAAATACGTCAGCCCGTCACTGGCCGAAGAGCTCGCCAACGCAATCGGCGACGACAGCGAGCGCCTTCCTCACGAAAAGCTCTCCGACCGCGAATACCAGACGTTGTGCATGATCGCCTCCGGCAAGACGCCGACCGAAATCGCCGAGGCCCTCAACCTCAGCGTCAAGACGGTCAGCGTTTATCGTGCCCGCCTGCTCGAAAAGATGAATCTGCGCAACAACGCAGAGCTCACCCATTACGGTCTCAAGCACGGCCTGGCCGAATAGCCGTCGGCAGGCAACGCTGCCTGCATTTTTTCATTTCGGGTGGGCCGATACGCTCAAGGCATGTCGGGGACGGCCGTTATCAGTCGGGATTACATCACGCTTGCCTTGAGAGCCTGCCCGACCCAACAGCGGAGCAGGATGCCGGATGCTTCCGAAAACCCCTGCTGCCCCGCGCAGACCCAAGATGACGATCGACAACAGCCAGCCCTCCGACATCGCCCGGGAGACCCTGCGTCAGCTCGCGCTACGGCGGATCGCACCGACCCCCGACAACTATCGGGCGCTTTACCACGAGATAGCCGGAACGGTTCCCGAGGAAGCCTTCCCCGAACGCGCCCTCAAGCAGATCGCCACCGCCCTGCCGCGGCACAACCGCGATGCCCTGCGCATTGCCCAGGACTTCGAGTCGGCGATCGGCCGGAGCGACTGGCCCGAGCTTCGCAATGTGCTTGTGGGCGCCCTCTCTGCGCCCGAGAGTCAGGCCATCAATTGGGGCAGCCTGCTCCGCGAGTTCATTGCCGAATGGGATCGGCGCCAGAACGGCCTGACCCAGGCACGCAAGCGCGAAATGCTCGACCGGGTACTCGCTGCCTCCGGCGCCAACCCTGACAAACTGGCCGAACGCATGCAGGGTCTGCTCCGCGCCTGGGCACGCAACTCGGATGAGGATCTGCCGGACACCGACGCACCGGCCGCCCCCTCCAGCCCTGCCGGCGCAGCCACCGGCCACGCCGAAAACCCCGCCTTCGCCACGCTGCTGGCCACCCTCCTCGATGGCCTCGCCGCCCAAGCCCAGACCAGCGAGCCCGCGCTCTCGACCGAAGCCCGCGAACTCGCCGCGGCCGTGCGCCAGCAGCCCGTCGCCCTCAGCGCCGCGATCCTGCAACAGCGCCTCGACAAACTGCGCTCGGCCCTCGAATGGGCTTCCGAAGATCAGCACGCCCTGCGCGATGCCCTCCAGCGCGTGCTGCAGCTGATCCTCGAAAACATCAGCGAACTGGTCGTGGACGACCGCTGGCTGCATGGCCAGATCGTGCTGATGGGCGAAATGTTCGCCCATCCCCTGGACGTACGCGTCCTCGGCGAGCTGGAAAACCGCCTGCGCGATGTCATCCACCGCCAGGGCGCCATCAAGGTCGAACTCTCCGACGCGCAGGCACGCCTGAAGGAGATGCTCGCCCGCTTCGTCGATCGCCTCGGCGAATTCTCCGACTCCACCGGCAGCTACCACGACAAGATCGAACAATCCGCCGAGCGCATCGCCGCCGCCCGCGACATCACCGAACTCACCGATGTCATCGCCGACGTGATGCGCGAAACCCGCACGGTGCAGGAATCCACCGCCCGCTCCCGCGATGAACTCAAAGAACTGCGCGGCCGCGTAAACGACGCCAACTCCGAAATCTCGCGCCTGCAGCTCGAACTCGAACAAACCAGCGAGCTGATCCGCCACGACCCCCTTACCGGCGTACTCAACCGCAAGGGTCTCGACGAGGCCCTCGCCCGCGAAACCGCCCTCTCCCGGCGACGCGGCACGCCGCTCTGCCTGGGCCTACTCGACATCGACAACTTCAAGCGGATCAACGACACCCACGGCCACCAGACCGGCGACGAAGCCCTCCAGCACCTCACCGAGGTCGTGCGCGAAAACCTCCGCCCGCAGGATTCCGTCGCCCGCTACGGTGGCGAGGAATTCGTCATCCTGCTGCCCGACACCGTCCTCGACAGCGCCATCGCCACCCTCGTGCGCCTGCAGCGCGCGCTCACCAAGCGCTTCTTCCTGGCCCACCAGCAAAAGCTGCTGATCACCTTCAGCGCCGGCGTATCCGAACTGAAGGACAGCGAAGAGCCCGAACAGGCCATCGACCGGGCCGACAAGGCCATGTACATCGCCAAGCGCTCCGGCAAGAACCGCGTCATCGCCGCCCACTGAACCCTGCGCCGACAGAGCCGTCCGGACTATGCTAAATTGGTCCGGATATGCATTCGTACTCATTTCGACCAGCGCGCATGCTCTGCGCGCTGCTCCTTCCGCTTCTTCTTGCCCCCTGGCAGGCCAGCCGCGCCGAAGCCCTCGGGCGCCTGTTCTTCACCCCGGCCGAGCGGGCCCGAATCGACCACCCGCCCAAGGTCGAGCCCCCACCTGTTCCGCCACCCAGGCTGGACGGCATCATCACCCGCAGCGCCGGCGCACCCACCCTCTTCCTTGACGGTCGGGCCACCCTTGCCAACCCCCGCCAGGTCAGCGCTGGCGACGGCACCGCGCGCATCACGGGCCCCGACGGCCGCAACCACCGCCTGCGCGTAGGCGACCCGCCGCCCGAGGCCTCGCCCCCCTGATGCACCGGCAAGCTCACCCGGGCCGTCAGCGCGGCATGTTTCTGCCCGCCCTTGTCGTGCTGCTCGCCGTCGGCGGGCTCGGCTGGCTGCTCGCCCGCCAGGACAGCACCGCCAGCCGCAACCTCGCCCGTGAAATGCGCACCGCCCAGGCCCTCGGCCTCGCCCGCGAAGCCCTGCTCGGCTTTGCCGCCACCTATCGCAACAAGGAACACCCCAACTCCGACTTCGGCTACCTGCCCTGCCCCGATCTCGACGGCGACGGTTCATCCGAAACCTGCGGCGGCCAGGACCAGACCAGCGTCGGCCGCCTGCCCTACCTCACCCTCAACCTGCCCGACCTGCGCGACGGCGCCGGCGAATGCCTGTGGTACGCCGTGTCGGGCAGCTTCAAGAACAACCCCAAGCCCGTCGCCCTGAACTGGAACAGCGGCGGCCGCTTCCGCCTTCTGGATGACGGCGGCCGGACAATCGCCCTCCCCGGTGACGAGGCAGGCCTCGCCGCCGCCATCGTCATCGCCGCAGGTCCGCCACAAGCCGGCCAGGAACGCAGCGCCGGCCCCGAGCGCTGCGGTGGCGATAACGAGGCAGGCAACATCACCCAGTACGTCGAAGCCATCCGCACCCTTTCGGGCACCGGCGTCATCGACATCCACAGCACCGCGGGCAACGACCGCATCGTGACGATCAGCACCGGCGACATCTACCGCCTGCTCAAGGGGCGCCCCAGCTACGGCCCCTGGCTGCAAAAAGTGCTGCAGGCCAGCGCCGACTGCCTCGCCAAAGCCCGGCTTCCCGCCGTTGTCGGCCCCGAAAGGCGCGGCCCCGTCGAACTCGGCCAGCTGCCCGCCTTCGACACACTGAGCGGCCCGTGCCGCAACGAAAACCTGCGCGATGCCGCCAACAACTGGTCCGGCGTGATGCGCTACGCCCGTTGCATCGACGACACCGACTGCCTCGCCAGCGCGGGGGGCAAATGCCGCGGCGCCCTGATCTTCGCCGGCGAACGCCTCACCGGCGGCGGCGCCCAGCACCGCCAGGGCAGCACCGGCAAAACCGGCATCGACGACTACCTCGAACCCGCCACCCTCGCCGCCCTCACCACCGGCCAGCTCGCGGCCCTGCCCACCACCATCGCCCTGCCCCTTGCCGACCGGGACAAACCCGTCGCCACCGACGTCGCCCTATGCATTCCCTGATCCTCCACCATCCTCGCCAGGCCGGCTTCACCCTCGTCGAAATGGCGATCGTGCTGCTGATCCTGACCCTCCTCGCCAGCGGCCTCACGGTCGGCCTTTCCGCCCATATGGCTCGCCGCGCCGAAGCCGCAACCGACGACGCCCTCGCCGAAGCCCGCGACGCCCTGCTCGGCCACGTCGTTCTCCGGCGCTACTTTCCCTGCCCGGCCAAAAGCGCCACCGACGGCGCCGAAGACCGGGACAGCCCGACCACCTGCCGCAAATACGTCGGCCTGCTGCCCTGGGCCGCCCTCGGCATCCACGGCATCGACGGCTGGGCTCACCGTCTGCGCTATGCGGTTGCCGCCCCCTACGTCAAGGACATCAACCTCTCCGTCGTGGCGGAAATGGCCAGCCTTGCCGACGGCGCGATAGACATCAAAACCCGCAACATCGACGGCACCGAACTCTTTCTGACCACCACCGGCGGCAAAACCCCGGTGATCCTTCTCTCTCACGGCCCCAACGGATTCGGCGCCACCGACCAGGACGGCAACCTTCTGGCCGCGCCAACCGGCAGCGACGAAGCCCGCAACGCCGGCGGCGACGGCAAGCTTTTTTACAGCCGCCCGCTCTCCGAAAACCCCACCGCCCCCGGCGGCGCCTTCGACGACCGCATCACCTGGCTTTCCCCCAACCTGGTCGCCCACCGCCTGGTCAGCGCCGGCCGCCTGCCCTGAATTCTGTCGTCATTAATCGCATCAAAAAGCTTGATTGTGGCGAAACAACTTCCCACATGCCCGCCCGACGACGGCCTTGACCCTGCTTTCCTGCCTGCGTAAAACTGACTTCCGGGTCAACTCGACGCAGGAAATCCAATGCCGGACCTCCGGCCTCAGTCAGCGCTTTTTCGCCTCACCCGCACCGTTCTCCAGACCGGCCTGCGCCCGCAGGACGGTGAAGAATTGCAGCTTGCGAAAAACCTCCTGAATCTCGCCAGCTCACTCTTTGCCATCGCCACGCTGCTCTGGCTGGCCGCCTGCCTCGGCGCCAACAGCTCCCTGCCGGTCGCCGGAGCCGCCGCCGTGCCGCTGCTGGCCGGGCTCAACCTGGCCCTCTTCGCCCGCCACGGCCACGTCACGCTCTACGCACGCGTGCTGTTCGGCCTGATGCTGGCTTTCCCCGTTGTCACCCAGTGGCTGCTCGGCCCCGTGCCGGCCGCTTCCGGGCTTCCCCTGTGGGCGGCCCTCGCACCGACCAGCGCACTGCTGTGCCTGGGCGTGGCGGAATCGACACCGTGGTTCCTTGCCTTTCTGCTGCTCACCGTTGCAGGTGGCCTGTCGGGCAGCACCTCGGGCAACAGCGCCTTCATGGCTCTCCACGTCACGCTGGTCGCCTCGGTGCTCTACCTGCAACTGCGCTTTGCCATGGGCCGCCGCGGCAAGACCCGCGAGCGCCTTGCCGACGCCCACCGCCAGCTGCGGCAGGAGCAGGAACGCTCCGAGCGCCTGCTCCTCAACATCCTGCCCGCCCCCATCGCCGCCCGCCTGAAAGACAACTCGGTCACCATCGCCGACGGCCACCCGGAAGTCGTCGTCATGTTTGCCGACATCGTCGACTACACCCGCATCGCCAGCGGCATGACCCCGCCCGCGGTGTTCGAGATGCTCAACCGGATCTTCTGCCGCTTCGACGAACTCTCCGGGCACCACGGCCTCGAGCGCATCAAGACCATCGGTGACGGCTACATGGTGGCCGGCGGACTGCACGCCCACCCCATCGAAGCCCACGCCGCCATGGCCGCCCTGGCCCTCGACATGCAATCCACCCTGCGCGACCACGAATTCACCGACGGTCTCGCCCTCGAAGTGCGCATCGGCATCGCATCCGGCCCGGTTGTGGCCGGCGTCGTCGGGCGGGGCAAGTTCATCTACGATCTGTGGGGCGACACGGTCAACCTGGCCCACCGCCTGTGCACTGAAGGCGAACCGAGCGTCATCCAGTGCGACAGCCATACCTTCGAGCGCCTGCGCGGCGCCTTCGTGTTTGCCAAGCCGGTTCTGCTGCTGCTCAAGGGCAAGGGCTACGTGCCCGTCTATCGCCTCAGAAACCCGCGTATCTTCGCCGTTCCCCCACCCAAAAAATCCCCCACGCCCGCAGCCGCCTGACCCTGACAGGGGCTGGCCACAGCCCCAAAAAATCCGATCTGCATTAAACTCTCCATCCTGTATGAATAAACATCATCCGGCACCCTGAAGGGCAACCGGAACGGAACGGGAGACTTTCATGAAGAATCGGCAGCAAGGCTTCACCCTGGTCGAAATCGCCATCGTGCTGGTCATCATCGGGCTGCTGCTCGGGGGTGTGCTCAAGGGACAGGAATTGATCAACAGCGCCAAGGTCAAGAACGTCATTGGCGAATTCCGCAACGTTTCCACCTATATCTTCGGCTACCAGGACCGCTTCCGGGCCATGCCGGGCGACGATGCCGGCGTTGCCAACCGCCTTGCCGGCGCAGTAAGGGCCAGCACCGGTGGCACATCAGGCAACGGACGCCTCGAAGGCAGCTGGAACTCGACCACCGCAACGGATGAAAGCGTGCTGTTCTGGCAGCACGTGCGCCTGGCCAACCTGGCCAGCGGGGATGGACGCAACCCGGCGGGCGATGGCGTGACGATCCTCGACTGGCTCCCGCGCAACGCCTTTGGCGGCCGCGTGGGAGTCACCGGCATCAGCCCGCTGGCCGGCTGGAACGGCTCTTTCTTCATCTGCCAGGACAATCTCGCAGGCAGCTTTGCACGCCAGATCGACATCGCCCTGGACGACGGCCTGCCCGCCACCGGAACGGTACGCCTGCTTGCCAGCGGAGCAGCCGGTGGCGCGGCAATCGCCCCGGCCGACCTCACCGACGCCGGCCTCTACACGGTCTGCGCCGCCTACTAGTTGTTCAGAGTTGTTCCGCCCCTGCGCCAAGCGCGCGGGCGCCCTGATTTCAGGGGATCCAGCACATGGCCGACACCGCCTACACGCCCTTGAGCAGGCGGGTTTCGGCGCCAGACAACTGCGACGGCGTCCCCAGCAACACCAGCACATCATCCTGAGCCAGCCGCATGCCTGGCTCGGGATCGATCAGTCGCACACGCTGCCGGCGCAGCGCGCTGATTTCCACGCCATGCTCCTGGAGACGCAGATCGGCCAGACTCTTGCCGATCGCGTTGGCCCCGGCATTCAGCGTCACCGAATGCAGCCGGATTTGCTGACGCTCCTCCAGCGCCTCCTCATGGAGGTGCTCGCCGCCCCGATACACGCCGCGCAGCAGGTGATAGCGCTCGGCGCGAATCTCCCGGATGCGTTTGAGAATGCGCGGCAACGGAACGCCCACCAGCGCCAGCGCGTGAGAGGCCAGCATCAGCGACGACTCGACCGCCTCCGGCACCACCTCGGCCGCCCCCGCCTCGCGCAGACGATCGAGGTCCACCTCGTCCGCGGTGCGCACCACCACCGGCACATCCGGCCGGCAACTGCGCACCATGCTCATCGCACGTAGCGCGGCCTCGGTGTCGGCATAGGTGATGACCACCACCGACGCCCGCGAGATTCCGGCCGCCATCAGGGTTTCACGCTTCGCCGCGTCGCCGAACACCACCGTCTCGCCCGCCGCCGCCGCGTCGCGCACCCGCTCCGGGTCGAGATCGAGCGCGATGTAGGTGATTCCCTCCTGTTCGAGCAGGCGCCCAAGGTATTGGCCATTGCGACCAAAACCGCAGAGGATCGCGTGCTTGTCCACGAACATCGACTGGGTCGCGATACTGGTCAGCTGGAGCGAACGGCTCATCCATTCGGATGGCACCAGGCGCAACACGATTTTCTCGCTGGCCTGCACGATCAGTGGCGCCAGCAGCATCGACAATACCAACGCCGCCACCACCACTTGCGACAGCGCAGCCGGCAGCAGTTTCGCCTCGCCGACCTGCGACAGCAGCACGAAGCCGAATTCACCGCCCGCACACAACCACAGGCCGGTGCGTGCCGCCGTGCCCTGCGGGCTGCCCAGCATGCGCGAGGCGGCCCCGACGATGACGAACTTCCCGACCAGCAAGGCCGCCAGCATCGCCAACACCGCCGGCAGGCTGAGGATGATCCGGCCGACATCAAGAAACATGCCGACGGTTACAAAGAACAGGCCCAGCAGCACGTCGCGGAAAGGCTTGATGTCCTCTTCCACGTGGTAACGGTACTCGGTTTCGGAAATCAGCATGCCGGCCAGAAAGGCGCCCAGCGCCATCGACAGACCGACGATTTCGGTCAGCCAGGCCAGGCCCAGCGTGATGAACAAAACGTTCAGCATGAACAGCTCGGCCGATTTCTGCCGCGCAACCAGGTAAAACCAGCGCCGCATCAGGCCCTGCCCGAAAAACAGCACCACCCCCAGCAACACCGCCGCCTTTGCCGTTGCCAGCGCCAGCGTGCCGAGCAGCGCATCGGTCGGCTGCGACAGCGCGGGAATCAGTATCAGCAGGGGCACCACCGCCAGATCCTGAAACAGCAACACGCCTATCGTTTCCCGCCCGTGCTTCGAATCCAGCTCGAGACGATCGGACAGCAATTTGGAAAGGATCGCCGTCGACGACATGGCCAGGGTGCCGCCCAGAGCAAAACTCGCGCCCCAGCCCAGTCCGGCCAGCCTGCCGACAAGCATGACCAGCACGATCGACGCCAGTACCTGCATCGCCCCAAGCCCGAAGACGATGCGCTTCATGCTGTAAAGCCGCGGCAACGAGAACTCCAGCCCGATCGTGAACATCAGGAAGACGACCCCGAATTCGGCCAGGTAGCGGGCCCCGCCGGTGTCCGGCATGAGGTTCATCGCATGCGGCCCGACGGCGGCCCCGACCATCAGGTAGCCAAGCACCGGCGGCAGGTTCAGGGAACGGAAAATCCCGACCACAAGCACAGCGCCGGCAAGCAGGGCGAGCACCAACTCGAGGGTATTGATCATGGGGGTTTGCGAGGACGCCCGAAGCGGGCGAAATAGTCGTTCTGATATACTCCTGAGCCCGATTATACCTACGCTGCCCATGAGCTCAGCCCCTATTGCCGCCCCGCACGACCGCATTCTCGAGCTCGCCCGCCGCGTTCTCGAGATCGAGGCCAACGCGGTTCACGCGCTGGCCGACAGGCTGGATGCAGGCTTCGCGGCCGCCATCGAGCTGATCCTTGCCTCAAAGGGCCGGGTCATCGTCTCCGGCGTCGGCAAGTCGGGCCACATCGGCCGCAAGTTCGCGGCCACCCTTGCCAGCACCGGCACCCCGGCCTACTTCGTGCATGCCGCCGAAGCCGCCCACGGCGACCTGGGCATGATCACCGCCGACGACGTGCTGATCGCCATTTCCTACTCCGGCTCCGGCGAAGAACTCCTCAAGATCGTTCCCCTCGTCAAGCGCCAGGGCGCCCGTCTGATCGCCATCACCGGCAATCCGGAGTCGCCCCTCGCCCTCGAAGCGGACGTACACCTCGACGGCTCGGTGAAAGAAGAAGCCTGCCCGCTGAACCTGGCCCCCACCGCCAGCACCACCGCGGCCCTCGCCCTGTCCGACGCCCTCGCGGTGGCCCTCCTTGATGCCCGCGGCTTCGGCGCCGAAGACTTTGCCCGCTCGCACCCGGGCGGCACCCTCGGCCGCCGCCTGCTGACCCACGTGTCGGATGTGATGCGCAGCGGCAAGGCGGTGCCGCAAGTCCCCGAAAACGCCCTGCTCGCCGACGCCCTGATGGAAATGACCCGCGCCGGCATGGGCATGACCGCGATCGTCGATGCCGACCAGCACATCATCGGCATCTACACCGACGGCGATTTGCGGCGCTCCCTCGCCAGCAACTGCGACTTCACCACCGCCCGCGTGGCCGATGTGATGAGCCGTGGGCCCAAAACGATCCAGGCCGAAGCGCTGGCCGTCGAAGCCGCCGAAATCATGGAAACCCGGCGCATCAGCCAGCTGCTGGTCACCAACCGGGATGGATGCCTCATCGGCGCCCTCAATCACCACGATCTCATGCTCGCAAAGGTCATCTGATGTCCTTCGCCCTGCCACAACTCATGCAGAGCCCCCGATGAACGGTCGCGGCCACAGCCTTTTCCCGCTCATCGTGCTGACCCTGCTCGCCGGCGTGTCCGTCTGGCTCGACCGGATAACCCAGCAGGAGCCGGTTGCCAAGACGGATAGAACCCGCCACGAGGCAGACTTCACCGCCGACAAGCTCACCCTGCGCCGCTTCGACCCCACCGGCAAGATCCAGTACGTGCTGGTCGCCGACAGCATGGTGCATTACGCCGACGACGAATCCACCGAACTGGTGCGCCCGCGCCTCAACTACCTCAACCGGCCGGAGCCGGTCTGGGTCGAGTCCAATTTCGCCACCGTCAGCAAGGACGGGGCAACCGTCGTTCTCACCGACGACGTTTTTCTGCGCCGCGCAGCCCACGCCGGCAAGCCGGAATCGACGCTGCGCACCGAAGCGATGACCGTCTGGCCCGACGATGAGAAAATGCGTAGCGACAAGCCGGTCACCCTGACCCAGGGCAAGACGGTCATCACCGCCGAGCGCATGGAAAGCGACAACATCGTTGGCGAAGTCCGGCTGCAAGGCCAGGTCCGCGGCACCCTCTACCGAAATACCCCGACGCCGAAACCATGAAACCAGCCCCCCGGCAGCTCGCCACCCTCGTCACCCTCGCCCTCCTGGCCATCGCCTCACCGGCGGCCCACGCAGAAAAGGCGGACCGCACCAAGCCCGTCAACATCGAGGCCGACCGGGTAACGGTGGACGACAAGAACAAGATCCACATCTTCGAAGGCCACGTCGTGCTGACCCAGGGCACACTAACTCTGCGCAGCGACAAACTCGTCGTCAGCCAGGACATCGAGGGCTACCAGCGCGGCATTGCCACTGGTGGCGAAGGTGGCCTCGCGCGCTTTCGCCAGAAGCGCGAAGGCAAGAACGAATGGGTCGAGGGCGAAGGCGAGCGCATCGAACACGACGCCCGCAGCGAACTGTCCCAGTTCTTCCAGCGCGGCCGGGTGAAAAGCGGCACGGACGAAGTCCGCGGCCAGTACATCCAGTTCAATGGCGCAACCGAAACCTATCTCGTGACCAACGGCCCCAACGCCACGACCATCCCCAGCCAGCAGGGGCGCGTCCAGGTCACCATCCAGCCCAAGAAGAAAGACGGCGCCACTCTTCCCTGATCAGTCCGCCCGCGTGCGCAGCCGCTTTCCCGCTGCGCAGCGACCCCGGCGGGCAGCACGGTCAACCCCATGTTTTAAAACAGGTTTGAACCGCCAGAACATTTTTGCTGCGATGCAACAAAAATGTGTTGACAGCGCCTGCGACGTGAATATAATTGACTCCAATGCTGCAACGCACCAAAACGGAGCGCTGCACAACCGGATTCAAGTTAGCAAATTCACTCTAGGAGATTATTACCATGACTACCGCCGAACAATTCGTCGCTGCCAACAAGACCAACGTTGAAACCCTGCTGACCCTGGCCAACACCGCCTTCGCCAGCGCCGAGCGCATTGCCGCCCTGAACCTGAACACCGCCCGCGCCGTTCTGGAAGACACCGTTGCTTCCACCAAGGCCCTGCTGGCTGTCAAGGACGTGCAAGAGCTGGTTGCCCTGCAATCCACCCTGGCCCAGCCGCTGGTCGAAAAGACTGTTGCCTACTCCCGCAGCATCTACGAAATCGCCTCCCAGACCCAGGAAGAAGTTTCCAAGGTTTTCGAAGCCCAGGTTGCTGAAGCCAACAAGACCTTCGCCGCCGCCCTCGACAAGGCTGCCAAGTCCGCTCCGGCTGGCTCCGACGTCGCTGTCGCCGCTGTCAAGTCCGCCATCGCCGCCGCCAACTCCGCTTACGACAGCGTGACCAAGGCTGCCAAGCAAGTGGCCGAAATCGCCGAAGCCAACGTTGCCGCCGCCACCAGCGCCACCGTCAAGGCTGTCAGCACCACGACTCCCGCCAAGTCCTCCAAGAAGGTTGCCTAATAGGCTGCCCGACTGGACGGTGAAGCCTCCGGGCCTCACCTGACTGGCTGAAAAAGCCCGCACTGCCTCGGCAGCGCGGGCTTTTTTGCATTCTTGCGGGCTCAATCTTTCTCGTCAAATTCCTGGAATCGGCAACGGTTTGGATGCAGAGCCGCGGTATACGTGATATTTTTCCCAAGTTGTGAAATCGCATTTCACAAGCGAGCCGGGCTATCGAGGGATGCTCGGGAGTGTCGTCAAAAAAATTCAATACTGAGGGATGGATTCATGGCTACTGGGAAATCGAAGATCATTTACACGCTCACGGACGAAGCGCCTCTGCTGGCCACGTGTGCATTCCTTCCCATCATCCGGACCTTCACCGGGCCCGCAGGCATTGAAATCGAAAAGGCCGACATCTCCGTGTCCGCCCGTGTCCTCGCCGAGTTCTCCGAGTGTCTGAGCGACGAGCAGAAGGTACCGAACACCCTGGCCGAACTGGGCAAGAAGACCCTCGAGCCGGACGTGAACATCATCAAGCTGCCCAACATCAGCGCCTCCGTGGGCCAGCTGAAGGCCTGCGTGAAGGAACTGCAAGCCAAGGGCTACCCCATCCCCGACTACCCGGAATCTCCGACCACCGACGAAGAAAAAGCCATCGTCACCCGCTACGGCAAGTGCCTGGGCTCTGCGGTCAACCCGGTTCTGCGCGAAGGCAACTCCGATCGCCGCGCACCGCTGGCCGTCAAGAATTACGCCCGCAAGAACCCGCACTCCATGGGCGAATGGAAGCCTTGGTCCCGGACCCACGTGTCCCACATGCACCACGGCGACTTCTACCACGGCGAAAAGTCCATTACCCTGGACAAGGCGCGCAACGTGCGCATGGAACTGATCGCCAAGGGTGGCAAGATCACGGTGCTCAAGCCGAAGCTCGCCCTGCTGGAAGGCGAGATCATCGACTCCATGTTCATGAGCAAGAAGGCGCTGTGCGACTTCTACGAGCGCGAACTCGAGGACTGCCGCGAGTCCGGCATCCTGTTCTCGCTGCACGTCAAGGCCACGATGATGAAGGTGTCCCACCCCATCGTGTTCGGCCACTGCGTCAGGATTTTCTACAAGGAAGCCTTCGAGAAGCACGAAGCGCTTTTCAACGAACTGGGCATCAACGTCAATAACGGCATGGTCGATCTGTACGAAAAGATCAAAACCCTGCCGGAATCCAAGCGCGACGAGATCATCCGCGACCTGCACGCCTGTCAGGAACATCGTCCGAAGCTGGCGATGGTCGACTCGGCCAAGGGCATCACCAACTTCCACTCCCCGAACGACGTCATCGTCGACGCCTCCATGCCGGCCATGATCCGTCAGGGCGGCAAGATGTGGGGCGCCGACGGCAAGCAGTACGACAGCAAGTGCGTGATGCCGGAATCGACCTTCGCCCGCATCTACCAGGAGATGATCAACTTCTGCAAGACCAACGGCAACTTCGACCCGAAGACCATGGGCACCGTGCCCAACGTCGGTCTGATGGCCCAGAAGGCCGAAGAGTACGGCTCCCACGACAAGACCTTCGAAATTCTCGAAGACGGCATCGCCAACATTGTCGACATCGACTCCGGCGAAGTGCTGCTCACCCAGAACGTGGAAGCCGGTGACATCTGGCGCATGTGTCAAGTCAAGGATGCACCGATCCGCGACTGGGTCAAACTGGCCGTCACCCGTGCGCGCAACTCGAACACGCCCGCCGTCTTCTGGCTGGACCCCTACCGTCCCCACGAAGCCGAACTGATCAAGAAGGTTCAAACCTACCTGAAGGATCACGACACCACCGGTCTGGACATCCACATCATGTCCCAGGTTCGCGCCATGCGCTTCACCCTGGAGCGCGTGATCCGTGGTCTCGACACCATCTCCGTGACCGGCAACATCCTGCGCGACTACCTCACCGACCTGTTCCCGATCATGGAACTCGGCACTTCCGCCAAGATGCTGTCCATCGTTCCGTTGATGGCCGGCGGCGGCATGTACGAAACCGGTGCTGGCGGCTCCGCGCCGAAGCACGTACAGCAGCTCACCGAGGAAAACCACCTGCGCTGGGATTCGCTGGGTGAATTCCTCGCCCTCGCCGTCTCGCTGGAAGATCTGGGCCTCAAGACCGGCAACAAGCGTGCCGGACTGCTCGCCAGGACCCTCGACGCCGCCACCGGCAAGCTGCTGGACAACCGCAAGTCACCCTCGCCCAAGACCGGCGAACTCGACAACCGCGGCTCCCAGTTCTACCTGGCCATGTACTGGGCCCTGGAGCTGGCCAACCAGACCGAGGACGCCGAACTGGCTGCACACTTCGGCAAGCTGGCCAAGCTGCTGACCGAAAGCGAAGCGCAGATCGTTGCCGAACTGAAGACCGTACAGGGCAAGGCTGTGGATATCGGTGGCTACTACAAGGCCGACTCCGAAAAGTGCAAGGCCGTCATGCGCCCGAGCCCCACGCTGAACGCCGCCCTGAAGGCAGTCCGCGCCTAAGCTGAACACACCCTGCCCGCAAACCACCGCGGGCAAAGGGCAAAGAGACGGGGGCATCCTGAAACGGATGCCCCCGTTTTTCATGGGTCGGCCAATACAGCCAATGCGGCCAGCTTACATGCGGGCAATCATCGCATCACCAAACTCGGAACAAGACAGCTCGTTGGCGCCTTCCATCAGGCGGGCGAAGTCGTAGGTGACCTGCTTGTCGCCAATGGCCGCCTCCATGGAACGAATCACCAGCTCGGCGGCCTCCTTCCAGCCCATGTGACGCAGCATCATTTCGGCCGACAGGATCAGCGAACCGGGGTTCACCTTGTCCAGGCCGGCGTACTTCGGTGCAGTGCCGTGGGTGGCTTCAAAACAGGCGTATTTATCGGAGATGTTGGCCCCCGGGGCGATTCCGATACCGCCGACCTGCGCCGCCAGCGCATCGGAGATGTAGTCGCCGTTGAGGTTGCAGCAGGCAATCACGTCGTACTCGGCCGGACGCAGCAGGATCTGCTGCAGGAAGGCGTCGGCGATGGCGTCCTTGACGACGATCTCGCGACCGGTCTTCGGGTTGGTGAACCTGCACCACGGGCCTCCGTCGATCGGCTCGGCGCCGAACTCCTGCTTTGCCAGCTCATAGCCCACGTCACGGAACAGGCCTTCCGTGAACTTCATGATGTTGCCCTTATGCACCAGGGTCACGCTCTTGCGGTCGTTGTCGATGGCGTACTTCATGGCCGCGCGAACCAGCCGTTGAGAACCCTCGACCGACACCGGCTTGATGCCGATACCGCAGTGCTCCGGAAAGCGGATCTTCTTGACGCCCATCTCGTCCCTGAGAAACTTGATGACTTTCAGCGCCCCTTCAGAATCCGCCGCCCATTCGATGCCGGCGTAGATGTCCTCGGTGTTCTCGCGAAAAATCGCCATGTCGGTCTTGGTGGGATCCTTCAGCGGCGAGGGCACGCCCTTGAAATAACGCACCGGGCGCAAGCACTGGTACAAGTCCAGCTCCTGGCGCAGCGCCACGTTGAGCGAGCGTATCCCCCCACCCACCGGCGTGGTCATCGGCCCCTTGATGGACACGGAATATTCCTTGAGGGCGTCGAAGGTTTCCTTCGGCAACCACTCGTCGGGGCCGTAGAGCTGGGTGGATTTCTCACCGGCATAGACTTCCATCCAGTGAATCTTCTTCTTGCCGCCGTAGGCCTTTTCAACTGCGGCATCGATGACCTTGATCATCACCGGGGTGATATCCACCCCGATACCATCCCCTTCGATGAAGGGAATGATCGGGTTGTCGGGCGTAGCCTGGCCCGGAACGATTTTCTGACCGCCAGCCGGCACCTTGATGAAAGAAGTACTCATTCCAACTCCCTCGAATAATTTTCCGATGTGTGGACGAACCGGCCGGTTTGTGTAGCGCCAAGCGCAATCGAGCACCCGCAGAACAGCTCCGTGCGCAGAGCGGCGCGCCCCGCCGACTCACGGCCTGCGCCGTTCAACCCCGTTGCCGGGACGGTGCAGGCTGCAATGATTATGGCTGAAATGGCAGCGTGCCGACAGCGCCCCCCGCACGCCCGTTTTACGGCGCCGCAGCATGCCTTCCAGCAGAAATCCCGGTGCTAAACTCGAAGCCTGATCCGGGCCGGAACGGCGCCGGCCCGCACCGCAAAAACGCATCCAAATGCTGATTCGGGGGAAGAACGATGGAGGCCAGCACCAACGAAAAACCGGTCGCCCAGGCGATTGCGCAAGCCATGATCGAGGGCTTCAACAAGCACTACCGGATCTTCCGCGAGACATCCCGGCGGGCCAAGGAGAGCTACGAAGCCGCCGACTGGCAGGGCCAGCTGTCAGCGGTGCGCGACCGGGTGCAGTTTTACGACGACCGGGTGAACGAAGCCGTGCAGCGCCTGCACGAAGAGTTCAACGCCGAATCCATCGACGACGCCACCTGGCAGGCGGCCAAGCTCCACTTCATCGGCCTTCTGATCAACCACAAGCAGCCCGAGCTGGCCGAAACCTTCTTCAACTCGGTCACCACCAAGATCCTGCACCGGGAATACTTCAGCAACGAGTACATCTTCACCCGGCCAGCCATCTCCACCGACTACATCGAATCCTTCCCGCCCACCTATTCCAGCTACTACCCGGCCGACGAAAGCCTGCGCAGCACCATCCGGCGCATCATCGAAGACTTCGACTGGCAGCTCCCCTTCGAAAACCTCGACCGGGACGTGGGTTACGTGATGCGCACGGTCGAAAAACATCTGGGCGACTGGCCGAAGATGGAGGTCAACTGCCAGCTCCAGATCCTCTACTCGGCCTTCTACCGCAACAAAACCGCCTACATCATCGGCAAGGCCATCAACGGCTACCAGGAATACCCCTTCGTGATCGCGGTGCGCCACGGCAGCTCGGGCATGCTCTACCTGGACACCATCCTGCTCGACACCTGGCGCATCTCGCTGCTGTTCTCGCTGTCGCGCGCCTACTTCCTGGTGGATATGGAAGTACCGTCGGGCTACGTGCAGTTCCTCCGCGGCATCATGCCCAACAAGCCGCGCTCCGAGCTTTACACCATGATCGGCCTCGGCAAGCAGGGCAAAACCAACTTCTTCCGCGATCTTGTCGCCCACCTGCGCCACTCCAACGACCAGTTCATCGAGGCGCCCGGCATCCGCGGCCTGGTGATGCTGGTGTTCACGCTGCCGTCCTACCCTTATGTCTTCAAGATCATCAAGGACGTGTTCGGCAGCTCCAAGAACATGGATCGCGCCACCGTCAAAAAAAAATACCTGCTGGTCCGGCAGGTGGACCGGGTCGGACGCATGGCCGACACCCTGGAATTTTCCAACGTCGCCCTGCCCCGCAGCCGCTTTCACCCGGATCTCATCGCCCAGCTGCGGCTACTCGCCCCCTCCGTGATCGAGGAGGCCGGCGACAGCCTGGTCATCAAGCACCTCTACATCGAGCGCCGCATGACGCCGCTCAACCTTTACCTCGACAAGGCCACCGAAGAGCAGGTCGACCACGCCGTGCGCGAATACGGCCAGGCCATCAGCGAGCTGGCCATCGCCAACATCTTCCCTGGCGACATGCTGTGGAAGAACTTCGGCGTCACCCGCTACGGCCGCGTCGTGTTCTACGACTACGACGAGATCGAGTACATGACCGACTGCAACTTCCGCAAGATTCCTCCAGCGCCCAACGAAGAAGCCGAAATGGCCAGCGAGCCCTGGTATTCGGTCGGGCCGCGGGATGTCTTTCCGGAAGAATTCGCCACTTTCCTGCTCGGCCAGCCCAGGATCCGCAAGGCCTTCATGAAACACCACCGCCAACTGCTCGACGCCCGCTTCTGGCAGGACGCCCAGCAAAAAATCCGCGACGGCTACGTCGAGGATTTTTACCCCTATCCCGCCGAACTGCGCTTCTGCAACGCCTTTGCCGACGAAGCCCCAGCACCATCCGGACAAGCCGCGCCGCCGCCCTTCTGAGCCTCGAAAGAGCGCCGGCCGACCCGGCGTTTTTATGCAGATTCAGGTAAACCCCAGTGTCGCCCTCCGCCTGCAGGCACCACCATGGCATTGAAGTCGCTACCCGGATGGCACTTCCAAAACCAATAAATGGAGGAGACACATGAAACACCGTTTTCGCTTGCGAGCCCTCGCCCTTGCAGTCGGCAGCACCCTGATCCTGTCCGCCTGCGGAGGCGGCGGAGGAAGCAACCGCAGCAACAGCACGCTAAGCGGCATCGCGGCCGAAGGCCTGGCCATCTCCAATGCCACCATCAGCATCAAGGATGCCCGGGGCACCACCCGCAGCGTGACCACCGACGCCAGCGGCAACTACCAGTTCGACACCGCCGGCCTCACCTTCCCGCTGATGCTCCAGATCACCGGCAGCAAGGGCATCTGGCATGCCATCGTCACCAGCGACGATCTCGGCAAGCCGGCCAACATCAACAACGCCACCAACAGCGTCGCCCTCCTCGCCCTCGGCGCCAGCTCCGGCGCCACCCTCCAGGCCGCCTTCGCCGCAGGCAGCTTCAGCACGGTGAGCGGTGCAGCCGTTCAGGAAGCCGACCGCAAACTCCTCGACGCCCTCGAAGCCGAACTCGGCAAGCGCCCCGAAAGCCTTCGCACGGCGCGCTTTACGCCCGGCACGCCCGACGCCGACGGTGACGAGACCGATCGCCTCCTCACGCTGGTCAACACCCGCCCGACGAGCGGCGGCGGCTTCGGCACCTACAACGTCATGCCCGAGCACGTCTGGCCCGACAGCTACACCACCCAAACCTACGACGGCACGAACGACGACCTGCTCACCGCCGGCTACGGCACAAGCGGCCTCGCCGGCGCAACCACCGCACTCTTCGGCAACGCCGCCAACCTGCGCCGCTACGCCATTCATACCAACTACCGGGCCCTGATCGACGCCAACAAGGCCACCGGCGGCTTCGGCACACTCTATGGCCCCAACATCGCCATCGACGGCAGCCCGACCCTCGGCGAAGGCAAGATCCCCGGCCTCGAAGCCATCGCCTACTCGGGCGATGCCAGCGGCAAGCGCAAGGTCACGCTGATGGTGCAGGTGCCCGACAGCTTCAACATCGCCGCCCCGTGCATCGTCACCGCCACCTCGTCGGGCTCCCGCGGCATCTACGGCGCCATCGCAACCGCCGGCGAGTGGGGCCTCAAGCACGGCTGCGCCGTCGCCTACACCGACAAGGGCAGCGGCAACGGCATGCACGATCTCGCCCGCGACACCGTCAACCTGATCGACGGCACCGTTTCCCCGGCCAGCACCGCCGGCAAACACGCCCACTTCGCCGCCGATATTTCCAAAACCCAGCTCGACGCCTTCAACCTCGCCTTCCCCGAGCGCATCGCCTACAAACACGCCCATTCCGGCCAGAACCCCGAAAAGGACTGGGGCCGCAACACGCTGGACGCGGTCGCCTTCGCCTTCTACGTGCTCAACGAAAAATATTCACAGGCTGACGCCACCGGCCAAAAGCCACGCCTCATACGCCCCGGCAACACCGTGGTGATCGCCTCGTCGGTCTCCAACGGCGCTGGCGCCGCCCTGATGGCCGCTGAACAGGACAAGCTCGGCCTCATCGACGGCGTCGCCGTCAGCGAACCGCAAATCCAGCCCCGGGATGTAAGCGGCCTCGCCATCAGGCAGGGCAGCAGCACCGTCGCCACGATCGGCAAGCCGCTGATCGACTACTTCACCTACGCCAACCTCTACCAGCCCTGCGCCGCCCTGGCCACCGCAGCCGCCAACTCACCGCCCGCCGCCGCGCTGCAGCTTTATGCTGCCAACCGCTGCACATCGCTGAAGGAAAAAGGCCTGCTCGGCGCCACCACGCCCCTGGCCCAGGCCAATGAAGCCCTCGAAAAACTCCACGCCTACGGCTGGAGCAGCGAGCACGACCTCTACCACGCCACCCATCACGCCTTCGCCACCCCGTCCATCGTCGTCACCTACCTCAACACCCTCGGACGCTTCAGCGTAACGGACAACGTCTGCCACTTCAGCTTCGCCACCACCGGAACAGGTGGCGTCGTCGCGGCAACATCAAGCGCCGTGCAATCCATGATCTTCTCGATCGGCAACGGCGTGCCGCCCACCGGCGGGATCAACCTGGTTTACAACGATGCAGTCGGCGGCCCCACGCGGGACATCAACGCAAAATCCCCCTCCACCAACCGGGCCGACAGCGCCCTCGACGGAGCCCTGTGCGCCCGCGCGCTGGTCACAGGCATCGATCCTGTTACCGGCGCCAAGCTCACCGGCACGCTGCTCGCGCAGTCGGAAAAAGTGCAAAGAGGAATTCGCGAAGTGCAGGTGGAAGGCCGGCTCGGCGGCAAGCCGGCAATCATCGTGTCGGGCCGCTCCGACACCCTGATTCCGGTCAACCACGCCTCCCGAGCCTATGTGGGCGCCAACCGTAAAGCCGAGGAAAACAGCAAGTTGCACTACTACGAGGTTACCAACGCCCAGCATTTCGACAGCTTCATCGACCTGCTGCCGGGCTACGACACCCGCCTCATCCCGCTGCACGTGTACTTCAACCAGGCCATGGACCTGATGTTCGCCCACCTCAAGAACGGCACCGCCCTGCCCGCATCCCAGGTTGTGCGGACCACGCCGCGCAGCGGCACGGACGGCAGTGCGCCGCCGATCACCGCGGCCAACGTCCCGCCCATTGCGGCAACTCCGGCCGCAGGCGACGTCATCAGTTACAGCAACAGCACCCTCAGCGTGCCCGACTGACCCGCCCCGGCATCTCGTTAAAAAGCCCGGCTCGAAACGAGCCGGGCTTTTTGTTTCAGCGTGTCACCGTCAAACCCAGCCAGATTCGCTGATCCACGGCCCGGGGCCCGCAGCCAGCGCGTCCCGGATGTAGGGCACGACGGCCTCCGGCAAGGCATCCGGCGAGCACCAGCACAAATCATCGCAGCGATGCGGCTCGGCAATCGAAGGCTCGCCCGACCACCCCCCGGCGCTCAGAAAAAAATCAATGCGGTTTGTGTCGGATCTTCGGTGCACAACGCCAACCACCGCCAGCGAAGCCTCGTCAAGCTCGATGCCCAGCTCCTCGCGCATTTCGCGCACCGCGGTGGTACGCAGCGATTCGCCCTCCTCCACATGCCCGCCCGGCAGGCTGTAGAGGCCATCGAAAAACCCCGTTCCGGCTCGCCGCATCAGCAGCACGCGCCCGTCCCGCTCAAGCAGCACGTGCACGCCGGCAGGAATTCCGGCGTGGCGCATCAGTGCTTCCCCGTGCTTCCAAAGCCACTCTCGCCGCGTTCGCTCGCGTCGAAGGTTTCAACCACGTTGAACGCCACCTGCAGCACCGGCACCACCACCAGCTGGGCTACGCGCTCCATCGGCTGAATGGTGAAATGCTCGTGGCCGCGATTCCAGACCGACACGAAAATCTGCCCCTGGTAGTCCGAATCGATCAGCCCGACAAGATTGCCCAATACGATGCCGTGCTTGTGGCCCAGGCCCGAGCGCGGCAGGATCATCGCTGCCAGCCCGGGGTCAGCCAGGTGAATGGCAATGCCGGTGGGCACCAGCGTCGTGTGACCGGGCGCCAGAACCTGCGGCGCATCAAGGCAGGCCCGCAGATCCAGACCGGCCGCGCCGGCCGTGGCATAGGCCGGCGGCTGCTGCCGGAGGCGGTCGTCGAGAATCTGGATATCAATGCTGTGCATGGTCGTTTTGCTCACGAATTGAGGTTTCAGTTTTTGGGCAGCAGGCGGGCCATGTGGGCAACGATGTCCCGCGCCACGTCGGGCTTGGGTGCCTTCGGCAGCGGATGCCGGCCGGCATCGTCAAAAAGCACCACCTCGTTGTCGTCGCCGCCCAGGCCGTCCTGCACCAGGTTACCGACGATCAACGACAATTTCTTGGCCTTGCGCTTGCCTTCGGAGTACTCGTCCAGGTTGCGGCTTTCCGCCGCGAAACCCACGCAGAACGGTGGATTCGGAAGGCCGGCAACATCGGCGAGAATATCCGGGTTGGGCGTCAGCGTAATGCTCATCTCCGCTCCGGATTTCTTGATCTTGTGTTCAGCCGAATTGGCCGGGCGGTAGTCGGCCACCGCCGCCACGCCGATGAAAACATCCGCGCCGGGCAGCGCGGCAAACACCGCTTCGCGCATTTCCAGCGCACTTTTCACGCTGACCCGCGTGCAGCCCGCCGGCACCGGCAACGCCACCGGGCCGCTCACCAGAGTGACCTCGGCCCCCGCCTGCTCGCAGGCGCGGGCCAGCCCGTAGGCCATCTTGCCCGAACTGGAATTGGTAATACCGCGCACCGGGTCTATCGCCTCGAAAGTTGGCCCGGCCGTCATCACGATACGCCGCCCGGCCAGCACCTTGGGCTGGAAGAAACCGATCACCGCCTCGCACAAGGCTTCTGGCTCCAGCATGCGCCCGAGGCCGACTTCGCCGCAGGCCTGCTCGCCGGCAGCCGGCCCGAACAGGGTCACGCCGTCGGCCACCAGTTGCGCCCCATTGCGGCGGGTGGCCGGGTGCTCCCACATCTGGCGGTTCATCGCCGGCGCCACCAGCAGCGGACAATCCCGCGCCAGGCACAGGGTCGTGAGCAGATCGTCGGCCAGGCCATGCGCCAGCTTCGCCATCAGATCGGCCGTCGCCGGTGCCACCAGAATCGCATCCGCATCCCGGGTCAGGTCGATATGCGCCATGTTGTTATCCATGCGCGGATCCCACAGATCGGTCCACACCCGGTTGCCGGACAAGGCCTGGAAGGTCACCGCGGTGACGAAACGCGCCCCGCCTTCGGTGAGCACAACATGCACATCCGCCCCCGCCTTGCCGAGCAATCGCACCAGCTCCGCAGCCTTGTAGGCCGCAACCCCGCCGGTCACGCCCAGCACCACTTTCCTGCCCTTAAGTTCACTCATGCCAGTGGTATTATCCGGATCCTTCAGAAGCTAGAATTGTACACGCCATGGCAATCACCGACTGGCCTGCCGACGAACGCCCGCGAGAGCGCCTGCTCGCCCGCGGCGCAGCCGCGCTGTCCGACGCCGAACTGCTGGCACTTTTCCTGCGGGTCGGCATCCGCGGCAAAAGCGCCGTCGACCTGGCGCGCGACCTGATCAAGCATTTCGGCAGTCTCTCCTCGCTTTGCGCAGCTTCGGCACCGGCCTTCTCGGCCATTCCCGGCATGGGCCTCGCCAAATACGCCCAGCTCCAGGCCGTCCTTGAACTCGCCCGCCGCGCCCTTGGCGAGGAAATGGCCCGGCGCGACGTACTCGACTCGCCGGCCGCCGTACGCGACTGGCTGCGCCTCAAACTGGGGCAACTCCCCCACGAAGTCTTCATGATCCTGCTTCTTGATGCCCAGAACCGGGTGCTGAACAGTGAAGAACTCTTCCGCGGCACCCTGTCGCAAACCTCCGTCTATCCACGCGAAGTCGTCAAGCTGGTCCTCGAACGCAACGCCGCCGCGGTCATCCTGGCCCACAACCACCCTTCCGGCGTCGGCGAGCCCAGCCACGCGGATCAGGCCCTGACCGAAACCCTCAAAAAAGCGCTCGCGCTGGTTGATGTACGGGTACTCGACCACTTCATCGTCGCCGGCAACGCCACTCCGGTATCCTTCGCCGAGCGCGGCCTGCTATAGCTTTCCAGCCGCCGCAGCGGTCATCCGTTACACCGATTGCACCAAGGCCTTGATTAGAGTGAACTTAGTCGCTTATAATCGAGAGTCTTACCGAATCAAAACAAGTTTGGAGCAACAAATGGCTCGCGTTTGCCAAGTGACCGGAAAAGCACCGATGGTGGGCAACAATGTTTCCCACGCGAACAACAAAACCAAGCGCCGTTTCCTCCCGAACCTGCAAAACCGCAAGTTCTGGAGCGAAGCCGAAAACCGCTGGGTGCGCCTGCGCGTATCCAACGCTGCCCTGCGCACCATTGACAAAAAAGGCATCGACGAAGTCGTCGCAGAGCTCCGCGCTCGCGGCGAGAAGGTCTAAGCCGTTTAACACCTGGAGATAGATCGACATGGCAAAAGGCGGCCGCGAAAAGATCAAGCTCGAGTCCACTGCTGGGACCGGGCACTTTTACACCACATCCAAGAACAAGCGCACCACCCCGGGCAAGCTTGAGTTCAACAAGTACGACCCGGTCGTGCGCAAGCACGTGGCATACAAGGAAGTGAAGCTCAAGTAATTGCTTCCGGTACGCGATTACCGCTTGTTGCCCTAGAAAAACCCGCCTCGAGCGGGTTTTTTTCTGCCCGCTCACCTGGCTGCTTTTTGCTCACAACCAAACACCGGGCAAATTCGGAACAAAGCATCCGCCGGGCAAGAATGGCCTGCACAAAACAAAACCGCCGGCACACTTTCGTGTGCCGGCGGTCTGGATCACGACGCAGGGGAAACCCCTACTCAATCGCGAAAATCAAGCACGCTGAATGTTCGAAGCTTGCTTGCCCTTCGGGCCTTGAGTGATGTCGAACTGAACCTTATCCCCCTCCTTCAGCGACTTGAACCCGGCCATCGTGATGGCGGAGAAGTGCGCGAACAGGTCTTCACTACCATCGTCCGGCGTAATGAAGCCGAAGCCCTTGGCGTCGTTGAACCACTTAACAGTACCAGTTGCCATATTGCAAATTCCTTCTTGATTTCAGTAATACGATCCGGACTTCCGGGGGTGCGGCCGAACCCGGCCAGGCGGCAGAATTTACAAAGAATTTCAAAGACGTTGTCCAAAAAACTCTTTGCATGAAGCGCCGCCAGAACCTTAGGCGCGAACACACTATTGCTTTTACGTGACTTACCCCATCGCGTCAACGCATTTTATAAGCCACCACAATTGCTGCATTACAACAATTCTTTCCGGAGTTTTGATGGTTTTGGGTACAAAAACAATCAAAACCCTTATGTTCTAGCGACTTATTTTTTATTGCAGCGCAACAATTGCCCACACTCAAAGCACACAGCCACGCGCCGAAAAACTGTGCCAATTGTCTCTTGCACAATCATCGCGGTTGTTTAGAATGAGTCGCATGGTCATCAAAAAACAGGAAGAATCGGCTATCGAATCAGAGGTCACGCGGGTCAAGCCGCCGCCCCTCTACAAGGTCATGCTCCTTAATGACGATTTCACCCCGATGGATTTCGTGGTGGCCGTGATACAGAAATTCTTTGCCATGGACCGCGAACAAGCAACGCGGATCATGCTCAAAGTCCACAGAGAGGGCGTTGGGGTGTGCGGAGTCTTCCCGCGGGACATCGCCGCAACCAAGGTCGAGCAGGTCATCGCGTACGCGCGCCAGCATCAGCATCCGCTGGCATGCGTCATGGAGGAAAACTGAAATGATCGCGCAAGAGCTTGAAGTCAGTCTGCACATGGCTTTTGTCGAAGCCCGACAAAAGCGCCATGAGTTCATCACCGTGGAGCATCTTCTGCTTGCGCTCCTGGACAATCCCTCCGCTGCAGAGGTTCTGCGGGCTTGCGCCACGAAGACCGACGAACTGCGCAAGGAACTGACCAACTTCGTAAACGAACACACACCCAAGGTCGAAGGCACCGAAGACATCGACACCCAGCCCACCCTGGGCTTCCAGCGGGTGATCCAGCGCGCGATCCTGCACGTCCAGTCTTCCGGCAAGAAAGAAGTCACCGGCGCCAATGTGCTCGTCGCGATCTTCGGCGAGAAGGATTCCCACGCCGTCTATTTCCTCCAGCGGCAGAACATTTCGCGCCTCGACGTGGTGAACTTCATTTCCCACGGCATCACCAAAACGCCTCAGCCGGGCACCACTCCGCAACGCCCTTCGGGCGAATCCGAGCAGGGCGAGCAGGAACAGGAAGCCGGCAGCGCCGGCGGCGCGCTCGACAACTACACGCAAAACCTCAACCAGCAGGCCATGCTTGGCAAGATCGATCCGCTGATCGGCCGCGAGAAGGAGGTCGAGCGGGTCATCCAGACACTCTGCAGGCGCCGCAAGAACAATCCGCTGCTGGTCGGTGAAGCCGGCGTTGGCAAGACCGCCATCGCCGAAGGCCTGGCGCGGCGCATCGTCGAAGGCCGGGTGCCCGACATCCTGGCCGACGCCCAGGTCTACGCCCTCGACATGGGCGCACTCCTGGCAGGCACCAAATACAGGGGCGACTTCGAACAGCGCCTCAAGGCCGTGCTCAAGCAGCTCACCGAGCACCAGAACGCCATACTTTTCATCGACGAGATCCACACTCTCATCGGGGCCGGCGCGGCATCCGGCGGTACGCTGGATGCCTCCAACCTGCTCAAGCCCGCCCTGTCGTCCGGGCAGCTGAAGTGCATCGGCGCCACCACCTACACCGAGTTCCGGCAGATCTTCGAGAAAGACCACGCCCTCTCGAGGCGCTTCCAGAAGGTGGATGTCGTCGAGCCGTCGGTCATTGAAACCGTCGAGATCCTCAAGGGCCTCAAGTCGCGTTTCGAGCAGCACCACGGCATCAAGTATTCCGCCTCGGCTCTGTCGAGCGCCGCCGAGCTGTCAGCCCGCTACATCAATGACCGTCACCTGCCCGACAAGGCCATCGACGTCATCGACGAAGCCGGTGCTGCCCAGCGAATCCTGCCCAAGTCGCGTCAGAAGAAGCTCATCGGCAAAACGGAGATCGAGGAGATCGTCGCCAAGATCGCCCGCATTCCGCCGCGCAATGTTTCCAACGACGACCGCGCGGCCCTCAAGACGCTCGATCGCGACCTGCGCAACGTCGTCTTCGGCCAGGATCCGGCGATCGAAGCCCTCGCCAAGGCGATCAAGATGTCCCGCTCCGGCCTCGGCAACCCGCAGAAGCCGATCGGCGCCTTCCTGTTCAGCGGCCCAACCGGCGTCGGCAAAACCGAAGTCGCCCGCCAACTGGCCTACACGCTGGGCATAGAACTGGTGCGCTTCGACATGTCCGAATACATGGAACGCCATGCCGTGTCGCGGCTGATCGGCGCCCCGCCGGGCTACGTCGGTTTTGACCAGGGCGGCCTCCTGACCGAACAGGTCAACAAGAAGCCCCACTGCGTGCTGCTCCTTGATGAAATCGAAAAGGCTCACCCGGACATCTACAACATCCTTCTGCAGGTGATGGATCACGGCACGCTGACCGACAACAACGGCCGGCAGGCCGACTTCCGTAACGTCATCCTGATCATGACCACCAACGCCGGCGCCGAGTCGATGCAGAAGTCCGTCATCGGCTTCTCGGCCAAGCGTGAAGTGGGTGACGAGATGGCCGAGATCAAGCGCCTGTTCTCACCCGAGTTCCGCAACCGCCTTGATGCCACCATTTCCTTCAAATCGCTGGATCCGGAAATCATCATGCGGGTGGTGGACAAGTTCCTGACCCAGCTCGAAGCCCAGCTCCACGAGAAGAAGGTGGATGCCCACTTCACCGACAAGCTCAAGGAATGGCTCGGCCGCGAAGGTTTCGATCCGCTGATGGGCGCCCGCCCGATGGCCCGCCTGATCCAGGACACGATCCGTTCGGCGCTCGCCGACGAACTCCTGTTCGGGCGCCTGGCCGGCGGCGGCAGCGTCATCATCGACATCGACAGCCAGGGCAAGGTGCAGCTGCAATTCGAGGAAATGGCGGAAGCTGCGGTATAGTTTTCGTTCGCCTCGAAGCTCATGACACGCGGGCGGCCTTGGCCGCCCGTTTTATTTGTGCGGCGTTTTTTCGCTCGCTTTCGATTTCACGGAGTAGCCATGGAATTCCAGACCACCGATCTTTGCGACGCCAACGAAGGCAAGGTACGCGCCGTCGCCCCCATGTTCCGCAGCTTTGGAGGCAGAGCCCGCTTTGCCGGCCCGATCCGCACTCTGAAAGTTTTCGAGGATAACGCGCTGGTCCGCTCGACGCTCGAAGGCCCCGGCCAGGGCTGTGTGCTGGTGGTCGATGGGGGCGGCTCGATGCGCTGCGCGATGGTCGGCGACCAGCTCGCCCTGCTCGGCGTGAAGAATGGCTGGGCCGGAATCGTCGTCTACGGCTGCATCCGTGACTCCGGCCCGATCGCCGGCATGGACATCGGCGTCTTCGCCCTCGGCACCCATCCGATGAAGAGCATCAAGAAAGGCGCCGGCGATGTGGACATCCCGGTGAGCTTCGGCGGCGTGAGCTTTACGCCCGGGCAGTGGCTGTATGCCGACGAGGATGGCGTGATCGTTTCGGAGTCGCCGCTACTGTAAGTCACGCAAAGAACGACGCGGTGCAGCGATTTTTTATTTCACAAACCTCAACAGCGTTTTAACAGGTGAAATAAAAAAATTAAGACTTTGATTTAATGAAACTATTTATTTCTTATGTCTTATATAAGACCTATTGCTGCCATGCAAAATCATCCCTATACTCTCATCTGTTGATCGACGTACCGGAATGAGTCACCCCTCGACCCGCCGGCACCGGTCAAGCAGCTCAGGAGTTCGCGCACGACACTGCCCTTTAGAGGCAACTGCCTGCGTAATCCGGCTTTCCCTTGTCTCAACATCATTTAAGGATTTCACATGTCCCTGACTCGCGAACAGCAAATTGCCGCTCTGGAAAAAGACTGGGCCGAAAACCCCCGCTGGAAGCTCGTCAAGCGCGGTTACTCCGCGGCCGACGTCGTTCGCCTGCGCGGCAGCCTGCAGCCTGAGCACACCCTGGCCCAGCGCGGTGCAGAGACGCTGTGGAACAAGGTCAACGGCGGCGCCAAGAAGGGCTACGTGAATGCCTTCGGCGCAATCTCTGCCGGTCAGGCCATGCAGCAAGCCAAGGCCGGCCTCGAAGCCGTGTATCTGTCCGGCTGGCAGGTCGCTGCCGACGGCAACACCTCCGAAACCATGTACCCGGACCAGTCGCTGTACGCCTACGACTCCGTGCCGACCATGGTTCGCCGCATCAACAACACCTTCAAGCGTGCTGACGAGATCCAGTGGGCCCGTGGCATCAACCCGGGCGACGAAGCCTTCGTCGACTACTTCCTGCCGATCGTTGCCGACGCTGAAGCCGGTTTCGGCGGCGTGCTGAACGCCTTCGAACTGATGAAGAACATGATCGCCGCCGGTGCTGCGGGTGTTCACTTCGAAGACCAGCTGGCTGCCGTCAAGAAGTGTGGCCACATGGGTGGCAAGGTGCTCGTTCCGACCCAGGAAGCCTGTGAGAAGCTGATCTCCGCTCGTTTCGCCGCCGACGTGATGGGCGTTCCGACCCTGATCCTGGCCCGTACCGATGCCGAAGCCGCCAACCTGATCACCTCCGATCACGACGCCAACGACAAGCCCTTCCTGACCGGTGAGCGCACCCAGGAAGGCTTCTACCGCGTCAAGA
This sequence comes from Zoogloea sp., assembly GCF_030157465.1. Classification (GTDB taxonomy): domain Bacteria; phylum Pseudomonadota; class Gammaproteobacteria; order Burkholderiales; family Rhodocyclaceae; genus Zoogloea. The sequence goes on from NZ_JAOAUU010000096.1 coordinate 54,210, forward strand.
ACGGTCTCGAGCAGGCCATCAGCCGCGGCGTTGCCTACGCCCCCTACGCCGACCTGGTGTGGTGCGAAACCGGCACGCCCGACCTCGGCTTTGCCCGTGAATTCGCCCAGGCCGTGCAGGCTGCCTGCCCCGGCAAGCTGCTGTCTTACAACTGCTCGCCCTCTTTCAACTGGAAGAAGAACCTTGACGATGCCACCATCGCCAAGTTCCAGGACGAGCTGTCCGCACTGGGCTACAAGTACCAGTTCATCACCCTGGCCGGCATCCACATCAACTGGTTCAACACCTTCCAGTTCGCCCACGCCTACGCCCGCGGCGAAGGCATGAAGCACTACACCGAAATGGTGCAGGAACCCGAATTCGCCGCTCGCGAAAAGGGCTACACCTTCGTGTCGCACCAGCAGGAAGTCGGCGCTGGCTACTTCGACGACGTGACCACCGTGATCCAGGGCGGCTCCTCCAGCGTCAAGGCACTCACCGGCTCCACCGAAGAAGAACAGTTCCACTAAGACCCCGATCGCCGGCCCCTCGCCGGCGCGCTTGGTTGAAGACCCCCGCGGGTGCGAACCCCGGGGGTTTTTTCATGCCCGGCGGCCGGAGATGGGCCGGGGAAGCCCGCTCCGGTAGAATCACCGGCCGCCTTCAGCCTCCCCCGCCCCATGCAATCCCTCTGGATGATCGTAGCCAGCCTGCTGTTTGCCTGCATGGGGGTGTGCGTCAAACTGGGTTCGGCCCATTTCTCCACCGGCGAACTGGTGTTCTACCGCGGCTTCGTCGGTTTCCTGCTGATGTTGATGCTGACGCATCTGCAAGGGATACCCCGGACCACGCCGCACTGGCGCCTGCAGGTATCGCGCGGGCTCTCCGGCACCGTGTCGCTGATGTGCTACTTCTTCGCGCTCGGCATCCTGCCGCTGGCCACCGCAGTCACCCTCGCCTACACCTCGCCGCTGTTCGTCGCCCTGCTGCTCGTCCTGTGGTTTCGGGAACGACTCGGAATCAAGGCTTTCGCCGCTATCGGCCTGGGATTTGTCGGCGTCGTGCTGCTGCTCAAGCCAACGCTTCAGGCCGAGCAGTGGGTCGGCGCGCTCGCCGGGCTCGGCTCCGGCCTGATCGCCAGCGTGGCCTACGTCAATGTTCGCGAACTCGGCCGTGCTGGCGAGCCGGAAGCCCGCACGGTGCTGTGGTTCTCCGGCGTCACCAGCCTCTTTGGCCTGGCGTGGGCGCTGGCGGCCGGCGAGCTGCACGCCATCGACTCAGAGCGAGCAGCCATCATTCTCGGCGTCGGCGGCTTTGGTGGCTGTGCCCAGCTCGCCATGACCCGGGCCTATCGTTACGGCAAGACGGTCGTCTCGGCCAACCTGTCCTACTCGACAGTGATTTTTTCCAGCCTGTTCGGCGTGGCGCTGTGGAACGAGCGCCTGCCGTGGACCTCGATCGCGGCAATCGCCGTCATCATCGCCAGCGGCGTGCTGGTTTCCCTTTCCTCCCGGCAAACCACGCCGGCAGCGGAGTCTGATTGAAGCGGGTGCACCGCGGGACTACACTGACGGCATCCCGTCATTTCCCAAAGGAAGCAGGCCATGATCACCACCGAAAACAAGGAAAACCGGGTCAACATCACGGTCTTCAGCGAGTTCACGCTGGCCGACTTCAAAGAGTTCGAAGAGGCCGTCAATTACAAGGTGCGCTTCGAGGGGCCGGTGAACCTGCTGTTCGACCTGCGCGAGATGAGCGGCTTCACCGTCGACATGGCGCTGGAAGAAATCCGCTTCGCCCGCGCCCATTCCAGCGACTTCGCCCGCATCGCGATCCTCACGGACGATCAGTGGATCACCTGGAGCGCCTGGCTGTCGCAGATTTTCGTCGATGCCAAGGTCCGCGTCTTCGAGGATGCGGACGACGCAGAAGCCTGGCTCAGCGGCATCGAATCACCCGTTGTCTGAGAACCCTATCGTGCCCGCGCCCTTCACGAGCCTCGTCAGCGTTCACGAACTGGCCGCCCAGGCCACGCCCGCATGGCGGATATTCGACTGCCGCTTCAACCTGGCCGATCCGCCGGCCGGCCGTCAGGCCTACGCTGCCGGTCATCTGCCGGGAGCATTTTTTCTCGACCTGAACGAAGATCTCTCCGGTCCGCTGTCGGGCCTCAACGGCCGCCATCCCCTGCCCGACCCGCAACTGCTGGCGGACAAGCTCGGCAGCCTCGGCGTCGGGCCCGAAACCCAGGTGGTGGCCTACGATGACGCAGGCGGCATGTTCGCCTCCCGCCTGTGGTGGTTGCTGCGCTGGCTCGGGCACACCCGCGTCGCCGTTCTCAACGGCGGCATCCAGGCCTGGACCGGCAGCGGGCGTCCCCTTGCCACCGAGCGCCCCGAAGCGATCGCCACACGCTTCACGCCCAAACTGCAGAAATGCATGCGGGCCGATGCCGACTACGTTCACAGCCACCTGGGCAGCCCGGACATGCTGCTCATCGACGCCCGGGCGCCCGACCGCTTCCGCGGCGAAAACGAAACCCTCGACCCCGTCGGCGGCCACATTCCGGGCGCCATCAACCGCTTTTTCAGGGACAACCTGGATGCCAACGGCTGCTTCAAGCAGGCAGCCTGCCTGCAGGAAGAATTCGGCAAGCTGATCAAGGGGGGCGACGCTCACGCGGTCGTCCATCAGTGCGGCTCCGGCGTCACCGCCTGTCACAATCTGCTGGCCATGGAAGTGGCCGGACTGTCCGGCGCCAAACTCTATGCCGGCTCCTGGAGCGAGTGGTGCTCGGATCCGGCCAGACCCATAACAACGGGCCCCTGAAGGCCCGTAGCACCTGCCCGCAGCACGCGGGCAGGCAACACAACGCCTGAAACCCCGCTCAGCCCCGGCCGAGCAATCCAGCCAGACCCGACAGGGCCTGCCCCAGATCCAGGTTACCGGCTTCCGGCAATTGCCCGTCCGGCGTCAAGCCGTCGACAACCTGCGGCAGAAAATTGGCCAGGTGGCCGGCCAGCTGCTCGCTCGGAATGCCCAGTTGGGCGGCCATGTCGCCCAGCTCGGAAGTGCCGAAAGCCTGGCCGATCTGCTCGGCGCTCACAGGCAGGTTCTGCCCGGTACCCACCCACGACGCGACCTGATCACCGAGACCACCCTGGCTCAGTTGTCCCAGCAAACCACCGATGCCGCCCTTGCTCTGCAGAAGGCCCAGCACCAGCTGAATCAATGCAGCCTGACCACCGCCGCCCCCTTGTTGCTGCTCATTGCCTCCGGCCAGAGAACCGAGAACCTGTCCTGCCAGTTGATCAAGCAAACCCATTTGCAGCTCCATTCATAAGTTGTACGTAAATCGTGTCGGCAAGGCCACTCACGTCACCTGTGACATCGACGAAACACTTTACGCCGGACAGCCTGCCCACGTGTTGCAGTTTGCAGAATCTGACCTCCGCGCCTGTCCCGGTTAAAATCATGTTTTTGGCTTCAGGCAGCACACCATGACCCAGGACGAACTCAAGCAACAAGCCGCGCTGCGCGCGCTCGATTATGTGGTCGAAGGCGCTATCGTCGGTGTCGGCACCGGCTCCACGGCCAACTTCTTCATCGACGGCCTGGCCACGATGAAAGACAGGATTGCCGGGGCGGTCGCCTCCTCGGAAGTCTCGGCGCGCCGTCTCGCCGGTCACGGCATCCGTCTTTTCGATCTCAACGACGTGGAAGAACTGCCGGTTTATGTCGATGGCGCCGACGAAATCGACGCATCGCTGGCCATGATCAAGGGCGGAGGTGGCGCCCTGACGCGCGAGAAGATCGTTGCCGCAGTCGCCACGAAATTTGTCTGCATCTGCGACGCAAGCAAAAAGGTAGACGTACTCGGCCGCTTTCCGCTGCCGGTCGAGGTCATTCCCATGGCACGCGCCCAGGTGGCTCGCGAACTCGCCCGCCTCGGAGGCAAACCCGTGCTGCGGGAGGGTTTCGTCACGGACAACGGCAACCTGATCCTTGACGTTCATGGCCTGCAGATTCACGATCCGGTCAATCTCGAAGTGAATGTCGACGGCATCGTCGGTGTGGTCACCAACGGCCTGTTCGCCAAGCGCGGCGCCGACGTGCTGCTGCTTGCCACAGCCGACGGCGTTGTCAAATTCGAGCGGACTTGAAACAAAACCGTCACAAAGCCCTGTTAACCTCTTTCGCTTGTCAGCCTTCAGCCACAGGATTACCTAATGAACGAGCACACCTCCAAAAAGTTCGACTCTGAACTGGAAGGCATCCGCACACGGGTACTCCAGATGGGCGGCATGGTCGAATTGCAGATCGTGAAGGCCATGGAAGGGCTTTCCAACGGCGATTTGCTGCTGATCGACCAGGTCATCGAAAACGACAACCGGGTCAACCTGCTGGAAATCGAGCTCGACGAAGCCTGCAACCAGGTGATCGCCAAGCGCCAGCCCACCGCGGTCGACCTGCGCATGGTCAGCAGCGTGCAAAAGACCATCACCGACCTGGAGCGCATCGGCGACGAGGCCAAGAAGATCGCCAAGACCGCCAAGCTGCACCACAGCACGCCATCGTCCTTCACGCCGCCGATCCGCCTCAGCCACATCGCCGACGCAGTCGTGGACATGCTGCGCACCGCGCTGGACGCCTACGCCCGCCTGGACACGGTTTCTGCAGCCCAGGTGGTTCGCCAGGACAAGGAAGTGGATGCCGAATTCAAGGGCATCATGCGCCAGCTGATCACTTACATGATGGAAGATCCGCGCACCATCTCCCAGGCCATCGAACTGATGTTCGTCGCCAAGTCGGTCGAGCGCATCGGTGACCACGCCAAGAACATCGCCGAATACGTGGTGTACATGGTCAAGGGCCGCGACGTGCGCCACACCAGCCTCGAAGAGATCGAACGGGAAGCCATGCGCTAAGCATCGCGCGCTTCACCGCAGCAACACCCCGGGGGGACGGCATGCCGTCCCCCTGGTTTTTTCTTGCCCTCAAGAAAGACAGATCAGGCACGCCTATTGCTGAAGAGCCGGGATACCCGGACGGGCTGATAGAATCCGCCCATCTTCCGATCCCCCGGACGCCACCGACACCATGCCGCTCAAGTTCGAACTCCTGCAGGCCGAAGACAACTCCCGCTACCTGCTGCGCGGAAAAGCCGACATCCTCTACAACCTGCGCAGCCTCATGCAGAAGCGGGCGATGCTCTCCGCCTTCATCGACGCCAGCGCCGACTCCTTCCTTACCGCCATCGTCGCCATCAGCGACGACGAACGCTACCTGGTGCTCGACGCCGCCAGCGACCCGGCCATCAACCGCCGTGTGGAAGAATCCGAGCAGCTGATCTGCGTCGCCCAGCTCGACAAGATCAAGATCCAGTTTGCCGCGCGCCAGATCGGGCGCGTCACCCACGAAGGGCATGACGCCTTCCGCACGCCCATGCCCGACGTGCTGCTGCGCCTGCAACGCCGCGAATACTATCGGCTGACGGCTGCCAACCCGCACACCCTGAGCTGCCTGATCCCGGTCACCGTCGATGGGCAAAAGAAGATCATTTCTGTCGAGGCCTCCGTGGTCGACATCAGCGGCGGCGGCCTCGCGGTGCTGGTGCCGCCCGGCGAAGTGGCCTTCGAACCGGACATGGAGTTTGCTGACTGCCGGCTGATGCTGCCGGAAACCGGCCCCATCGCCACCTCACTGCGCGTACGCAATCTGTTTCGCATCACCAACCGCGACGGCAGCATCATGCTCCGCGCCGGCTGCGAATTCGTCGACCTGCCCGCCAGCATGGCCTCGACGATCCAGCGCTACATCCTCAAGGCCGAACGGGAACGCAACGCCCGCGAACGCATCCGCTGAGCACGCGCCCTTTCCAGAATGCATAAAGCCGGCGATTGCCGGCTTTATGTTTTTGAACCCTGCCACCTTGAAAGGGGCGGATCGGCGTCTTTCAGACAGACATGTTCATGATGTCCTGATAGGCCGTGACGAGCTTGTTGCGCACCTGCACCATCTGCTGGAAGGACAGATTGGCCTTTTGCAGATTCACCATGACATCCTGCAGATTCACGTTGGGATCACCGGCCGAAAAACCCTTGGCCATTTCCTGGGCCTGCATCTGGGCCGAGCTGACATCGGCGATTGCCGTTTGCAGAACGTCGCCGAAACTCACCTCCCCGGCAGCCGGGGCCGACTGGGCAGGCTTTCCCCCGGCCACCTGCGAGGTGGCGCGAAGTTCCGACAACATTTGATCGATTCCGCGGGTATCCATGGTCCGGCTCCTTTTGCTCAACTATAGCAGAGCAAGCTGCGTGCCAAAGAGCAGAAGGGCGCTGTAGCCCTCGTCTAGCCCGAAAACAGGCCTTCCTCCCGGTACTGCTGGAGCTTGTAGCGCAGGGTGCGTTCCGAGATGCCAAGCTGCTCCACCGCACGCTTTCGCGAGCCTCCCACCTCTTTCAGCACCTTCAGGATGTGCTCGCGCTCGAGGTCTTTCATGCTGGCCGGACGGGCTGCATCCCTGGCCGCAGCAGCGGCATCATCGGCAGGATTTGCCGTCTCGGCGGCAAAAATGGCCGGCACGATAGGCGGGGCAAGCGGCACCCGAACCGGCTCTCCGTTCCAGTGAGGCAGGCACAGGCGAATGGTGTCTGCGGACACAGCCTGTCCGCTGCTGAGAATCAGCGCCCGCTGCACGGTGTTTTCCAGCTCGCGCACATTGCCCGGCCAGTGGTAGGTTACCAGCACACTTTCGGCCTCCGGCGACAGGCGCGCGACGCGCTTGAGGCGCGCACCGTGCATCAGCGCAAAATGCCGGGCCAGCGGCACGACGTCGCCCGGCCGCTCCCGCAGCGACGGAATCGCGAGCGGAAACACGTTGAGACGGTAATAGAGGTCTTCGCGAAAACGCCCGGCGGCCACTTCCTTGCTCATGTCCCGGTTGGTCGTGGCGAGCACACGGATGTCGAGAGGAATGGCCTTTTTGCCACCCACGCGTTCCACCTCGCGCTCCTGGAGCACGCGCAACAGCTTGGCCTGGAGGCCGAGGGGCATTTCGGAAATTTCGTCGAGAAGCAGCGTGCCGCCCTCGGCCTGTTCGAACTTGCCGGCCTGGGCGCTCACTGCGCCCGTGAAGGCGCCTTTGTCGTGGCCGAAAAGGGTCGCCTCGAGCAGGGAGTCGGGAATCGCGGCGCAGTTGATGGCGATGAATGGCCCCGTGCGGCGCAGGGATTGCTCGTGGAGATAGCGGGCAAAGACTTCCTTGCCAGTACCGGATTCGCCGGTAAGGAGCACGGTGGCATCGGTTTCGGCCACCTTGTCGGCCAAGGCCAGCAAGTTGCGGGTATGGGGATCGGCGGCGATCATGCCGTCGTCCCGGCGGGCTGCCGCGTAACGCTGCACGTGTTCGAGCAGCACATTGGGTTCGAAAGGTTTCATCAGAAAATCACAGGCTCCGCCGCGCATGGCATCAACGGCTTTTTCGACGTCACCGAAGGCGGTCATCAGCAAGACAGGTAGCTGCGGCAGGCGCTGGCGCAGCTCGCTCAGTAGTTGAAGGCCGTCCATCGGCTGCATTTTCAGGTCGGACAACACCAGGTTGAAGGCCTGCTTTTCCACCGCGACCAGCGCCGCCGGGCCGTCGCCCACGCCGGTAACCGCGTGACCGGCGATTTCGAGGGTCATGCACACAGCGTCGCGCAGGGGCGCGTCGTCTTCTACTACAAGAATGTTCAGGGCTTCAGGCATGTGACGTCTCTCTAAATCCGGGTGTTACCGGGCGCTATGCGCCCATGGCGAGGGTCAGGGTAAAGGTTGTGCCGTGGCCGGGCTCGGACTGGATTCCGATGTCGCCGCCATGGGCCCGGGCTACGCCTCGCGCAATCGCCAGCCCCAATCCTGTTCCATCGGAGCGGGTGGTAAAAAATGGCTCGAAAAGCCGCGTCTGCAGTGCCGGATCAATGCCGCGTCCGTTGTCGATCACGCTGAAGCGGGCCACGGCGCCCTCCTGCACGGCCTCGAAACGGATGGCTCCGCCGGCCTCCAGCGCCTGCACGGCGTTTTCGAGCAGGTTGGTCAGCGCGCCGGCAATGGCCTTGCGATCACCCACGACGCGGGTGTCGCCACAGGCACAGGCCGAGGCCAGCTCGAGCCCCTTGGCGCGGGCCAGCGGCTCCAGCGTCTGGGTGAGCTCGGCCACCAGTTCGCAGATGCCGAAGGGCTCACGGCCCAGGGTTTCGCCGCGGGCAAAAAGCAGCATGTCGCGGATCAGTTTTTCCAGATGACGCAGGCGCTCCATTGCACGATTGCCGATGCGCTCCCGGTCGGCCGGCCCCATTTCCTGCTGGACCAGCGTGGCCGTGTAGAGCAGCGCCGCCGCCAGCGGGGTGCGCAACTGGTGGGCCAGCCCGGCAACCATCTCGCCCATCGCGGCGAGGCGTTCGTTGCGCTCGGCGGCGAGGCGCATGTGATGGGCGTCGGTCACGTCATTGAGGAGAACGATGTGACCGTCACCCGATTCGAGGGCGGCATCCACGCGGGTTACGCGGCGAAGCTCGCCCGCGATGTCGAGCTGCCACTCGCCGGGCGTCTCGGTGGCGGCAAGGCGAGCCGTGCAAAAACCGGCCCAATCGACGCCGGCCAGCGGCACCCCGAACATCGCCTCCACCACCCGGTTGGCCTGCACCACGCAGCCGTCCCGGTCGAGCACGACAACACCGGCCGGCAGCGCGCCCATCAGTACGCTGAGCCTTTCGGTCAGCTGGCCGACCTGGGTCTGCAGGCCTGCATAGGCGCCGGTCAGGGCCTCGGACGCTTCGCTGAACTGACGAAAGGCTTCGGCCAGCTGGCGGGCGTCGAGTCGGTCTTCGATGGCAGGGAGATTCATGAGTTGTACGGGGCGAAATTCACCGCTTCGCAGCTTAGGCCTGCCCGGCAAACGGCAAGGCGGCAAATAGGCGGCAAAAAGCGCCGCTAATCCTTCCCTAGAACACCGGGCACCAGGCCCAGAATGCGACCATCCGAAATAGGGGGAATGTTTCCATGGCAGCAGAAGACGCCGCCGTCGCTCCACCGCCGCCCGCCTCACCCTTCGAGCAGGTGCTGGAGAACATCCGCAATCTGTCCCAGCGCCAGAAGCTCGCCGCCGGCGCTGCGCTGGCGTTCGGCATTGCGCTGATCGTCGGCGTCATCCTGTGGAGCCGCCAGCCGGATTACGCCGTGCTGTTCTCCAATCTGGCCGAAAAGGACGGAGGCGCCGCCGTCGCCAGCCTCCAGCAGCAGAACATTCCCTACAAGTTCTCGGACAACGGCAACGCCATCCTCGTACCGGCCAGCCAGGTGCATGATCTGCGCCTGCGCCTTGCCGCCCAGGGCATTCCCAAGGGCGGCCTGGTGGGTTTCGAGTTGATGGAAACCCAGAAGCTCGGCCTCTCCCAGTTTCACGAGCAGATCAATTACCAGCGCGCCCTCGAAGGCGAACTGGCCCGCACCATTTCATCCATCGGCAGCGTGGCCGGCGCCCGCGTGCACCTGGCCATTCCCAAGCAAACCGCTTTTCTGCGCGACGAGCAGAAGCCCACGGCCTCGGTGATGGTGAACCTGCACACCGGCCGCGCCCTCGATCCGGCGCAGATCGCCGGCATCGTGCACCTGATCGCATCGAGCGTGCCCCAGCTCACCAACGACAACGTGAGCGTCATCGACCAGGAAGGCAGCCTGCTCACCAAGAAGCCCGACCCGCTGCAGACCAACCTCGACGCCACCCAGATCAAATACACCCGCGAGCTGGAAGAAGGCTACATCCAGCGCATCAACTCGATCCTCACGCCGCTCTTCGGCAAGGGTAACTTCCGGGCCCAGGTTTCGGCGGATGTGGATTTCAACGTCACCGAACAGACCGCCGAAACCTACCGCCCCAACCCCTCGCCCGAGCAGGCCATCCGCAGCCAGCAAAGCAGCGAAAGCCAGACCCGCGACCAGGGCCCGCAGGGCGTGCCGGGTGCCCTCAGCAACCAGCCGCCGGTGCCCGCCACCGCCCCGCTTACGACACCGCCCGTGGCCGGCGCGCCCGGCCCCGGCCAACAGCCGCCGCTCAGCTCCAACAAGAGCGCCACCATCAACTACGAGGTGGACAAGACCATCCAGCACACCCGCAAGGCCCTCGGCCAGATCAAGCGGCTGTCGGTGGCAGTGGCACTCAACCAGAAGGAAGAGAAGGACAAGAACGGCGTCATGAAGTCGGTGCCCCTTACCGACGAGGAACGCAAGCGTGTCGAGGATCTGGTTCGCGAGGCCGTCGGCTACAGCAAGGACCGCGGCGACACCATCAACGTGGCGAGCAGCGCCTTCGTCGCCTCTGACAAGGATTTGCTGGAAACCCCGATCTGGAAGGATCCGGACAGCATCGTCCTGTTCAAGGAGCTCATCAAGTACCTGGTGATTGCCGGCGTGATCGCCTTTGTGGCCTTCGGCGTGATCCGTCCGCTGATGAGGCAGGTCATGCCGCCGGAAGAGAAGGAAGAAACCGCCGCCGCGGCCGAAGCGCGCGAGGAAGGCGAAGGCGAAGAAGGTGAAGAAGGCGAAGGTGAGGAAGGCGCAGAAGTCACCTTGTCCCCCGAAGCCGCCGCGCGCCTGGCCTACGACGAAAAACTCGCCAAGGCACTGGCCCTCGCCAAGGAAAATCCGCGCATGGTCGCCAACCTGATCAAGGAATGGATGGGAAGCAATGAGCAGCAACGATGAAGGACTCGAAAAGAGCGCCCTGCTCCTGTTCACCCTCGGTGCCAACGAAGCGGCCGAAGTCCTGAAGCAGCTCGGCCCGAAAGAAGTTCAGAAGCTTGGCGCGGCCATGGCCGGGATGCCCGCCCAGAGCCGCGAAAAGGTCGAAGCCATTCTCGACGAGCTGATCGGCTTCGCCGAGAAGGGCTCGCCCATCGAGGCCGACCATGAACACATCAAGGAAATGCTCACCAAGGCCCTCGGCGACGAGCGCGCCAACCACCTGATCGGCCGCGTGCTGCAGGGCTCGGACACCGCCGGCATCGAAAGCCTCAAGTGGATGGACGCCCCCACCGCCGCCGACCTCATCAAGAACGAGCACCCGCAGATCATCGCAACGATCCTGGTGCACCTCGAGTTCGACCAGGCCGGTGAAATCCTCAAGCACTTCACCGACCGCCTGCGCAACGACGTGCTGCTGCGCATCGCCACCCTCGACGGCGTGCAGCCGGTGGCCCTGCGGGAACTCAACGAAGCCCTCACCCGCATGCTGTCCGGTGCCACCACCGTCAAGAAGACCGCCATGGGCGGCGTGCGCCACGCAGCCGACATCCTCAACTTCGTCGGCTCGGCGGCCGAAACAGCCATCCTCGACAACGTGCGCGAATACGACCCCGACCTCGCCCAGAAGATTCTCGACGAGATGTTCGTCTTCGAGAACCTCATGGATCTCGACGACCGGGGCATCCAGACCCTCCTGCGCGAAGTCCAGAGCGACTCGCTGGTGATCGCGCTGAAGGGTGCGCAGCCGGAAATGCGCGAGAAGATCTTCAAGAACATGTCCCAGCGCGCCGCCGAAATGCTCAGGGAAGACCTCGAATCCCGCGGCCCGGTGCGCCTCTCCGAAGTGGAAGCGGAGCAAAAGGAAATCCTCAAGACGGCCCGCCGCCTCGCAGAGGAAGGCCAGATCGCCCTGTCCAGCGGAGGCGGCGACGATGCCTTCGTCTAAGCGCGCACCCACCCGCCACCCCTCGCGGGCAGCCTGTTTACGGACACCCCCCCAGCCATGAGCCCGCATCAGGCCGCCGGCGCCTACCAGCGCTGGAAGCTCCCCTCCTTTGACGAACCCCAGCCGGCGGCGCCCTCACCCGCCGAAGCGGAAATCGCCGCGCCACCACCCGGCCCCCTGGACGAACCCGTCCTGGCGCCAGAAGCCACACCTGCCGCGCCGGAGGAAGCACCCTTCGTCGCCCAAGCGCTCACCCTGCCCGACACCGAACCGGACATCCACCTGCCCACCGCCGACGACATCGAGCGCATCCACGAGGAAGCCCGCAAGGAAGGCTACTCGGCGGGCTACGAAGAAGGCACTGCGCGCGGGCGGATGGAGGCCATGCAATTTCACGGCCTGGTGCAGGGCCTCGAAACCTCGCTCACTGCCCTCGACCGGGAAGTGGCCGAGGAGGTGCTCAGCCTCGCCATCGAAGTGGCCCGCCAGATGGTGCGGAACAGCCTCGAAACCCACCCCGAATCCACCGCCGAACTGATCCGCGAAGCCCTGCTGCAGCTGCCTCAGGCCCATGCGCTGATCCACCTCCACCCCGACGACGTGGCGATGGCGCGCGACTACCTGGGCGAGCAACTGACCCATGCCGGCCACCGGCTGGTCGAAGACCCCAGCATCTCCCGTGGCGGCGTGCGCATCGACGCCGCCGGCAGCCAGATCGACGCCACGGTGCAAACCCGCTGGCGGCGCATCATGGACAACCTCGGCCGCAACATTCACTGGGACGGGGACGGCAGCTGATGGAACACGGCACCGAAACCTGGAAAGCCTTTCTCGCCGACGGCCGCAAGCTGGTGGGAGCCACCCCGCCCTACCAGCTCTCCGGACGCCTGACGCGCATCAACGGCCTGGTGATGGAAGCCTCCGGCCTCAAGCTGCCCCTCGGCTCGGGCTGCCGCATCGTGATCCCGGGTGGCAGTTCGGTGGAGGCCGAAGTAGTAGGCTTCCATGGCGAAAAAATCTTCCTGATGCCCACCGACGACGTTTTCGGCCTCGCCCCCGGCGCCCAGGTGCTGCCCGTCGAGCCCACCCAGCCGCAGCTTGTCGCCGGCGAACGGATCGAACCCCGCCGCCGCGCCTCCGACCGGGCCAAGCACCTGCCCATGGGAGACGAACTGCTCGGCCGGGTGGTGGACGGCGCCGGCCGCCCGCTGGACGGCCTCGGCCCTCTCGCCGTGCGCCACTCGAGAGCGCTCCAGGCACGCCCCATCAACCCGCTGCAACGGGCACCGATCACCCAGTCGCTGGACGTCGGCATCCGCGCCATCAACGGCCTGCTCACCGTCGGCCGCGGTCAGCGGATGGGCCTCTTCGCCGGCTCCGGCGTGGGCAAATCCGTGCTCATCGGCATGATGGCCCGCTACACCGCGGCCGATGTGATCGTCGTCGGCCTGATCGGCGAGCGGGGCCGCGAAGTCAAGGAATTCATCGAGCACAACCTGGGCCCGGAAGGCCTGGCCCGCTCGGCGGTGATCGCTGCCCCAGCCGACTGCAGCCCACTGATGCGTCTGCAGGGCGCGTCCTACGCCACCACCGTGGCCGAATATTTTCGCGACCAGGGCAAGCAGGTGCTGCTGATCATGGATTCGCTGACCCGCTACGCCATGGCCCAGCGGGAAATCGCGCTGGCCATCGGCGAACCGCCGGTCACCCGCGGCTACCCGCCGTCGGTGTTCGCACGCCTGCCGGCACTGGTCGAGAGAGCCGGCAACGGGCCGGAAGGCGGCGGCTCGATCACCGCGTTCTACACCGTGCTCGCCGAGGGCGACGACCAGCAGGATCCCATCGCCGACTCTGCCCGCGCCATTCTCGACGGCCACATCGTGCTGTCGCGCAACCTTGCCGACCAGGGCCACTACCCCGCCATCGACATCGAGCAATCCATTTCGCGAGCCATGCACAACCTCGTCAAGAGCCAGCACTTCGACATGGTGCGACGCTTCAAGCAGCTTTTCTCGCGTTATCAGCGCTCCCGCGACCTGATCGCCGTGGGCGCCTACCACGCCGGCTCCGACCCCATCCTCGACCAGGCCGTGGCCATGTATCCACGCCTGGAAGCCTTCCTGCAACAGCGCGTCGAAGAGTGCGAACACTACGAATCTGCGGTCGAAAAACTGCACGCCCTGTTTGGAGCAGCCCAATGATCCGGCCTCCCGACCAGCAAGGTCATTGCCCCCCAAACCTAAAGATTCCCCGCGCCCGCCCGATAAAGCCCAAGGAACGTGAAGATGAGTGAGTCGTTCCCGCTGCAGCCCCTGCTGGACCTGGCGAACAACCGCATGGACGAGGCCGCGCGCAAGCTCGGCGAACTGATAGCCAGCGAGCACGCCGTCGAAGAAAAACTCGCCCTGCTGGTGGACTATCGCAAGGAGTATCACGCCCGTTTCGTGGAAGCGGTGCGTAACGGCATCGGCCCCGACGCGTGGCGCAATTTCAGCGCCTTCCTCGGCAAACTCGATGACGCGATCGCTCAGCAGGAAAAAGCAGTGTCCGTTTCACGGCAGCGCACCGAGCAAGGCCAGCAAGCCTGGGTGGATCAGCGCAACAAGGTCAAGGCTTTCGACACCCTGTCGCACCGCCACCAGAGCCTGCAGGCCCGCAAGGAAGCCAAGCAGGAACAACGGCTCACGGACGAACACGCCGCCAAGCAATTCCGCGATCGCACCGAAGAAGACTGATCGCCGCCGGGCTCGCCTGGCACGTCGCTTGCTGGTTGGCTGATGTCTGCATCCTCACCAGGAACTCCATCATGTCCGGACCGGCCTTGAATCCCATCGCGAACACCCCTCCAGCAGCATCCGCCAAAGGCCCGACCGGCACACGCCCCGACGCGTCCGCCGAGGCCGCAGGCCCCGATGCGCCCGAGCAAGGCTTCGCTACCGAACTCCAGCGCCGGATGCAGGGCGAGGCCCGAAGCGACGACACGACCACGCAGGCAAAAACCACGGCCCAAAACGACGAAGCCGCCGACGCCGCGGCTACCCCGCCTGCCGACGCCCTGGCCTCCCAGGTTCCGCCCGAACTGGCCGCCCTGCTGGCCGCCGGGAACATGCAGACGACCTCAGAACCGCCCGCGCTGCCCAAACCTGAATCCGGCACGCTCGACGCCAGCCCCCGCGACGGCGCCAGCGCGGGCCGCGCCGCACTGCTGGCAGCCGCCGCCGAAAGCGGCAATCCCGCCCGGGCCACGGCAGAGGCCACCGCCCAACCGGCAAATCTTGCCGCGGAAGCCGACACCCTTGCCGCCCCATCCATCGCCAAAGCGCAGCCCGAGCTGGCGGTTGCAACAAACGGATCAGGCGCCGAGCGGATGGCAGAGGCCGCCGCCCCGACCAACAATTTTGCTGCCATCCACGCAGCTGCGCTGGCCAACCTCCGGGGCGAAGCCCCCCCGCCCGCCACCGCGCCGGTGTCGCTGCACGTGGCCACACCGGCCGGCAGCACCGGCTGGCCTGAAGAAGTCGGCAACCGGGTCACCTGGATGGTCGGCCACGACGAAAGCCACGCAGAACTCACCCTGACTCCGCCACAGCTGGGCAAAGTGGAAATCTCGATTACCATCAGCGGCGAGCAGACCAGCGCCCAGTTCGTCGCCGCCACCCCGGCCGCGCGGGAACTCATCGAACAGAGCCTGCCGCGCCTGCGGGAAATACTCGAACAGAGCGGCATCAACCTCGGTCAGACCGACGTCGGCACCTCCAGCCAGCCCGGCAGTTCGGGCGAAGGCCGGCGCGGCAGCGCCCGGGGGTCCGCCGGCGGCGATGCCGAAGGCGGCATGACAAACACCACTGCGGCCCCATGGCTGCGGCGCGCAGAAGGACTGGTAGATACGTTCGCCTGAATTGCCACAAATGCCGGGCGCTTCTGCCCTTATTCAAGGCTTGCCGGACGAACGCAATGGATGACAATGAAACGAGATAAGGAGTAATCCAGCATGTCGAAAGCACCGGCCAAGGCGGAAGCCGCAGAAGGCGAAGCCCCCAAGGGGGGCAAGAAAAAAATGATGATCATCATCATCGCGGTTCTGGTCCTGGCGATTGCGGGCGGAGCGGCCTTCATGCTGATGGGCAAGAAAAAGCACGCCGCCGACGGCGAGGACGCCGAAGAAGAAGTCTCCCATGAGCCGCCCAAGGTCAAGGTCGACCCCTCCAAGCCGCCGGTATTCGTGCCGCTGGAGCAATTCACGGTCAACCTGGCCCCCGACGAAGGCGAGCACTTCCTGCAATCGACGATGGTGCTACGGGTTGCCGATGCCAAGGTAGGCGATTCGCTCAAGCTCTACATGCCGGAGCTCAAGCACCGCATGATCATGCTGCTTTCGTCCAAGAAACCCTCCGAACTCGCAACCGCCGAAGGTCGCGAAGTGCTGGCCGAGGAAATCAAGGAAGAAGCCAACGACGTGCTTGGCTACGCGCCCAACCCCAAGAAGAAAAACAAGCGCAACCGCCCCGAAGACGACGGCCCGGTGCTTGCCGTGCTGTTCAACCAGTTCATCGTGCAATAAACGGGTAATCCACCATGGCTCAGGACTTTCTTTCCCAGGAAGAGGTCGATGCCCTGCTGAAGGGCGTCACCGGGGAGTCCGACGAGCAGGAAGCCAGCGACGAGAGCACGGACGGAATACGTCCGTACAACCTCGCCACCCAGGAACGCATCGTGCGTGGGCGCATGCCCACGATGGAGCTCATCAACGAGCGCTTCGCCCGCTACCTGCGGATCGGCATGTTCAACTACATGCACCGCAACGTCGAAGTCTCGGTCGGGCCGATCAAGGTCCAGAAGTTCAGCGAATTCGTCCGCAACCTGGTGGTGCCCACCAACCTTAACCTCTTCATTTCCAAGCCCCTGCGCGGCACGGGTCTGGTCGTGCTCGACCCGAACCTGGTCTTTCTGGTGGTGGACAACCTGTTCGGCGGCGACGGGCGCTTTCACACCCGCGTCGAGGGGCGTGATTTCACCGTCACCGAACAGCGCATCATTCAGGGGCTGCTGAAAGTCATTTTCGACGAGTACGCAAAAGCCTGGTCACCCGTGAAGAAGCTCGAATTCGAGTACGTCCGCTCGGAGATGAACCCCCAGTTCGCCAACATCGCCACGCCCAGCGAAATCGTCGTGGCTGCGTCATTTACGCTCGAATTCGGCGGCTCGCAGGCAGAAATGCACTTCTGCTTTCCGTACTCGATGCTGGAGCCCATCCGCGAAACGCTCTACTCGACGATGCAGAGCGACCACATCACCCAGGACAACCGCTGGGTGAACATGATGGGCAAGCAACTGCAAAGCGCCGAAGTCTCGTTGATGGCGCGCCTCGGCACCGCCAGGGTCACCCTGCGCGACATCGTCAACATGAAACCCGGCGACGTCATACCGCTCAACATCCCCGACACCATCCAGGCCGAAGTGGATGGCATCCCGTTCATGGAATGCCGCTACGGCGTCCAGCGCGGCCAGTACGCACTCAAGATCGAACGCTTCCTCGCCCAGGAAGAAGAAACCCCGGCGAAAAGCCAGGAGTAGACCATGTCAGAAACCGATACCCCCGACGACAACCAGATCAGCGACGACGACTGGGCCGCTGCGATGCAGGAGCAGGCTGCCGCGGAGGGCCTGACGGAACCTGCCGCGCCGCACGAGGATGACGGATCGCCCTTCCAGGCCAAGCCCGCGAGTCAGCTTTTTCCTGATTTCGGGCAGGGCGGCGCCAAGGGTGGCTCGCTCAACGACTACGACATGATCCTGGACATCCCGGTGCAACTCACCGTGGAACTGGGACGCACGAAAATCGCCATCCGCAACCTGCTGCAACTGGCCCATGGCTCGGTGGTGGAACTGGATGGCATGGCCGGCGAGCCCATGGATGTACTCGTCAACGGAACCCTGATTGCCCAGGGCGAGGTGGTGGTCGTGAACGACAAGTTCGGCATCCGCCTCACCGACATCATCACGCCGGCCGAACGCATCCGCAAACTGCGCAACTGATCCCCTGCAGGCAAAGGTCTTCCGCCAGGTTCATCCTGGCGGAAACACGTCCACCGCTGCTTGAAGCAACAAGCGCCAACAAGTGCCAAACGCGCCTCAGGTGCAGGCGGTCCGCCCGCCGGAGAACACGGAGCGTGCCGGGCGCCGGTCGGGCGCATTGGCATGGTGCAGAAGCCAGCGCTCCCCGAGAATCTGCAATGCGCGCTGGCGCTTGGCCTCATACCCGGCCGAAGCTGTCGAGAGCGTCCTGATTCCCTCCGCCACGCCCGCTTCGGGCTGGCTGTCACGATGCCATAGCAACATGATCGAACCTCCATTCTGCTGGGGATTGCCGGGGAGCCGTACCGACATACTTTGCGGCAGGCCCTGCGAGATTCGAGTATAGGCGGCCGGTGCAGCTCAGTGCCAGAGCGCCAAAGCATGAAAAAGTGCGGTTTTGCACGCTTAATCGAGCCATGAAGCGACCGGCCGCGGGACTAAGCTCATCGGCAAGCTCACGCTCAGTCCCCAAATCATCGCCACCGCCTCGACAGCCCCCATGCGCCTCCCGCTCCACCCAGCCGGCCTGCTTCTCCTGGGCAGCTCCGCCAATGCCGCGGACGGCAGCCTCGACGTGGCGGGCAGCGTCGTGCAGATGATCCTCGGGCTGGGCCTGATCATCGCCCTGCTGATTGCCAGCCTGTACATCCTCAAGCGCCTGGGCGCCGGCCGGGGCTCGGCCGCTGGCTTGGTGAAAGTGCGCGGCGCCACCGCCGTCGGCCCCCGCGAGCGGGTTGTTCTCGTCGAGGTGGCCGGCAAGATCCTCGTGCTCGGCGTGGCCCCCGGCCGCGTCAACACCCTTCACACCCTGGACGCCGCCGACCTGCCCGGCTCGACAGGCGCAACGCCGGCCTCCCCCGCCGGTGGCAGGGATTTCCAGAGCTGGCTCAAAGAGACGCTGGAGCGTCGCCCCCGATGAACACCCGACCGCTCATCCGCCCCGCGCTGGCACTGCTCCTCCTCGCCCCGCTGCCACTGCTCGCCCAGGCCCTGCCGGCGCTCACCAGCACGCCCGCGGGCGCAGGGGGCACGCAGTACAGCCTGTCGGTGCAAACCCTGCTGCTGCTCACTTCCCTGAGCTTCCTGCCGGCGGTCGTGCTGATGATGACCAGCTTCACGCGGATCATCATCGTCATGTCGCTGCTGCGCCACGCCCTGGGCACCCAGACATCGCCCCCCAACCAGGTGATGGTCGGCCTGTCCCTGTTCCTGACCTTTTTCATCATGGCGCCGGTGGCCGACAAGGTTTACACCGAAGCCTGGCTGCCCCTGTCCGAAAACCGCATCACCTTCAACGAGGCCCTTGACCGCGCCACCGTGCCGGTCAAGGGCTTCATGCTCAAGCAGATCCGCGAGCCCGACCTCAACCTGTTCTCCAAGCTCGCCAAAACACCACGGGTCGAAAAGGCCGAAGACCTGCCGATGCAGGTCGTCATTCCGGCCTTCGTCACCTCCGAACTCAAAACCGCCTTCCAGATCGGCTTCATTGTCTTCATCCCCTTTCTCATCATCGACATGGTCGTCGCCTCCGTGCTGATGTCGATGGGCATGATGATGATGAGTCCGGCCATCGTCTCGCTGCCTTTCAAGATCATGCTGTTCGTGCTCGTCGATGGCTGGACCCTGCTGATCGGCTCCCTCGTGCAAAGCTTCGGATAGGACACGCCATGACGCCCACCACCGTCATCGACCTCGGTCGCCAGGCACTCGAACTCACCCTGCTGGTGTCAGCCCCGCTTTTCATCGCCGCGCTGGTCACCGGTCTGCTCGTCTCCATCTTTCAGGCCGCCACCCAGATCAACGAGCAGTCACTCTCCTTCGTGCCCAAGCTGATCGCCACCTTCATCACACTGGTGCTCGCCGGGCCGTGGATGATCACGATGATGACCGACTTCATACGGCGCCTGTTCGAGAGCATTCCGTCGATGATCGGCTAAGGCCATGCTCTCGGTCACCAGTGCCCAGCTCGACGCCTGGCTCGCCCTGCTGGCCTACCCGCTGGCACGCATCCTGGGGCTGGTCGGCGCCGCGCCGGTCTTCGGCAACAACGCCGTTCCGCGACGCCTCAAGCTGGTCGTCGGGCTGGCCATCGCCATCGGGCTGCTGCCGGTGCTGCCGCCGCCGGCGCAAAGCGTGCCGCTCGGCTCCTGGAACGGCCTGCTGATGCTGTTTCAGCAAACCGTCACCGGTATCGCCATGGGCCTGACCCTGCGGGTCATCTTTGCCACCCTCGACGTGATGGGCGAAATCATCAGCCTGCAGATGGGCCTCTCCTTCGCCACATTCTTCGACCCGGTGGCCGGCGGGCAAACCGGCGTGGTCGGCGAATTCCTGACGCTCATCGCCACCCTGATCTTCCTGTCCCTCAACGGGCACCTGCTCATGGTGGACGCCCTCGCCCGCAGCTTCGAATGGCTGCCCATCACCGAGACGCAACCGCACAAGGGCGGCTGGCTGATGCTGGCACGCTTCGGCAGCACGATTTTCGCCGCCGGCCTGCTGATGGCCCTGCCGGTGGTCACGGCCCTGCTCATCACCAACATCGCCCTCGGTATCCTGACCCGCGCCGCGCCCCAGCTGAACCTCTTCGCCATCGGCTTTCCGATCACCCTGACCGTCGGTTTCGGCGTGCTGCTGCTCGCCCTCGGACACCTGGCGCCGGTGCTGCAAGGCCTCTACGACCTCGGCTTCCAGACCATGGCAAACCTTGTCCGGGCACTGCGCTGAGCGGCATGTTCGAATCGCTGCCAGTATCCGCGGGCCTCGCCCTCGCCCTGATCGCCGGCCTGCTTGCCGCATTTTTTGCGCGGCGCGCCCGGGCGGCCGAAACCGCCCTCGCCGAAGCCCGTGCCCATTTCGAGCGCAGCTTCCGTCTCCTGCCCGAGCTCCTTACCCTCTCGCGCCTGGACGACGCCCGGCTGGTGGACGTGAACGACAACTGGGTCACCGTGCTCGGCTGCAGCCGGCAAGAAAGCCTGGGCCGCAGCAGCGTCGACCTGGGCCTGTGGCAGCAGCCTGCCGAACTCGCCGAAATCCATGCCGAACTGCTTGCCGGCAAGGAGATCGCCGATCGACCGGTGCGCCTTCGCACACGCGGTGGCGAACCCCTCGAAACCCGCCTGCGGGCCCACCTGCTGCGCTCCGGAAAACAGGCTTACGTGCTCGCGGCATTTCGCGACGTCACCGCGCAACTGCGCCTGGAGCACGCACAGCAAGCCGCGGCCGAAGCCCAGCGCGTCAGTGAGGCGATGTTCTCGGCGGCCTTTCACTCCAGCCCGGACTGCATCATCATCAGCCGCCTTGCCGACGGCAAGATCCTGGAGGTGAACCGCGCCTTCATGCAGCTCACCGGCTGGTCGCGGGACGCGGCCATCGGCGCCTCGGCACTCAGCCTCGGCCTCTGGCCCTTCCCCGAAGAACGTGCGGCGATGGTCGAACTCATCTCGGACGCCACCGCCCTGCGCGACTTTCCGTGCACCTTCGGCACCGCCCAAGGTGAAGGGCGCGACTGCCTGTTCAATGCATCCCCCGTCAGCATCGCCGGCCAGACCTGCCTGATCAGCATCGTCCGGGACATCACCGAACAAAAAAGGGCCGCCGACCGGCTGCAGGAAAGCCAGGCCAAGTTCGCCACGATATTCAACTCGGCTCCCTGCGCCCTGGCCCTCACCCGCATCGCCGACCGCGTCTACCTGGACGCCAACCCGGCCTGGGAAAAACTGTTCGGCCTGGGCCGCGAAGTCGTCGTCAGCCGCACCACCGGCGAACTCGGCTTCTGGGTCGACCCCGAAACCTACGACGCCATCTACGCCAGCCTTGCCACCGGCGACGTGCTCCAGCAACAGGAAGTTCGCCTGCGCGTGCCCGGTCGCAACGAGATCGCCACCTGCCTCATCTCGGCCCGCCGCCTCCCCATCAACCACGAAGACTGCGCCCTGTGGTCGCTGGTGGACATCACCGAATTGCGACGCATCCAGGCGCACATCGAAGAGCTCAACCAGAGCCTCGAAGCCCGCGTCACGGAGCGCACCGCCGAACTCACCGCAGCCCTGGAAACCCTGCGCCACACCCAGGAAGAACTGGTCCGCAGCGAAAAACTCGCCGCCCTCGGCTCGCTGGTGGCAGGCATCGCCCACGAACTCAACACCCCCATCGGCAACAGCGTCACCATCGCCACCACCCTCGCCGCAAGCACCGAAGAGCTGGCGCGCGAACACGCAGCCGGTGCGCTGCGCCGCAGCAGCTTCGACAACTTCACGCACAATGCCCGCAGCGCCACCGACCTGCTGATGCGCAGCCTGCTGCGCGCCGAGGAGCTGGTCCGCAGCTTCAAGCAGGTGGCGGTGGACCAGACCAGCGAGCAGCGGCGTCGCTTCGATCTCGGTGAAGTGCTGCATGAAATGGCCATCACCCTCAGCCCCATGCTCAAGAACACGCCTTACACGCTGGAGCTTGCCAGCACCGAAAGCATCAGCATGGACAGCTACCCGGGCCCCCTCGGGCAGGTGCTCACCAACCTGGTGAGCAACGCACTGCAACATGCCTTCGACGGACTCGAGCATGGCCATATCGTCGTGACCACCCGACCCGTCGGCAACGACAAGGTCGAAATCGAATTTGCCGACGATGGCGTGGGCATCCCCCACGCCAACCTGCGGCGCATCTTCGACCCGTTTTTCACCACCCGGCTCGGCCGGGGCGGCAGCGGACTCGGACTGCATATTATTTACAATCTGGTCACCTGCGTTCTGGGCGGAAACATCACCGTCTTCAGCACGCCCGGAACAGGTTGCCGTTTCGTGCTCACGCTGCCCCTCACGGCGCCTGCCAGCCCCGGCGACGGCCAAGCGCCCGGCACGGACCCGAACCTCGACGTGCGGCTCAACTTCGAGCACGAAGGGCCGATAATCTGACGCTGGCAATTTTCTCAGCCAGCTCCCCAGGAGCCCCCATGGCCATTGCCATCGTCGACGACACGCCTCTCAACCTGACCCTGATCCAGGCCCTCGTCCGCAAGCTCACCCCGCCCGGCACGGAGATCGTCACGTTCACCTCGCCGCTCGAAGGGCTGCAGTGGTGCGGCAACAACGAGCCCGACCTGCTCATCGTCGATTACATGATGCCGGACATCAACGGCATCGAATTCATCGAAACGGTGCGCAAGCTCTACCCCTCCGACACCGTGCCGATCCTGATGGTGACCGCCGCCCACGAAAAGGAAGTGCGCTACCAGAGCCTCACCGCCGGCGCCAACGACTTCCTCACCAAGCCCATCGACCGCCACGAATTCGATCCCCGCGTGCGCACCATGCTGAGCCTGCGTGCAAGCCAGCAACGCCTGCGCAACTGGAACGACGACCTGCGCGAGGCGGTCATCCGCAAAACCGCCGAAATCGTCGCTCGCGAGCAGGAAACCATCGCCCGGCTGGCCCGTGCCGCAGAATTCCGCGACCCCGAAACCGGCGCCCACATCGTGCGCATGGCCCATTACTCCCAGCTCATCGCCAAACAGCTGGGGCTCGACGGAGAACTCTGCGAGCGCATCCTCAGCGCCGCCCCGATGCACGACATCGGCAAGGTCGGCACACCCGACCACATCCTGCTCAAACCCGGCCGGCTCACCGCCGAAGAACTCATCGTGATGCGCCAGCACTCCCGCATCGGCCACGACATTCTTCAGGGCTCCTCGTCGCCGATGATCCAGATGGCGGCGGAAATCGCCCTCACCCACCACGAGAAGTTCGACGGCAGCGGCTACCCCGACGGCACCGTCGGCGAAGCCATCCCGATCTCCGGCCGGATCGTCGCCGTCGCCGATGTCTTTGACGCCCTCACCTCGCCGCGCCCCTACAAGGAAGCCTGGGCTCTCGAACGCGCCTTCGACTTCATCAAGTCCGGCCGCGGCAGCCATTTCGACCCTGCCTGCGTCGACGCATTCTTCGCAGTCATTCCCGAAGTACTCATCATTCGCGAGCGTTTCCAGGACGAATGAAAGACGCCCTCCACCGCCTCGCCATGCGCACCGGCCTTTACACCCTCGGCCAGCAACTCACCCTGCTGTTCGCCCTGCTCCTCAGCCTGTCGATCGGCGCCTACGCCATTTATGTCGGCCTCGAGCAGGCGGAGTTCGTCGAGGGCATGGAACGCCACCACGCCCGCGAACTGACCCAGACCCTGGCCGCCGCACTCGAACCGCACATCACCACCGGCAAGACACCCGAAGCCGTCGCCCACCTGCTCGAACTCGAATACACCGCCCACGTCCGCCGCGTCACAATCACCGACAGGCAGGGTGTTCCGCTGGCCAGCGTCAGCCGCAGCGACAAAGGGCCGGTCGCCATCGAAGCCCTCGGGCAGCAGCCGCTGCCCCTGCCGCAAACCACCGGCCCCCAGAACGCGGCCGGCAGCGGCGAACTGATCGTCGCCTGGGCCGAGATCGGCCGCCACGCCCCTGTGGGCTGGCTGCGCCTCGAAGTCGCCCCCTCCTCCACCGAAAACCTCCACCACATCATCACGGACAGCGTGCTCGCCGGCCTCATCACGGTTCTCTTCGGCACCGCGGCCATCCTGTACTTCCTGCACCCGCAACTGCAAAGCCTCAAGCGTGCCACCGCCTTTGCCGAAAGCCTGGACGCCAGCGACGGCAAAACCCTCGACGCGCCCAACGCCGTCGCCGAAGTGCGCCAGCTGGTGGACGCGCTCAACCTGACCTCGATCCGCCTCTTCGAAAGCAAGACGGCCCTCGCCGCCAGCGAATCCCACAACCGCGCCATCACCGAAGCCGCCCTCGACTGCATCATCACCATCGACGAGCACGGCGCCATCATCGAATTCAACCCCGCCGCCGTGCGCACCTTCGGCATTCCCCGCAGCGCGGCCATCAACAAGCCCGCCACCGAACTGCTCTTTCCCGAACACTTGCGCGACAGCCAGGGCAGGCAGATACACGCCTGGCTGGCCAACCCCGACGCCGACCTGCTTGGCCAGCGCATCGAAACCGTTGCGATGCGCAGCGACGGCACCGAGTTTCCGGTCGAAGTCGCCTTCGTCGCAGTCCACAACGCCGGCCGCCGCCTGATCACGGCCTACCTTCGCGACATCAGCGAATGCAAGCAGGTCGAAGCCGCCATGCGCGAGGCCAAGGAAGCCGCCGAAGCGACCAGCCGCTCCAAGAGCGACTTCCTCGCCAACATGAGCCACGAAATCCGCACCCCGATGAACGCCATTCTCGGCATGACGGATCTGGCCCTCGACACCCGCCTCGACGACGAACAACGCGAATACATCTCCATGGTCAAAAGCTCGGCCAATGCCCTACTTGGCATCATCAACGACATTCTCGACTTCTCGAAGATCGAAGCCGGCAAGCTCGACTTCGAGCACATCGACTTCAGCCTGCGCGACTGCGTCGCCATGGCCGTTCGCACCCTGCAACAGCGCGCCGACGAAAAAGGCCTCCAGCTCACGGCGCAAGTCGCCCCGTCCGTACCCGACAACCTCGTCGGCGACCCCCACCGGCTGCGCCAGGTGCTCATCAACCTGGTGGCCAACGGCATCAAGTTCACCCATCAGGGCGAAGTGCGAGCCATCGTCGAACCCGCCCAGCCGGCCAGCAACGGAACAAGCATCCAGCTCGCCTTCAGCGTGCACGACACCGGCGTCGGAATCCCCGCCGAAAAACAGGGCCTGATCTTCGAAGCCTTCTCCCAGGCGGACACCTCCACCACCCGCCGCTATGGCGGCACCGGGCTGGGCCTCACCATCAGCGCCCAGCTGGTGCACGCGATGGGTGGCAAGATCAGCGTAAAGAGCACACCCGGCGAAGGCAGCACTTTCCACTTCACCGCCCGCTTCGAAACGGGGCAGGCCATGACCGCCGCCGACGAGCAGACCCAGCTCGAAGGCTTGCCGGTTCTCGTCGCCGTGGACAACGCCAGCGAACGCGCCTTGCTCGAAGACCTCCTCGGCCAGTGGCGCATGCACCCCGTCAGCGTCACCGACGCCGCCGCCGCGCTGCGCGAACAGGCCGCGGGCGAAGCGTCCGGCATACCCTACCGGGCCGTATTGATCAGCACCCAGCTGCCCGACATCGAGGGCTTCGAACTCGCCGCCGCGATACGCCAGGGCACGACGCCGCCGCCAACCGTCATCATGCTGGCCGGCGAAGGCCGGCGCGGAGACGGCGCGCGCTGCCGCGAACTCGGCATCGCCGCCTACCTGCCGCAACCCATCCTCCCGTCCGACCTGCTCAACGCCATCCTGATGTCCGTCGACCCGCTCGACGCAGGAGCGCCCGACAAAGCCGAAGACAAGGCCGGCGAGCGCTCGCCGCTGATCACCCGCCACCGCCTGCGCGAACAAAAACGCCAGCTGCGCATCCTGCTGGCTGAAGACAACGTCGTTAACCAGACCCTCGCGCTACGCCTGCTCGGCAAGCTCGGGCACCAGGTGGACGTCGCCGGCAACGGCGAGGAAGCCCTCATCCTGCATGCCCGCAACCGCTACGACCTGGTGCTGATGGACGTGCAGATGCCGGTCATGGGCGGCTTCGACGCCACCGCCAGAATCCGCGAAAGGGAAGCCGCCGGCGCCCCGCACACGCCGATCGTGGCCATGACCGCCCGCGCCATGAAAGGCGACCGGGAACGCTGCATCGAAGCCGGCATGGACGGCTACCTCTCCAAGCCGGTGCACGCAGCGGATCTGGTCACCCTCCTCAACCAGCTCACCGGCCACGACGATCCGCCGCCACCCCCGCCGCACGAACCCACGCTGATCACCGGTCCGATCTTCGAACGGGAGCAAGTGCTGTTCAACCTCGGTGGCGACGAGGAACTCCTCGAACAGCTCATCCAGATGTACGCCGAAGACGAACCACGCCTCGTCGCCGACATCGACACCGCCATCGCCACCGTCGACGCAGAAGCCCTGCACAACGCCGCCCACGCCCTCAAGGGCGCCGTCGCCAACTTCTGCGCCACCCGCGCCCAGGCCAGCGCCCAAAAACTGGAACGCCTCGGGCGCGAGAAGAACATGGCCGCCGCCCCGGCCGCCTGCGACGAGCTCCACCGCGAACTCGCTGCGCTGCGAAAGGCCTTCGGGCTGGAAAAATAGGAACCCTCGCGGGCAGATAAGGCCCGGGCGCACGGCGCGCCCAACGCGGGTTTGAATCAAAAAAACCGCCCTCTCCAACCATCAGGAGAGTGCGGTTTTTTTACGCACCGAAAGGCATCCCCGCGTGGCGGGGCCAGACCCTTCTCAGGACTTCGCCTGGATCAACTCCACCTTGTAGCCGTCCGGGTCTTCGACGAAGGCGATCACCGTTGTGCCGTGCTGCATCGGGCCCGCTTCGCGCACCACCTTGCCGCCACGCGCCTTGATCGCTGCGCAGGCCGCGTAGGCATCGGGCACTTCCAGAGCCACGTGGCCGTAGGCGTTGCCCAGCTCGTAGGATTCGACGCCCCAGTTGTGGGTCAGCTCCAGCGCGGCCGCCTCCGATTCATCCTGGTAGCCGAGGAAGGCCAGCGTGAACTTGCCCGTCGGGTAATCGGTGCGGCGCAACAGGCGCATGCCGAGCACTTCGGTGTAAAAGGCGATGGAGCGGTCGAGATCGCCGACGCGAAGCATGGTGTGCAGGATACGCATGGAATTTTCCTTGGTTCAGATGTTGGGAAGGGACGGCGCCGCCTGCCGGAGCGCCTTGCGGGCGGCGAGGTGGTCGGGATAAAGCGACTCCACCACCGACCAGAAACGCGGCGAATGATTCATCTCGACCAGGTGAGCCACCTCGTGAGCCACCACATAGTCGATCAGGCCGAGAGGCAGGTGGATCAGCCGCCAGTGCAGGCGGATGCCGCTGCGGCTGCTGCAACTGCCCCAGCGGGTGCGGGCGCTCGACAGGCTCACCGCAGGAACAGGCCGGCCCAGGCGCAGGCAGAACTCCTCCACCCGGTTCTTGAACAGATCGAGGCCTCTTTGTTGCAAGCCCCGCAACAACAGCTTGCGCGCGTCGCCGCCGCTCCGCAGCGCAAGCTCCACCACCCTTTGCGGCCCGCCCTCGTGCCACAGCACGCGGTTGTTGCCGCTGGCGATACGCAGGTGCCAGGCATCGCCCAGGAGGGGAATCGCCGCGCCGTCGCTGATATCGAAGGCGGCCTGGGCCTCGGCGGCCGGACGGCTCCTGAGCTTGTCGATCACCCACTCGCCGTGGCTGCGGATGAAGGCCTCGACCTCGCGCAGGCCCACCCGCAGCGGCACGCCAACCGTCAGCCCACGCGAATCGATGCGCAGCCCCAGGGTTTTGCGCACGCTGCGCCGCAAGGTGTAGGCGACCCGCTGGCCACCCAGAACGATCTCGCGGGATTCGACAGCCGCTGCGCTCACGCCTCGGCCTTCTCCTTCTTGGGCGTGTGCGAACGGTAATGATGGGGGAAGAGACGGCGCATCTCGCCCTCGACCCAGGTTTGCACGCGGGTGTTGATCTCGTCCGCCGAAAGGCCCGTGGTTTCGATCACCGGCCCGATACTCACGACGACTTCACCGGGCGTCTTGAGGAAGGCATTGCGCGGCCAGAACTCGCCGGCGTTGTGGGCCACCGGCACCACCGGCGCGCCGGTTTGTGCCGCCAGCCATGAACCGCCGGCCTTGTAGCGCTTCTTGCTGCCCGGCGCCACGCGCGTGCCTTCGGGGAAGATCGTGACCCAGAAACCATGACCAAGGCGGTCGCGGCCCTGCTCTTCGACCTGTGTGAGGGCATCCTTGCCCGCCGAGCGGTCGATGGCGATCATCGGCATCTGGGCAATGCCCCAGCCGAAGAAGGGCAGTTTGTGGATTTCCCGCTTCATCACGAAGACCATCGGCGGAAAGATGTCCTGCAGCATGATGGTTTCCCACGCCGACATGTGCTTGGACATGACGATTGCCGGCCCCGCAGGAATGTTCTCGGCGCCGATCAGGCGGTAGGGAATGCCCAGCACATGCTTCACGACCCACGCCATGATGTGGGGCCAGCCGCGGATGATGCGGTGGCGCAGCTTCGGGCCGAAGGGAAAGCAGGCCATCGCGATCAGCGCGTAAAGCGGCGTGAAAATGGCGAGGGCGAGCATGAACAGGATGTTGCGGATCAGCACCACAGGAAACGGCCTTTCAGAACGGGTAAGAAAATCGTCCGCGCGACGATCGATCGGATTGGCAAGAACACAGGCCCGGCGGCGAACGCCCTGCCCGCCGGCACTCAGGCAGTCAGCTGCGCGACGACGGCGGCCAGGTCGGGAAAGATCTGGGTGCCTTCGGGCAGATCGGGATCCAACTGGGTCTTGCTGCCCTTGCCGGTCAGCACCAGGTAAGGCCTGCAGCCCACCGCCACGCCGGCCTGGAGATCGCGCAGGCTGTCGCCGACGACCGGCACGCCTTTCATTTCGGCATTGAAGCGCTCGGCGATCTGCAAGAACATGCCCGGCTTGGGCTTGCGGCAGTCACAGGTGGAATCTGCCGTGTGGGGGCAGAAGAAGATGGCGTCGAGCCGCCCGCCCACCTGACCGAGCGCCTTGGTCATCTTTTCGTTGATGGCGTTGAGGGTGTCCATGTCGAACAGGCCCCGCCCGACGCCAGACTGGTTGGAGGCCACGATCACCCGCCACCCCGACTCGTTGAGCCGGGCAATGGCTTCGAGGGAACCGGGAATCGGCTTCCACTCTTCCGGCTTCTTGATGAACTGGTCGGAGTCGAAATTGATGACGCCATCCCGGTCGAGCACGATGATTTTCATTTTTTGCCTTTATGCCTCGGCATGGCGCAAGAGATCAAACCCGGCTGCGCGCCCCGGAACCACAGGATCGGGGCACGCAGCCGGGTCATTCAGACAGGCTTATGCGGAAAGGCGTGAAATATCCGCCACCTGGTTCATCAGGCCAGCCAGCTGATTCAGCAGGGCCAGGCGGTTCTGACGCACCAGCGGCTCTTCTGCCATCACCATCACTTCGTCGAAGAAGCGATCCACCGCGGCACGCAGGCCGGCAAGCACGCGCAGGGCGTCGGTGTAAGCCTCGTTCTGGAAGTGCGAGCGGGCCAGCGGAGCCACCTCGACGATGGCATGAAAGAGCGCCTTCTCCGCATCCTCGACCAACAGCGCGACATCCGGTTCGCCCACTTCGCCTTCGGCCTTTTTGAGGATGTTGACGATGCGCTTGTTGGCCGCAGCAAGGGCCGCGGCCTCCGGCAGTTGCTGGAAGGCCACGACGGCTTCGAGCTTGGGCACGACGAGGTCGATGCGGGTGGGCTTCTGGGCCAGCACGGCGTCCACGACATCCTGCCCGTGGCCGGCGTCCCGCAGCAGGTTGCGCAGGCGCTCGAGCATGAAGTCGAACAGCGGGCCATCCACCGGGGAAGTCAGCAGACCGGGGGCGAAGCTGGCGGCCGACTCCTTGATCAGCGCGGCCAGATCGAGGGGCAGCGGGCCTTCCATCAGGATGCGCAGCACGCCGAGGGCGGCACGGCGCAGGCCGAAGGGGTCGCGGTCGCCCGTGGGCACCTGGCCGATGCCGAAGAAGCCGGCCAGGGAGTCGAGCTTGTCGGCAACGGCCAGCGCACGGCCGATGTTGCTGTCGGGAAGCAGGTCGCCGGCAAAGCGCGGGCGGTAGTGCTGCTCGATGGCTTCGGCCACCACGGGCAGCGCGCCTTCGGCCAGGGCGTAGTAGCGGCCCATCACACCCTGCAGCTCGGGGAACTCGCCAACCATGTCGGTCAGCAGGTCGGCCTTGGAGAGCAGCGCGGCGCGGTTGGCGAGGTTTTCGTCGGCGCCGAGCAGGCCGGCCACTTTGCGGGCCACGATGGACACGCGCTGGACGCGGTCACCGAGCGAGCCGAGCTTGTTGTGATAGACCACCGAGCCGAGCTTGACGACGCGGGGCGTGAGACCCGCCTTGATGTCCTGCTCGAAGAAGAAGCGGGCATCGGACAAACGCGGGCGCACCACGCGCTGGTTGCCGGTGATGATGTTGGACGGGTCGGCCAGCTCCATGTTCGAGACGATCAGGAAGCGGCTTTGCAGCTTGCCTTCGGTGTCGAACAGCGGGAAATACTTCTGGTTGGCGCGCATCGTGAGGATCAGGCATTCCTGCGGCACAGCCAGGAATTCCGATTCGAACTCGCCCACGTAAACCGTCGGGTGTTCGACCAGCGCGGTCACTTCGTCCAGCAGGTCGGCGTATTCGCCGAGGGTGGCGTTCTGGCGGCCGGCGGCGGTCACCAGCTGCGTCTCGATGTTGGCGCGGCGCTCGGCGAAGTCGGGAATCACCTTGCCTTCGGCCAGCAGGGTCGGCTCGTAGGCGTCGGCGGTGGCGATGTCGATGTCGCCGCGGCTCATGAAGCGGTGGCCCTTGGTCGTGCGGCCGGACTGGATGTCGAGCACGCTGCCCGGCACCACGTCGGCGCCGTGGAGCATCGTGAGCTTGTGCGCCGGACGCACGAAGGTGGCGTCACCGTCGCCCCAGCGCATCACCTTGGGAATCGGCAGGGTCTTGAGGGCGTCCTGGACGATGCCGGCGAGCACGTCGGCAAGCTTGGCGCCGGCCACGGTGCTGGTATAGAACAAAGCTTCGGCCTTGCCGTCCATGCGGCGCTCGAAGCTGGCCACGGCGGACAGCGGAATGCCCTTGCCTTCGAGCTTCTTGGTGAGAGCCGGGGTCGGCTGACCGTCGGCGCCGAGCGCGACGGAAACCGGCATGATCTTCTCGGTCACGTCCTTGGGCGCGGCTTCGGGCAGCACGTGGGCCACGGTTACCGCCAGGCGGCGCGGGGTGGCAAACCAGCGGAAATCACCCTCGGCGGCCGCCAGGCCGCGGGCGCGCAGGCCGGCGACGATGGCGTTCGAAAAAGCCAGGCCGAGCTTCGGCAGGGCCTTGGGGGGCAGCTCTTCGGTGAGCAGTTCAACGAGCAGGGTCGCGCCGGTCATCACGCGGCCTCCTTCTTGAGCATCGGAAAGCCGAGGGCTTCCCGCGAGTTGTAATAGGCCTGGGCCACTTCACGGGCCAGCACCCGCACGCGGCCGATGTAGGCGGCGCGTTCGGTCACCGAAATGGCGCCACGGGCATCCAGCAGGTTGAAGGTGTGGGAGCACTTCATGACCATCTCGAAGGCCGGCAGCACCAGCGGCACGGCCAGCAGGCGCTTGGCCTCGCCTTCGTATTCGCCAAACAGGCGGAACAGCCAGTCGACGTTGGAATGCTCGAAGTTGTAGGTGGATTGCTCGACTTCGTTCTGGTGATAGACGTTGCCGTAAGTCACCGGCGTGCCATCCGGGCCGATGGACCAGACCAGGTCATAGACGTTTTCGACGCCCTGCAGATACATGGCCAGGCGCTCGAGGCCATAGGTGATTTCGCCGAGCACCGGCTTGCACGACAGCGAGCCGACTTCCTGGAAATACGTGAACTGGGTGACTTCCATGCCATCGAGCCACACTTCCCAGCCCAGGCCCCAGGCGCCGAGGGTGGGCGATTCCCAGTCGTCCTCGACGAAGCGGATGTCGTGGGCGTTGGGATCGATGCCCAGC
This sequence comes from Zoogloea sp., assembly GCF_030157465.1. Lineage (GTDB taxonomy): Bacteria > Pseudomonadota > Gammaproteobacteria > Burkholderiales > Rhodocyclaceae > Zoogloea. Next base: position 86,543 of record NZ_JAOAUU010000096.1, read on the forward strand.
GCGCGCAGGCTGTCGATGTAGAGCTCCTGGATATTGACCGGCGACGGCTTGAGCACCACCTGGTACTGGTAGTAGTGCTGCAGGCGATTGGGGTTGTTGCCGTAGCGGCCGTCCTTGGGGCGGCGCGAGGGCTGCACGTAGGCGGCGTTCCAGTGCTCGGGGCCGATGGAGCGCAGGAAGGTGGCGGTGTGGAAGGTACCGGCGCCGACCTCGATGTCGTAGGGCTGGAGCAGCGTGCAGCCGTGCTCGGCCCAGAAGTTCGAGAGGCGCAGGATGATCTGCTGGAAAGTCGGTTTTTGGACGGACATGGACGCTCGGCGGCACAGGCCGCGCTGGATTGGGCAAAACGCGGATTTTACTGGCTTTCGGCACTCAGGGAATGCCCGGACGCATACACACGCCAACGGCTTTTTTCTGTCGCCCTGCACGACCCATGCGGGCGTCATTCAAGAACATCCGACCACGCGCCGTTAAGGGTTAATAAGTGTATCTGCCAATCCATCAAAGCCCGTTTCAACCACGCAACAGCCGGATCGAACCCGCATGGCAGTCACGCAATCCAGCGGGAAAACGGGGCCGAAGGAGAGTCGAAAACCATGAAATTCACCCACTTGCGGGTTGCCACCCGCATGCGCCTGCTCGTTGCCCTGACGATGATAGGGCTGATCGCCCTGTGCGCCGTAAGCCTTGCGCACCTGCGCTCAAGCATGATGGACGACCGCAAGAGCCAGACGAAGCACATCGTCGAAAACGGCATGGGCGTGATCAAGCACTTCCACGCGCTGGCCAAGGCCGGCACCTTGGCGGAAGCCGATGCCAGGAAGGCAGCCACCGAAACCCTGCGCGTGATGCGCTACGACGGCAGCAACTACCTTTTCGTGGTCACCAACGACAGCCGTTACGTCCTGCTGCCGCCCAAGCCCGAAGCCGAAGGCACCGACGCCAGCAACCTCAAGGACACCAACGGCAAGCTCATCATCCGGGAACTGGTCAATGCCGCGACCTCGGGGAACGGCTTTGCGGACTACTGGTACCCCAAGATGGGCAGCTCCGAGCCCCAGCCGAAGCTTTCCTACGCCGCCGCCTTCCCCGAATGGAGCTGGATTCTCGGCACCGGCATCTACATCGATGACGTGAACACGTCCTTCCGCGCCATCGCCATGGTGCTGGGCGGCATTTCGGTGTTGCTGCTGGCCATCCTGGGCTACGTGGGCTGGCGTGTGAGTTCGAGCGTAACCGGCCAGCTGGGCGGCGAACCGCAGGCCGCCACCGCCGTCATGCAGCAGGCCGCCGACGGCGATCTCACCACGCAGCTCAACGACGCCCGCAGCGGCAGCATGCTCCATGCCCTCGGCAAGATGATGGCCGCGCTGCGCGGCATTGTTGGCGAAATCAACAGCGGCGCCAACCAGCTGGTCGGCAACGCCGATCACATCCGGCAGGTGTCGAGCCAGGTGGCCGACGCCTCCGTGCGCCAATCCGACGCCACCGCCGCAATGGCCGCCGCGATGGAAGAGCTCACCGTGAGTTCCAGCCACATCTCGGCCAGCGCCCGCGAAACCGAAGTGAACTCCCAGGAGGCCATGCGCCTCGCCGCCGAGGGCAGCCAGCGGGTCGGCCAGGCCTCCGGCGCCATCCGCAAGATGTCGGAAACCGTCATCGGCGCCTCCGACCGCATTCGCGCCCTTGAAGACCGCATCGGGCAGGTTTCGTCGATCGCCAACGTGATCAAGGAAATCGCCGGTCAGACCAACCTCCTCGCCCTCAATGCCGCGATCGAGGCCGCCCGTGCCGGCGAACAGGGACGGGGCTTCGCGGTCGTGGCCGACGAAGTGCGCAAGCTGGCCGAACGGACCTCCTCGGCCACCACCGAAATCGAGCAGATGATCGTCGGCATCCAGAACGACACCAGCAGCGCGGTCAATGCGATGAACGCCGCGCTGCCCGAAGTGGACCAGGGCGTGGCCCTGGCCGCGGCAGCCTCGGAAGCACTGTCTGCCATTGAATCGGGTGCACGCCAGACCCTCGAACGGGTGCGCGAGATTGCCGACGCGACCCAGGAGCAAAGCGCCGCCAGCACCTCCATCGCCCAGCGGGTCGAGGAAATCTCCCACATGGTCGAGAACACCAGCGAAAACATCCGCGGCGCCGCCGACGCGGCCATCGCCCTGGAACAGATCGCCAGCGGCCTGAAAGACCAGATCGCGCGCTTCAAGATCTAGAAGATCTGATCGGCATCATCAAGGGGCCTGTCTCTCGGACAGGCCCCTTTTCTTTCTGCCTCCGCGGCTAAACGGCGGACGCCCCGCGTCTGGCCGCCAGCCACTTGTCCAGCCCCACCGCAGCAGAAATGGCGACTGCCGCGGCGACAATCTCGAGCCATGCCGCGGCCGGGATGGGCGCCGATTCGAAGACCCGATTCATCGCCGGCAGCCAGGTAAAGGCGGCCTGCAGCAGCAGCATCGACCCGATCCCACCCCAGAACCACGGGTTGGACCACCAGCCGCAGCACCAGAACGGCCCGCGCAGGTTGCGGCAGTTGAAGAGGTAGGCGATTTCACCGGCGACGAAGACATTCACCGCCACCGTGCGCGCCTCCTCCAGCGAGGCACCCAGGCCCCGCCAGCGCAGGAACAACCCAAAGGCCGCCACCAGCAGCAGAATCCCCACCAGCACGATGCGGCGGATCAGCACCCCGTCGAGAATGGGCGAACCCGGTGCCCGCGGTGGCCGGCTCATCACGTCACGCTGGACCGGCTCGAAGGCCAGCGCAAGGCCGAGCAGCACCGCCGTCGTCATGTTGATCCACAGGATCTGCAGCGGCGTGATGGGCAGCGTGACGCCGGCCAGCACCGCGAAGAGGATCACCAGGCCTTCGCCAAAGTTGGTTGGCAGCGTCCAGATGATGAACTTCACCAGGTTGTCGTAAACCCCGCGCCCTTCCTCGATGGCGGCCTCGATGGTGGCGAAGTTGTCGTCGGTGAGCACCATCGCCGCGGCATCCTTGGCCACTTCGGTGCCGCCGGCGCCCATCGCCACGCCGATGTCGGCCGCCTTGAGGGCCGGGGCGTCGTTCACCCCGTCGCCGGTCATCGCCACCACCTCGCCATTGGCCTGCAGGGCCTGCACCAGGCGCAGCTTTTGCTCGGGCTCGACACGGGCAAAGACGCTGACCTCGCGCACCACGCCACGCAGCTGGTCCGCATCCAGCACCGCCAGCTCGCGGCCGGTCATGGCGCGCGCGCCATCAGAAGCGAGGCCGAGCTTGCGGGCGATGGCCAGTGCCGTGTCGGCATGGTCACCGGTGATCATCTTGACCCGGACACCGGCGGCCGCGCAGGCCTGGATAGCCTGCAGCGCAGCCTGGCGGGGCGGGTCGAGCATGGCCTGCAGGCCCAGAAAACACAGGCTGCCGGCCAGCTTTGATTCGTCCAGCGCCTCGCCATCAACGGCGGCGCGGGCAAAGGCCAGCACCCGCAAGCCGTCGGCAGCCATGGCGCGGGCCATCGTGTCGATGGCTTCCACATCCACTGCAACCGGCTCGCCGTCGCCGTCGAGCATCGTTGCACACTGGGGCAGGATGACTTCCAGCGCGCCCTTGACCAGGGCCACCGGGCCGTCGTCCAGGCGGTTGAGGCTGGCCATGTACTGGCGGGCCGAGTCGAAGGCGATCTCGTCGATGCGCGGGAAGGTCTGGCGCAGGGCATTTTCATCCAGCCCGGCCTTCCTGGCCGACACCAGCAGGGCCGCTTCGGTGGGGTCGCCGGTGATGGTCCAGGCGCCATCCTGCTCGGCCAGCCCGGCGTCATTGCACAGCACGCCGGCCAGCAGCAGGTCGCGCAGCGGGCCGGCCGGCTTTGCGGGCTGGCCGTCCAGGCTCACGACGCCCTCCGGCGCGTAGCCGTCGCCACTCACCGCGTAGTGCTGGCCGCCGGCCACGAGCGCGCGCACGGTCATCTGGTTCTCGGTGAGGGTGCCTGTCTTGTCGGAGCAGATCACCGTGGTGCTGCCCAGGGTTTCAACGGCCGGCAGGCGGCGGATGATCGCCCGCCGCCGGGCCATGCGCGCCACGCCGATGGCGAGAGTCACGGTAATGGCCGCCGGCAGGCCTTCGGGAATCGCCCCGACGGCCAGCGCCACCGCGGCCATCAGCATGTCGAGCAGCGGTTCGCCGCGCAGGCTGCCCACCGCGAAACCGAGGGCGGCCAGGCCGAGGATGACAATCAGCAGAAAGTTCGAGAAACGCTCCATCGCCTGTGTGAGCGGCGTGGCGAGGGTTTCGGTGGCGTCGAGCAGATCGGCGATGCGGCCGGTTTCGGTGCCCCGGCCCGTGGCAACGACCACTCCGCCGGCCTGCCCGGCCACCGCGAGGGTGCCGGCGAAGGCCATGTTGGCGCGCTCGGCCAGTCCGCTATCGACCGGCAGGATGTCGGCGTGCTTGCCCACCGCGACGGATTCGCCGGTGAGCGAGGCTTCGGTTACCTGCAGCGCGCGGGCATCGAAAAGGCGCAAATCGGCCGGCACCTTGTCGCCGGCGGCCAGCCACACCACGTCGCCGGGCACCAGCGCGACAGCGTCTATTCGCCGGCGCTGACCGTCGCGAAGCACCGTGACGTCGCTGGCCACGCTGCGCGCCAGCGCCGCCAGCGCGTTTTCGGCGCGGCCTTCCTGGATGAAGCCGATGAGGGCGTTGACGATCACGACGCCGAAGATCACCCCGGCGTCGGCCCATTCGCCGAGAAAGGCGGCAATGCTGCCGCTGACGATCAGGATGTAGATGAGGGGCTGGTGAAACTGCAGCGCAAAACGCAGTAGCGGCCCCCGCCCGGCCTTGCCCTCGATGCGGTTCGGGCCATGCTCGAGCAGGCGTTCGGCGGCGACGCTTTCGGTGAGTCCGTCCGTGGCGCTCGACGACAGCGCCTCGAAAGCGTCGTCATGGTGCCGGGCGTGCCAGCCCGGGTGTTCGGCAGTTGTCATCGTAGGTAAAGCGGAAGTGACGGGCTGTGCGCCCTTGTTAACCAACTAACCAACTCAAGTCCGACCACGAATGCACCGCCCCGTTCGCCGGGTCGAAGCCGACCCGGCGCCCGCCTTAATGCGTCAGGCGTCAACCTTCGGCAGCATCGACAAGGCCATCGCCAGCTCCTTCTCGTCGTAGGGCTGGTCGGTGAGCTTGCCGGCGAGGTAGTTGGTGTAGGAGGCCATGTCGAAGTGACCGTGGCCCGACAGGCAGAACAGGATGGTTTCGCTCTTGCCTTCGGCCTTGCAGCGCAGGGCCTCGTCGATGGCGCCGCGCACGGCGTGGGTCGATTCCGGCGCTGGCACGATGCCTTCGCTGCGGGCGAACATCACACCGGCCTCGAAGCAGGCCACCTGGCTCACGCCTCGGGCTTCGATCAGGCCCAGCTCCTTGACGTGGCTGACCAGCGGCGCCATGCCGTGGTAGCGCAGGCCGCCGGCGTGCAGGCCCGGCGGCGTGAAGTCGCTGCCGAGGGTGTGCATCTTGACCAGCGGCGTGAGGTGGGCGGTGTCGCCGAAGTCGTAGGCGTACTGGCCACGGCTGAGGGACGGACAGGCCGACGGCTCGATGGCGACGATGCGACGCTTCTTGGCGTTGGGGCCGCCGCGCAATTGCAGGCCGATGAAGGGAAACGCGATGCCGGCAAAGTTCGAGCCGCCGCCCACGCAGCTGATGACCACGTCCGGGTCGTCGCCGGCCATTTCCATTTGCATGATGGCTTCTTCGCCAACAATGGTCTGATGCAACAGCACGTGGTTGAGCACCGAGCCGAGGGCGTACTTGGTGTCGTCGTTCTTGGCCGCCACTTCAACGGCTTCGGAGATCGCGATGCCCAGCGAGCCGATGTGATCCGGCGTCTTGGCCAGCACGGCGCGGCCATATTCGGTTTCGTTCGACGGGGAGGCCACGCAGCGGGCACCCCAGGTTTCCATCAGGGCGCGGCGATAGGGCTTCTGGTCGTAGGACACCTTGACCTGGAAGACGGTCACGTCCAGCCCGAACAGGCCGCCGGCGTAGGCCAGCGACGAGCCCCACTGGCCGGCACCGGTTTCGGTGGACAGGCGCTTCACGCCTTCCTGGGCGTTGTACCAGGCCTGGGGCACGGCGGAGTTGGGCTTGTGGCTGCCGGCAGGCGACACGCCTTCGTACTTGTAATAGATCTTGGCCGGGGTGCCGAGCAGCTTTTCGAGGCGGCGGGCGCGGAACAGCGGGCTTGGGCGCCACTGGCACAGCACGTCGCGCACCGGCTCGGGGATGTCGATGTAACGCTCGGTGGACATCTCCTGGGCAATGATTGCATTCGGGAAGATCGGCGCCAGATCGGAGGGGCCAAGGGGCTGCAAGGTGCCCGGATGCAAGGGCGGCGGCAGCGGCACGGACAGGTCGGCGGCGATGTTGTACCAGGCCTTGGGCATGCGGGATTCGTCGAGCAGGTATTTGATCTGGTCGCTCATGGTTTTCCTCGGGTTGTTTTGATTTTGGTTTTGACGTGCAGCTCAGAAAGAAGCGGCCGGGCGGGAGCCCGGCCTGTGGCGGATCAGGCGGTCACCAGATCCTCGAGGGCAATGCCCCAGCGCTGCATCAGGAAACGCAGCAGGGTCTGCTCGCCTTCGGAAACATCACCATCGGATTTGGCGATGATGAGGATTGCCGACAGGGCCACCTTGCGGAGGGCCGGGTCGGTGACATCGTCGGCCAGCCGGGCAAGACGGTGATCTTCCAGCAGGAAGACACGCTCCTGCTCGGCCTCGGTGATCACGTCGCGGCAACAGTCGAGCAGCACCTGGATGAGTAGATCCTGTTCTACGCCGACGAGGGAGGCGGTGTCGTGATGCTTGAGCCAATCGACTTCCCGGTTGTCGAGCCTGCCGTCGGCAAGAATCGCCATGGCGAGCAGGCGGCCAAGGGCTTCGGGACTGTTGGTGGGATAGGCGCGCATTGTTCGGTGATCCTGCTCTAAAAAGACGGACCCCGATGATACCCCCGCGCGCGGCGAGTTTCTTTGACCCAGGCGGGGCTCCGTGCAAGCCCCGCCCGGGTTCAGCCCCGCCGACGCCCGGCGACGAAGGCCAGCGCCACGACCAGCAGCGCAGCGGCCACCGCAGGCCAGTTGCCCCAGCGGGCATAGGGCGTCAGCCCCTGATAGCCGCGCACCTCGGCATGCAGCGCACCGGCCTCGAAGGCCGGCAGCACGGCCTCTACCGTACCGTCCGGCGCGACGACCGCGGTCATGCCGGTGTTGGTTGCGCGCAGCATCGGGCGGCCGGTTTCCAGGGCGCGCAGGCGGGCGATCTGCAGGTGCTGGGGCTGGGCCAGCGAATCGCCGTACCAGGCCAGGTTGGAGAGGTTGAGCATCAGCGTCGCCTCCGGCAGGCTGCGGATCAGCTCCTCGCCAAAGACGTCTTCGTAGCAGATGTTGATCGCCACCTTCTGGCCGGCCAGTGCAAGCGGCGCCTGGCGTGCCGGGCCGCGGGTCTGGTCGGCCATGGGAATATTGACCAGATCGTAGAACCAGCGGAACAGCGGCGGCGAGTATTCACCGAAGGGCACCAGGTGATGCTTGGCGTAGTGCCCCGACGGCGAGCGCCCGACGCTGATCGCCGCGTTGTAGATCAGATTGTCGCCATCCCGCGTGAAGGTGCCGAGGATCGCGTCGCCGCCGTTTTGCGCGGCAATGCGGCCAATGGCCTCTAGATAGCCGGGCGGCAGGTAGTCGACGAGCAGCGGGAGGGTGGTTTCGGGAAGCACGACAAGTTGTGCCGGGTTGTCGCGCACCAGGGCGAGATTGCGCTCGAGCCAGTGCTGAAGAAGCTCGGGCCGCCACTTGAGGCTCTGCTCGATGTTGGTTTGCAGGAGCGCCACCTTCACCGGCTCGCCCACCGGCGTGGTCCAGGCAACCTGGCGCAGCCCGAAGCCGCCGCCAATCACCAGGGCCGCGAGCACGGCAGGCCGCCAGCTGCGCCCGTGGAGCGCCGCCACCGCCAGCGCGGCAGCCAGCGCCAGCAGGCCGCCGACACCATACACGCCGAACACCGGCGCAAACCCGGCCAGGGGGCTTGGCGGGCTCTGGCTGTAGCCGCTGGCCAGCCACGGAAAACCCGTAAATGCCCAGCCCCGCGTCCATTCGGAAAGCAGCCACAGGGCCGCAAAAAGCACGCCATCCGGCCCCGCCCTGCCCCGCCTCAGGCCGGCGAACAGCCCGCCGGCCAGGCCGGCGAACAGCGCCATGAAGGCACAGAAAAGCAGGATCGCGAAGGCCGCCAGCGGCATCGGCAGACCGCCGTAGCGGTTGAGCGCCACGTATAACCACGAGACGCCGCCAAGCATGGCGCCGAGGCCCCAGGCAAAACCCACCCCGAAGCCGTAGCCCGCCCGCATTTTTTGCGCCGCAGCGGCCAGGCGCCGCGGCATGCCGGGCCCCAGCAGCCAGAACAGCAGGCCCAGCGAGACGAAGGCCAGCGGAAAGATCCCGAACGGGGCGTAGGCCAGCACCGACGCCCCCCCGGCCAGGAGGGCCGCGCCCTGACGTCGCCAATCCATCAGCCGCCGACCGGTTCGGCGTCGGGCAGGCGCTCGACGAGCAGGGAGTGAATACGCCGGCTGTCGGCCCGCAGCACCTGGAAGCGCAGGCCTTCGAGTTCGATGACTTCGTTGCGCTTGGGCAGACGCCCCAGCTTGCGGATCAGCAGGCCGCCGACGGTGTCGTATTCGGCGTCGCTGAAGGTGGTGGAGAAGGCTTCGTTGAAGTCTTCGATTTCGGTGGCCGCCTTGACCCGGTAGCGACCGGCCTGGTCGCCGCGGATGTTGTCGGCGGTTTCGTCGAAGTCGTATTCGTCCTCGATGTCACCGACGATCTGCTCGAGCACATCCTCGATGGTCACGAGACCGGCCACGCCACCGTATTCGTCCACCACGATGGCCATGTGGTTGTGGCTGACGCGAAAATCCCGCAGCAACACGTTGAGCCGCTTGGATTCAGGCACAAAAACAGCGGGGCGGAGCATCTCGCGCAGGTTGAAGGATTCGCCGGCAAAAACACGCAGCAGATCCTTGGCGAGGAGGATGCCGAGCACGTCGTCCTTGCCTTCGCCGATGACGGGAAAGCGCGAGTGGGCGGCATGGATGACAAAGCGGGTGATGTCTTCGACGGAGTCGGCAAGGCTGACGACATCCATTTGCGCCCGGGGGACCATCACGTCGCGCACCTGCATGTCGGAAACCTGCAGGGCACCTTCGATGATCGCCAGGGCATCCGCGTCGAACATGTTGCGGTCGTGGGCCGAATGCAGAAGGTGCAGCAATTCGTCCCGGTCTTCCGGCTCCCGGGTGAGGAAGGCGGAAAGCCGTTCGAGCAAGGATGGTCTGCTACTGGAGGGTTCCATAAAAGGGGTGGATGAGAAATGGGCCATGGACGATGGATCGATCCTGCGGACCAATTCCATCGCCCATGGCGCATTGCTCACCCCACCGTCAGAGTGTCTGCCGGGCCGCCCCGAAGGGCGGCTTGGGGTGTTGCCTAGCGTTCGCCGGCGTAAGGATCGGCAATGCCGAGGCTGGCGAGAATGCTGCGCTCCCGCGCTTCCATTACGTCGGCTTCGGCGTCGATCTCATGGTCGAAACCCTGCAAATGCAGCATACCATGCACCGATAAATGGGCGTAATGCGCATCCAGCGGCTTGCCCTGCTCGGCGGCTTCGCGTTCCACGACCTGCCGGCACAGCACCAGGTCGCCCATCAGCGGCAGGCCTTCGGGCAGCGGCATGTCCTCGCCTTCATCGTAGGCAAAGGTGAGCACGTTGGTGGCGTAATCCTTGCCTCGGTAGTCGCGGTTGAGTTCGCGCCCTTCGTCTTCATCGACGATGCGCACGGTAATGCGTGCCGCGCCGGGTTCGGCGGCCCTCAGCCAGCGCCGAAAATCGACCCGCGAAGGTACGCCCTCGCGGTTACAGGCGTATTGCACCGAAAGATCGAGGCGGCGAGGTAGCTTGATGTCGCTCATTGTTGTGTGCTTTGTTGCTGCTGGTTGCGCTGGCCGTGGCTTTCGTAGGCGGCAACGATGCGCGCCACCAGCGGGTGACGCACGACGTCTTCCTTGAGAAAGTGCGTGAAGGCGACGCCGCGTACATCGGCGAGCACCTGCACCGCTTCGCCGAGGCCGCTCTTCTGGCCGCGGGGGAGGTCAACCTGGGTCAGGTCGCCGGTGATCACCGCGCGCGAGCCGATGCCGATGCGGGTCAGAAACATCTTCATCTGTTCCGCCGAGGTGTTCTGGGCCTCGTCGAGGATGATGAAGGCCCGCGACAGCGTGCGCCCGCGCATGAAGGCCAGCGGGGCGATCTCGATGCAGCCGCGCTCGAAGAGCTTGGTCACGCGCTCGAAACCCATCAGGTCGTAGAGCGCGTCGTAGAGCGGGCGCAGGTAGGGGTCGACCTTCTGCGCCAGATCGCCGGGCAGAAAACCGAGCCGCTCGCCCGCCTCCACCGCCGGGCGGGTGAGGACGATGCGCTCGACGTGCTCGCGCTCGAAGGCATCGACGGCGCTGGCCACGGCCAGATAGGTTTTGCCGGTACCGGCCGGGCCGACGCCGAAAGTGATGTCGTGCTCCTGAATCTGGCGCAGGTAATCCACCTGCCGCGGCGTGCGGCCGTGCAGCTCGCTCTTGCGGGTAAGAAGCACCGGCGCCTGCGGAACCGTTTGCGGCAGGTTGGACAGCTCGATGAGGCCGAGCTGGATGTCGTCCACCGACAGCTCTGCGTCCGCCTTGTCGTAAAAATGGCGTAGCGCCCGCGCCGCCAGCTGGGCCCGGGGCAGCTCGCCGTGAATCGTAAACCGCTCGCCGCGCCGAGCGATGGTCACGTCGAAGGCGGTTTCGATCTGGCGGATGTTTTCGTCGAGCGCACCGCACAGGCTGGCGAGGCGCAGGTTATCCACGGGATACAGGACGATTTCGGTGGGTTTCATCGGGCGCATGCTGCCAGAGCAGCGCCCTCCGGGGAAGTGGAATTCAAGATCGCGGACTCACCTTACCCCTCAACCCAGCCCCTCAACCCAGCCCCTCAACCCAGCCCCTCAACCCAGCCCCTCAACCCTGCGTGACGATCTCGCCACGCAGCGAGTGCGGCAGGGCCGCAACGATGGTCACATCGACAAAATTGTTGATCAGCCGCGGATTGCCGGGGAAGTTGACGATGCGGTTGTTGTCGGTGCGCCCGGCCAGCTCGTTGGGATCCTTGCGCGACGGGCCTTCCACGAGAATGCGCTGCACGCTGCCCACCATGCTGGCGCTGATCACCGCGGCCTGCTCCTCGATGCGCTTTTGCAGGCGCGACAGGCGGGCCAGCTTCACGTCCTGCGGCGTATCGTCGGCCATGTCGGCGGCCGGCGTGCCGGGGCGCGAACTGTAGATGAAGCTGAAGGACGCATCGAAGCCCAGATCGTCGATCAGCTTCATCGTCGCCTCGAAATCGGCCTCGGTCTCGCCGGGAAAGCCGATGATGAAATCCGACGACAGCGAGATATCCGGACGCGCCGCGCGGAGCTTGCGCACCAGCGACTTGTATTCCAGCACCGTGTAGCCGCGCTTCATCGCCGCCAGCACCCGATCAGAGCCGGCCTGCACCGGCAGGTGCAGGTGCGACACCAGCTTGGGCAGCCTGGCGTAGGCCTCGACCACACGCTGGGTCATCTCGCGCGGGTGGGAGGTGGTGTAGCGCAGACGCTCGATACCGGGGATTTCATGCACGCATTCGAGCAGGAAGGCAAAGTCGGCCATCTCGCCGCTCTCGCCATCCACAGGCGCGCGCCAGGCATTCACGTTCTGGCCCAGCAGCGTCACCTCCTTCACGCCCTGCGCGGCCAGCCCGGCCACTTCGGCCAGCACGTCGGCCAGCGGGCGATACACCTCGTCACCGCGGGTGTAGGGCACGATGCAGAAGGTGCAGTACTTGGAGCAGCCTTCCATGATCGACACGAAAGCGCTCGCCCCGTCCACGCGGGCCGGCGGCAGGTTGTCGAACTTCTCGATCTCGGGGAAGGAAATATCCACCTGCGAACGCCCGGAAGCCTTGCGCTCGGCGATCAGCTTGGGCAGGCGGTGCAGGGTTTGCGGCCCGAACACCAGGTCGACATACGGCGCCCGCGCCACGATGGCCTCGCCCTCCTGGCTCGCCACGCAACCACCCACGCCGATGATCAGGTTGGGGTTTTTCTGCTTGAGATGCCGAACCCGCCCGAGGTCGTGAAAAACCTTCTCCTGCGCCTTCTCACGCACCGAGCAGGTGTTGAAGAGAATGATGTCCGCCTCTTCCGGATTGTCGGTTTTCTCCAGCCCGTCGGCCGCCCCGAGCACATCCGCCATCTTGTCCGAGTCGTACTCGTTCATCTGGCAACCGAAAGTACGGATATAAAGTTTTTTCATTGCATGTTGACCAAGTGCATTCAAGTCCCTATTATAGCGGGCTTCCGTTGGTGATGTAGCTCAGATGGTTAGAGCGATGGATTCATAACCCATAGGTCGGCGGTTCGACTCCGCCCATCACCACCAATAGATTCAAGCACTTAGGCCAATCCGCAAGGATTGGCCTAAGTGCTTTGGTGGTCTGTGTACGCCATGTGTACGCGCTAGAACCACTTTCAGACAAGGATCACACGTTTGTCACGTCTTCGGACGGCTTAATCACATGGATCAAGATTCGGCACGCACCCGCCTCCCCACTACGCCCCCAATGCCAGGCTTCTAGGCCATCAAGGCACAGCTCACCGCCTTGGCACTTCGCCTTGGGTCTTGCCGGGCCGCTCCGGCGACAAGCCGCTCAACACTCCACACAAGACCTTCTGCCGGGTGCTGGCCGTCGCCGGGGTCGAGCACCTGCGCATCCACGACCTGCGCCACTCGTTCGCCAGCCTCGCCGTCAATGCCGGGGCGAGACGCTGTACGAAGTGCAGGATCTCCTCGGGCAAAGCTCGGCCCAGATGACCCAGCGCTACACCCACCTTGCCGACGCCGGACGCAAGCGGGTGGTCGACAAGATCGGGGCCGTGGTCACCGCCGCGGTGCGGCAGGCTGCGGGTGATGAGGAAGACAAGGCGGCCTGACCGCTGGTGAGGTGACGAGAACCCCGAACGGCTTCGCGACCGTTCGGGGTTCTGCCTACGGATATTTTTTCCTTCGACGCTGCCGTCGTCTCTCCAGTTCGGCCCACCTAACGGACCTCGCCACAACTAGCCTCCCCCTCTAGTTGCCGTCGTCTTCCTTGAGCGTTGCGCTAGGGAGCAGAGTCTCGGTGGCAGGAGCCTCTTCGCTTGGCTTACGAAATGCATCGCCCTTTCGGGCCCGTCCGACCGACATCTCGACGATTCTGTCGACAACCCGCTCCGGTGAAGTCCACTTCATGACGACTCGCCCTGGGTCCATACCATAATCGGCTACGATGTCCCGCAGTTGATCCAGTGTCAGCTTTTCCAGCGCACTTCGCAATGCTGGCTCGCCCTCACGGACGACTTGCAACGGATCAAGAACAGCTGGCGGACGGCGATTCTTCGCTCTCTTGCTATCGCCCAATACAGAAACGCCGATGTTATCTCGACTTGCCTTGCGCTTTGATGGCCCAAGGTTCAGGACCTCGCTCAACTCGGCCTCGAACGCGGGGTTGCGCTCTGCCTCCTCAAGCACGACACGCACTAAGCGGTTCAGGATGAACTTGAGCGTCACGGTTTCCCCTCCAAGCGATCCCAAATCTCATTCGCCAGGTCAATGTAAGTCGAGGTGAGCCCGCTAGCACCCGAACCATACTTCTGTCGTAGCGTTCGTTTTCCAGACAACGAGAACTCCGCCGCCGCCGATGCTGCATTCGTTTGTTGAATCGTAGTCGAGAACACCTCGGGAAGCTTCTCATCGTGCCGAAGTTGCCGAAGTACAGTGTGGTGCACGGTCGAATTAGCCTGATACTTCGTAATAACAATGCCAAGTGGTTCAATCTCCTCGCCAATCGCTTGAGCAAACTCACCGACGCGAGTCACAATCTGGGGGATGCCATAGGTCGAAAGGTGGTCAGGGATAGTCGGGATGATGTAAGCATCGGATAAACGCAAACCGTTGAGCGTAACAATCCCGAGATTGGGCGGGCAGTCAACTATCACAATGTCGTACTCATCCAACTTCGACTTGACCGCCCTCCAGAGCAACTCAACGGGATTCACAGCGTAGAACTTTCCCGATGGCGCGGACGCGAGTTGGTCCTGCACGTCAATCAAATCCAAGCTCGAAGGCAGCAGATCAATAGTCCTTGCCCCCTGAACGTCGGACACCCCCTTCTGAAGCGTTGCATTTAGATTGAACCTCTTCACGTCGGGGTTCATGGCATCTTTAAACAACTGCGCTAGGGTGCGCCCCTCGTTGTTCAATTCAAGCCACTTATCTTCCCCCAGCAACATGATTGTTGCATTGGTCTGCGGGTCGAGGTCGATGACCAGAACCTTTTTTCCCATCTCAGCCGAAAAAACCTCGGCCAGAGCCACTGATGTAGTGGTCTTAGCGACGCCGCCTTTCAAATTAATTGTCGAAATTACGTGAGCCATTGGATTGTTCCTTTTATTTCTTTTTAGCCAAGTTCGAATTTGCGAGCGCCGAAAAATGGGACCGGAAACCAACTCCGTCACTGGGCTCGGAAAGTCCTTGACCCGTACACGCCAGTTAGCCACCGCCTGACGGGAGACCCCCGCCATCTCTGCAATCTCGCCTATTCCAACCAATTCGTCCTGCCGCTTCATGCCGACCACCCGTGAACATCATTCACAAATGTTAGTGTACAACGTACACAGAAAATATCAACTGGGCGACCTATGTTTGTACGCATCGGAACCCGATGGCGAGGGTCGTTACCCGTCGTTCTAGGCGTCGCCTCCGCCGGCTGATGGTGGCCATCCAGCTCGACCACGAACTGAATCGCCCCGGCTTCCGTGGAGACTGTGTGATCACTCCAAGATTGAACCGTCATGGCACACAAATGAGTCCTTGTGCATAATCCGAGCTCTAAAAACCAGAAAAGCAGGGGCAAACGTGAGCATTCCTAACTATGCCGGATACTGGACCGGGACAATTTCAGGCACGAACCAAGGCGGTTTCACCATAGATATGCGCCAAGAAGGCGAAAAGGTATCAGGAACCGCCAAGTTCGCAGAACCAGCCATGGGTCAATATGAGTATGTTTTTGCGGGAGTCGTCGCCGAGCCACTCTCTATACAAATGATCCCTAGCCGTCAGTTCTCAGCAAACGTTCGGCTGGGAACCGTCCAGGTGGTATGCCGGATTGAGTCGGACGGAAAACTGAGTGGTCGATGGCGATCTGATATCGGCACTGAGGGCATTCTGACTGCGACTAGATACGAGAGTGCTCCGCTAGCGCCAGAGCTTCCAAGCAAGAACTCGGTCTTCCTTGTCCACGGGCACGACGAGGGCGCAAAGCACTCCGTTGCGCGATTCCTTGAGCAGTTGGGAGTAAAACCCGTGATCCTCCAAGAGCAGATCAATCGCGGCATGACGGTCATCGAAAAGTTCGAGGAGTTCGCAGGCCGCGCCGGCTTCGCGGTGATTCTCATGACTCCAGACGACTATGGCTACCCCGTGGGTCTGGACAATGAGAGGCGTCATAGACCACGTCAGAATGTAGTGCTTGAACTCGGTTACTTCACAGGACGGCTGGGGCGGGACAAAGTCTTTGTCCTAATGAAAGGAGATATCGAAGTGCCGTCTGATGTTTTAGGGCTGGTCTATCAGTCGATGGATAACAGCAACGGATGGCAATTAATGCTCGCAAAAGAGCTAAAGGCCGCGGGCTTCGAAATCGACCTCAACCGTATCGCCTAGTGGGTCCAAGCCGCCGTTACTGCGGGGCTTGCTCAGTCTTGATGTGCGGTCATCTCCTCGTTGGGCGCGGTGAGACTGCAGGCAGGGTACAGGGGGGAAGTAAAACCCGCGTGTAGCAAATGAGCCTCTCGAAAATTTTCCGCAGAACATTGGCCCCCCTTCCTGCGCCGCGACAAAGCCATGGTACTGTGACAAACAGCCATACAAACACCGCTCCAAACCTGACGCACAGCCCGCATAACTGCTGTGTCGTGGTGACGCTGAGACAATCCGCCCATCACCACCAATAGATTCAAGCACTTAGGCCAATCCGCGAGGGTTGGCCTTTTTGCGTTTGGGGCGGTGTGGCCGCCATGTAGCCAGATTCGGGCGGACTGCGCAGGCTGTGCGGCCTGCTACTTGCGGGGCTGGTGCAAAAAAACGACACCCCGCTGGTTGGCGACACAACACTAAGACCTTTCATCTGCGCGCGTGCGCCAAAAACGAAAAACCCGCCACGCGGGCGGGTCGGTTGTGGGTGTCACCAAGACGGCCCCGTCGTCGACTTTCTATGCCTCGGGCTCGTCGCGCTTCTGCGGGTACGCGCTGGCGGTGACCGCATCGATAGCGTCCCGTCCGTTGATGGTCACACCCAGATCCATGTCGCGCCCCTTCAAACGCCCTTCAAATGGGCTCCGCGCCGGCCGGGTTGTGCCGGATGACGTTCAGCAGTACCCGCGCGGGGCCGTGCGGGGCGCGGTCGCCTCGCTCCCGATGGCGCAGGGTCAGGCGACAGGATGATCTTTCAACCAGTCCCTGAGCGCGTCGTTCATCCGGGTTTGCCATCCGGCACCACCGGACCGAAAGGCAGCCAGGACATCGCGGTCAATCCTGATGGCGACCTGCTCCTTGATCCCAGACCCGGCGGGACGTCCACGACCTCTGCGCGCCGCTTCGATGCCGGCGTGCAGCTCTTCCTCCGTGGCCGGGCGGTCGTCCTCGTCCTTGCCGTCCCAGACGAAATATCCCTCTGCCGGCGGCGTCTTCATCGCCTTCAGGATTTGTTCCCGTTCAGTCAGCTTCTTGGCTGATCCAGTCATAGTAGGCCTCCGATTCTTTCTCGCTGGCGTAGCGGAAACTGATGATGCGCGTCGTGCTGTCGCGATCCAGATGCACCACAGTCAACACAGCCAGCCGGTTCAGTACGTAGGAAAACGATTGAATCCGCTCCTCGTTGGCGCGCACCACCGGAATATCCAATCGGTAGCGCGAAGCCAGCACCATGTCGGCATTGGCGAAGTCCAAGCCATGCTTGGCAAGCTTGCTCCTGCGTTTCGCTTCGTCCCACGTGTAGCGTGATCCCATTGATTTACTGTAGATGCGTTATTTGGATTGGTCAAGAATATTTGTATATACAGAATTAAGCTTTCACCACCGGCGGCCCGGCCAGTAAGCGCTTCAATGACGCCCCTCGTAAAGGGCTTCGGTGTCTTCGCCTGAACCGGGGCGTTGCACTTCAGTTCAAAGCGCTCCCTCCAACCCCTCGCCACCCACCCAGCCCGCGAACCACTCGGTCAGCGGCCGGCTTTCCCCCAGGCTGCCCAGCCGGCGGTCGATGGCGTCCTGATTGCCCCACACCACATCGGGCAGGGCGCCCTGGGCGACGAGGGCCTCGATGTCCCCGCAATAGAGCCCGAGGTTCCGCTCGATGTAAAAACCGTAGGTGCGGCAGGCTACCGGGCGATGGAGGTACACCGGGCAGGCGCCGGTGGCCCGCTCGAGCATGGGGCAAACGACGGAGCGGGACGGGGTTTCGGTCAGTTCGAGCATGTGGCGGCGGATGTCGGCGAGCTGTTCCGGCGGGAGCGCGGCCAGGCCCTCTTGCAGCACCTCCCACTCCGCGGCCGTGAGCCGGGGCACCTCGGCGAGGCGCCGGCAGCAGCTGTCGCAACCCTTGCCGCAGAGCCATTCGGGGTGGCCCTCGCGGATGAGTCGAACGCGCTCGTCGATGTCGGTGTGGATCTGAAAAAGTGGCGTGGATTTGTGCACGATTGTTTCCTCGATACGCAGCCCCGGAGCCGGAACAATCAGGCGCGACGGCCCGCGCTGTCCGGCCTCAGGATGAAGAAGTTGCCTGCCATTGCCGCCGCCAGCCCCAGCAGGCTGAGGGGCGACCAGCTGAAGTGCTCGAACAGGCTGGACAGCAGCAGCGCCAGCACCGGCGTCATCACGCCCACGTAGCCGGCACGCCCGCCGCCAATGCTGTCGAGCAGCTTCAGGTAAAAGAAGAACGCGAAGACCGAGCCGAACACGGCCAGGTAGAGCCACGACAACACATAGCCCGCCGTCCATTCAAAGCCCAGCGTCTGCCCGCCGAGTGCAGCCGCGGCGAGGCAGCACAGGGCGCCGTAGCCCATGCCCCAGACCATTTTCTGCCAGACCTGCACGCCGTCCATGGCCAGGCGCGCCGAAAACACGTTGCCAACCGAGCTGGCCAGCACGCCGCCGGCGGTCAGCAGGCTACCGAGCAGCACGTCCCGGCTGGCCTCGATACCGGCCAGTTCCGGCCAGAACACGCAGGCCACGCCAAACAGGCCGATCAGCCCGCCAACGCCGGCCCGGCGATTGAGCGGGTGACCAAAGGCGAGGCGCGTGCCGATCATGTTGGTCAGCGGCAGCACGCTGTAGCCCACCGCCACGAGGCCGGACGCCACGTGGCGCTCGGCGTAATAAACACAGAGATAGCCCACCCCGAACATCGAGGCGCCAAAACCGAACAGGTGCACATGCACCGCCGGCGCAAAGCGCAGCCCGAGGCCCTGCCAGCGGCAAATTCCGCCCGAGATCAACGCGGCGAGGCCGAAGCGCCAGGCGACGCTGGCCTCCGGGGCAACGCTGCCGAGCTGAAAGGTGATCGCCAGCCAGGTGGTGCCCCAGATCAGGACACAGGCGAGAAACCTGCGGGTATCCGCCACGGACATGGGAGCGCCTCGCTGCCTCGAAAAGCGGGCAAGGCTACCACAGCGCCCAGAATCACCACGCCAGCCGGCCGCCCGCAGACATCAGGACGAATGACGGTGCAGACAGGCGCGAATCCGTTCAATCGTTTCTTCAACCGGCGCCTTGCGCGAAACCTCCAGCCCGAGGTCGCGGGCAATCGCATTGACCCGGGCCGGGTTGAGCGGAATGCCGCCGCGGTCGATGGCCGCAACCAGCGCCCGGGCGCGCGCGATCTCGGGCGGAACCCTGCTTTTCAAAAGTCGTTGCCGAATCCAGCCCAGCATGGCGTGCTGCCCCCATTTACAAGCCTCAACGGGCGCCATCATGGCACAGCACCCGGGCCCGCACCGGGCGCTGCCATCGTTCCATCACACGACGATAACCGGGCGTTCATATTGGCCGGATAGGGTGCGGTCATGCCGCCCGTGCGCTCACTCTTTCTCTCCGACATCCATCTCGGCACCCGTGCCTGCCAGGCCGATCACCTGATCGAATTCCTGCGCGAGCACCCGTCCGAGCACACCTATCTGATCGGCGACATCATCGACTTCTGGGCGATGCACCGCGGGATCTGCTGGATGCCGGCCCACAACACGGTGGTCCAGAAGCTGCTGCGGCGCGCCCGCCACGGCGAGCGCATCGTGTTCATCCCCGGCAACCACGACGAAGTCTTGCGCGACTACCCCGGCGTGTCCTTCGGCGGCATCGAGGTGCATCCCGAAGCCATCCACGAAACCGCCGACGGCCGCCGCCTGCTGCTGATCCACGGCGACATCTTCGACCAGGTTACGCGCCACCACCGCTGGGTGGCCGTGCTCGGCGACGTGGCCTACAACTGGCTGGTGCGCCTCAACCTGTGGCTGTCCTGGGCCCGCCGCAAGATGGGCCGCTCGGGCTACTGGTCGCTGGCCGGCTACGCCAAGCGCAAGGTCAAGACAGCGCTCAACTTCATCTTCGATTTCGAGGATTCGGCCGTTCGCCACGCCCGCGAGCGCGGGCTCGACGGCATTGTCTGCGGTCACATCCACTGGGCCGCGATCAAGGAGATCGACGGCCTCCTGTACATCAACTGCGGCGACTGGGTGGATTCCTGCACCGCCATCGTCGAGCACTTCGACGGGCGCCTGGAGCTGGTCGTGTGGGGCTCCGCCCCGCCCGCCCTGGAGCCGCATGCCGCCAGGCCTCCGGCGCTTGCCGAGAGCCCGCCCCCCGTCGCCGACATCGCCATGAAAGCAGCCCGATGATTCGAGTCCTGATGGTTTCCGATGTGTATTTTCCACGCGTCAATGGGGTGTCCACTTCGATGGAGACCTTTCGGCAGGCCCTCGCCCGGCAGGGCGTGGAGGTTCGCCTGGTGGTGCCGCGCTATGAAGACGAGACCGACGAGCCGGGCATCATCCGGGTTGCCGGGCGCCGCCTGCCCAACGACCCGGAAGACCGGCTGCTGCCCTGGGGCGCGATGCACCGGACGGTGCGCGCGGCCGCCAGCGGCTGCGACCTGATCCACGTCCAGACGCCCTTCATCGCCCATTACGCCGGCGTGGCGGCCGCCCGCCACCACGGGCTGCCCGCCCTCGTCACCTACCACACCCTGTTCGAGGAATACCTCCAGCACTACGTGCCCTTCCTGCCCGCCGCCTGGCTGCGCGGCCTGGCCCGCAGCTTCTCGCGCCGCCAGTGCAACGCCGTCGACACCGTCGTCGTGCCCTCGTCGGCCATGGCCGATCGCCTTACCCGCTACGGCGTTTCCACGCCGCTGGCCATCCTGCCCACCGGCATTCCGCTGGCGCGCTTTGCCCGCGGCAACGGCGCGGCCTTCCGGGCCTCGCACGGCATCCCGCCGGAGCGTCCGCTGGCCCTGTTTGTGGGACGCGTGGCCCATGAGAAGAACATCGGCTTCCTGCTCGACGCCTTCGCCCGCGCCCATCAAGACTGCCCCGACGCCCTGCTGCTGATAACCGGCGAAGGACCGGCGATGGAATCCCTGCGCCAGCAGGCCACACGCCTCGGCCTGGCCGACAGCGTGCGCTTTCTCGGCTATCTCGATCGCGCCAGCGCGCTGCCGGATTGCTACGCAGCGGCCGATCTTTTTGTGTTTGCGTCGCGCACCGAAACCCAGGGGCTGGTCCTGCTCGAAGCCCTGGCCGCCGGCACGCCGGTGGTCGCGCTGTCGGCAATGGGCACCGCCGACATCCTGGCCGACGCCCCCGGCTGCATCGCCCCGCCGGACGACCCGCAGGCCTTCGGCGAAGTCGTCGGCAGGCTGCTGGCCAACCCTGCAGCCTGCCTCGAACTGGCCGGACAGGCCCGCAAAACGGCCTCGCTATGGTCGGATGAAGCCATGGCCGGACGCCTCGCCCAGCTCTACCGCCAGACCCTGGCGAAGCGGGAAAAATCCGGCACGCTCGCGGTTCAAACCAGCGCAGCGGAAAGCTGATCAGCCGACGCTATCAACCCGGCCATTCAATATCGACTACCCGCCCAGCCCGAGGGGGGTAAGTGAATCAAAGGGTCGGGTCAATAACGGCTTACGGTTACGGTCCCATCCAAAAGGTGGCCGCAACATCACCGATCGTCAACCTTCAATCCTTGCTCGTCGGCCCCCCGCTGCCATAAGCAAGATCAAAGGCCTCGATAACCTGCTGCACCACCCTGCGCTGCGCCACCGGCAGGCGCAGAAAGGCATCCAGGGTCGAGCGCTCGGCATGCGCCAGCTCCTCCCAGCGCTGCTGTGACGAGCGCACGGCACGCACCGCCTCGTCCCCAAACCGCAGGATCTGCGGCTCAACCTTCAGCCACTCGGCCAGCACCAGCAACTTGTCCTGCGACGGAATGGCCTCGCCACGCATCCAGCGCCTCACTGCCTGAAGGCTGACCGACCGCCCCCAATAGCGCTTGTTGAACTCGCGCTCCAGCACGCTCGGACGCAAGGGCAGGCCCTCGGCCTGCATGGCCTTGCACAGTCGGATGCCGAAATCAGCCTTGTTTGTCATGAACCGATAGTTAAGTCCGACACCCCCTCAAAGTTTCCTAGTGGTTTAGAATTTAGTGAATAGTCTGTTCACTATTTGCGCAAAATCTGCCCGACTCATGTCCTCGCGCATCCGCGACTGACACCCGCGACACGCCCCTTCTCCCGCCAGCCCTCAGAAACCCGCACCGTGCAATGATCAACAAGGGCCCGCTCCAACCCAGCCTTCTCTCCGAACTCGAGCACCTGAGCAAGGAGCAACTGCGCCGCCTGCTGAGCGACCACCTCACGCGCCGAAAACTCGGGCTGTACTGGGAGTCCGACGCCATCGCACGCGACGCGGCCCTCAACGCCAATCTGGTTTTTCCGCGACGGGTCGAGGCCTGGTCCCACTGCCCGACACCTGAAACCCCCTGCCCCAATCTCGTTATCGAAGGCGACAACTTCGACGCGCTGCGCCTGCTGGGCGCCACCCACCGTGGACGCATCCGCGTCATCTACATCGATCCGCCCTACAACACCGGCAACAAGGACTGGGTCTACAACGACCACTACGTCGGCCCCAACGACCGCTGGCGACATTCCCAGTGGCTGGAATTCCTGTTCCGCCGACTCTCGCTGGCCCGCGATCTGCTCGCACCCGACGGTGTGATCCTGGTGTCGATAAACGACGAGAACCGGGCGCGGCTCGAATTGCTGATGGACGAGGTTTTTCCAGGGCGGCGGCTAGGCTCGATCGCTTGGCGGACGCGGCAGGGATCGAATGCGGATCAGCAGTGCTTCCTGAGCGTCGATCATGAACACGTGCTGGCTTATGGCAACCCGGGCTTCAGCTTCAACGGATTTGCCAAGAGCTATGAGATGTACGGCAATCCAGACAAGGATCCGCGCGGCGACTGGCGAACCAGCGACCTGACACTTGGATATTCCTGGAAAGAGCGACCCAACCTTTACTACCCGTTGCTTGATCCGGCATCGGGCGTCTCCTACCCTCCGAACCCGGATAGGGTGTGGGTTTATGCTTCGCAAGAACGATTAAAAAGGGGTCAAACCGTCCAGGCCAAAACGATGGAAGAGTTCATCGAACTGGGCCAGATCCTATTCCCGTCAAACGACCAGCGCGTTGAAACCTGGCCGACGCTGGACGCGTTGCTCGCCGCCATCGACGCAGGCGATGTACCCAAGAGTGGCCGGACCCCGCTGCTGCGCCGCGACCTTCCCGACCTCGAGTTCTGGGTCGGCCGCCCGGTCGGCTTCGGCCGGCCACAGTTCAAGCGCTACAAAGCCGATCTACGCAACCAGACTCAACCACTGTCGAGCTGGCTGGTGCCGCGTTTCGAGGATGGCGATTACGAAGCCGACAACAGCTTCATCACGGGCACCAACCAGGAGGGCGCGCGCATCGTTGCCGAAATTTTCGGCGACCGCGCCTTTAACTACGCCAAGCCCCTGTCGCTCATCAAAGGCCTCCTGAAGCAGGCCACCCGCCCCGGCGACATCGTGCTCGACTTCTTCGCCGGCAGCGGCACCACCGCCCAGGCCGTGCTCGAACTGAACGCCGAGGACGGCGGCAACCGGCGCTTCATCCTGTGCTCCAGCACCGAGGCGACAGAGAAGACGCCCGACAAGAACCTGTGCCGCGACATCACCGCCGAACGCGTCCGCCGCGTGATGCAAGGCTATGGCGGCAAGGAGGGACTCGGCGGCAGCTTTGCCTATCTGCAGCTCGACCTTATCGAACCGGCCGATCTGGCCTTCGAGGCAAGCCCCGAACATGCCATGCAGCTTCTCGGCCTGCGCGAACTGCACGCCGCCATTCCGCCCGGCCACGGGCCGGTGCGCCAGATTGCCGGCGATGCGCGCCTGGCGGTGCTGGCGTGCTTCGACGTGGACGAAAACGCCATAGACACCCTCGCCGCCTGGTCGGCAGAACGGCTCGCCGTGTATTCCTTTCGCCCCGACACCGTGCGCCATCTGCTTGAACAGCGTGGCATCACGGTGAACAGCTACAGCCTGAACGACGCCCTGCGGCGCGGCCAGGTCACCTCTCAAAATCAATGACGATGACGAGCCAGGCCCCTACCGTGTCCATGAACGCCCCGTCCATGAACATCCAGCTGACTGCAGCCCAAGGCGACCTTCTCGAGCCCGAAGGCTTCCAGGCCAACCTGATCGCCAACATCGGCCGTGCCCTGCTGCGCGACAGCCACCCGCCCTGCCTGCTGCGCGCCCCCACAGGCTCCGGCAAAACCTTCATGCTGGCCCGCGTACTCGCCAATGTCAGCGCAGAAGCCGAAGTGCTGTGGTTCTGGTTCGTTCCCTTCGTCAATCTGGTAACCCAGACGCTGGACGCCCTCGTCAGCAACGCGTCCGACCTGTCGCCGCAAGCACTCGTACACGGACGTAACCAGGAGCCCGCCAGCGGTCACGTACTGATCTCCACCGTCCAAGCCGTTGCCCGAGCCAAATCGCGCACCCAAGGCTACAACGCCGACAGCGACGACGACACGCGCAGCCTCGCCGAACTGGTGGCAAGGGCGCGCGGCAAGGGTCTCGCCATCGGCATGGTGGTGGATGAAGCCCACATCGCCCTCGACCACGCCACCGAATTCGGCAGGTTTGCCCAATGGCTGAATCCGGACTACCTGATCATGGCCACCGCCACGCCGAAGGATCAGCGACTCAACGAATTTCTCACCCGCGCCGGCAAGTCCAATTTCGAATCCTTTGCAGTCAGCCGCGACGAAGTCGTTGCCGCCCGGCTGAACAAAAAATACATCGAAGCGGTGATCTACGATCTGCGCCAGAGCGTGCAAACCGTGGCCGACCTCGGGCGAACGGTGCTGCGCCAGGCCTGGGCACGCAACCAGCGCCTCAAGGCCGAACTGGCCGCTGCCGGCATTCCCCTTACTCCGCTGCTGCTGGTGCAGGTGGCCAACGGCGACAAAACTGTCGATGAAGCCGAGCGCGATCTGGTCACCCTGTGCAAGGTGCCGATCCACGCCATAGGCAAGCATTCGTCCAACGCCCCCGACCCGGCCCTGATGAGCATCATTGCCGCCGACGCCAGCAAGGAAGTCCTGATCTTCAAGCAATCGGCCGGCACCGGATTCGACGCTCCGCGCGCCTTCGTACTCGCGTCCACCAAATCGGTGAGTGATCCCGATTTTGCGATGCAGTTCATAGGCCGGGTCATGCGCGTCGCCGCCCCGCTGCGCGCCGCCTGGCCCCGCCACGCCAGCATTCCGCCCGACTTCGACACAGCTTACGTCTATCTCGCCAACGCCGAAGCCCAGCGGGGATTCGAAGCCGCGGTGGAGGCCACCAGCCAGGTCCGAAGCCAGCTCGAAGGACAAACCGAAAAGCTGGAGGTGCGGCAGACTTTATCCGGCGCCGTCACTTACACCAACAAAGCCACGCCCCAGACGCCGCTGCGCTACGACCTCCCGCTGCCCGACGGCAACCCGGTCGGCCTCGCCGAAGCACCCGCACCCCAATCAACGCTCGCAATATCCGGCCCGCAGCAGGAACTCTTCGCTGCTCAAGCCGCCGTCGGCGACGATCAACTGGACATCGTCGCGCCAATGGCCCGCGAAACACCGGTGCCGCGTCGCCCAGACAGCCCGCGCACCGGCGAAGAACTGCTCGCCGCGCTCGGGGAGCGGGGCCTGCGCGCCTATCCCCTGAGAATGACGACTCCGGGTTTGCCACGGGCGCTCAAGCGCGAACGACGGCCGGAAATGCTCGGCATGAGTGCCATTTCCCGTCAGGTTGCAACACGGCTCGAGATTCCGCCCAAACTCATCGGCGACGCGATCAGGGCGGCACAAAACCGCCTGCGTGAAATCGAGCGCCATACCGAACTGACAACTCACAGCAGCCACGACGAGGACGTCCTCATCGTCACCGACCGCAACGCCCTTGCCCGCGAAGCGATGCAGGCCCTGCGCAAGCTGCCCCAAGTGGAGGACGAAGACATCCGAGTCATGCTCGATGTGCTCGTCAAGCGCCTTACCCCTGAACTCGAAAACGCCTACGAGCTTGCCGACGACGGCCAGCGCCCCGACGGCACGGGCCTGCAGCGGCTGGCCCGCGACGCAGCCCACTGGATCGCCAAGCAACGTGCCGACGCGCTCGACGAGGCAATCCACGAAGCCATCGCTGCAACTGCAAAAATGGAGGAAGCCGGCCCGCTCCCCGATGCGATGGTGTTTCCGGAAGGCCTTCCGCTGGCTTCATCGCGCAAAAATATCTACGGCTGCTATCCGCCCGACAAAGAAGAGCTCGCCCGTGTCGAACAAACCTTGCTGCCCGGCGAACGTGCCTGGCTGAAAGAGCGCCGCTGGCAACTGGATGGCTCGGAATTTTTCACCGGAGAATACGACGCCACGGCGACCCTAAACGGCGAGGAGCGGGCCTTTGCCCAGGCCCTCGACCGCAGCCCTTTCGTCACCTGGTGGCATCGCAACCCGGACCGCAAAAGCTACTCGGTACGCCTGGTACGCGGCGAACACCGCAACTTCTTCCATCCCGATTTCGTTGTCTGCCTGGAGCACTTTCCCGGCGACGAGCCGCTAATCCGGCTGATCGAAACCAAAGAAAACGTCAAGGACGCTTCACGCAAATCGAGGCACGTGCCGAGCTACTACGGCAAGGTACTGTTCCTGACCAAGGATCAAACCCGCCTCAAGTGGGTAAAGGACGACGGAAGCCTCGGTAGCGATGTTGATCTGGACGACCTAACGGAACTCCGCGAATACCTGCGCAGCAGCATTCCGCAGCAGACCTGACGCAGCCAGCCGCGGATCAGCCGGCCAGCGCCTGCACCACCTCGGCAAACAGGGGGCGGCTGTCGGGCGAATCGGTCAGGCAGCGGGCCTGCAGCGCGGCGAGGGGCTGGAGCGCGGGGCTGGAGCGGTCGGCCTCGTCGCAGGCAGCCAACAGTTCCTCCAGCAAGCAGCCGAAGGCCCGCAGCTCGATGCGCTGCAGCGCTTCGGCGGCCTGCCGGTCATGGGGCGGCACGCACGACGCAGCGCCGAAATCGCCCAGCAGCACCCGGCCCTGCCCGCAGTGCAGGATGTTGTGGGCGTACAGATCACCGTGGAGGATGCCGCGCCCATGCAGGTGCGCCGCGGCGGAGGCGATGCCGCGGGCGATGGCCAGGGCCACCTCCGGCGTGAAGCGGGTGCCGGCGGGGTAGATGTCGCGCGTGCAGGATTCGAGGCTGGGCGGGCCGGCCAGGCTGCGAAAACCGCTGTCGATCAGCGCCATCACCAGGCCTTCGGTGGCGTCCGGATGGGCTTCCAGCCGGCCCAGGACCGGAATCAGGTTGGGGTGCGCGCCGGCCTCCACGCAGGCGGCCATTTCGTTCCGGGGCAGGCCGTCGCTGGTCACCGCCCCCTTGAACAGCTTCACGGCCACGTCGCGGCGGCGTCCGGAATCGGCCCATTCGGCCCGGTAAATCACGCCCGAGGCGCCTTCGCCCAGCACCTGGGCGAGTTCCAGCGCGTTCCAGTCGACCGGTGGCACCCGGGCGCCCTGCTGCATCGCTTCGTCCACGGCCGCGCAAAAGGGGTTGCCGGCATAGGCCAGCCACGCCAGGCGCGGCAGGCGCAGCAGCCAGTCGGGCAGTTCGGCAAGCGCGTTGGCGGCAATGCGCAGCAGTTCCAGCCGTGTGCAGGCGGCCATCTCGGGCGGCAGACGGGTGAGGCGATTGCCGGCGAGGGCCAGCTTTTGCAGGCCGGAGCACTGGCCGATGGAGGCCGGAAGTGCCTCCACCCGGTTATCGGTGAGGATCAGCCAGCGCAGCGTCGGCGGCAGCGAGGCCTCCGGCACGCGGCGGATCCGGCAGCCCTTGAAGCCGATCATCTCCAGGGCGGGGCAGGCACCCAGCACTTCGGGCAGCACCTCGAAAGGGCTCCCCGAACAGAACAGCACGCGCAGCCGGGTGAGCCGCGGCAAATCGTCGGGCAGCGCCGCGAGCGCGTTGCCCGACAGATCGAGAATTTCCAGGGTATCGGCGAGATCGAAAATCTCGCGGGGAAAGGTTTCAAGGCCGCAGGCGATCTTGAGATGCCGCGCACCGGCCAGCTTGCCGGCGCGGAGTTGTTCGAGGGTGTGCATGCAGAAGCCGGACGGGTTCGGAAGACGCCGATTCTACCGCCCTCACCCGCCGGTTTCCGCGGCATCCAGCAGCGCCCGCATGCGCCGCCAGTGGGAGCCTTCCCAGTAGATCCGCCCGCAGGCGTCGCAGGTGGTGAAGTGCAGCGGCTTGATTTTCACCGACGCGGGCAGACGCTCCAGCACGGCCTCCCTGGCAACCGGGCGCAGCGGCAGATTGCACACCGTGCACAGGCTGAAGGGCCGGAACTGCCCGGCGAGCCGGTAGCGCGCCACCACTTCGTGGAGTTGCGCGGCCGGAATCGTCGCGCGCAGGTAGCAGCCGTGATGCACAGCGCCGCGCTTGAGCAGGTCACGGTCGCGGGTCAGCACCACGCGGCCATCGCGGGCGGCGAGTTCAACCACCTCCCGGTCGGCGTAGTCGTTGCGGTAAAGCGTGTCGAAGCCGGCCATGCGCAGCAGGCGGGCCAGGCCGCCGAGGTGGGAATCGGCGATGAAGCGCAGCGGCAGCGGCGGCGCCTCGCCCAGGCGTGGCAGCGATTCCAGCCCGAAGGCCATGAAGTGCGGATACACGGCCACCCGCTGGCCGTCCTGCAGGCGGCGGGAAAAGCCAACCGGCTGCCCGCCCACCAGCACCAGCGCCACCTCGGTATGCGGCACGCCCAGCGCCTCGACCATGTGCTTGACGCTGGCATCCGCCGCAAAGGCGGCTTCAAAGTCCTGCTGGCGGCGGTTCCGCGGCAGGAAATCATTCAGTCCGGCGTAGAAGCGGAAAGTCGCCGTCGCCATGCCCCACTCCCGAAACGCGTCTAAGAGCTTGTCCGCGAATAAGAGGCCGAGGCCTGGGAGGTGAATCGCCGCCAATGCTAGGCGCGCTTTTGCAGCTTGGGTGGTGCCCAAGCAAGGAAGCGCAACAACGCAGTGGCGGTGATTCGGCCCCAGGCCGACGCCGGGTTATTTGCGGACAAGCTCTAAGTGACCCCGGCCGGCTTCCGGCCCCGCAGCGCGCGGGATTCGCGCTCTTCGTGCTGGGCCCGCGCCAGCATGCTCTCCTCGACAAACGCGATGTGACGCCGCACGGCCGCCTGGGCGGCCTGCGGGTTGCGGCTCTTCACGGCATTCCAGATGGCGGCGTGCTGGTCGCGCAGCTCCAGCCAGTCGTTGTCCAGTCGGCGCAAGTGGCGCAGGTTGAGGTCGATGTTCTCGTGGGTGACGCGGAACAGGCTGGCCGTGAGGTGGCCGAACATCACGTTGTGGGCCGCCTCGGCAATGGCCTGGTGAAAGGCCAGATCGGCCTTCACCTGCTCTTCGAAAACCGTCGCCGACGGCCCTTCGGCAAACAGCGCCTCAACCTTCGCGTAGGCCTCGCCGATACGTGCGAGGTCGGCGTCGGTGGCGCGGCGGGCAGCCAGCGCGGCGGCCTCGGACTCGAGCATGCCGCGAAACTCCAGCAGGTCGGCCTGCAGGTTGGGGTGCTGGCGCAGCATCTCGCCCCACGGGTCGGTAAAACCGGCGTCAAGCCGGTCGGTCACCCAGGTGCCGCCGCCCTGGCGGCTGTGCAGCAGTCCCTTTGAAACCAGCTTCTGAATCGCCTCGCGCAAGGACGGGCGGGACACGCCCAGCTCGACCGCCAGCTCGCGCTCGGGCTGCAGGCGATCGCCGGGCTTGAGCGCGCCCTCGAGAATGCGCCGCTCGAGTTCGTGGGCGATGGTGTCGGACAGGCGCTGGACTGCAATCTTGCCGGTGCTCATCAAACAATCCCTTAAATTGGTCTGACCACAATACTAAATCCAAAATTTGCCTGCCTGCAACACGACCGCCCCAAAACCTTAAAGGTTTACCCTTGAATCACGCCAAATCAGCCATTTACCCCTTTCGGGCGATTGACTTGGCGATGGGCTGCAGGTAAATTTTCAACCAGCCGATCAATTGGTCTTACCAATTAACCGGACAAACCAATAGGCCAACAGCCAATAGCCGCAGCGAAGGGCGCCACACCCCACGCAACCCGGCAGGAATGGAGAAGACATGAGCAGTCCCTCACCCGGCGCCGGGCAGGCCGCGCGCGCTTACCCCGCACGCCCCGCAGCGGTTTACTTCTACGCCACCTGCCTGGTGGACATGTTTGTCCCCGAGGCCGGCATGGACGCCATCACGCTGCTTGAGCGCGAAGGCATCCGCGTGATCTTTCCGGACAACCAGACCTGCTGCGGCCAGCCGGCCTTCACCAGCGGCTTCCCTGACGAAGCCCGCGAAGTGGCCGCCTCCCAGCTTGATCTCTTTCCCGAGGACTACCCGATCGTGGTGCCGTCCGGCTCCTGCGCCGGCATGATCCGCTGGCACTGGGAAAAGATCTTCGCCGACGATCCGGCCAGAAAGGCCCGCGCCGCCGCCATCGCCGCGCGCACCTTCGAGTTCGCCGAATTCCTGCTTCACGTGGTGGGTTTCCAGCGCAAGGACGAAGGCGCGCCCGTCACCGTGGCGCTGCACACCTCCTGCTCGGCCCGCCGCGAAATGGGCACCCTGCTGATGGGTCGCGAGCTGCTGGCCCGCCTCGGCAACGTCAAGCTCGCCATTCACGACCACGAATCCGAATGCTGCGGTTTTGGCGGCAGCTTTTCGCTGAAGCACCCGGATATTTCCACCGCCATGGTCAGCGACAAGGTGGCCTCGCTCAAGGCTACCGGCGCCAGGCAGGTGGTAACCGCCGACTGCGGCTGCATGCTCAACATCACCAAGCGCGCCGCCAGGGAAGACATCGACGCCGGCCGCGCCACCGCCTCGCTGCCCGGCGAGCATCTCGCCACATTCCTGCTCAAGCGCACAGGAGGCCGCAAATGAGCGCCCGCGACCGCATTCTCGCCAAGCTGCGCGCCGGCCAGCCGGCCCAGCCGCTGCCCGCCCCGGTGCTGGGCGAGCACTTCGGCCCCCGCGCCGGCACGGATTCCCCGGCCCAGCGCCTGGCGCGCTTTCGCGCCGGCATCGAAAGCTTTCACGCCGAAGTCCATATCACCAGCGAAGCCGGCTGGCCTGAGCTGCTGGCCAGCCTGTGCGCGGATAAAAAAATCGCCACGCTGCTCTACGGCGCCGACACGCACGCCGGCCGGCGGATTGCCGACGCACCGTTTGCCGGCACCACGCCGCGCGCCTGGGCCGGCCCGGTCGAAGGCCTCAAGGCCGATCTCTTTCACCGCATCGACGCCGGCTTCACCCAAACCCGCGGCGCCATCGCCGAAACCGGCACGCTGATCGTGTGGCCCTCCGAAGCCGAGCCGCGCACCCTGTCGCTGGTCCCGCCGATCCACTTCGCGCTGCTCGACGCACGCCACATCCACCCCACCTTTTTCGACGCAATCCACGCGGAGAACTGGCCCGCCGGCATGCCCACCAACGCGCTGCTGATTTCCGGGCCGTCCAAAACCGCCGACATCCAGCAAACCCTGGCCTACGGCGCCCACGGCCCGAAAGAGCTCATCGTGCTGGTCATCAACGCCGAAGGAGAGCCGCAATGAGCGCCCAGACCGCACACGGCAGCAGCACCGAAAAGCCCATTGCCTTCGTGTCGGCCCAAGCCCTGCGCGAGCGCATGCACACGGCGGTGAATGATCCCCACCTGCGCAGCAGCTTCCGCGGCGCGATGGAT
The DNA here is from genome assembly GCF_030157465.1 of Zoogloea sp. Lineage (GTDB taxonomy): Bacteria > Pseudomonadota > Gammaproteobacteria > Burkholderiales > Rhodocyclaceae > Zoogloea. Next base: position 118,140 of record NZ_JAOAUU010000096.1, read on the forward strand.
TTTCTGATGGCCAAGCGCGCCGCCCAGTTTCCGGACGAATCCGAACTGGCCTCGTTGCGCAGCCTGTCGGAGGGCATCCGCCAGTACAGCCTGGCCAGGCTGCCCGACCTGCTCGAACAGCTCGAAGCCAGCCTTACCAAGAACGGCGTGCAGGTGCACTGGGCCGAAACACCCGCCGAGGCCAACGCGATCATGCTCGGCATCGCCCAGCGCCACCAGGCCAAGCTGATCGTCAAGGGCAAGTCGATGGTGAGCGAGGAGATCGAGTTCAACCACGCGATGGAAGCCGCCGGCGTGGGCGCGCTGGAATCCGACATGGGCGAATACATCGTCCAGCTGGCCGGCGAAAAGCCCTCGCACATCATCATGCCGGCGATCCACCAGACCAAGCAGCAGATCGCCAAACTCTTCGCCGAGCACATCCCCGGCGTGGAATACACCGACAACGTGGACGCGCTGATCCAGATCGGCCGCCGCGTGCTGCGCGAGAAGTTCGAGATCGCCGACATCGGCCTCTCCGGCGTCAACTTTGCCGTGGCCGAAACGGGCACCCTGTGCCTGGTCGAAAACGAAGGCAACGGGCGCATGTGCACCACCGTGCCCAAGGTGCACATCGCCGTCACCGGCATCGAAAAGGTGGTCGAGAAACTGGAGCACGTGGCCCCGCTGTTCTCCATCCTCACCCGCTCGGCCACCGGCCAAGCGGTGTCCACCTACTTCAACATGATCTCGGGCCCGCGAAAGCCCGGCGAGAAGGACGGCCCGGAAGAGGTGCACCTGGTTCTCCTCGACAACGGCCGCACCCAGGCCTACGCCGACGAGCAGCTGCGCAAGACCTTGCAATGCATCCGCTGCGGCGCCTGCATGAACCACTGCCCGGTGTACACCCGCATCGGCGGCCACGCCTACGGCACCACCTACCCCGGCCCCATCGGCAAGATCGTCTCGCCGCACATGATGGGCCTTGAAGAAACCCACCTGCTGCCCACGGTTTCAAGCCTGTGCGGCGCCTGCGGTGAAGTCTGCCCGGTGAAGATTCCCATCCCCGAGCTGCTGATCCGCCTGCGCGAAGAGGCGCAAAGCGAACCCCACGCCAACCCCGCCATGGTGGGCCAGGGCGCCGGCTACAACAAGCTGGCCAGTTTTGGCTGGCGCATGTGGGCGCGGGTTTACGGCCGCCCCGGCAGCTACCGCGCCTTCAGCTGGCTGGCCACCCGCTTCCGCATGTTCTCGCCGTCGAAACAGGGCGGCTGGACAGCGGCCCGAACGCCGCTCACCCCCGCCCCGCGAAGGCTCAGGGACATGGTCAAAGACCGCCGCTAGCGCCCCGGGCCCATGTGGGCGACTTCAGTCGCCCATCCGCGCGTAAATCAAGCGTCATCCGTCGCCCGGGGTCCGAGGGCGACTGAAGTCGCCCCTACGCGCCCCAACGCACCCCATTTCAACACCCATCCCTGCCTCCGGGAGTACCGACCGTGTCTGCACTGATCGATGCCCTGCGCCAACGGCTGCCCGCCGAGCGCGTGATTACCGACGAACTGCGCCGCCTTGCCTATGGCACCGACGGCAGCTTCTACCGCCTGATTCCCGAGGTGGTGGCCGTGGTTGAAAACGAAACCGAAGTGCGCGACGTGGTCGAGCTGGCCCGCCGCCACCAGCGCCCGGTCACCTTTCGCGCCGCCGGCACCAGCCTGTGCGGCCAGGCCGTGACCGACGGGGTGCTGGTGCTGCTGGGCGACGGCCTTGCCACCTGCACCATCGCCGCCGACGGCGCCAGCGTGAGCGTGGGCCCGGCGATCGTCGGCGCCGAGGTGAACCGTCGCCTCGCCCCGCTGGGCCGCAAGATCGGCCCCGACCCGGCCTCGATCAACGCGGCCAAGATCGGCGGCATGGCGGCCAACAACAGCAGCGGCATGTGCTGCGGCACCGCCCAGAACAGCTACAACACGCTGGCCAGCATTCGCGTGCTGCTGGCCGACGGCTGCGTGCTCGACACCGGCGATGCTGCCAGCGTGGCAGCCTTTCGCAGCAGCCACGCCAGCCTGCTCGACGGCCTCGCCGGGCTGGCGGCCAGCGTGCGCCGCGATGCCGCACTCGCCGCCCGCATCCGCGCCAAGTACAAGATCAAGAACACCACCGGCTACAGCCTCAACGCGCTCATCGATTTCGACGACCCCGTCGACATCCTCGCCCACCTGATGATCGGCTCGGAAGGCACCCTCGGCTTCATCTCGCAGATCACCTACAAGACGGTGCCCGAATACGCCCACAAGGCCAGCGCACTGGTGTTCTTCCACGACATGGAAACCGCCTGCCGCGCGGTGGTCGGCCTCAAATCCCGGCCGGTGGATGCGGTCGAACTGCTCGACCGCGCCTCGCTGCACGCCGTGGCCGACATGGCCGGCATGCCGCCGCTGCTCAAGACCCTGGCCGACGGCGTCACCGCGCTGTTGATCGAAACCCGCGCCCCCTCGGCCGTCGAACTCGACGCCCGCGTGGCCAGCGTGCTCGAAGAACTGCAGCCTTACCCGCTCGTCGAAACCGCCACCTTCACCACCCGGGCCCTCGAGATCGAGCGCCTGTGGCAGGTGCGCAAGGGCACCTTCCCGGCCGTGGGCGCGGTACGCAAGCCCGGCACCACGGTGATCATCGAAGACGTGGCGGTGGCCGTGCCCATGCTGGCCGCCTGCTGCCTCGACCTGCAAAAGCTCTTCGCCAAGCACGGCTATCACGAGGCCATCATCTTCGGCCACGCGCTGGAGGGGAACGTCCATTTCGTGTTCACCCAGGATTTCGGCATCGAATCCGAAGTCGCCCGCTACGCCGTCTTCATGGACGAGGTGTGCGGAATGCTGGTTGAAAAGTACGACGGTTCGCTGAAGGCCGAGCACGGCACCGGCCGCAACATGGCGCCCTTCGTCGAGCTGGAATGGGGCGCCACGGCCTACCGGCTGATGAAGGACATCAAGCAGCTCTTCGACCCCGAGAGCCTGCTCAACCCCGGCGTGATCATCAACGACGATCCGGAGGCCCACCTCAGGAACCTCAAGCCCATGCCCGCCGCCGGCCAGCTTTACGCGCCGGTGGACCGCTGCATCGAATGCGGCTTTTGCGAACCCCAGTGCCCGTCCCACGGGCTGACCCTGTCGCCGCGCCAGCGCATCGTCGGCTGGCGCGAGCTGTCGCGCCGCGAGGCCGCTGGCGAGGCACCCGGCGAGCTGGGCAAGGATTACCTCTACATGGGCCTCGACACCTGCGCCGGCTGCGGCCTGTGCGCCACGGCCTGCCCGGTGGGCATCGACACCGGCACGCTGGTGCGCGCGGTGCGCGGCGAGAATATCTCCGGCGTGGCCCGCCAGCTTGGCCGGATGGCCGCCAACCACTTCGGCGCCACCCAGGCGCTGGCCCGCAGCGCCATCAAGGCCGGCCATCTGGCCGAAGCCATCGTCGGCCCCCGCCTGCTGGGCCGCCTCTCCGGTGGTGCCTGGAAGGCCGGCATGCCGCACCCGCAGCCAGCCGGGCGTGCCACCGCCGTCTCGGGCGACAAGGTGGTGTACTTCCCCACCTGCTCCGGCCGCATGTTTGGCGCCGACACCCCGGAAGCCGCGCTGTCCGCCACGGTGATCCGGGTGCTGGAGCGGGCCGGCTACGCGCCCATCGTGCCCGACGGCGTCGATGCCCTGTGCTGCGGCCAGTCCTTCGCCAGCAAGGGCCTGGCCGATGAAGCCGACCAGAAATCCGCCGAACTCGAAGCCGTACTGCGCCGCGCCAGCGACAACGGGCGCTACCCCATCGTGCTCGACGCCAGCGCCTGCTCGCTGCGCATGAAAACCTTCCTCGCCGAGCGTCTGCCGGTGTTCGACATCGTCGAATTCGCCCACGACGCGCTGCTGCCACGCCTGATGCTGCAGAAAAAAGCCGAGCCGGTGCTGCTCCACCTCAACTGCAGCGCCAGCCGTATGGGCTTTGCCGCCAAGCTCAAAAAGCTGGCCGACGCCTGCGCCACGCAGGTTACCCAGCCGGCCGGGGTCAAGTGCTGCGGCTTCGGCGGCGATCGCGGTTTCGTGGTGCCCGAACTCAACGCCCACGCGCTGCGCAAGCTGCACGCCGACGTGCCCGCCAGCTGCTGCGGCGGCTACTCCAGCAACCAGACCTGCGAGATCGGCCTCACCGCCGCCACCGGCATTCCCTACAAATCCATCGTCCACCTGCTGGACGAATGCAGCGCCGAGGCCGCCCGCCTGGCCGCCTGCTGACACCCTGATTTTTTACCGCTGCACACAACAACTCACCGCATTCACCAAAGGAGGATTTACCCATGCAAACCTGGATGCAGATATACGACCCACTGGGCAACCTGTGGCTGTCGTCACTCATAGCCGCCCTGCCGATCTTTTTCTTCTTCATCGCGCTCGCCGTGCTGCGCATGAAGGGGCATGTGGCCGGCACCATCACCGTCGCCATCGCGCTGGCGGTGGCCATCTTCTTCTACAAGATGCCGGTGCAAATGGCCCTGGCTTCGGCCGGATACGGCTTTTTGTACGGCTTGTGGCCCATCGCGTGGATCATCATCGGCGCGGTATTCCTCTACAAGATCACCGTCAAGACCGGCCAGTTCGACGTCATCCGCGCCTCGGTGGTGTCGATCACCGATGACCAGCGCCTGCAGATGCTGCTGGTCGGCTTTGCCTTCGGGGCCTTCCTCGAAGGTGCGGCCGGCTTTGGCGCGCCGGTGGCGATCACCGCCGCCCTGCTCGTGGGCCTCGGCTTCAACCCGCTGTACGCGGCCGGCCTGTGCCTGATCGCCAACACCGCCCCGGTGGCCTTCGGCGCGATGGGCATCCCCATCATCGTCGGCGGCCAGGTTACCGGCATCGACCCGTTCAAGATCGGCCAGATGGCCGGCCGGCAACTCCCGCTGCTGTCGGTGATCGTGCCCTTCTGGCTCGTCGCCATGATGGACGGCTGGCGCGGCATCAAGGAAACCTGGCCGGCGATCCTCGTTGCCGGCCTGAGCTTCGCCGTCACCCAGTTCTTCACCGCCAACTACATCGGACCGGAACTGCCGGACATCACCTCCGCGCTGGTCAGCCTGATCTGCCTGACGGTCTTCCTGAAGAACTGGAAGCCGAAGCGCATCTTCCGCTTTGACGAACAGCACACGACCGCCGCCAGCGCCGCCATCGACCACAGCAAGGTGTACAACTTCGGCCAGATCGCCAAGGCCTGGTCGCCGTTCGTGATCCTGACCATCATGGTCACCCTCTGGAGCCTCAAGCCCTTCAAGGCCCTGTTCGCCAAGGACGGCCCGCTGTATGCGCTGGTGTTCCAGTTCCCGGTGCCCATGCTCGACAAGCTGGTCATCAAGATGGAGCCCATCGTCGCCAAGGCCACGCCCTACGCGGCGGTGTACAAGCTCGACATCATCTCGGCCACCGGCACCGCGATCTTCCTTGCGGCCATCATCAGCATGTTCGTGCTGGGCATGAAGCCCGGCGAAGCCGCCAAAACCCTGAAGGAAACCGTGATCGAGCTCAAGCGCCCGATCTACTCCATCGGCATGGTGCTGGCCTTCGCCTTCGTGGCCAACTACTCGGGCCTGTCGGCCACGCTGGCCCTGCTGCTGGCCGGTACCGGCTCGCTGTTCCCGTTCTTCTCGCCCTTCCTGGGCTGGCTGGGCGTGTTCCTCACCGGCTCCGACACCTCGTCGAACGCGCTGTTCTGCTCGCTGCAGGCCACCACCGCCCACCAGATCGGGGTGTCCGACACCCTGCTGGTGGCGGCCAACACCACCGGCGGCGTCACCGGCAAGATGATCTCGCCGCAATCCATCGCCGTGGCCTGCGCCGCGGTCGGGCTGGTCGGCAAGGAATCGGACCTGTTCCGCTTCACGGTCAAGCACAGCCTGATGTTTGCAACCATGGTCGGCATCATCACCACGCTGCAGGCCTATGTGTTCCCCTGGATGATTCCGTAAGCGGATCTGCGTTGTTTGCCGGGAGTTTGAGCGGCGGCCGGGAAACCGGTCGCCGTTTTTTATGCTCTGTTCGCGGTAAGTGTGGAAAGCGTTTTCCCCGCGACAGGTCAGGCTTTCCGAGTCTGGCAGGCAGGCGCGAACCTGGGCTCTTCCTGGATTGAGCTTTTACGGGCGGGCTTTCCGGTGTTTGGCGTCACATCGGCCGGGTCTCGCCCCGGCGGGCGACCTTCTTTCTTGCTTCGCCAAGAAAGAAGGCAAAGAAGGCGA
>NZ_JAOAUU010000097.1 GCF_030157465.1 Zoogloea sp.
AGGCTTGGTCGTGCCATTGACGCGCATGGCGCAGCTTGAGCCGGACAAGGCCCACGCCTACCTGGGCCGGGCCTTGCAGATTTTGCGCACGCTGAAATCCGCTGGGCGGCAGCTTGAGAAGCTTGACGAGTGGATTGCCATTTTGGAGCGGAGCCTGGAACACCTCGGCCCGGCAAACTAAGTGGCCGGCGCCGGGTTTGATCACAGCCCGGCGCAGTCGTAGATACTGTTAGCCCGCAGGGCGTAACAGTATCTACATGGCTTACTTCTTCAGCCCATTCACCGCCGCGCGGCCGACGGCCGGATCGTCGGTGAAGAAGCCATCCACCCCGGCCTTCAGGAAGGTCTGGATTTCGGTGATGCTGTTGCCGCGCATGGTGGGGTCGGTGGTGGGCGCGGCCTTGAGGCTGGCCGGAAGGAAGTTGTTTTCCGGGCGCAGGGTCCAGATGTGCAGCGCCAGGCCCAGCGCGTGGGCGTTGGTGACGAGGGCGGTGGGCGTACCGAGGGCGCCGTTCACCACCGGGATCACCAGATCCTTGTAGGCGCCGACCACGTTGGCGTAGGTGGCGATTTCCTTGAGGCCGTCCGGGGTCACCAGATCGGCGTAAGTGCGGGTGTTGGCGGCGCCCTGCAGCACGAAATCGTAGGGGCGACCGCTGCTGGACACCAGCTGGGCCAGGCGCACCGTGCTCTGCTGGCGGATTTCCTTCAGGTTGGAAACCTCGAAAGACTGTACGAACACCGGCGCGCTCTTGCTGTTCCAGCCGTTCTTTTCCAGGGTGGCGAGCAGCGGCGCTTCAAGCGGCAGGCCGATGGACTTGAAGTAGCTGGGGTGCTTGGTTTCCGGCTCGATGCCGATGGTGCGGCCGGTGGCCTTGGTCTGGGCCTTGGCCAGGTCGATGACTTCCTGCAGCGTCGGGATCTGGAACTGGTCGTTGTACTGCACGTTGCCCGGGCGGATCGCCGGAATGCGCTCGCGGGCGCGCAGGGTCTTGAGTTCAAGCAGCGTGAAATCTTCGGCGAACCAGCCGGTGATGGTGGTGCCGTCGATGACCTTGGTGGTCTTGCGGCTGGCAAATTCCGGCAGCTCGGCGACGTTGGTGGTGGCTTCCTTCACCGAACCGTCGGCATTGAGAATGCACAGGGCGTTCTCATGGCGGTCCACCAGCACGCCGTCCTTGGTGATGACGAGGTCGGGCTCGATGATGTCGGCACCGTCGTCGATGGCCTTCTGGTAGGCGGCCAGGGTGTGTTCCGGACGCAGGGCGGACGCACCGCGGTGGGCAATCACGGTCGGGGTGGGGGGCCAGGCCTCGGCGTTGTTGTCGCTGCCGCCGCAGGCGGAAAGGACCAAGGAGCCGCCAACGACGGCGAGGGTGGAGGCGATCAGGCTTTTCTGCAGCATCTCTTCGATCCCGAAAGGGTAAAGGCACCAATCTGGTCGAGCGCCATGACAGGGAAATGACGCGCAGAAGAAGGGATTGCTTCAGGCTTTCCCGGCCCGACACGGGATTGCGAGGATGTCGGGTTACGTTGCGCTAACCCGACATCCCCTTCGTCCGGCTGCTTTTTTTGGGCCCGCTGTCTTTCGCCTCCGGCAGCGGCGCAAGCAGGGCGCGGATGTCGTCTTCGCCGAATTTCACCGTGCCTTCGTGGTCTTCGGCGAGGATGCCGGCGGCAAGCGCGGCTTTTCTTTCCTGCAGGGCGAGGATTTTTTCTTCGATGGAGCCGGCCACCACCAGCTTGTAGACGAACACCGCCTTGGTCTGGCCGAGGCGGTGGGCGCGGTCGGTGGCCTGGTTTTCGACAGCCGGGTTCCACCACGGATCGAAGTGGATCACGGTGTCGGCGGCGGTGAGGTTGAGGCCGACGCCGCCGGCTTTCAGGCTGATCAGGAAGACCGGCGTGGGGCCGTCCTGAAAGGCGCGCACCGGGACTTCGCGGTCGACGGTGTCGCCGGTAAGAGCGACGTAGGCGATTTTGCGGGCATCGAGTTCGGCGGCGATCAGCGCCAGCATGCCGGTGAATTGCGAGAACAGCAGCAGCTTGCGGCCTTCGGCCACCAGTTCGGGCAGCATGTCCATCAGCAGGTCGAGCTTGGCGCGCTCCTTCACCTTGGCGGCGGCGTCGCTCTTGAGCAGCCGCGGGTCGCAGCACACCTGGCGCAGCTTGAGCAGCGCGTCGAGGATGACGATCTGGCTGCGCGCGAAACCGCGGGCGGCAATTTCGTCGCGGATACGTTTGTCCATGGTGCTGCGCACGGTTTCGTAGAGATCGCGCTGGCGGCCTTCGAGTTCGACGCTGCGCACGACGATGGTCTTGGGCGGCAGTTCCTTCGCCACCTCATCCTTGCGCCGGCGCAGGATGAACGGCGCGATGCGGCGGGCCAGGATGTCGCGGCGCACCAGGTCGCCGCGCTTTTCGATGGGGTTGCGCCAGCGGGCGGCAAAATCCTTGCTGTCGCCGAGAAAGCCCGGCAGCAGGAAATCGAACTGGCTCCACAGCTCGCCCAGGTGGTTTTCGAGCGGCGTGCCGGTAATGCACAGGCGGTGCTCGGCCGTGAGCGTGCGGATGACCTGGGCGGCCTGGCTGGCGGCGTTCTTCACCGTTTGCGCTTCGTCGAGAATCAACAAATGGTAGGTGTGGGCGGCCAGCTGCTCGCGGTCGCGCCACAACAGCGGATACGTGGTGAGGCAGACGTCGTGGTCGGGAATCTTCGCAAACGCATCGGCCCGCCCGGTGCCGCGCAGGCTGAGCACTTTGAGATCCGGCGCAAAGCGTTCGGCCTCGCGCTGCCAGTTGAAGACGAGCGAAGTCGGCAGCACGATGAGCGCGGGCCTGGCGAGGTGGCCGGCGTGTTTTTCGGTGAGCAGATGAGCCAGGGTCTGGGCGGTTTTGCCAAGGCCCATGTCGTCGGCCAGGATGCCGCCGAGGCCGTGCTCGCGCAGGTGTTGCAGCCAGGCCAGGCCTTCGAGCTGATAGGGGCGCAGCTCGAGTGCAAAGCCGGCGGGCGCGGCGACGGGGGCGATCTTTTCGGCGCTGCGGATGCGCTCGATCCAGTCGTCGAGGCGGCCGCGACCTTCGCCTTGCCAGTTGTCGCCAAGGGCCTCGGCCAGGCGCGGGGCGTCGAAGCGCGACACCTTGAGCGTGGCCGACGGGCTGTCGAACAGATCGACCAGCGTGCGGGCGATGGGCTTGATGCGCTCCACGGGCAGCGCGACGCGTTCGCCGTCTTCAAGCTGGATGATGACGCGGGCGTCGTCGCGGATGGCGTCGAGCTGCTTGCGGTCGAGCCAGCGCGGATCCCGGCGGAAAACGGCGTGGAGCATGGGCGCAAGATCGAGCCGGCGGCCATCCACCTCGACGCCCAGCGACACTTCGAACCAGCCGGTGCCGGCACCTTCGTCGTCGTCGGCATCGAGGATGTCCACGTGCCAGTCGGTGGGCTCCAGCAGTCGGTGGCGAAAATCCTTCGGGCAGTCGATCTGCCAGCCGGCGGCGCGCAGGGCCGGGGCAATCAGACTGAAGAAGTGCGTCCAGCCCGCTTCGCTCTCCAGCCCGAAAATGCCCTCCGGACGCGGGCCGGCAGTGACCAGCCAGGCCGGCTTTACAGGCTGGAAACCCGCGGCCAGGAGCGCCTTCCAAGCGGTGGCCTCGCGTTTCGGGTCACGCAGCACGCGCACCGCGCGGCCGTCGGGAAGGCTGGCCACGTCGTGGGTCGAGCCGGGCTCGAAACGCGCGTCGCCGTATGCGAAGGCGGGAATCGCCACGTCGTATTCCTGGCCGGCGAAATCCACCGGATAGCCGCGATGCTTGCGCCAGCTCCAGCAGTGCAGGGTTTGCAGGTTGAGGAGCGGCCGGCAAGGGGCGTCGATGGGTGTCAGCTCGGCGACGCCAGCGCCTTGCGGCGAGGGCAGTTCCGGCGCCACCTGGGCCAGCGCACTGGCCACCAGCGGCAATTCGACGGGCGACAGCGGCGGCAGCGCCAGCACTTCGGCGATCGCCGCGCCGCCTTCGATCGTCACCCGCCCGGCCTCGCAGGCGCTGGCGTCGATGTACATCGGCGGTTCGGTGCGGATCACCAGCTGGGACGGCGGCTCGACCACCAGCCGGGCCTTGAGGCCGTTCTCGCCGGGCACCCATTCGAGCCGGCCTGGGCGGGCCGGGCCGGCGGCCAGGGGAGAAACATTGCCGCTGTCGTCGAGCGCCACGCAGGTTCGCCCGGTGGCGAGCGCGGCTTCGAGCAGGGCGCGCCCTTCGGCACCGCGCAGCACCGGCCGGCCGTAGCCACCGCCACGCCGGCTCATTTCACGCAGCTGGCGAAAAACCTGCATGTCCTCGTCAAGCACGAAGGAGGGCGGCTTGAGCAGCGCCTGCTCGTAGTTGTACCAGTCGCCAATGGCGCCGGCCGGCTCGCCCGATGGACCAAGGCGGGCCTTGAGCAGGCTGAACTCCACGTCCTCGCCGCTCTGCCAGGCGCTGCAGAGGTAGAAGATGCCCTCTTTTCTGGCCGCCGGCTTGCGCTTGGCGTTGGCCTTGTCGATGCGCTCGCCCAGGGTTTTGGCCCAGGCCAGAATCTCCGCCCGCGGACGGTCCATCAGCGTGCCGGGGCGGCGGGCGGCGAGGATCAGCGCGGCGGCATGCTTGCAGCGGTGGCCCACCGGGCAGGTGCAGCGGGTGGAAAGTTCGATGCTGCTCTTGCCGAAGAACTCGCGCCGCTCGATGCGCACCGTAACCCGGTAGGGCACCGTGTCGGTACCCTGCACGAGGCCCTGGATCTGGTTGCCGGCCGTCTCGATGTTGCGCACCCGCCCCACGTAGGCGCGCGCCCGGGTGAGCGCACTGGCGGAAAACAGCTCACCGAGCAGGGTGTCATCGATCTGGGCGAGAAGGCGGGCAAGGTCCACGGCAAGCGGGGGCAAGACGAAAGGCGCGATTCTAGGCGTAGCCGGGCTGAAATGGGTGGCTCTGGCAGCCGTGAAGGATGTGCATCCGCTCAGCCGCGGGCGTCGCGGCCGCTGTCCAGCGAATAACCGCCGGCGTCGAGCAGCGCCGGCAAAACTTCAGCCGCGCGCAGACGGAAGCGGAACATCACGCTGTCGCTGAGCGGCGTACCGCCGGGGTTGATCTCGATGGTCGGAATGCCATGCTCGATCGCCCACAGCATCGGCCCGGCGATATACGGAAAGGAGCTGCCGGTACCGACCGACACGATCATGTCCGGACCGGCGGCCAGCACCTGCTCGAAGCGATGCACCGCCTGGTCGGGCAGGCTCTCGCCAAACAGCACCACGTCGGGCCGCAACATGCCGCCGCAATGGGGGCAATCCGGCGGAATCGACAGGCCGGCATAGTTGTTCACATGCCGCGAACGGCCGCAATCCACACAGCGCAGGCGGCGCAGCGTGCCGTGCATCTCGATGACGTCACGCGAACCGGCATCCAGGTGAAAGCCATCCACATTCTGGGTGAGCACCGTCACCGTGCCGTGCATGGCCTCGAGCCGCGCAATGGCGTAATGGCCGGCGTTGGGATGGGCACCGCGACAGCTCGACTCGATCTGCGACAGGTAGCGCCAGGTGATGTCCGGCCGCAGCTGGAACATCGCGCCGGACATGGCCTCTTCGATCGGCAAGCCGATATCGGTCAGCCCGCCCTCATACAATCCCCCCACGCCGCGATACGTCGGCAGACCGGAATCGGCAGACAGCCCGGCGCCGGTGATGAACAGGATGCGCCTTGCGGTCGACAGCAGGCGACCCGCGGACTCGATCTGGCCGGCGTAGTCGGCTAAGGTGATGTTTGTCATGGTGTATCAGCGAAGATATAAGTGTGGGGAGACGGGCGAGGCGCGTTTCGGTGCCCCGCACCGGCATACTCGCCCCATTTATCCTTCTCACCACGCCTCATTCTGACCGAGCACGCGGTCAAGGGCCACCGCAAAACAAAGATCACGATCATGTGCCAGTTACTTGGAATGAATTGCAACACCCCGACCGACATCTGCTTCTCGTTCGCCGGCTTCCAGGCCCGTGGCGGCCTCACCGACGTGCACGGCGACGGCTGGGGCATCGCCTTCTTCGAGGGCCGCGGCGTGCGCGTCTTCCTCGACCCGAAGGCCAGCAGCGCCTCGCCGGTGGCCGAGCTGGTGCGCCATTACCCGATCCATTCGCTCAACGTCATCGCCCACATCCGCAAGGCCACCCAGGGCATCATCACCCTTGAAAACACCCACCCTTTCCAGCGCGAACTCTGGGGGCGCTACTGGGTGTTTGCCCACAATGGCAACCTCAAGGGTTTCCAGCCCGCACTGCATGGCGAGTTCCGGCCGGTCGGCCAGACGGATTCCGAACTGGCCTTCTGCTACCTGATGGAAAGCCTGCGGCGCCGCTTTCCCGACGGCGAGCCGTCCCGCGACACGCTGTTTGCAGCGATCCGGCAGATTGCCGCTGAAATCGGCAGCTTTGGTGAATTCAACTTCCTGCTCTCCAACGGCGCCTGCCTGTTCGCCCACTGCGCCTCGCGGCTCACTTACATCGTCCGCCAGGCACCCTTTGCCAGCGCCCACCTCAAGGATCAGGACATCACCGTGGATTTCACCGAACTGACCACCCCGGGTGACCGGGTGGCCGTGGTCGCCACCACGCCCCTGACCGACAACGAAACCTGGACGCCGATCACCCCCGGAACCCTGATGCTCTTCGTCGACGGCGCCCCCGTAAACGCCGGACCGGCCGGCACATTTGCCTTCGCCGACAGCACGCCGACACAGGCCTGAGCAATTAATGTCAAAATTGCCAAGTAGTTCATTTTTTATGAATTGCGTAACAGCCGATTGACAATGAAAATTTGCGATCCATCCGGGCTAGAATCGCCGGATATCTCGTAACACTCCGGCTCAAAACCGTCATGCCGACAAGCGCTCCAAAAGACTGCCCCCTGTGCTTCCCCGAACGGGAAAACGTGCTCTGGCACGACGCCAGCTGCCGAGTGATCCGTATCGACGATCCGGACTACCCCGGCTATTGCCGTCTGATCTGGAACGAACACGTCGCTGAAATGAGCGACCTCTCGCCCGCCGAACAGCGCCACTGCTTCAACATCCTGATGGCCGTCGAGGTTGCGTTGCGGGAATGCTTCAGCCCCGACAAGATCAACCTCGCCAGCTTCGGCAACGTCGTTCCCCACCTGCACTGGCACCTCATCCCGCGCTATCTCGACGACCGCCACTTTCCCCAGCCCGTCTGGGGTGCGGCCCAGCGCAAGGGCGGCAGCTCGCCGGCCCCGCGGGTCGATGATGCACGCCTTGCCCTGGCCGTACGCAACGCCATCGCCGAGCATATTGCCGGCTGAATCCGGAGATCCCATCCATGGCGGACAGCGCCCAGACCTACACCGACCTGCGCAGCGTGGAGCAGTACCGCAAGCTCCTGCGCAACCTGCACACCCTCAATGCCGCCGAAAGCCACGTCACCTTGGTGCGCATGCTGGAGGGCCTGCTGGCCAGCCCGCTCGGGCCGGAAGAGCAACTGGAAGTGCTCGAATCGGCACGCCAGACGATCACTTTCGTCCAGCACGAAATGTCATCCCGCTACGCCGCCCACCCGCTACCGCCAGATAGCCAGGAAGACGCCACGCTGCGCCAGGTCGTACGCCTCTGGACAGCCCTCAGCACCGCCTACGCGCGCCTCGCCGAGAGCGGCAGCGGCACCGACGAGTTCCGCGCCCAGTGGCCGCTGCTGGCCCAGCGCCGCATCCAGTATCTCGGCCAGGTCATCATCGAATATTTCCGCGCCCACCGCGCCGAACCGCCGGGCGCCTGGAAAGCCGTGCATGCGGCCTTCCTCGAGGCCGAACGCGCCGGCATCACCCATAGCCGGGTCATCGACCCGCTCAACAACACCTGGAAAGCCCAGAGCCCCGACGAAGCCTACATCGCGCTGCTGCTGGTCGATCTCACCAACCCCTACGGCCGCAACCAGCGCGAACTCAACTGGATCTGCCGCTGGGCCCAGCGCTTCGCCCCCTACTGCATCATGCAGAGCACCTGGGAAAAGGACGACGCCCGCGCCTACGGGCTCGACCTCAGCGAAGACCACGGCCTGCGCCCCATCGCGCTGATCGGCGCGCGTCCCGGCATGCGCCGCTTCGACGGCCACCGCCTGGCGGCCCAGATCAAGGCCATGCTGGCCGAGTTCAAGCAGGGCACCACGCCAGCCTCGCTCGGCCTTGGCGATGATTGCTCGCAGCCCGCCTGCGCGCGCCTCCTCGTCTCGCTGTATCGCCCGTGGGGCATGTCGGCTGCCGGCCGGCGCTTTCCCCGACGCAGCAAAAAGGGCAGTAACAAGATCTGCACCGACTGGGACGCCATCGGCCTGCTGGTGTCGGGCAAGGATTTCACCCCGCCCAACCGGCGCCAGACCATAGGCAGCCGCTACGACATCAACGTGATCACCTTCGGCGCCCGCGTGGACGACGAGGTTCCCGACATCACCAACCCGGAAGCCGAAGCCATGCGGCGCGGTTTTGCGATCGATGACTGGATCACCGTCGACCATTCTGTCTCCGGCTTCCGCCTCCAGCGCAGGCACGCGGGCCAGCGCATCGAACACCACCAGATGGTCGGCATCAAGCCTGGCGACGGCAACCAGTACCTGCTTGGCCAGGTCAGCTGGCTGATGTACGAACCGGACGGCACGCTGATGGCCGGCATCCACCTGCTGGCGGGGTTGCCCACTGCGGTGGCGGTGCGCACCACCGGCGTGAACATCAACCCCCACGAGCCCTACGCCCAGGGTTTTCTGCTGCCGGAAATCGCCGCGATGCGGGCTCCGGCAACCATCGTGCTGCCGGGTGGCTGGTTCCATGCCGACCGGGTCATCGAAATGCACAACGGCGAAGCCCACAAGATCCGGGTGACCGCCCTGGTCGCCCGCGGCACCAACTTCGATCAGGCCACCTACGAGTTCATCGCAGGCTGAGCGCTGACGGATTACCAAGAACAACGGGGCCGATACAGCCCCGTTGTTTTTTTATCTGCCGGTTATCGCGCGCCTCAATCCACCAGCCGCCTCACCGGAAAGGATGCCGTGAAGCGGCTGCCACGGCCCGGCTCGCTGTCGATCAGCAGCTCGCCCTGGTGGCGGCTCAGCACATGCTTGACGATGGCCAGCCCCAGCCCGGTGCCACCGGTTTCCCGCGAGCGCCCACGGTCGACCCGGTAGAAACGTTCCGTCAGACGGGCAATGTGCTCCGGCGCAATCCCGATGCCGTCGTCTTCCACCGTGTATTCCACCACCGCGCCCCGCTGATGCCAGCCGACGCGGATGTGGCCCCCGGCCGGCGTGTAGCGCACCGCGTTGATCGCCAAGTTGGCAAACGCGCTGTAAAGCTCCTTGGCATTGCCAAGGAGGCGCGCACGGGTTCCACAATCCAGCTCGATCTTGTGGCGGCCCGAGGAAACCAGCTCGGCCTCCTGGCACACCTCTTCAAGCAGCAAGGCCACATCGACCGGCTCTTCGTGGAGGATGGGCTCGCCCGTTTCGAGCGCCGACAGCGTCAGCAGATCCTGGATGAGGCGCTGCATGCGGCCGGCCTGCTCGAAGGCCAGGTTGAGGTAGTGGCGGATATCCTCCTTGTCCAGGTCGTCCAGCCCGTCGATCACGGTCTCGAGAAAACCCGTCACCACCGTCAATGGCGTGCGCATCTCGTGGGACACATTGGCGACGAAATCCCGCCGCATGGCATCCACGCGCTCGACCTGCGTGATGTCTTCCGACATCAGCAGACGCATGTTCTCGCTGAAGGGCACCACATGCACCATCAGCGTGCGGCTGATCGGACGGCCTGCGGTGAAGGTCAGCGGCTCCTCGTAGTTGCCTTCTTTCAGGTAACGCACAAAATCCGGCTGACGGACGATATTGGTCACCGGCGCGCCCTGATCGCGGGCGCGATCGAGTCCGAACTGCTGCTCACCCTGCCGATTCACCCACTCGATGGTATGAGTGTTGGACAGGAACATCAGCCCGTGCGGCATTGCCTGGCTGGCCTCGCGGAAACGCTCGAGGGCGGCCGACAGGCGTTCCTGCTTGGTACTTGCGCTGCGCGAGCGAAGATTCACCTCGGCAAAAACGTTGTCCCACAACCCGAAGGCGCGGGGCAGCGGCGCCGCCTCGTCAACCGGAGTACGCAGCCAGCGCACCAGCTTGAAAAGGTTTCCGACGTGATAGACACCGACCAGAAGCAGCAGCGCCGAAAAGGTCAGCAGCGCCGGCACCGCACCGAAGAACACGCCGACAGCCAACGCCACGAGGCCGATGAGTGCCAGCACCGTGAAGACAGCCACGCGGATGTAGCTGATGGGACGGGTTACGGCCATCCCTTCCACAGAGTGTTCAGTCACGAATTATCGCGCCACCGCCGGGCTTTCCTGCTGGGTCGAGAAGCGGTAGCCGCTACCGCGCACCGTCTGTACCAGACCATCGTGGAGGCTAGGTTCCAGCGCGCAGCGCAGGCGGCGGATGTGCACATCGACGGTGCGCTCCTCCACGAAAACGTGGTCGCCCCACACCTGGTCGAGCAACTGGGCGCGGGAATGGACCCGCTCGGGGTGGGTCATCAGGAAGTGCAGCAGGCGGAACTCGGTCGGGCCGAGGGTCACCGGCTTGCCGCCGGCGGTCAGGCGGTGGGTTGCCGGATCGAGGCGCAAATCACCTGCCGACACCGTGTCCTCGGTTGTCTCGGGGGCCCGGCGACGCAGCACCGCCTTGATGCGGGCCACAAGCTCACGCGGTGAAAACGGCTTGGTGATGTAGTCGTCAGCGCCGGACTCGAGGCCCATCACCTTATCCTGCTCCTCGCCGCGGGCAGTCAGCATGATCAGCGGAATGCTGCGGGTCCGCTCCTCGTTGCGCAGGCGACGGGCAAACTCCACGCCCGACATCCCGGGCAACATCCAGTCGAGGAGAATCAGGTCCGGCAGAGCCTCGCGGACGATGCGCTGGGCCGTTTCGGCATCCCCGGCCCGGAGCACATGGTGCCCTGCGCGCATGAGATTGGCGGAAATCAGTTCCTGGATTGCGGGTTCGTCTTCAACGAGCAGGATCGTAGCGGGCATGCAAACCTCGGTGGCATTACAAAACGCAGCCAGTGTATTGCAGCTAGTTTACCTTTTAATGACAGGTCACCGGATTGCAACACGCCGCAGCAAGCCACGCAGCCGGGCAGAGCCGGCGCCTTCTAGTATCATAGCCAGGTTAAGCATTCAGACGACGGAACCCGACATGGCCGGCCTTCGCAAGAACGATCCCATCCCCACCGAGATCAAGTTGCACCAACGTTCGCGCATCATGGAAGTCGCCTTCGACGACGGCCAGCGTTTCGAATTCACCTACGAGTTTTTGCGCGTCCACTCGCCGTCCGCAGAAGTGCGTGGCCACGGAGTCGGCCAGGAAGTCCTTCAGCTCGGCAAGCGCGACGTGGACATCACCCGCGTCGAGCCCGTCGGCAACTACGCGATTCGCCCGGTGTTCTCCGACGGACACGACAGCGGCCTGTACTCCTGGGATTACCTCTACGACATCGGTGAGCGCCAGGAAGATCTCTGGCAAACCTACCTCACCCGCCTCGCCGCCGAAGGTGGCAGCCGCGACTCGGCCGATCTCCCGCCGCCCGCCCCGAAGGCCGGCGGCTGCGGTCACAGCCACTGAACTCCCGTCGGGCCAGGCGCCCGGCCAACCGATAGCGATTCAAATTCCGATCATGAACGACAAGACGACCCATTTCGGCTTCCAGCAAGTGGCCGAATCCGAAAAGGCAGGCAAGGTCCGCAGCGTGTTCTCATCCGTTGCCGGCAGCT
Organism: Zoogloea sp.; assembly: GCF_030157465.1. Lineage (GTDB taxonomy): Bacteria > Pseudomonadota > Gammaproteobacteria > Burkholderiales > Rhodocyclaceae > Zoogloea. Next base: position 11,858 of record NZ_JAOAUU010000097.1, read on the forward strand.
ACGACGTGATGAATGATCTCATGTCCCTCGGCCTACACCGCCTCTGGAAAGCCTTCACCGTGCAGATCGCCGGCGTCCGCAAGGGCGACAAGGTGCTCGACGTGGCTGGCGGCACCGCCGACCTGTCCCTCGCCTTCGCCAAAAAGGTCGGCCCCACCGGCCAGGTGTGGCTCACCGACATCAACCACGCCATGCTTTCCGTCGGCCGGGATCGCGTGGTGGACAAGGGTTTCCTCCTTCCCGTCGCCCAGTGCGACGCCGAAAAGCTGCCCTTCCCCGACAATCATTTCGATGTCGTCACCGTTGCCTTCGGCCTGCGCAACATGACCCACAAAGATCAGGCCATCACCGAAATGCGCCGCGTCCTCAAACCGGGCGGGCGCCTGCTGGTGCTGGAATTCTCCAAGGTCTGGAAACCCCTCGCCCCGGCCTACGACTTCTACTCCTTCAAACTGCTGCCGATGATGGGCGAAAAAGTCGCCAACGACGCCGAAAGCTACCGCTATCTGGCCGAAAGCATCCGCATGCACCCCGACCAGGAATCGCTCAAGACCATGATGGAAGAGGCCGGCCTCGCCCGCGTCGAGTACTTCAACATGAGCGCCGGCGTCGTCGCCCTGCACCGCGGCTACAAGGTCTGAGCTCCGTTTCCGCACAGATTCACCATGCGGGGGCTGCGGTCCCCGTTTTACATACCGGAGTCGAGATGCTCGCCTCGCCAGCCATTGCCGGCCTCAACCACCTTCTCGCCGACGCACCATGGGCGCGCGAACGCCTGACACCTTTTGCCGGCCGCACGGCGGTATTCCACCTTAGCCCGCTCGAAATCGGCCTGGGTATCGATAACGAAGGCTATTTCACCGAAGCCGTCACCACCGAACCCGACGTTTCCCTCGAAATCCCGCTCGCCTCGATGACCAAGGCGCTGGGCGGAGCCGACGCCTTGATGGCCGACATCCGCATCAGCGGCAACGCCGACTTCGCCGACGCCCTCGGTTTCGTTCTGCGCAAGCTGCACTGGGACGGCGAGGAAGCGCTGTCACGGTTTATCGGTGATATCGCCGCCCATCGCGTCGTGGGCCTCGCGCGCAACGTCGTCGGCTGGCATCGCCAGACCGCACAGAACGTCATCGAGAATCTGGCCGAATACTTCAGCGAAGAGCAGCCGATCATCGTAAAGCGCCCGGCCCTGGACGATTTTTCCCGTTCCACTGCCGACCTGCGCGATGGCCTTGCCCGCCTCGAAAAGCGCCTGCGAAAACTCGAATCGAAAGCTTGAACCACGGCGTCCCGTTCAATCAAGAAAATCGGGGCAACGTAGTCACGCCAAGCCGCACACTCCAACACGCCCCGGGAGGCGGGTCTACATCAGGCAGTTCCAGCCGTTCAGACCATCCGTAGCACAAGAAGTGGCGCCCACGCCTCTACGGCACCCGACTCACTTAGGCATGTTGAGTCGCCAGCCGTTTTCAACGGAATGTCGCGCTGGATCCAAATGGAGACCATGACCGGGCAGAGAATGTCGGGTCAATAAGGGATGCAGGATTGGCAGGCTGGCAGTCATTGCGCGAGATATTCACGGCAGCTTCCGGAGCGTGCCTGCTCGCCCGGTTTCCCTGCACCTTCCATCCAGTGCTCGTTCATCGGCTTTCCGCTCCGATTCACGCCTGACCTGTTTCGCAGTAATCACTGGCGGGACTTTCAACCGCTGCTGGACACTCATGTAAAAAGGGCAGTCCTCTCGGACTGCCCTTTTTACATTACAACGTATCGCTTCGATCAGTGACCGCGTTTCTTCAGCTTGTTGATCGCTGCGATCTGGGCCAACGCCGTAGCCAGCTCGGACTGGGCCTTTGCGTACTCCAAGGCCGAATCCTGATTCTGCAGGGCCTCTTCGGCAATACGCTTGGCGTCCAGCGCCTTTGCCTCATCCAGATCCTTGCCACGGATGGCCGTATCTGCAAGCACCGTGACCAGATTCGGCTGAACTTCCAGCAAACCGCCGGCCACGAAAACCAGTTCCTCTTCAGCCTGATTCTGCACCTTGACGCGCACAGCACCCGGTTTGATACGGGTCATCAGCGGCATGTGGCCGGGCATGATGCCCAACTCACCAGCCTCGCCGGGCAGCACCACGAACTCGGCCAGACCAGAAAAGATCTGTTCTTCCGCACTGACGATATCGACGTGAATGGTCATTGCCATAGCTAGTATCCTCCTCGATCCGGCGGAGCTCCTGAAAGCACCGCCGGGCGATGGTCGCGATGATTAGAGGGTCTTCGCTTTTTCGAAGGCCTCTTCAATCGGGCCGACCATGTAGAAGGCCTGCTCGGGCAGATGGTCACACTCGCCAGCCACGATCATCTTGAAGCCCTTGATCGTTTCCTTCAGGGGGACGTACTTGCCGGGCGAACCGGTAAACACTTCCGCAACGAAGAACGGCTGCGACAGGAAACGCTGGATCTTACGAGCACGGGACACCAGAAGCTTGTCTTCCGGAGCCAGTTCGTCCATACCCAGAATCGCGATGATGTCGCGAAG
>NZ_JAOAUU010000098.1 GCF_030157465.1 Zoogloea sp.
CTTCTCGATTTCGGGCACATGCTGGGCTATCGCGGCATGCCGGATTTCGTCACACAGGCAAGCCCGCAAAAGGCCATTGTCTTCTGGCTGGGCGCACGTTTTCTCGTGGCGATCGGGCTGCTCGCCGCCGCGCTGCGCCCCTGGGAGCCGATGCTCGACTCCCGCGGCCGCTACAGGCTCCTCGCCGGTGTGCTCATCTATGTGGCGGGCGTTTACGGCGTCCAGCTGCTTGCGCCAGACCTGGTGCCGGATTTCTTCATCCCGGGCAAGGGGCTCACCGCCCTCAAGATCAGCCTCGAATACGGACTCGTGCTGATCTACGGGCTCGCCGCGATCATTTTCTACCGCCGGGCGCACTCCGGCGCCACCTTCAACGCCGCCGACCTTTTCCGGGCTTCATCGGTCGCCGTGCTGTCCGAGCTGTGCTTCACCCAATACGCCTCGGTCAGTGACATCTACAATCTGGCCGGACACATCTTCAAGATCGTGTCCTACGGGTTCATCTACCGGGCCGTCTTCATCGAGAGCGTGCACCAGCCCTTCAATGCCCTGAACCGCGCCCTGGCCAAGGAAACCCAGTGGGCTACCGAACAGCACTCCCTCGTGCGCACCCTCGACATGCTCGACGAAGCCGTGGTCGAACTGGACCCGAACGGCCACATCCTCAACGCCAATAACGGCTGGTGGCAACTCACCGAAACCAGGCCAAGCGCCGGCGAGATCGCCGACTCCGTCCACCCGGAAGACCGGGAAGCCTTCCGGGCCTACCTGAAAAACCTGCAAAGCGGCGAGAAGGACGAATTCCACGGCCGCTTCCGCTTCATTGCCGAAGCCGCCTTCGAACGCTGGATGGAATGCCGCTTCGTGGCCGAGCAGGCCCAGGGCGGCCGCGTCGTCGGAATACGCGGCGTGCTGCGCGACATCACCAAAACCTATCTGCAGGAACGCCACATCGCCCACATGGCGCTGCACGACGCCCCCACCGGCCTGCCCAACCGGGTTCTGCTGGAAGACCGTATCTGCAAGGCGGTACAGCTCGCCAAGCGCACCCAGGACCGGGTCGCCGTGTGCTTCATCGATCTCGATCACTTCAAGAACATCAACGATGCCTACGGCCACAAAACCGGCGATGCGCTGCTGCTGTCGATGGCCAAGGCCCTCGAGAAAAGCCTGCGCGACGGCGACACCGTGGCCCGCTGGGGCGGCGACGAGTTCGTCGCCCTGCTGCCGGGACTGGACAGCCTGGAGGACACCCGCCGCGTGGCCCGCAAGCTGATCGATGTCATGCGCCAAAGCTACGACCTGGCCGGGCAACCGATCAACGCCACGTTCAGCATGGGCATCTCCCTCTACCCCGACGACGGCGACAGCGTGGACACGCTCCTCGCCCATGCCGACCGGGCCATGTTCTACGCCAAATCCCAGGGGCGGAACAACTTCCAGCTGTTCACCGAAATGTCCGCCAAGGGGCTGGGCAAGAAGGAGCTTTACATCCAGTCGCGCCTGGCCCAGGCGATCCGCGACGGCGTGATCGAAACCTGGTTCCAGCCGCAGGTGCTGGCCACCCCGACCCCCGACGGCCGGCACCCCCTTGTCGGCGTCGAAGCCCTGGCCCGCTGGAAAGACCCCGACCTGGGCTGGATTTCGCCCGCCACCTTCATTCCCATGGCCGAGAGCCTCGGCCTCATCAGCGATCTCGGCCAGCTCGTCAGGCGCCGGGCGCTGGAGCAATACCAGCACTGGCGCACCCGGCGCCCCGACCTTAACCTCTCCCTCAACATTTCCAAGCGCCAGCTGTTTGCACCGGATTTCGTCGCCACGCTGCTCCAGGACACCGCCTGCTACGGTATCCCCCCCGAAGCCGTGATCCTCGAAGTCACCGAATCGGTCGCACTGATGGAAGTCGAGTTTGCCGAAGAGCGCCTGCGCCAGCTCGTCGACGCCGGCTTCACGCTGTCGATCGACGATTTCGGCACCGGCTACGCCTCGCTCTCCCAACTGCACGAACTGCCGGTGGGCGAGCTCAAGATCGACATCTCGTTCGTGCAGCGCGCCCACACACCAGACGGGCTGCGGGTGCTGCAAGCCATCGTCCACCTGGCCAAGGCCCTGGGGCTGCGAACCGTTGCCGAAGGCGTCGAAACCGCCGCCACGACCGCCACGCTGCGCGAACTGCAAGTGGACATCCTGCAGGGCTATCACTTCGGCCATGCCGTTCCGGGGCACGAACTTGAAGAACTCCCGTTCTTTACGCACGCGCCCGAGATGGTTCCCGCTATGGAGCCCGACATTACGGCCAACCTGCCCGACGGCAACCCCGCCGTGAGCACCTGAAACCCCCGCGCCCATGTTCCGCGCGCTACGCATCGCCCTCCTGCTTTTCATCCTGGCCACCCTCGCGGTGGGCGCCTGGAAAAGCAAAGCCCGGGCAAACGCGTGGCAAAGCACCCTGCACGCCACGATTTACCCGATCGCCGCCGACGACTCCGCCGTCACGCGGCGGATCGTAGCCAGCCTGCACGCCGACGACTTCGCGCCCATCAGCGAATGGCTGCAGAACGAAGTCGAGCGCCACGGCCGGCCGCTGCTGCGCCCGCTGGCGATCAATCTCGCCGCGCCGCTCGAATCCCTGCCACCCGCCTTCCCCGCCAATGGCAACGGCGTAGCCGTCGCCCTGTGGAGCCTGCAGCTGCGTTTCTGGGCCTGGCGCCACGACGCGGCACCGGGGCCGCGGCCGGATGTGCGCCTGTTCGTGCTCTACCACGATCCGGCCCGCACGCCCGAGCTGGATCACTCGCTGGGCCTCGAGAAAGGCCTGATCGGCGTCGTCAAAGTTTTTGCGAGCCGCGACGAGCGGCAGCGCAACGCCGTGGTGATCGCCCACGAACTGCTCCACACCCTGGGAGCCACCGACAAATACGACGCCCGCAGCCTGTTGCCCGTCTTCCCTGACGGCTACGCCGAGCCCGCCCGCCTGCCGCGCCACCCGCAGGCGCTGGCCGAAATCATGGCCGGGCGGATTCCGGTCTCCGGCGACGCGGCCACCATTCCGGACTCCCTGCGGGAAACCCGGATCGGCCCGCAAACTGCCGCCGAAACCGGCCTGACGGCCAGCCCCTAGTCCGCCCCGGCCGCACGGCAACGCGGGCGAAAGCCGCCCAAGCTGCGCTATCCTCCCGGCGACACCTAAAAATCGGGCAGGGGAACCATGGCCTCAGAACACTTCTCTGCGGAAGCCGAGCGCATCCGCCAACGGACCATGGACACCCTCCTGGCCGCCTTCTCCGAACTCTCCGAGGGGCTGCTGATCGTCGACCGGCAGGCCCGGATCGTCTGGATGAACGAGAAAT
>NZ_JAOAUU010000004.1 GCF_030157465.1 Zoogloea sp.
AATCAGGGGTTTTTCGAGGTGCCCTGAAGTCAACAACTTCGGTTCGCAGGAGTTTCATTTGCCCAACAAGTGAGTTTTCTTCGCCTCCTCCTACTGCTTGAACCAAAAGGCTTGTGAGCTCTTGATGTTTGCGAAGAATCGCATAGATGTCCTTTGGGCCAATTGAGTCTGTGTTTTGATCATTGGCTGTCACTGATGGGGTTTGTTTTGCGTCCCACCACTTAAAGTACATTGTGCAGCCCATGCCAACCACACTGGTTAAGAAGGCTGTTCTTAAACCGCCAAGCAAGCCTTTGATACTTTTATCCACATGTGCCGGATCAAAGACCATCAGGCCAATCACAATCCCAACGAAAGTTCCGAGAATTCCAAGAGACGTCATCATCGTAGAGGCAATCTCTACGTCTTTACTTCGGTTCCCGCTCTTGACTGCTGATTTTGCTTGGAATAGAACCCGGAAAGTGGCCAGTGCGAAGAGCACCGTTATGATGTTTCCGGTCATTTCTGATCGAAAGATTTGATCTAGCATGAAAGATCCAGGGTCTGATTAGGGTTTTGGTGTTTAATAGATATAGCGGGTGGCAGAGGTGGAGATTGCCATTGTTTAGATGATAGTCTTTTAGCTGAAATGACCTACCGTGGTTTGATGTCTAGATTTATCGAAATAATAGTTTTATTTCTAAAGTTTTATTTCAATTATCTTGAAACACTGCCCTGAGGCATTGATTTTCAAGTTGATGAGTTGTCTTTAAATAAATCTCTTTGGGATTTTAACTAATTGTTACACTTCGATCTTGTGCATTATCACCGTTGACAGAAAGGTGTAATTGCTAGTCTGGTTTTGGCCCTCGTGTGAGGCCCATCACTCTTGGTTTATGTCGATGATTACCGGTCACGCCATCATGTTGCGTCGGAATTAGCCGGCGGACGAAAAACGCTCGGTGGTGATTCTGCCCGACGATGCTTGGGGCAACTGGTTGCGGGCGAGATCGGAGGCTGCGGCGCGGGAGTTGCTCAGGCCAACTGAAGCGGATCTTCCCCCGTCTGCAGCAGTGGATCGTCGTGCTCAACGGACGGATCGGCTATCACAAGACCTTGGTCGCCATCGCCAACAAGCACGCCCGGCAACTGTGGGCGGTGCTGGCGAAGGGCGAGCCCTACAACCCGCAGGCCTGGCAATGGGGCTGAGCGCAACCGAGCGATGGCAAAGCTCATCAGCGATAGACGAACAGGTCAGACCGACAAGCAGACTCAGTTGGCAAATGAGTGGCTAACCTGATGGCGGATCAAAGAGGGAAACGGCTGATTCCTGTTTCCCTGATCCCGCCGACGAACGATTGAGGCCTGCTGGTGCGGTTAGTCGCATGGCCCCGGGCGAAACCCGATCAAGGCCGATTAGAGAGAGGCAGTCTGTCTGTCCGATCGGTCGCGTGTGTGCAGAGGTCAGGAAGGGAACGCAGGAAAGGAAAACCGGCCTGCCGGCCGGTCATCGGGAAACGGTACTTGATAGGGAAGTCCTTAGAAAGGTTAGCGAGTAACCGAAACCGTGGAACGGATGAAGGTACGAACCCAGTGGACATGAGCTTGTTCGGTTTCTATGCTGTAATGCAGGTAGCGTATGCGCTCGCGCAGCTGATCCGGAACCTTGACCGAACTCAGCGAAGGTGACGATGCTGTCCTGGTTTTCATGATCCGGCACGTCTGTTTTTTTATACAGTCCACGCATGGGCATCCAAGCAGCAAGCGCGTCCTGTCGCAGATCGATATTCGACGCCATGAAGCAGTAACGATATTACGCAGCAGGGCTGTCGCCCGAAAAAAAAGATAGCGGCACATGACTGAGGTGCTGGAATATCGACTTTTCCAGTCAAGTACGAAAGTTGGAGCTCAACTTACTGCAAAGGGGAGTAAACATGTGTATATCCTTGCTGCGTTACGTCACGGCCTTTCTGCTGATGTTCTGGTCTTTAACAGCCTCGGCCCAAACTCACAAGTGGGTTTTTGTTGACGGACAATTTCGTCTTCTACCTGTCACAGCATCAACTGTTCAATTAGACAAAGCTGAGGCAAAAATAGCCACGCCCAATAAGCCAAAAGACGCAGTTGCATTAACGAAGGCTGGCGCAGCAACGCTGCTACTTGGGGAAATCGCAAAGACGGCAGCTTGGTATACAGAAGGGGCTCGTGCCGCGGAGGCACGCTCCAAGGCTAAAGAGATTGCAAAATCCGCGCTGGCAGTCGGCAACAACTCTTTTGCAATCGTTCCATACACGACACGTGATCCCTTCAGGCTGCCAACTGAAACCAGTCCGGTCGTCCAAATTCACACTTACGATATCCGACCGCCTCTGATATCTGACGACATTCACGAGCTTCGAAAGGCAGTGTTTGGACCGATTCAGGCAGAACTAAGTCCAGACCACGATGGGATGCCAGGACAGCGAGGATATCTTAGTGGCGTTGCTGTCGCGGTTAAAGGGCCCAATGGAATCGATGTGCGCTTGATGGATCAACAAGATGAGAAAGAATATTTGATCGAAGAGTCTAAGCGCCTTGAAAAAATCGAGGCCGAGCGACGCCAGAAAGCGGAGCGCGCACGAAAGGAGGCCGAAGAGAAGGAGTCGAAACTGGCTGAGGAAGCAAGGAAAAACCGCGAAGAAGAATACGCTAAAGAACAGAAGCGTCGAGAAGATCAGGTGAAAGAAGCTGCTGAGAGAGAACGCCATCTTCGAGAAAATCGGGACGCAATTGAAAAGCGCTACAAAGAGCGCGACGAGGCTTGCAAAGCGGGGCGGACTACGGCATGTGCCTACATCGATGATCAGCTAACGAACGATATCGATAAGGTCCAGAAGTATAACGTCACCGCGAGATGCATGATGGATTCAGAGGGGGGGGCGCCGCTAACTGGCCCTTGCGCCAAGGATGCACCACTGTGCATGTACTGTCGCGCTGGTCAGCAGCTATCGCGCCAGGTTCGCTATGAAAGCTTTGCAGCGTTGCAGGCGCAGACTCGCGCTGAATTAATTCAGAAGGGTGCTATCCCAATAAGTGGGCTAGACCAGCTAGTCAAAGCCAAGCTTGTAAATCCTGCAATAAGCGAGAGATTTGGTCTCCAGGAGTTCTTGATACCGAAACCTTAATATGGGTTTACTTAACACTGAGCTTAATCTGTACGTAAATCCATCAGGGTTTTGTCGTTCGTGGCATCAAGCATCTGCCTGTCCAGCTGGTCGTTGCGAACGGATGAGCCCGTAGCGGGAAAGCCGCTCACCGGGTTCGGAGGGAGGGGACGGCGTGTGCCGTTTACTACCCCTATCCAGCGACCCTGACCTGCCGGTCGAGGTTCTGCAAACCGGGGCATTCGCGCCAACAAACACGCGGTTGTGGAAAGCTGCCGTTCGCTGCGCTAGAGGGACGTTGGCTGGCTGAGGGGGGTGTGATCGAATCGGTTAGTGCCGCGAGGCTAGTGTTGGTCGCTGCCCGGCCACAAGCAGTCGGTGACCGTTACATTTCACTTGCGGATTGATGTTGCGCGTCTATGCTGAACGAATGGCATTGCAGGTGGCTCTTTCCGGTCAAGAACGAGCCGCTGAGGGCGCGCGGCCTTAAGCAGATCTCAGTCATCAGTATGTGGTAGTCCGCGTAAGTGAATCGGATGCTGGCTCTACTACTTTGCTATTGCGGTCAAGTGAGCGGCGGAGGACTACGCGTCAACCTGCAGCGGGGGAATTCACGGTGGCGACTCCTAAGAAGCGAAGTTCGGAATCCGCGACAGACGCGACCTCTGCCGCTGTCGGTTCAGATAGCGGAGCGTTCGAGTTCGAGACGCGGCTCCTAGACCGCAGTCCGATCGCGTTGCCTCTGCTCGACATGATGGAAAAAGCCGACAAGACGGAACAGGCCGATGCGGCGCCACGCGCGCCCGGAGGTAACTCGGCACCCAAGCGGTTCGCGGTGATCATCGACGTCCATCTCGAATACCCGGGCGGTCGAGACGCGGCGCGCGATCGCGTTCGGGAAATCGTAGATGCGATCAAGCAAGATCGCGCACGTGCATGGCGGCTGAAGACGCGCCCCCAGGGCATTAACGCAGCCAAGAGCGGACTGTCGCAGCAGTACCTGTTCGGCGAGTTCGAGAGTCGCTTCATCCGCGAACTGGTACGGCGCGACCAGGCAGGCGGAGCCGACACACAGCGCCGCGCGATCTATCGCATCTGGCCGGACTTCGAGGTCAAGGCACTGTTGCACCGATCGATTTCCACGGTAAAGGCCGATGCGGCGCTGCAGTCCTTCGCGACGACCGGCGACGGTATCGTGTGGGCTGTGATCGATTCCGGCATCGATGGTCTTCATCCGCATTTCGCGGTGCAGGCCAATCTGGACCTGGGTGAGTTGCCGCCCCTTGCGCACTTGGATTTCACGGGCGACGGCGTGGATACCAACGGTGCTCTGGTCGATCGATTTGGACACGGAACGCACGTCGCCGGGATCATCGCCGGCTTCCGCAGTGTGGATCAAGGTCCTATCGACGCGGTCGGACGCGCGCGCGACGAGAACGGTGAAGTCAGCAGCATTCCGATCCATCCGCAACGCGTTTCGGGCATGGCGCCGCGCTGCAAGTTGCTGAGCCTGAAGGTGCTCAACGACAAAGGGCAGGGTCAGGCGAGCAGCCTAATTGCAGCGCTCGAGGAGGTCCAGAGGATCAACAACCACGGCCGGTACATCCGCGTGCACGGCGTCAACCTGAGCGTCGGCTACAACTTCGAGCCCGAATGGTTTGCCTGTGGCCAGAGCCCGTTGTGCGTCGAGGTCGACCGGCTCGTGAAGTCGGGGGTTGTCGTTGTCGTCGCCGCGGGGAACACCGGCTACGGCACCGCGCAAAGCGCGTTTAAGGGCTCAGTGCCTGCTGGCCTAGGACTGACGATCAACGATCCCGGCAATGCTGACTTGGCGATCACCGTTGGATCGACGCACCGGGACATGCCGCACATCTACGGTGTCTCCTACTTCTCGTCCAAGGGACCGACAGGAGACGGCAGAGCTAAGCCCGACCTCGTGGCGCCGGGCGAAAAGATTGTTTCTTGTGCGTCGTCTTGGCTGCCGGCAAGGGCGCTCGATGCCGCAACGGCGGCCACCGCCGAAGCCGCACTACAGAAAGCCCTGCAGGCGCAGGTGCAGCAATGGCAACGGCCGCAAGCGCCGTCTGTCACCACTGCCGCACTACCGGCGGCCGCGTCCGCGCCGGCGCAGCCTGCGACGCCTACCCCTCCTGCGCCGGTGTCTGCAGCACGCTACCGCGAAGACAGTGGAACCAGCATGGCAGCACCGCACGTCTCAGGCGTGATCGCCGCGTTCCTATCCGTGCGGCGTGAGTTCATTGGCCGACCGGACAGGGTCAAGGAGGTGTTTATGTCAACCGCGACCGACCTGAAGCGCGACCGCTACTTTCAGGGCAGCGGACTTGTCGACCTGATGCGTGCGATCCAATCGGTCTAACCCATCCTTTTTACACAGGAGTTTTCATGTCCGATCTTCATGGCTTCCCCTACATCGAGTTCCAGGTTGACAAGGCCGGAAAGGTGATCGATCCCGCCGAACGCGCTCGAGCAGTTAACTTGTTCGGTCAGGGTGCGGTGACAGATCTGCTGGTGCTATCGCATGGTTGGAACAACGATATGGCCGAAGCACGCACGCTCTACGATCGCCTGCTCGCCGCGTTGCGTGCTTGCGTCGTGGCCGGCACGCCACCGCTCGGCGACCGTCAACTCGGCGTGCTGGCCGTTCTGTGGCCGTCCAAGAAATTTGCCGAGAAGTCTCTGATCCCGGGCCAAGCCGCAAGTATCGACTCTGGCGAAATGGCCGATGCGCTGATGGAGCACATCGACACCCTGAAGGGTGGATTTGACGATCCCGAAGCCGACAAAAAGCTTGATGAGGCACGCGAACTGTCCCCCAGACTCGCCGACAGTCCCACAGCGCAGCGCGAATTCGTCCGGCTCGTGCGGGGATTGCTGACGCGGCAGCCTGCTGATGACGAAGGCAATACCGATGACTACTTTGCTGCGCTCGACGGCCACGACCTGCTGCAACGGCTCGCGGGGCCCGTGCAGTTGCCCACGACACCGGCAGTATCGTCCGACGGCGGAGGCGCACAGAACCTTGGCGATGCCCCAGCGTCGGACGTTGCTGGCGGCGCTGCGAGCATCGGCGGCTTCTTCAGCGGCATCGCCTCGGCGGCGAGCAATTTGCTCAACTTGACGACCTACTACCAGATGAAAGAGCGCGCAGGCATGATCGGCCGCGGTGCGGTCCATACGCTAGTCCGCGAGATAGCCGATGGGCCGAAACCCCCGAAGATTCATCTGGCAGGCCACAGTTTCGGTGCCCGACTCGTCACATCGGTGGCTCTCGGCCCGGACGGCCAGCCTCCAGTGCGCATCGGTTCGATGACGCTGCTGCAGGCGGCGTTCTCGCACAACGCGTTCTCGGACGGCTCGACGGGGCATCCCGTAGGAGTCTTTCGCAGGGTCGTCGCCGCCCCGCCACGGCTCAGCGGCCCGTTGCTCGTGAGCCACACATCGCGCGATCTGGCGGTTGGTTTGGCTTACCCACTCGCATCCCGAATTGCTGGTCAGAACGCCGCGAGACTCGGCGATGCGAGCGATCCTTACGGCGGACTGGGTCGCAACGGTGCGCAGGGTACCCCCGAGGCGAGCGAGCAGGACTTTGGCAAGCCCGGCACGTCCTATGCATTCAAGGGTGGGCGGGTCTACAACATGAACGGCGAGATGCTGATTCTGGATCACTCGGACATCATCCACCCTGAAACGGCCTACGCCCTCCTCGCCGCCGTGGCCGCCAGTTAATGGGGGCCGCCACTTCGACGATGGCGAGCCTCGGCTTCGTCGAACGCGGCTTCGCGTCCGGTGGGATCGACCATCCGGTGTTCGAGAAGGGACGTGGCCCGTCGGTGCTAATACTGCATGAACTGCCGGGGCTAGCGATGCCGTGCGTCCGCTTCGCTGAGCGGCTCATCGGCGCGGGCTTCCGTGTACATCTGCCGCTGTTGGTCGGCGCGCCGCTTCGCCATGCGGCCCTGGCGAACTGGCGGGCGCTTTGCATATCGGTGGAGTTCGCACGGCTCGAGGCGGGCATCCATGCCCCGATCACGGATTGGTTGCGTGCACTGGCTGCCGACATTGCTGAACGTGCTGGCGGGGCCCGGATCGGAGCGATCGGCATGTGTTTCACCGGCGCCTTCGTGATCCCGTTGTTCATCGATGCGGCCGTCGCCACCGGAGTGGTTTCGCAGCCTGCGATTCCGCTTCGCATCGTCTACCGGACCATCAGCCTCGGTGCCGGTCCGTGGATGGATCAGCTGAACATCTCGGACGACGAATTGCAGGCCGGGGCGCGTGCGGCTAGATCGGACCAGAAGAAGATCCTGCTGCAACGCTACGCCGACGACCGCCTCTGTCCGGGCAGGAGACTGGAGCGGATCGCCCGGTCTTTTGGTCCCCAGGCCCAACTCGATGAGTATTCGCAACCGTCGTGGTGGCGGCGCGTCGCCGACCCTCCGCATGCACTTCTGACTGAAGAGTACGACCGCGCGGGGGAGAACGATCATGCGACACGCGAGGCATTGCGCCGCGTAATCAAGCTTCTGAACGAACAACTTGCGCCGAAGGGGCACTGAATCGCTCGATTCAGAACTGTTCTCAGACCTAGTCGCCGGATATCCAGGCCGCGTCACGAAACAGCCGCCGATCGAACTTGCACGACAGCTCAAGATCACTTAAGGGAAAGGAGTCTCTTGGCCAACACGACGACCAACAAGTACGGTCCGGTCGATGGGTACAGTGTGTCAAGCGATCCGTTCAGACCTCTGTCGTATTGTGACGCACTGGATCATTTGCGCGCGGGGTACCGTCGCGGGATACTGGTGCCGTTTATCGGGTCGGGGGTAAACGCGCCCAGGTTGCGCCTGTGGTCGGGCCTCGTCAAAGCTCTCGCCGAGGAAGCTGGGATTGGTGATGTGCGGCTTGGTGATCCTCCCACCGATCAGCAGTTGATCCTTGCCTCCGAGCGCATCGTCTGGCAACTGAGGGCACGGGGATGCTCCTTGGCCGATGCAATGCGAACGAGGCTCCCTGATCCGGAGAAGAGCCAGGACGAGCCGCCACAGGCGGCCAGCGCGTTGGCGTCGGCTTGGTGGCCGCTAATCCTGACGACGAACTACGACTCGCTATTCCTCGACGCCTTTAACAAGTTGCACCACCGCGCCAAGCACGATGGCGACTTGATGGCGGTGTTGGGTCGAAGTGCGGCAGACTGCCACACTGTGCTGGCATCCCTTAATCTCCCCGTTCGCCCTCTGCTATGGGCCCTGCAGGGTTTTCTTGGCAACGGCCTCAACGGCGTCGATCTAAACAATGAGATTGTCCTCGGCTACGACCATTACCGGCAGGCAACTTTCGAGAACGCCAGCTTCCGCGCCGCGTTTTCCGAGGTGTATCGGAATCGTTCGCTCCTCTTTGTCGGTACCGGCCTCGGGGAAGAGTACTTTCGTGGCCTGTTCAGTGAGTCAATCATCCGACTCGGTGCTAATCAGCATGCGCACTGCGTCCTGATCAACGAGAAGGATCTGGCGCAGGACACGTGCTGGTTCATGCACACCCGCCTGAACATCGTCGTGCTGACATACAAGGATCCGCCGAACGCCCCAAAATACAGCGGATTTGCGCCCTGCCTGCAGGAAATCGCAGACGCGCTGACCCAACCGCCGCGCGGCGCACGGCGATTCTGGGTGCATGGTGCGACACCGGACGTGTGCGTAGACATTGAGCCAACGCCGCTCCCCCAGAAGAGTTCCGCAGAGCACTGGATCGTCGGCAGTGCAGGACAGAAGCGCTCGGGAGAACTGCGCGTCAGTGGTGACGTACCAACCGCATTGCGAGGGCCACAAATTTCCATCGCCGACCATGACGATCTCAAGCAGGTGGTCGGGCAGGGCGTACTGCTGGCTATTGCGCGGGAGTCAGATCCCGGTACCGGTCGCCACGATCGGGATCTGCGGAACGTCGCCGACGTCACCACGCATGCGCTGCAAGTCGCCGTGCGTGAAGGTGCCTCGACCGTATCGTTTATGCTGCTGAGCGCGAGCGTCCGCAAGGGCCGTTGGCCACGCGTCTTCTCGCTGGTCCAGATGCTCCGTGGCATCCGACGCTTCGCGCAAACTTCGCCCCTGCGAGAAGACTCGCCGCTGCGGATAGTGATACATGACACAGCCGCAGCGCGTGTTCCCGATGAGGCTCCCGACCGCTCGGCATGGCATGCTGTCGAGACAGGAAGGCTGGATCCGACCGAGGTGCTCGATTGCAGTGCCTTGCGTTTCTTCGTCGAGATTGAAATCGTGGGATCGTCCACACGCACGCCGATGTACGTCGACGAAGAAAAGACGGTTCGGCAGGTAGCGGAATACTTTCAGTTGGACTCGGGCTGGGAGGCGGTGCTGGAGCCAAATCCGACCCCACGACGAGGCAACCGGCTGACCGAACTCGACGTGTCACTGCTCGACGCCGGTGTCGTCCCAGGATCAACCCTCCGGTTCACTCGAAGGTGACGATTCGACCCTCGGGATTACGCACGTGATGCAAGACGATTAATCAACCCTCTGCAGGCAGTGGCGGGATGGTATCGCCAATGCACGACAGTCCCCCAAAGCAGCGTTGGCGATGTCCGGCGCAGTCATTGCGAATGGCAGGTCATGGCCGGCAGTACGCATTCGACATGATGCCAGAAAGCGGCCACACGGGAGTCGCCCATGTGGCCGCAGAGACGATCTAGATCTCCGTCTGCTCCGAGATCTCCAGCGCGTCATCCACCTCAATGCCGAGGTATCGCACAGTGCTTTCAAGCTTCGAGTGTCCCAGCAGGAGCTGAACGGCCCGCAGGTTCTTTGTGCGCTTGTAGATCAAGGTCGCTTTCGTACGCCGCATCGAGTGCGTACCGTAGGCGGTTGGATCAAGACCGGCCGACGCTACCCAATGCTCGACGATCCTCGCGTACTGCCTAGTGGAGACCCCCTGCGTCAGAATAGTTGTCGCCTCGATAAAATTCTAAATTCGGGGTAAGCGCCGAAAGCGTCCAACCGGCCCACCTTGCGGAGGTTGGCGTTGATGATGAGCATGGTGTCCACGCAAATCAGGTGGACAGATGTACGCGAATCTCGTTAAAGCGCTTCGGGGCCATCATCGCCGAATTTATCCGGATGATTTCAAGACGCAGATGGTGGCCGCCTGTCTGCAGCCAGGCGAAATGAGCGGGTCGGTGGTCTGGAGGGACGAAAGAAAGTTGCGGACTTAGAGGTCAGTGAGCGGCAAGGGTGTGGGCATCGTTTTGCTACCTGAGAGGAGACAATGCCCAGTTGAGAACAGGGGGCTGTTAGCCGCTGGGTGCCTATCCCTGACCGACAGATCTAGCTGTGTTGAGTCGTCTAGTGGGTTGTCGGCGCATCGTATCTGGGGCAAGTTGGCCGCTAGTCGATACGCATCCATGGTTCCATCCAGATTTCCGAGCGCAATCGGCAGGTCGCCAATGTGGTACTGGTTGCTGACCTCAGGGGCATGACGGGCGGCGTGTTGGTAGGCGACGAGTACCTCACTGATGTCATGGTCGAAAAGCAAAGGTCCTGTTGGTGAGCTACCTTGGTGGCTTCAAGATGTGCTTCTTGGGCCGCAGCCTCGTTGCGCTGGGCCTGCTCTGGGGCAGCCTGCTCCCTCTCGGCGAGTAGCGCTGCGGTCGATCGGATATCGCCCTTCTCAAGTCTGGCCACCGCGGTCCTGGCGGCGGGGGCATTGCGCTCCTGGCTCGAGGCCAAGGTCTTGCGAATCTCATCCATGAGTATGAGATTTCGACGGATCGTCTCCTCTGACCTGGCGGTGATCTCCGCGTTCACGCGGGCGATCTCCGCGTTGCTGTGGGCGACTTCAGCCTCCGTGCGGGCAAGCTTTGCCTTCAGCTCCTGCTTGAGTAGATTGATAGCCGTACTACTGGTGGGGGCGTTGGAGTTTCGGCTCGCAGCCACGTTCGTTTGAGCAGCCTCTACAAGTTGTCGCTCCAGCTCTCCTATTACACTTTTCTGGGAGTCGACCTTCGCCTGGAGCTCCGCTAATTTACGTTTCAGGGCATCGACTTCGGACTGACTGCGTGTAATCTGACCTTTGAGAAAATCGTCACCCTTCCGGCGCTTGGAAATTTCGCCAAACAAGCGTTGAACTTGGGGGACTTCCACACTAACGGTGTTGTGGTTGCCCTGGATGGTGATTGCCGTGCCGCCGCCCATTGCTGTCGCCTTCAGCTGTGCGCATGGTGCAGTCGAGAGTAGCGCGAGAAGACCGGAAAGAAGGATTGAGGCGACACGCATGGCAGCTAACGCTTGCCTGGAATGGAGACGTTGTTTCCATCGCCCTTGATGTTCACCACGGTGCCGCGGGGACCAGCTTCAGCGCGCTGCGAGGCCTCCGGTACGGTAGGTGGCGGTGGAGTTTGAGCAGGTGTAAGGGCGGCGGGTTGGCTGGCGACAGGGGTAGTTGCCGGCGGGGCTGCCTTCTTGCCGATCACACCGAGTTGCACCAGCAGCGCGACGGCTCCGACGATGCCCGCACCCACAAATCCAAGGGTCTTATGGTTGTCCGTGTTGCTGAGCCATCGCCACAATGCCATCGGGCCCTCCCTGCGAGACCTGATCTAATTTCAGTATGCTAGGGCCTATTCTCAATTATGCCAACCAGACGAAAGGGGGACTATATTCCGGTTACAAACTGATCACGCATCGGAGGGGTTTCTTGATCCTAATCCGTAAAGCACCTGCCATCGCTGGTCAATCCTGCTCCGACGCGCCTAGTCAATATAAAACAGGTGCCAACACCTTGGCCTCATTTGGAAAGCCAACTTTCACCTAGTGTCTTCATCTCGGCTGCAAAGAGATCTGCAAATGAGCCTTCGCCAGATACGAAGGCTGCCCAGGCATTCATCATTTCTCGCCGCTGCTCAAGGAGGTCGGTGCGGTGGTACGCCGCTTCCACTTTGTTTTGAACCGTGTGGGCCAGCGCTCGCTCTGCCAAGTCCCGAGCGTAGCCGTGTTCACTGCACCAGTCCCGAAAGCTTGATCGGAATCCGTGAGCGGTAGCAATCCTGTCAGGGGTGTCGCTATGTGCTTTCACGCGACGCAGGAACGAGGTCAGCACCATGTCTGAAAGCTCGACTTCATCCCGAGTGGATGGGAAGACGAGGCTATCGTGCCGCCCCTGCTGACTTTTTAGGATTTCGACGGTGCGAGTCGCCAGGGGCACGCGGTGAGGTAGCTTCGCTTTCATCCGCTCAGGCGGAATCGTCCACACGGCGTTTTTCAGATCGACTTCAGACCAGACCATGCCCCGCGCCTCTCCTGAGCGGCACGCCGTCAGGATCAAGAATTCCAACATCGCACGGGTGACGTCGTAGCGATCTCTTGGCTTCAGGTGCGTGGTTGCGAATGCGGGAATGTCCTTCCAGGGCATCGACGGTTGATGTTTCGTCCGAATGGCTTTGCCTGGCTGTTGAGGAAGGAGGTGGCCGACCACGTCGACTGGGTTCGACTGGCAGTGACCGTGCGCCCATCCCCAGGCCATCACGGCATGGATGCGCTGCTTCACTCGGCTAGCTGTTTCAGCCTTGGTGAGCCAGATAGGCTTGAGAACCTCCGCCACGTCCCCCGGTTGGATATCGTTCAGGAACTTCTCGCCCAACTTGGGGAAGACATACTCGGTGAGGGTGTTGATCCACTGCTGTCCGTGCTTCGGGTTCTTCCAGCCGGGAAGCAAGTCTGCATGGAGCGTCTGGGCAGCCTCCTTGAAGGTTGGGATCGATGGCTGGTCGTCTACCTTGGTCTTCTCCTCTAGCGGGTCCTTTCCAAGGACAAGTAGCTCCCTCATCGCAGTTGCGCGCTTAGCAGCCTCTGCGATGCTCACTTCAGGATAGGTGCCTAAGCCTGCGTTTCTTCGCTTACCCGTCACGGGGCTGACGAAGCGCAGCACCCACTTCCCATGCCCTTTAGCACTCGACGGATGCAGCGTTAGGCCCGTTATTCCGCCGTGGGGAAGTGCTGCCTCGTCAGGCTTCAGGTTGCGTGCTTTGGCGTCGGAGAGAGTGGCCATTGTGATCTCTGAGTGTTAGTGTGGTATGCCACTCAGTATGCCACGATGACTTGCTTGCCGTTGTTCTATCTTGGATCGGTTTGGATATAAAATTTATATAGAACAGTATATTGAGATTGAAGTCTGGCTTTCCTTGGATGGCGTTGGAAGGGTTTTATGCGGACACCCTTTCCGCCAATGAATCAAGTAAAAACGCCCCGTAAGGGGCGTTTTTACTTTGTAGAGCGTGACGCACCTGATCTAAAGCGCATGGACGGGTGCCGTCGTCGACTGATGACTGTAAAACTCTGATTTTTAAAGGGTTTTCGTCAGGCTTTGCGCGGTTCCTCAGAATGGAATCCGGCAATCTCCCTGCCTGCGCCGTTCGTGAGAATCTCCTGGACGGTGGCCTCGCTATAAGTGCGGCCGGTGATCTTGAGCCGGCTCATCGCACTTGCTCCCCCAAGAAACCGTGTGCGTTGCCCAACAGACATTGCCATCTTGTCCCGCTACATTCGGATAGGGAACAAAACCGTGCGTACGCCGGCCTGAATTTAGCGGGGGCGTGGTCGCGGCCATGTTGATGAACAGGCTTTTGAGGAGGCATCGCGATGGTTGATTTCCGTTCAATAGGGCCCGCGCTCGCATTTCCGCTGACGGTGCTGCTGCCTTTGGCGGCGCTCGGCATGCTGATGCGCGAGTCCTTGCGCACGGCGGACATGGATCTGACCGGCGCAGCCGGCTTGCTGGTGTTCGGACTGGCAGCGTGGACGCTGGCGGAATACCTGCTGCACCGCTTCATCCTCCACCGTATTGAACCTTTCAGGGGCTGGCATCTGGAGCATCACTGGCACCCGGAGGTGCCGATGCGCACGCCGCTGCTGTTCAGCCTGATGCTGGTTCTGAGCCTGGCGGGGGTGCCGCTGTTGTTGTGGGCCAGTCAGGGTCAGGCCATGGCCTTTTCGGGTGGGCTGATCCTGGGCCATCTGGCGCAGGAACTCGTTCATCACCAATTGCATCGGGCCGAATACCGCCGCAAAGGATGGCTGGGTGACCGCTGGCGCTACCATGACTTTCATCATCATGGCCATGAAGGCCTGGCCTTCGGTACGCTCAGCAGCGTCTGGGACACCCTGTTTGGCACACGGCCGGGCGCCCGGGCCATGCCCGACCGCTAGTTTTGGGGCGGTAACGGGACGACTCATTGCCTCACGTCACATCAACGGAGGATGCCATGACAATCCAGTTCAATCACACCATCGTGCATGCCCGTGACAGCCATGCCTCTGCGGCTTTCCTGGCCGAGATACTGGGCCTGGCCGCACCGGTGCCTTTTGGCCCGTTCCGGGTGGTCCAGGCTGATAACGGCGTGAGTCTCGATTTCCAGGAGACCGCCGGACCGGTGACGCCCCAGCACTATGCCTTCCTGATCGGTGAGGCCGAGTTCGACGCGGTTTTTGCGCGCATTCGCGAGCGTGGACTGTCGTTCTGGGCCGATCCGGGCAAAATCCGGACCGGCGAGATCAACCACGGCGATGGCGGGCGAGGCGTGTATTTCGAGGATCCGGACGGACATGTTCTCGAGGTGCTGACACGCCCTTACGGCAGTAGTCGCTAAAAGACAGCGCGCACGGCCGCGGCCCGGTTCGGCGCCAGTTTCGGAATTCCGGCCTGTCATCGGCGTGCTTGCGGATGCAGGCCTTGTAACGGGCGATGGTCTGACGGTAGCGCTGGATGCGCCGGAGGGCGACGCCGAGCGGCCTTTGGTGATTGCAACCTTCCCGGTGCGGCTTGGTCCAATTGATGCTTTTGTGTCCTATGGAAGGAAGCTCATGCAGGATCGTATTCAGTCAGCGGCCGAGGAGATCGCCAACAGCGTCAGTCACGGAATAGGCTTTGTGCTGGCTTTGGCCGCTGCACCGGTATTGATTGTCGTGGCGGCGAAGGAGGGCACCGCGGCGAATGTCGTGGGTGCGTGTGTATTTGCCACCACCATGGTCTTGCTCTACTTCAGTTCAATGCTCTACCACGCGATGCCGTCGGGCATGGACACGGCCAAGCGTCGTCTGGCAAAGGTGGATCACGGGGCGATCTACCTCTTCATTGCCGGGAGCTACACACCCTTTGCGCTGGGCGTGCTCGACGGGGCTTGGGGCTGGACCCTGTTTGGACTGGTCTGGGGACTGGCGGCGGCTGGCCTCTTGTTGAAGACCTTCGACCGCTTGTCGAACCCTTACCTGTCCACGGGCCTTTACCTGGCGATGGGCTGGCTGGTGGTCATCGCCGCCGTTCCGCTGATGGAGCGGGTGTCCGTGACCGGTCTGGCGTGGTTGGTTGCCGGCGGACTGGCCTACACGGGGGGTGTTGTTTTTTACCTGACCGATGCGCGCCTGAAGTTCGGGCATTTCATCTGGCACCTTTTTGTAATGGCCGGGACAACCTGCCATTTCTTCGCCGTGCTCTGGTACGCAGGCTAGGGATTCCCGGAAGTTTTTCGCCAGGCAACAAAAAAGCGTCCATCGGGACGCTTTTTTGTTGCCTTTCTCCGGCTGGCCGCGGGATGTGGGGGCAGGTTGGAGGCCCGGTTTTACCTCACCAGGGTTGCCTTCGGCTGTCCGTTCGATGCCCGTTCGCGCATGGCGAGCTGGGTGCGGTTGGCGACAAGTTCCGAGGCGTCGCCGACGATGCGGGCAGCTTCGGTGAGGAGGACGTCCTTGGTGTCCTTGCGGGCTTTTTCTGCTGCGAGGTCGGCTGCCAGGCTGCGTTCGCCGGATTGCAGGCCGTCGTCCTGCAGCGCGGTGAGCTTGTCCTTGCCGTTGCCTTTTTCGCGGGCCTTGAGGCGGGCTTCCTGCTTGTCCTTGTCCTTGCGGCGGTCGGTTTCGTTGAGGGACAAGAGCTTGGTTTCGCGCAGGCGCTTGAATTCGGTGACGTCTTCGAGCAACTGCTGGAAATCCTTGTCCCGGGCGACGCGGGCCTGGTGGCGGCGCTGCAGGTCGGGCAGGCGGATGCCGAGGTCGCTGGCCGGGCGGAAATCGGCGGCCTTGATCTGGATCCAGGGCAGGGCGTTGTCGTAGCTGGCTTCGCCGTAGCTTTCGTCGTCGGCAAGCGACGGGAAGCGGATGTCGGGGGTGACGCCGCGCAGTTGGGTGGTGCCGCCGTTCACCCGGAAGAACTGGGCGACGGTCATCTTGAGGTCGCCAAACTTGGGCTTGTCGTTGCGGGCGATGTCGTCCAGGTTGATCAGCGTTTGCACGGTGCCCTTGCCGAAGCTGGCCTCGCCGATGATCGGGGCGCGGCCGTAGTCCTGCAGGGCGGCGGCGAAAATCTCGGACGCGGACGCGGAGCCGCGGTTGATCAGCACGGCGAGGGGGCCGTCCCAGGCAACGCCGGCATGTTCGTCGCTTTCGACGCCGATCTTGCCGTCGGGGCGGCGCTGCTGCACGACCGGGCCCTTGTCGATGAAGAGGCCGGTGAGTTCCACGGCTTCGCGCAGGGAGCCGCCGCCGTTGTTGCGCAGGTCGATGAGCAGGCCATCGACCTTTTCTTTCCGGAGTTCATCCACCAGCCGGGCAACGTCGCGGCTGGCGCTGCGGTAATCCTTGTCGCCCTTGCGGCGGCCGTCGAAATCCTCGTAGAAGGTTGGCAGGTTGATCACGCCGACCTTGCGGGCGCCGGGGCCTTCGCCAAGCTTGATGACGGATTTGCGGGCGGCCTGTTCCTCGAGCTTGATCTTGTCGCGGACGAGGGCGACCTGCTTGTGCTTGCCGTCCTGGCCTGCATCGGCGGGCAGCACATCGAGCACGACCTTGGAATCCTTGGCGCCGCGGATGAGCTTGACGACTTCGTCCACCCGCGCGCCGACGACGTCGGTCACGGTGCCGTTGTCGCCCTGGCCCACGCCGACGATGCGGTCGCCGACGGCAAGCCGGTTCGAGCGGGCGGCGGGACCGCCGGGCACCAGTTCGCGGATGGTGATGTAGTCGTCGCGCTCCTGGAGTACGGCGCCGATGCCAACCAGCGAGAGGCGCATGGAGATATCGAAATCGTCTGCCGCGCTGCGCCCCAGGTAGTTGGTGTGGGGCTCGATGGACATGGCGTAGGCGTTCATGAACACCTGGAATACGTCGTCGCTTTTATTGCGGGTGGCGCGGGCGAGGTAGTTGTCGTAGCGCTTGGCGAGGGTTTCGCGGATGGCTTTGTCGTCTTTGCCGGCAAGGCGCAGGCGCAGCCAGTCGTTCTTGACGCGCTTTCTCCACAGCTCGCGCACCTGGGCGTCGTCGGCAGACCACGGGGCTTTGTCGCGGGCGTAGGGGTAGCCTTCCTTGACGGTGAAATCAAAGCTCTGACCGAGCAGTTCGCGTGCGTAGGTGAGGCGCTCGGTGACGCGCTGCTCGTAGCGCTGGAACATCGCGAAGGGCATCGAGAGGTTGCCGCGCAGGATCGCATCGTCGAGGCGGGTGCGGGCGTCGGCAAAACTGTCGATGTCGGCCTGGGTGAAGAACAGCCGTTCGGGGTCGAGGGACTTGAGGTAGCGCTCGAAGATCTTCTCCGACATGGCGTCGTCGAGGGGAACGGTCTTGTAGTGGTAGCGGCTGAGGATCTGGGAACTCAGGTAGGCGGTCTGGGCGTGGTCGGCGGTGGGCGCCAGGCGGGACGCGGGCTGCGCCTCCTGGGCGGAGGTTTGCGCCGCGCAGAATGTTGCCAGCAAGGTCCAGATGATTCGTTTTTTCACTCGTGTTCTCCACCGCATTCGATTGGCCCGGACGGACGTTACATTTTTCCGGGTGCAAGGTCGACCGCGAAAACGCCGAAGCGTTCGCGGGTTGTGCATGCCTTGCCGCCGGGCAGGCCGCCGGAGAGCGGCGGCCAGATGTCGGAAACTTATCACTTAAGTTATAGATTCCGGCTCCGTTAAATCACACTCGGTGTCATATAAATAAAACGTGCCCGGGTCGCCTCGGGCAGGGAGCCAGCATGAGGGACAAGCAGATCAGGGTCTTGATCGTCGAGGACGAGGCGATCATTGCCATGGATCTGGCGCAACGCCTCGAGGATTACGGCTACGAGGTCACCGGAATCGCGGCAAGCAGCGAGCAGGCGATCGAGTTGTTCGAAGCGACGGGGCCGGATCTGGTGATGATGGATGTCGTTATCCGCGGTGGCCGGGACGGCATCGAGACCGCTGCCTTGCTGCACGCGAGGCGGAATGTACCCGTGATTTACCTGACGGCCTTTCGTGACGAGGCCACATTGTGCCGGGCGCGGGACTCCGCGCCCTATGGCTATTTGCTCAAGCCCTTTCGTCCCGATGACATGCTTGCCGCCATTGAGGTGGCGCTGGTCAAGCATGGCATGGAATCCCGGTTGCGCCAGAGCGAGCAGTGGTTTGCCAGAACCCTGCGCTGCATCGGCGACGCGGTGATTGCCACCGACGAGACGGGGTGCATCCGCTTCGTCAATCCGGTTGCCGAGCACCTCACCGGGTGGTTGCAGGCCGAGGCGTTCGGGTTGCCCGTTGATACGATTCTGGAGCTGCGCCAGGAGCACGGCGGCCTGAAGATCGCCAATCCGGTGACCGAGGCGCTGGCGAGCGGCCGGCTGTCGGGCCGCCAGAATTCGGCCTGCGTGGTGGCCCGCGATGGCTGCCGGACTCTCGTTGAACACAGCACGGCGCCCATCCTGGACGATAACCACGTATTGATGGGCGCGGTGCTGGTCATGCGCGACATCAGCCGGCGCCGCGAGATGGAGCGGGCCTTTGCCGAGAGCGAGCAGCGCTTTCATTCGGCCTTCGAGCACGCGGCCATCGGCATGGCGCTGGTGGCGGTGGACGGGCGTTTCCTGCAGGCCAACGGGATTTTGGCGGCAATGCTCGGTGTCGATGCCGCGGCGGTTTCCGGCTTGAGCCTGCACGCGCTGTGTCACAGCGATGACAGGCCCATGCTCGACGAACAGCTCGAGCGCCTCGCCGCCAACGAGGTGGCCACATTCCAGATCGAGCTGCGCCTCGATACGCCCGGCGGGCGCATCGTGTGGTCGCTGCTGTCGGTGTCGGTGGTGCGCGACGACGAAGGGGTGCCCCTTTATCACATCGTTCAGGTGCAGGACGTGACGGCGCGCCGCTCGGCAGAAGAGCAGCTGGTCTACGTGGCCTACTACGACGCGCTGACCGGCTTGTCCAACCGCGCCCACATCAACCGTCAGCTGGAGCAGTCGCTGGCTTACTGCCGGCGGCGCAGCGAGAAGCTGGCGGTGATGTTTGTCGACCTGGACAACTTCAAGTTTGTGAACGACACCCTCGGCCACAAGGCCGGCGACGCCCTCTTGCGCGAGGTGGCCCGGCGCCTGCGTAGCACGGTGCGCGAAACCGACATCGTCGGGCAGCTGGGGGGCGACGAATTCATCGTGATCCTGCCCGGCATCGAGTCCGAGGGCGACGTTGCCGGCGTCTGCGCCAAGCTCATCGAGGCGATGGAGCTGCCGTATGACTTCGAGGGGCACCTGCTGCAGGTGTCGTGCAGCATTGGCGTGAGCCAGTTTCCCAGGGATGCGCTGAGCGCCGACCGCCTGATCGTGACCGCCGACGATGCCATGTACCGGGCCAAGGAACTCGGCAAGAACGGCTTTGTTTTCTATTGCAGCGAATGGGGCCGCCAGCTCAACGAGCGGATGTTGCAGGAGGCCGAGCTGCGTCGTGCGCTGGCCGAGCAGCAGTTCGAAATTCACTACCAGCCGATTCAGGATACAAATGGCCGGATTCGCTCGATGGAGGCCTTGCTGCGCTGGCAGCACCCCGAACGGGGTTTGCAGCTGCCCGACACCTTCATGCCGACGGCCGAGCGGACCGGCTTGATCGTACCCGTCGGCGCCTGGGTGCTGCGGGCCGTGTGTCGCCAGATTCGCGCCTGGCAGGATGCCGGAGCCGCCGAGGTTTCGGTGGCCGTGAACCTGTCGGCCCGCCAGTTCCGCGATCCGGAACTGATCGCCACGGTGATGGGGGCACTGGCTGAAAGCGCGCTGGCGCCTGCCTGCCTTGAACTGGAGCTCACCGAGTCGTGCATCATGCATCAGCCCGAGCGGGCCAGCGCCATTCTCGACGAGCTGCGCAGCCACGGCTTGCGCATCGCCGTGGATGACTTTGGAACCGGCTATTCCAGCCTCAGTTATCTCAAGCGCTTCCCGATCCATGCGCTCAAGATCGACCGCTCCTTCATGGTCGATCTGCCCGACAACCGGGAGAGCAGCGCGATCGTTTCCGCCATTGTCACGATGTCCCGCGCGCTGGGGTTGACGGTGGTGGGCGAGGGCGTGGAGAACCTTGCCCAAGCCAGCTTCCTGAAAGATCTCGGGTGCGACCTGCTGCAGGGCTTTCTGTATCAGCGGCCGGCGCCTGCCGCCGTGATCGAAGGCCTGCTGGGCGTCGGGGCCTGCAGTTCGCCGGCCTAGGCGGGTTGCCATGATCGGGCGCCGCCTGCTGCTCACCCTTGCGGCGCTGTGCGCGCTGCTGGTGTGGCCGGTTGGCACGGCCCGGGGCGAGGGCGCCGCGCTCGACCGCAAGGCGGTGCTGGTTCTCAACTCCTACCACTGGGGATATTCCTGGACCGACGCCCAGGTGGCCGGAATCATGGAGGTGCTGAACGCAGCGCCGGAGCGGCCGGAGATCTTCCTCGAGCACATGGATGCGTTGCGCCGGCCTGCCGGCCCGGACGACCATTTCATGGAGGATTATCTGCGCCGGCGCTTCGGCGCGCTGCGCTTCGACCTGGTGATCGTCACCGATGATCCGGCCCTGGAGTTTGCCGTGCGTCATCACGCCGAACTCTTCCCGGCGGCGTCCATCGTGTTCAGCGATGCGCGCTCTTTCGACGCCAATGCCGTGTGGCCGGACATTCCGGTAACCGGCATCCGCGAGCACCTGGACATCGCGGGCACCCTCGAGGCTGCCCGCCTGCTGCTGCCGGAGGCCCGGCGGGTGGTGGTGTTCGGCAACCGTGCCGCCACGGGCAGCGGCTTTGCCCGTGCCCATGACACCCTGCTGAAGATACCGAGCCCGATTCCGGTCGAGCAGCACACTGATCTGCTCCTTGAAGACATCCTCGCCAAGCTGGCCGGTCTTTCGGCCGGCGACATCGTGATTCCGCTGGCTTCGGCCGTGGACTCCAGCGGCCGGCATCATGATTTTTCGTCGGTGATCCAGCGCATGGCGAAGGTCTCGGCAGCACCGCTTTTTGATATCGAGAGTCAGCGGGTGAAGAGCGGCATCACGATCGGCGGGAGCGTGGAGGACGGTGTCGCCCAGGGGCGCGTGGCCGCCGGGATGGGCCTGCGCATCCTGGCCGGCACGCGGGCGCGGGATATTCCGGTGGCCAGCCCGGAGCGCCTGCTGATGTTCAGCTACCCGGTGCTGCAGCGCTACGGCATTCCCGAAAGCCGCCTGCCCGCGGGGAGTGTGCTGGTCGGCAAGCCGCCCGGCCTCTACGCCCAATACCGGGGCATCGTGTGGGCAACGGGCCTGGCGCTGCTGGCCCTGGTGGTGGTGATCGGCATCCTGATCGTCAACATCCGGCGGCGCAGGCAGGCCGAGGCTGTGCTCGAACAGAGCGAGGAACACCTGCGCCTTGCCCTCGATGGGACGACCGACGCCGCGTGGGACTGGAACATGCAGAGCGGCGCGGTTTACGTGAGCCCGCGCTCCTTCACGATGCTGGGCTACGAACCGGGCGGCTTTCCGCTGGACTACGCTTCCTGGCGGGAAATGGTGCATCCGGATGATCTTGCCGAGGCTGAACGCCGTTTGCAGGCCGGTTGCAGCCTGGATAAGTCACCCTTTCTGGCGGAATTCCGCATGCGCGCAAAGGACGGGAGCTGGCGCTGGATTCGCTCGCGGGGCGCGGTGGTCGAGCGCGATGCCGAGGGCAAGGTGATCCGTAGCGCAGGCTCACACTCGGACATCACCGACGCCAAGCGCGCCGAGCAGCGTATCGAGGCCGCGCTGAACGAGAAGGAAATCCTGATCAAGGAGATCTACCATCGGGTAAAGAACAACCTGCAGGTGGTGGCGAGCCTGCTTTCAATGCAGGGGCGCAGCGTGGAGGACCAGGGCGTGCGCGCGCTCTTCGACGAAAGCGCCGGGCGGGTACTCGCCATGTCGCAGGTGCATGAGCAGCTCTACCAGTCCAGAGACCTGGCCAGCATCGAGTTCAAGGTTTATCTCGGCCAGCTGGTGGCGCGCCTGGCGGCCCAGTTTGCGCGTCAGGGCATCCATATCGATGCCGCGCTGGACGATGTCGTCCTTGGCATCGAGACGGCGATTCCGTGTGCGCTGATCGTCAATGAGCTGGTCTCGAATGCGGTCAAGCATGCCTTTCCTGACGGGCGGGCAGGGCGGGTGCGGGTGGGCTTGCAGGCCGGGGCAGACGATCGCGTTGTGCTGTCTGTGAGTGACGACGGGGTCGGTCTGCCGCCCGGCTTCGTGCCGGCGCAGAGCCTCAGCCTGGGGTGGCGACTGGTGCTTGGATTGACCAACCAGATCGGCGGCAGCCTTGAGATCAGTGCCAGGGGCGCCGCTGAAGGCGGGGGGACGCAGGTTGCCATCGGTTTTCGCCCGGCCGCGCAGGAGAGCCAGCGCTACGTCGGGGCGCTGTCCGGCGGGGAGCGGGCGGAAGCGGGCTAGCTAACGCACGCTGCCCGACGCCTGCGGGCGCAGGTTCTGGTCGATGGCCCAGACGGCGGCTTCCAGGCGCGAGCGAAACTTGAGTTTCTTCAGCAGGTTCTTGATGTGCACTTTCACGGTGCCTTCGGCGATATTCAGATCGCGGGCGATGAGCTTGTTCGAGAGCCCGCTGGCGAGGCAGCCGAGGATGTCGCGCTCGCGCTCGGTGAGCGGCGCCAGGCTGCGCTCGGCCGCCTGGGCTTCGTCGCGCAGCGAGCGGGCGAGCAGGCCGTTGAGGCTTTCGCTGATGACGATGCGCCCGCGCATGGCTTCGACAATGCGGGCGAGGAGTTCTTCGGGCTCCATGTCCTTGAGCAGGTAGCCGTCGGCACCGGCGCGGATCGCGGACACCAGATCGTCGGCGGCGTCCGACACGGTCAGGATCAGGATGCGCGCGGCGAGGTCGGCGTCGCGCAGGGCACGCAGGGTTTCGATGCCGCTCATGCCTTTCATGTTGAGGTCGAGCAGGATCAGGTCGGGTTCGAGGGCACGGGCCAGTTCCAGGCCTTCCTCGCCGCTGGAGGCTTCACCGATCAGGTGCAGCTGGTCATTGAGGGCGATCAGCTGGGAGACGCCTTTGCGGAACAGCGGATGGTCGTCAATGATGATCACGGAAGTCGTGGTCGGAGTGTTCATGCAACGCCTCCTTGGGCGGGCTGAGTGGGTTCCTGCAGCGGGGTGGCTGCAGGGATGTGGAGTTCGACACGGGTGCCGCCGCCCTCCCGCGGGAGTACGGTGAGTTCGCCAGCGAGGCTCTGGGCGCGATCGCGCATGATCACGATACCGTAGCGGTGGAGGGGCCGGGCCGTGTCATCGAAGCCGATTCCGTCATCGTCGACGCTCACCTGCACGTGGCCGGCGCCGTCGGTGGTCAGGCTTACTGCAACCTTGCGGGCCTGGGCATGGCGCTCGATGTTGGAGAGCGCTTCGCGGATGATCTGCAGCACGTGGATTTCGCGGTTGGCGGCCAGTTCAAACCCGGACAGACCGTTTTCGAGGGTGATCTCAAGGCCGGTGCGGCGGCGGAATTCCTGCACCGTGTCGTCGATGGCGGCGTTGAGGCCGCGCCCGTCGATGCGCAGCCGGAAGGTGGTCAGCAGCTCGCGCAACTGGCGGTAGGCCTCGTTGAGGCCGTCGCGCAGTTCGCCGACGATTTCGTTGACCGGAGCCGGCGGCGGCGTGCGGCCCAACAGGGTTTGCAGGCGCGTGACCTGGATTTTCAGGTAGGACAGGGACTGGGCGAGGGAGTCGTGCAGTTCGCGGGCGATCACCGAGCGTTCATCGAGCAGTGCCAGGCGGTGCCTCTCCTCGCTGCGCTGGGTCGAGGCCAGCGCCGCGCCCACGTGGCGCCCGACCGTTTCCAGCAATTCGATCTGCCATGCTTCGAGGGCCTGCTGGTCCGGCGGGATCAGGATCATTGCCCCATGGCTGCGGGTGCCATCAAAGAGCGGAACGGAAATCGTTTTGCCCGCGCCGGCCACCGGGGGAGACGTCCCGGTGGGGCTGCCACCCTTCTCGCAACCCTGGCAGGCCGCCGCGCAAAGTTCCCTGACCGGCACGGGCAGCGGCCCTGAGCCCTCCGTGGCAATGTCGGCCTCTCCAGGCTTGCCGAGACATACGGCGCCGGTGCGCACGCCGATGACCTGCACCACGTCCTGCAGCACCTGCTGCAGGGTCGCCCGGGTCACGGCACGCTCGGAAAGCGCGCGGGTGGTGCGGTAGAGCAGCATGAGGGAATGGTTGCTGCGTGCCAGCGCCTCGGTCTTCTCCTGCACCCGGCTTTCCAGTCTGGCATAGCTGCACGACAGGTCTTCCACCATGAAGTTGAAGGCTTCGCCGAGCTGGCCGAGTTCGTCGGACGGGCCCGGGGGGAGGCGAACCGAAAAGTCCCCGCGCTGAACGCGTCGCGCCGAGTCGAGCAGCCGGTCTAGGGGGCGCAGCACGCGGGTCTTGAGCTGCTGCACCGTGGCCGCGCCGACCATCAACAGCAGGATCAGCGAGATGCCCTGCACAAGGCGCAGCCATTGCAGCTTTGACTCCAGGCTTTCTTCGACGAGGGCCACCAGGTGGTCGATGCGGCTCACCATTTCCATGGTCTCGACCTGCAGCGACGGGCTGTTCGGCCCTTCGCCCCATGCCTGCAGCGCTGCCGGCCGGAAGCGCCCGACCCACACCGCGCCGACCGCTTCGTAGGCCAGGCGTACGGGGTCGTCGGCCCAGCGCGGAATGGCCTGCTGCAGCTCGGGGCTGCGATAGCGCAGCTCGAATTCCGCAATGGCTTGCTCCATGCCTGCCGGATCGTGCCGGGCGGGGCCCGCTGCCGCGCGGATCACATAGGACTGCATGCGCAACGAGCCAGCCAGATTGATGGCGCGCGCCTCGCCCGACGACAGCTCTGCGACGGTGATCGAAGCCAGAATGGACACGACAGCCAGGCCGGCAATTGCGGCAATCCACGCGCCTAGCTGGAGCACGACCGACGGGCTGCCGGGCTTGTGGGTTCGCGGGGCGGGGCTGTCCACAGGAGGGGGGTGAGGTGTCACGCGTGAGTTTCCGAGTGTGCTGCAGGCAGGCATTCTGGCGCCGGGAAGGCGTTGCGGGCGTGTTGTTTGCCGCTTGCCAGGCAGGAAAATGGTATTAGCGAAACGGCGGGTGCCGACTTGTTCGCAGCACCCTGCGGCCATCCCGCTGTCGAGTCTAAGTTTATATAAAACAGCTGCTTGGATATGTTTTTCATTTTTATGTGCTATACCCACAAGGAGGTATTTTGGGTGTTTTTGGTGTTTCGGCGAGTCTGATCTAGGTCAACTTCGCGCGGCCTGAAGCTTCCTAGACTGCGCGTCATGCCTTAGGGCCGCTACACATTTTCGGGCGCGGTCCTGTCCTGAACCCTACGAGGGAAACCATGCATACCCATATCGATGATCTCTCTTTGGTTCTGGGCGAAATTGCCCTGTTTCGCGGCCTGCCGTCCTCTGCAGTTTCCGATATCGCCCGTTCTACCCAGGTTCTCAGCCTGCCCAAGGGCAGCAAGGTTTACTCGGCCGGCGACCGGCCGCGCGCCCTTTACCAGGTCATGTCCGGCCACCTCAAAGTGGCCGTCTGTTCGTCTGAAGGGGGCGAGAAGGTGATCGAGATTCTTTCGCCGCGCCAGATTTTTGGCGTTGCCGAACTCTTCGGCGAGGCGTCTTATGTGTCGTCGGTCGAAACCGTGAGCCCGGTGGTGGTGGTTGCCGTGGGGCGTGACGGTATTTTCCGCGCCATGGAGCACGAGCCCTGCGTGGGGCGCCGCATGCTGGCGGCGGTGGCCGAGCGTCAGTCGTCCATCGAGCGCGACATTGCCGCCGATTGTTTCCAGTCGGGCTCGGCCAAGGTTGTGGACTACCTGCGGCGCCTCGCCGGCAGCGTTCTAGGGCAAAGCAAGAGCCTCACGCTCGAACTGGAAATTCCCAAACATGTGCTGGCGGCCCGTCTCGGCTTTACGCCGGAAACCCTGTCGCGCATTTTTCGTGAGCTGTCGGATTCCGGCCTGATCCATGTGAACGGCAAGCAGGTGACGCTGACCGAGAAATTCGCCGGACAGCAGACCGGCAAACCGGCGGCCGAACGGCCCGTGTCGCTCGCCGCCCGGCAGCCTTCCCGCCAAGGCGGGGCGTGGTTCAATCGCAGTGGTCCGGGCACCCTGGCCGGCGGGCACGCCTGGAACTGAGCGCCTCCGCGGGGCGCTTTTGGGCGCTCGCCTTTCGGGTATCCTGACGCTCATTCCAACACAGTGAGGAGCGCCTGATGCCTACGCTCAAGGATCCCGATTTCGACAGTCTGGTGCCCGGTCTTCCCCTTAGCCGACGCACTTTCGTTGGCGCTGCCGTGGCGGGGAGTTTTGCTCTCGCCGTGCAACCTGCCTTCGGGCAGAGCGTGATCCAGACGTCCTCCGACGGGCTGATTGCCGGCGATATCACGCTCACCGCCCCGGATGGCCTCGCGCTCGGGGCCTACCGCGCTCAGCCAGCCGGCCCGGGGCCGTTTCCGACGGTGTTGGTGGTGCAGGAAATCTTCGGTGTTCACGAATATATCCGTGATGTTTGCCGGCGCCTTGCCCGCCAGGGCTACCAGGCCATTGCGCCCAACCTGTATCAGCGCCAGGGCGATCCGGCCGGCATCGAAAACGTGCCGGACATCCTCGCAAAAATCGTCAGCAAGGTATCCGACGCCCAGGTGATGGGCGATCTGGACACGGCCGCCGCGTGGGCTGCTGCCCATGGTGGCGATGCGTCGCGGCTGGGCATCACCGGCTTTTGCTGGGGCGGGCGGATCACGTGGCTCTACGCGGCCCACAATCCCAGGCTCAAGGCCGGCGTGGCGTGGTATGGCCGCCTGACCGGTGCGGCGAGCCCGCTCACGCCCGCTCATCCCGTCGATCTGGTGGGGCAGATCACGGCGCCGGTGCTCGGCCTCTATGGTGCAAAGGATCAGGGCATCCCCGTTTCCGATGTCGAGCGCATGCGCTCGGATCTGGCCAGGGCCGGCAAGCAGGCCGAGTTTGTGGTTTATCCCGAAGCCGGCCACGCCTTTCATGCCGACTACCGCCCCAGTTACCGCGCTGCCGAGGCGGCAGACGGCTGGGGGCGGCTGCTGGCGTGGTTCAGGGCTAACGGGGTGTAGTTTGCCGACGGGCCAGACAAGATGCCCGCCACGGGGCCGCGGTGGTCCGACTTGAGTCTCAGGCAGCCTCAAACCGCATAAATTCCAGGGGGCTGCACCGCCGCAAGCTGTCAGCCCGGTTGTTGTGAAAAAGGCCCCGCAC
>NZ_JAOAUU010000099.1 GCF_030157465.1 Zoogloea sp.
GATCATCGTTGTGCGGTGGGAGTTCGCTGAAAACCTCGGGTTATTCGAGGTGCTCAGATGTGATTTGACGGGCTGTTTGATTCCAAAAAACTTTCCGTACTTGGCCTTTAATCAGTCCCAATACGCCTGGAGTCACGTTTCCCTATTCAGCTTCTATCGCATGCTCGGGTTTCTTTGCCCGTCCCGGAGTGCAGTTCGTGAAGCAATGGAGAGATCAGAATTAGCGGCTGGCGCTATCGACATGCTCGTCAAGGCCGGAACTCAGTACGGCGAACCACTTTCATACCCAGACTACGAATGACGGCTAACCCTTCCATCGACAGGACGCTGGCCAACACCTCTCATGTCGAACGTTAGGCAACTGCTTTCCTGACAGCGCAACGGCCGCATTGGATCGGAACTTATCAGTCGGATGGGCAGTAGTCGGCCAGTAGCAGACGGTAAAGGAAAGACCTCCAAACCAGTCAGAGGCGAAAAATCCTCTCACCAAGCAAAATTGCTAACTCGAATTGCATTTCAGAGTTGCTATGCTTGGCATTGGTGTTCGTGTAACTACTGTTAGAGGAAATGAAATGAGTGACTGGGAATTTCTTTACGAGATGAGGGGCCGAGGCTATGACGCAGAGGAAATCGCTGATGCAGCCGGCTGTGGCATGGCCCCCTGGGAAAATCAGCATATTGAAAGCCAGGAAATCAAAGCGGAGTGTGGGAGCTTAGTAAATCTCCAAGGCACACAAAAAATTACTGTCGAAATATCTAACGAAAGAAAAGACCGTCCTTCGAAGGAGCAAGTAGCCCAACTCCCACCGTTTGATGGCTTGACTCTTGATCGTATCTTTGTTGTCAAAAACCTGTCCCAACTTAAGGCTGCCAGCGCAGCTATTCATGCAGAACGTTTTGTTGGCTTCGATACCGAATCGAAGCCAACTTGGTCTAAGGATGAACCTCGCACCGGCCCCCACATCATTCAGTTTGCACTCAGTGATCGCGCATATATCGTTCAAGTGCCGCTGGGCGTACTCGCAGAGCCGTTACGCGCAATTATCGAATCAGAGAATATTGTAAAAATCGGTTTTGGTCTAAATTCTGATCGTGGCCCATTATTTCGGAACCTAGGGTTCCGGTTAAAAACAACAGTAGAACTGTCGCATTCGCTCCGGGCACTTCGCTATAAGCAGAGGTTGGGTGTCAACGCTGCGGTCGCTATTGTCTTAGGCAAGAATCTACACAAACCTAAATCCATAACAACATCCAATTGGGCGCTACCGAAGCTCAGTGCAAGGCAATTGGAATATGCAGCAAATGACGCATTTGCTGCGCTCAAAGTCTTTAGGGCAATCGGTTCGCCTTATGCATCGGCATATCCCGTATTGTAATGTGCTTTTGGACAGGAATGACTGATCAGTTCAGGTAGTTCAGGTAGGTCGGGTTAGCGCAGCGTAACCCGACATTTCCCATGCAATATCGGCGCGCCGTCGTTCCCTGTGGCACCTTTTCTTCCCCCTTGTGACTTCGGGATCTATGCCAATTTGAGAGAATCGGACGCGAGCGGGTTCGATCATGCGAGGTCGGGTTACGCTGCGCTAACCCGACAGGACTATCGCAACGTCGAACGTTGGGCGTCACAGCCCTCGTTCTTCCAGTAGTTATATCCAGCTTGGCTTAATACTTGGAGGTTTAAATGCATCGAAGTTCATCCGCTGCCATGCTGCTTGCTGCATGTATGTTTCTTGTGTCGTGTGGAGATGTTGAAAAAATAGCAAACTGTGTAGATAAGCCATCTCAAGGGCATAGCGGGCCATCGGAGATCGAGCAGCTTTTCTTGGATCAAGTTCAGAAGCAATTTTCCTTGGAGTTTGATAGTGTTGATGAAAATTACCGGCACAAAGACGGCAATAATGAAACCGTTGGTGCAGTCAAGCTTAAGCTTAAATACTCGGGATTCATGAAAACGGAAGGTCTTGTCGCGTCTTATACAATTTTTGCGGACGGCAAGGAGATTGGTCGAGGCGGTGGTGATTGGAGCAAGCTTCAATTGACTGGAGGAATATTGTCTGGTCAGACCGAAATATTGGTAGATCCAACCATTCACAATAAAACCGACATGTTCCATCTGCTGAAAACTGCTACAAAAATCTCCTTAAGGCCGACAAAGCTGTACCCGAATTCGATTCTCATCAATATGCAAGATCAGGAACCAAAGAAAGTGTCTCTGACTCGATACTTTCAGTGATGTCCAAGCTTGCAGCCGAGGGGATGCGCCGCGATAAAGCTGCGTCGCTCCCCTCGCTTTCACGTTGAACGAGCGCTTTTTTCGGGTGCCGATGGCCAGATTGTCGCAATGTCTCGCACTGAGCGTTCGCTCCGCGGGCAGTCTGAACGGCGGTTTTCGTGCGCTGCTATTGCACGCGTTCGCCGTCTTGCCGTTGCATGCCTGTGCAGTCCCACCTGACAGATGCTGTGAACCTTGCCTTGCTCAGCACCGCTGCCAGAAGAGTATGTCACTAGACGACTGGTCTAATTTGATCTAAGCTCCCCACCCATGAAACCGCAACACCCCGACACGCGTCAGCACATCCTCGATACCGGTAGCCGCATCATTGCCGGCAAGGGGTTTTCGTGCGTGGGTCTGAATGAAATCCTGCAGGCGGCGGAGGTGCCCAAGGGCTCTTTCTATCATTACTTCAAGTCGAAGGAGCTGTTTGGCCAGGCGATGCTGGAGGGCTTTTTCGAGGAATATCTCGGCCGCATCGATGCGCTGTTTGCGACGCCCGGCATGTCGGCGCGGGAGCGCCTGCTGTGCTATTGGCAACAGTGGGTGGAGACCCAGTGCGAGGGCTGCGACGACCAGAAATGTCTGGTGGTCAAATTGAGCGCCGAGGTGGCCGATTTGTCCGAAGCCATGCGCCTTACCTTGCGTGACGGCACCGGGCGTGTGATCGACCGGCTGGCGGATTGTGTTGCTGCCGGTGTGGCGGATGAATCCCTGCCGGCGCTGGACCCAAACGACACCGCCCGCACGCTCTACCAGCTGTGGCTGGGCGCCAGCCTGCTGGCCAAGCTGCACCGGGACGCGAGCCCGCTGGAGCAGGCCATGCGGGCCACGCTGCAGCTTTTGTCCCGCTAAGTTTTGCTTCCATGCTTTTTTTGCCCTGAAACTAGACGACCGGTCTAATAAAGCTCGGTCCGAATCCATTCCATCGAAACACCCACGCATCCCGAAAGGCGCTCCATGCTGAACTTCGATTATTACAACCCCACGCAAATCGTCTTTGGCCAGGGCAGCATTGCCCGGCTGGACTCGCTGGTTCCGGCGGATGCCCGCGTGCTGGTGCTTTATGGCGGTGGCAGCGCCGAGCGCAACGGCACCCTGGCCCAGGTCGACGCCGCGCTGGGCCAGCGCACCGTGCAGCGTTTTGGTGGCATCGAGCCCAACCCGAGCTACGAAACCCTGATGGAAGCCGTCGCGCTGATCCGCCGTGAAAAGCTGGATTTTCTGCTTGCCGTGGGCGGTGGTTCGGTGATTGACGGCACCAAGTTTGTGGCCGCCGCGGTGGATTACCCGCGAGACCCCTGGCACATCCTCGAATCCTTCGGCAGCGAGATCACCCGTGCGTTGCCCTTTGGTTCGGTGCTTACACTGCCGGCAACCGGCTCGGAGATGAACAACGGTTCGGTGATCAGCCGCAAGTCCATTCAGGCCAAGCTGCCGTTCTTCAGCCCGCATGTGTTCCCGCGGTTTTCGGTGCTCGATCCGGTCACCACCTTCACGCTGCCGCCGCGGCAGATCGCCAACGGTGTCGTGGATGCCTTTGTGCATGTGATCGAGCAGTACCTCACCTACCCCGTGAACGCCCCGGTGCAGGACCGTTACGCCGAAGGCCTGCTGCAGACCCTCGTCGAGATCGGGCCGCTGGCCCTGGCCACGCCGCAGGATTACGAGGTTCGCGCCAATCTGATGTGGGCGGCCACCCAGGCCCTCAACGGCCTGATCGGCGCCGGTGTGCCCCAGGACTGGGCGACCCACATGATCGGCCACGAACTGACCGTGCTGCACGGCCTCGACCACGCCCAAACCCTGGCTGTCGTGTTGCCAGCCATGCTCGATCTGCGCCGCGAGGCCAAGAAAGCCAAGCTGCTGCAGTACGCCGCCCGCGTCTGGAACATCACCGAGGGCAGCGACGACGCCCGTATCGACGCAGCCATCGCCCGCACCCGCGCCTTCTTCGAAGCGCTCGGCGTCAAAACGCGCCTCTCCGGCTACGGCATCGGCGCCGACAGCATTCCACGCATCGTCTCCCAGCTCGAAGCGCATGGCATGACCGCGCTCGGCGAACGCCAGGACATGGGGCTGGATCTCAGCCGCCGCGTGCTTGAAGCCAGCCTCTGATTCTCAAAAAAGGAAACCCGCCATGACCACCCTGTTCGACCCCATCCAGATCGGCGACATCGCCCTTGCCAACCGCATCGCCATGGCGCCGCTGACGCGCAACCGCGCCACCAACAGCGTTCCGACGCCGATGATGGCCGAGTATTACGGCCAGCGCGCCACAGCCGGCCTGATCATCGCCGAAGCCAGCCAGATCAGCCCCATGGCCCAGGGCTACCTCGACACCCCGGGCATCTACTCGCCCGAGCAGGTTGCCGCGTGGCGCCCGGTAACCGACGCGGTGCACGCCGCCGGCGGGCGCATCGTCATCCAGCTGTGGCACGTCGGCCGTATTTCTCACAGCTCGCTGTTGCCCGAGGGGGCCGCGCCGGTGTCGTCAACCAATCAGGTCGCCAACACCCAGACCTACACCCGCGATGGCTTCGTGCCGGTGTCTGCTCCGCGGGCGCTGCGTGACGACGAACTGCCGGGCCTGGTGGCCGATTACCGCCAAGCCGCCCGCTGCGCCATCGAGGCCGGCTTCGACGGCGTAGAGGTGCACGCTGCCAACACCTATCTGCTGGAGCAGTTTTTGCGTGACAGCATCAACGAGCGCAGCGGCCCCTACGGTGGCAGCATTGCCAACCGCGCCCGCCTGCTGCTCGAGGTGGTCCAGGCGGTGAGCGAAGAAATCGGCGCCGGCCGCACCGGCGTGCGCCTCAGCCCGCTCACCACCTTTGGCGGCAGCGCCCCGCTGGACAGCAACCCTCAGGCCGTTTACGGCTACGTGGTGGAGCAGCTGGCACCGCTGGGCCTCGCTTACCTTCACATGATCGAAGGCGAAACCGGCGGCCCGCGCAAGCCCGAGGGCGCCCCGGCCTTCGACTACGCAGCCCTGCGCCGTGCGTTCCCCGGCGCCTGGATGGTCAACAACGGTTTGAGCCGTGCCGATGGCCTCGACGCCGTGGCCAGTGGCACGGCCGACATCGTCGCCTACGGCCGCCCCTTCATCAGCAACCCGGATCTGGTGCGCCGGCTCAAGGAAGATGCGCCGCTCAACGCGCTGCGTGCCGACAAACTGTATGGCGGCGGGGCAGAGGGCTACACCGACTATCCTTTCCTGAAGGACTGATTTGAAGGACTGATTTGAAGGACTGATTCCGTGCCAGATCTGCGGCAGGCTTGCCCTGCCGCGGTTCCAGTTCTTTCGCTACCGGAGACCTTTCGATGGACTCATCCCCGCTTCTGATCAACGCCGACTTTGACCAGCGCGTCGTCATTCCACCCGCCGGCGACGGCGACTGGGTGGCATCCCCGAGCCCCGGAGTCTGGCGCTACCCGCTCGACCGCGTCGGTGGCGAAGTCGCCCGTGCAACGAGCATTGTCCGCTACGCTCCGGCGTCGAGTTTCAGCCCGCACACCCACGGTGGCGGCGAGGAATTCCTGGTGCTCGAAGGCGTGTTTTCGGATGAACACGGCGACTACCCGGCCGGCACCTACGTGCGCAATCCACCCGGCACAACCCATGCACCCTTCACGCGGGAGGGCTGCACGATTTTCGTCAAGCTGTGGCAGTTTGCCGAGGGCGACACCGCGCCCGTAAAAATGGATACCCGCTCGGCTGTCTGGTATCCGGGCCTGGTGCCTGGGCTTTCGGTGATGCCGCTCCACGAGTTCGACGGAGTCAGTTCGGCGTTGGTGAAGTGGGCGCCGAACACGCGCTTCAACACCCACACCCATCCGGGCGGAGAGGAAATCCTGGTGCTCGAAGGCGTGTTTCGCGATGAAGCCGGCAGCTACCCGGCCGGCACCTGGCTGCGCAGCCCGCGCTGGAGCCGGCACACCCCCTGGACGGAATCAGAGGGCGCGCTCATTTATGTGAAGGTCGGGCACCTGGGCGCCCCGATGCTGAAGCCGGACGATTATTAACCCGGCCCTTTCGCAGGGGCGGCGGATGTAGGGGCGGCTTCAGCTTGGGTAGGTCGGGTTAGCGCAGCGTAACCCGACATCGGACGTGTCCATCGATGTTCATGCTGGTGTCGGGTTACGCCCTGCGGGCTAACCCGACCGACCCAAGCTGGGCGACTGAAGTCGCCCCTACAAATCTTTCCTGCAAAAAATCATCCGTAACCGTTCTGCGTCGGCCCGAACGGTGGTGCGTGAATCAAAGGGCCGGACGATCAGTGATAGTGCCGGGCGAGGCCGGCCTTTGACGCGCCGCCACCGCCGGATTCGATAGCCGCCTGGGCCTGGGCGGCAAAGTAGGACGACACGATGTCACGGGCCACCGAGAACTGCTGCTGCAGCTCGTCGGAATAGGGCAGCGGTGCGTACGCCAGGCCGCCGTTGCCGCGCCCGAGCAAGGGTTGGGGGAAGGCCTTCGGCTGCTCGTACTGCAGTTCGGTCAGGCGCACGGCGGCCTCGTACACGGTGCGCATCAGGTAGCGCGATGCGGCTTCGTGGATTACTTCCTGGAAAACCTGCCCGGCCTCGTGGGCGGGCTTGTCGTCCTGGGCCGCGCTCATCGCCTGGTGCAGATCGCCCGGCAGCCAGATGCCTTCGTCGCCGCTTTTGTGGCGGCAAAACTGCAGCGCGGCCAGGGTGAGGATGCGGCTGGCTTTTTCGGTGGCCGCCCGCACCGGGCCGTCGCCATCCACATCCAGCGCATCCCGGCAATCCTTGCACTGGCGAACGCTTTCAAGGCGCAGATAAAGCCGGGCCACGTCGAGGATGTAGTCCAGGGGTAGCTTCGAGGGGGCGAGGCAGTTAGGGCCATAGGCTTTCACCATCGGCGCCATGATGTTCTCGACGAAGTTGTTAACCCTGCTCGAGGCGTCGTCAAGAAGGTCGATGAACTCGGTTTGCTTGTCGTTCAGTTCCATGAGGGTGTCCTTTGCCCGCGTCTGTTGCGGGGCGCAGTGGCGCGGCAGGCGCCGGGTCGATCAAACGTCGGCTTCCACCGAATCGCCTTTTTCTTCCATCCAGGCCCGGCGGCCCGAGGCTTCGCCCTTGCCCATGAGCATGGTGAACATGCGCAGGGTTTCGTCGAAGGCTTCGGCGCGCACATGCACCGGCAGCACGCGGCGGGTGGCCGGGTCCATGGTGGTTTCGCGCAGCTGGTCGGGGTTCATCTCGCCCAGGCCCTTGAATCGGCCCACCTCGATGTGTTCGGGCTTGACGCCTTCGTGGGTAAGGCGGTCGCGCAGGCTGGCAAGCTCCTGGTCGTCCAGCGCGTAGAGGCGGCGCGGCGGGCGCTTCTTGCCCATGGCTGGCACGTCCAGGCGGTAGAGCGGCGGCTGGGCGACGTAGATGTGGCCCATTTCGATGAGCTTGGGAAAGTGCCGGAAGAACAGCGTGAGCAGCAGGGTCTGGATGTGGGAGCCGTCCACGTCGGCGTCCGACATGATGATCACCTTGCCGTAGCGCAGCTCGGACAGATCCGGGCTGGAGCCGGCGGCGTGGGCATCGACGCCCAGGGCGACCGCGATGTCGTGGATTTCGGCGTTGGCGAAGAGCCGCTCCCGGTCCACTTCCCAGGCGTTTTGCACCTTGCCGCGCAGCGGGAGGATGGCCTGGGTGTCCTTGTCGCGGGCCATCTTGGCGCTGCCGCCGGCCGAATCGCCCTCGACGAGGAAGAGTTCGTTGCGGGTGATGTCCTCGGATTCGCAATCCGACAGTTTGCCGGGCAGCACGGCCACGCCGGACGATTTGCGCTTTTCAACTTTTTGCGCGGCGCGGGCGCGGGCCTGGGCGGCCTTGATGGCCAGCTCGGCGAGCTTCTTGCCGTAATCCACGTGTTCGTTGAGCCACAGCTCGAAGGGGTCGCGGATCATGCGCGACACCAGCTGCACGGCGTCGCGGCTGTTCAGGCGCTCCTTGGTCTGGCCCTGGAATGACGGGTCGAGCACGCGGGCCGACAGCAGGAAGGAGGCGCGGCCGAAGGCGTCGTCGGCGGTGAGCTTGACGCCCTTGGGCAAGAGCGCGTGGTGGTCGATGAAGTTTTTGATCGCCGTGAAGATGCCGTCCCGCAGGCCCGCCTCGTGGGTGCCGCCGGCCGGGGTGGGAATCAGGTTGACGTAGGATTCGCGCACCGGCGCGCCTTCCAGCGTCCAGGCTACGGCCCAGGATGCGCCTTCGCCGGCGGCAAAAGTTTCGTCGCCCTTGGGGGCGAATTTTTCACCGGCAAACAGCGGAATCAGCGGCTCGTCGTTGAGGGCCTCGGAGAGGTAGCCGCGCATGCCGTGCTCGAAATGCCAGCTGCGGGTTTCGCCGCCTTCGATGGCGAGGCTGACTTCGAGGCCGGGCATCAGCACGGCCTTGGAGCGCAGAAGGCGTTCGAGTTCGGCGCGGGGCAGCTCGGGCGCGTCGAAATATTTGGCGTCGGGCCAGGCGCGCACGCTGGTGCCGCTGGCCTTTTTGGGAGCGTCGCCGATGCGGGCGAGGGGTTCGATCACGTCGCCGCCGGAAAACACCAGCTTGTGGCGGGCGCCGTCGCGCACCACTTCCACTTCGAGCCGGTGCGACAGCGCGTTGGTCACCGAGACGCCCACGCCGTGAAGGCCGCCGGAAAAACGGTAGGCGGAATCTTCGTCGGTTTTGTTGA
The DNA here is from genome assembly GCF_030157465.1 of Zoogloea sp. Taxonomy (GTDB): domain Bacteria; phylum Pseudomonadota; class Gammaproteobacteria; order Burkholderiales; family Rhodocyclaceae; genus Zoogloea. Next base: position 8,973 of record NZ_JAOAUU010000099.1, read on the forward strand.
ACTTGCCGCCGGCGTGAAGCCGGGTGAACACCACTTCAACGGTCGACACGCCTTCGACCGGGTGGATTTCCACCGGAATGCCGCGTCCGTCATCAGACACGCTGATCGAGCCGTCGAGGTGCAGGGTGACGCCGATCTTCTTGCAGAAGCCGGCCATCGCTTCGTCGGCGGCGTTGTCGATGACTTCCTGGATGACGTGGAGCGGGTGTTCGGTGCGGGTGTACATGCCCGGCCGCTGCTTGACCGGCTCAAGGCCCTTGAGAACTGTGATCGAATCGGCGTTGTATGTTTTTTGCGACATGCTGAGACTCGGGCGGATGAAGAAAACGGCTGCTCGCCAGCGTTTCTTCATCCGCCCTGAAAAAAGTGGGGGTTTGAAGCGGTGCGGACTATACCGCGCGAGCCCGCTTCCGGGGAGGGCGTCAGTTCCGGATGCTGCTGCGGCCGGCGTTTTCGGATGTGTGGCGGGCGATGCGCTCGAGCAGCGCGTTGGCGGCTGTGGCGCCGGGGCTGCTGCCAACGGCCCGGCGCCACGCCAGGCGCACCCGGCCGGGCTCGCCGGGCAGGGTGAAGATGGCCATGGCCAGCGGGCACTGGGCGATGTTGAGGGGGTTCTCGCGGGCCAGTTGCCAGGCGATGCGGGCGCTGCAAAAGTGCAGCACTTCGGCGTCGGCGTAGATCGGGTCGGGCTGATCCAGGGCCTGCCCGGTGCGGGCGAGCATGTCGCCGAAGCGGCTGGGGGGCGACGGAATGAGGCCTTCGCCTTCTATGGCGTCCACCAGGGCTTCGCGGGCGTCGGCGTAGCGGCCGGGTTCGATGCTGAGCTGGCGGATTTCGTCGGCCAGGGCCGGAGCGAGGCAGCTCAGGAGGAGGGCAGCAAGGGCGGCACGGCGCAGCATCGGTCAATCCTGATGAGGGCGAGAGGAAATCGGCTAGCGCGGACGATAGCATCCGCCGCAGCCGTAAAAGTTGGCGGGCAAAAAAACGGCGCCCCGAAAGGCGCCCGAAAGAGGGAGAAACACGGTACAGGCCGGCTTCGACCGCCAGGTAGCGAAGCCGGGGCCAATCAGAAGAAGAGCACCGCGCCTCCGGAAATGGTGCGGTTCTTTTGTTCGTAGTTGGACGCCGAGGCGTTGATCTTTTCCTGGTTGAGTTCGCCGACGAGGGTCACGAACTTGTTGAGGCTGTGATAGACGCCGAGGGTGTAGGCACGGTTCTTGCGGTCTTCGCCTGCGCCGAGGAAGCCGTCCTTGTCCTTGTTCTGGCCATAGTTGATGCCGAACTTGGTCTTGTTGTGGGTGTAGGTGCCCTGCATGAGGTAGCCGCTCGATGCCGTCTTGTTGCCGAGGCCGTCGCTGCCGCCATAGAACTGGGCGCCCACCGTGGAGAGCCCCAGGCCCTTGGCGGTGAAGGCATAGAGCACGCCCTCGAAGCCGTTCATGCCGGCTTTGGCGCCGATTTCGTAGCCGTTGGCGGTGAAGGTCTTGTCCGGGTTGCCGACGGCGCCGTCGCAGTTGCTGCCCTTCGAGCAGCTGGTGCTCTGGCTTACGAGGCCGCCCCACACCTTGCCGGGCATTGCACCCTTCCAGTCGTAATCGACCTTGGCCTGGACGCCGGGGGTCTTGGTCTGGTCGCCTGCAAAGGAGCTGGGCTGGAAGATGCCGGCGGAAGCCTGCAGGCCGTTGAAGTTGGGCGTGGTGTAGGTGATCTGGGCCTGGAAGCCGGTGTACATGTAGCCGTGGCCGATCATGCCGAAGGTGGTGTTGAACGGAATGCCGGCATTGCTGGTGCCGCCAACGCCCAAGAGCGTCATGTCGGAGAGGATGATGTTCTGGCCGAACAGGCCGATGTCGCGGCCGAACTTGACGGTGCCCCAGTCGTTGTTGCCGAACTGGAAGTACACGTTGCGCACATCCACCTGGCTGAAGGGGCTGTTCTTGCCACCCGTGGCGCCTGCGCCGGGGTCGGAAGGCAGGCCGATCACCGAAGACGAATCGTTGATGCCGGGGGCGAAGCTGAAGTGGGCCTTGATGTCCTGGTCGCCCTGACGGGTGGTGACCACGAAGTTGATCCAGCCGGGCAAGAGGCCGTTGGTCAGCGCGCTGTTCTGGCTCTTGGTGGTGCTCGTCACGGCGCCGGTGGTGGATCGGGTTTCCGACTCGCGGTTCACGTAGAAGCCGTTGATGGTGCCGTTGATATCAACGGTCACGTCGTTCTGGGTAAAGCTCACGGCCTGGGCACCGCCGGCGGCGGTGGCAAGGCAGGCGAGGGCGACGGATTGGGCCAGCAGGGTTTTCTTCATGAGAATCGTCTCCGGTATTTTTTGATTGATGTCACCAGCCAAGCGCGCGCACTCCGGCACGCTGCTTCGCTCCTCCCGTGGTCGCGTTTCGATGGCTGGATGCCTCGTGAAACACGCTGTTACGGAGCGAACATCCTTGTGCGAGCGCTGTGCCAGGGCGTGCCAGAAACGCCAAAAAATTGGGCAAGTGACTGTTGTCGATGGAGTTTTTTTAGCGTGACGATGACGCTGGCGAATCGTCGGACGCTGGCCTGCCTGTCCACTAAATGGACAGCTGCCTGTGCCGCGCCGGCCGCCCTGATGCAGTTCGTGACAGCGCGTGGAGCATGTTGTGGCGCAGCACGAACGGGCCGCCGGGGCTGGTAAAATCGCGGCCTGCATTCACTTCCCAGCGCGTAGCGCGCCCTATCATGGATTTCCGTTCCAAACTGGCTGCTGCCTGGCAGCGAAACGATTCCCTGCTGTGCGTCGGGCTGGACCCGGACATTTCGCGCTTTCCGGCGCATCTGAAGGATCGCCCGGACGCGGTGCTGACCTTCTGTAAGGGCATCGTCGACGCCACCGCCGGGCTCGCCTGCGCATTCAAGCCGCAGATCGCCTACTTCGCGGCGGCCCGCGCCGAAGACCAGTTGCAGGATCTCGTCGATTACATCCACGAAAGGCACCCGACGGTGCCGGTGGTGCTCGACGCCAAGCGCGGTGACATCGGCGCCACCGCCCAGCAGTACGCCCGCGAAGCCTTCGAGCGCTACAAGGCCGACGCGCTGACGGTGAACCCCTACATGGGCTTCGATTCCGTCGAGCCCTACCTGGAGTTTTCCGATCGGGGCCTGATCGTGCTGTGCCGCACCTCCAACCCCGGCGGCTCCGATCTGCAGAACCTCACCGTTGAAGGCGGCCGCAAGCTGTACCAGCACGTGGCCGAACTGGTAGCCGGCAAATGGAACACCCACGGCCAGAACGCGCTGGTGGTGGGCGCTACCTTTCCGCAAGAACTCGCCGAGGTGCGCGCCATCGTGGGCGATCTGCCCTTGCTGGTGCCCGGCATCGGCGCCCAGGGCGGGGATGTGGAAGCCACCGTCAAAGCCGGTCGCACGGCGGCCGGCACCGGGCTGATGATTTCGTCATCCCGGGCAATCCTCTATGCCGGCAAGGGCGAGGATTTCGCCGACAAGGCCCGCGAGGTGGCGCTGGCCACGCGTAACGAAGTGAATCTGTACCGGGCCTGAATATTGCTTGATTTACGCTGCGGTGCTGAAAATCCCGCATGTTGCGGCGCCGCATAGTAGGATGAGGTCCAAATCGCGGTGTCTGGCCTGTGTTGGCCTGCCCGCGATATTCATTTGTATCGGATGGCCTGCCATTCCGGGTTAATTCGTGTTTTGAGAGGCATTCATGGTCAGGCTGAAGTTTTCCGTTGAGTTGAATTACGAGGTTGCGGCGCCAGGCTGCGACTTCATCTTCAATATCCACGCCGCCCACACCCGCCATCAGCGGGTGGTAACGGAGATGATGGAACTCGGCCAGTTTCTTATGCCACAGGTTCACACCGACGCCACGACCGGCAACCGCTACATGCGGCTCAAGGCCGAGCCTGGCAGGCTGCGTCTCCGTTACAGTGCAATTGTCGAGCTGACGCACCATGTTGGTGCTCCGGAGTCCATTCCGGAGGTGCCTGTCGCACGTTTGCCGGCCGATGTGCTGACCTATCTCTACCCCAGCCGCTATTGCCAGTCCGACCGGCTCTACGAAGTCGCCAACAAGGAGTTCGGCCAGCTGCCCCAGGGCTACGGCCGTGTCCGTGCGATCTGTGAATGGGTCAGCAAGCACGTCGAGTTCAAGTCGGCAACGACCAACGCCAGCACGTCCGCCCTGGACACGCTGGGCGAGCGGGTTGGCGTGTGTCGCGATTTTGCCCACCTGATGATCGCCCTGTGCAGGGCGCTGAATATTCCCGCGCGCTTTGTCACCGGCATCGACTACGGTGCCGATCCCGCCCTCGGCCCGAGCGATTTCCACGCCTATGTCGAGGTTTTTCTCGGCGATCGCTGGTATCTCTTCGATCCCTCGAACACCGCCATTCCGATGGGCCTGATGCGCTTTGGCGTGGGGCGCGATGCGGCCGACGTGTCGTTCGCGACGATCTTCGGCAGTGTGCGGGCCGAGCCGCCGAAGATCGCCATCGAGGCCGTGGTGGACACCTTCAGCAACACCGAACTGCCTTTCCGCCGGCCAGAAGCGCTGTCCACCGACGACGGTTCCGCCGTGCTGATCGGTGCGCTTCTGGCGCCGCTCGCCTGAGCCTTAGCGCACCCGGCAACACCAAGATCTTATTTCCAGGAGGGTTCCATGAGCACGATTGAAGAAATTGCCGCCCGGCATGGTTTCAGTGTCGACGCAGGGCGAGCCGCCTATTCCGCGCTCCAGGCTGGCGGCTTCAGCCAGGCCCAGTTCGGCCACCCCGAGCTGGGAGGCATGGGGCAGTGGATGAGCGGCGGCATGATGATGATCGGCGACATGTTCAACGAAGGCCT
>NZ_JAOAUU010000100.1 GCF_030157465.1 Zoogloea sp.
CGCGGACCTCCCATTTATCGCACCTCACCCTCAGCGTTTATCGCGCGCGGCTTTAATGTCACCGGCAGCAACACCGTGCAATCCACCCAGGTGGCAGATGCCCGCGTCGAATACCGCGCCAACGGCTACATCGACGAAGCCCAGACCATGGGCTGGATGCAGCGCTTCTTCCTGACCGTGCTGCCGTTCTGAGGAGCTTTGCCATGTCTCGCCGTGTCCTGCCGCTGACGCGCACCTTCTCGCGGATCTTTCTCGCCGTTGCCACCGTGCTCTCCCTGTGCGCCAGCGGCCCCGCCGATGCCGAGCGCCTCAAGGATCTCGCCTCCATCGGCGGCGTGCGCCAGAACCAGCTCATCGGCTATGGCCTGGTCGTCGGCCTCGACGGCTCGGGTGACCAGACCACGCAAACGCCTTTCACCGTGCAGAGCATCATCAACATGCTGGGCAACCTGGGCGTCACCCTGCCGCCGGGGCAATCGTTGCAGCTCAAGAACGTGGCGGCGGTGATGGTCACCTCCAGCCTGCCGCCGTTTGCGCGCCCCGGTCAGCAGATCGATGTCACGGTTTCGTCCATGGGCAACGCCCGCTCGCTCAAGGGCGGCACCCTCCTGATGACCCCGCTCAAGGGCGCCGATGGCCAGATCTACGCCATGGCCCAGGGCAGCCTGGCGGTGAGCGGCGTCAGCGGCGCGTCGCCGAGCGGCGGCCGGGTTACGGTCAACCACCTTTCGGCCGGACGCATTCCGGGCGGCGCCACGGTCGAGCGCGCCGTGCCCAGCAGCGTGGGGCAGGGCGATTCGATTTTCGTCGACCTCAACGACAGCGATTTCGGCACCGCCCAGAAGGTGGTCGACGCGATCAACGCCGTTGCCCCCGGCAGCGCCCAGGCCCTCGACGGCCGCCAGATCCAGGTTCGTGCGCCGGACGATCTCAACCAGCGCGTGGCCTTTCTTGGCCGGCTCGAAGGGCTCGACGTGACCCCGGCCGTGCAGGCCGCCAAGGTGATCGTCAATTCCCGCACCGGCTCGGTGGTGATGAACCAGAAAGTCGCCCTGCAGAATTGCGCCGTATCCCACGGCAGCCTTACCGTCACGGTCACCAACGAGCAGCAGGTCAGCCAGCCGGGCGCCTTCTCTGGCGGCCAGACGGCGGTGACCAACAAGGGGGGCGTCGATATCAAGCAGGAAGGCGGCAACCTCTTCAACATCAAGGCCGGCACCAACCTGGCCGATGTGGTCAAGGCGCTCAACGCCGTGGGTGCCAACCCGCTCGAACTCATTGCCATTCTGCAGGCCATGAAGGCCAGCGGCGCGCTGCGCGCCGAACTCGAGGTGATCTGACATGGCCAGCAACGACTTCAGCCAGATCAACGCCCTCGACCCGAACACTCTCGGCGGCCTGCGCCGGCTGTCCAAGCAGAACACCCCGGAAGCCGCCAAGGAAGCGGCCAAACAGTTCGAAGCGCTGTTCGTGCAGCAAATGCTCAAGTCCATGCGCGATGCCACGCCCAAGGGCGGCCTGTTCGACAGCGACGAGACGCGCATGTACCAGGGCCTGCTCGACCAGCAGATGGCCATGCAGCTCTCCACCCGCGCGGGCGGCATCGGCCTCGCCAAGGTGCTCGAGCGCCAGATGAACGTCGGCAAGACCACGGTCACGCTGCCCGACGGGCCGGTGTCGCTGGATACGATGATTCGCCGGGGCTTTGATTCCGCGGCGGCGTCGGCCTCCAGTGCGGCGGCCACTGACACGGCAAGCCGCACGGCAACGCCGGCGGCAAAATCTGCCGCCGCGGCAAGCGGCGCACCGGCAAATGGCGTCGCCCCCATGCTCCCGAACATGCCGGCCGGCGCCGGGCCGCGGGCTTTTGTCGACAAGATCTGGCCCGAAGCCGTCGAGGCCAGCAAGGCAACCGGAATTCCGGCGCGCTTCCTGGTGGCCCAGGCGGCCCTTGAAACCGGCTGGGGCAAGTTCGAACTCAAGAACGCCGACGGCAGCGCAAGCCACAACCTCTTCAACATCAAGGCCGGCAAGCGCTGGGGCGGCGACACGGTGAACACCTCCACCACCGAGTACGCCGGCGGTGTGGCAAGCCGCGAGAACGCCAGCTTCCGTGCCTACGGCTCGTATGCCGACTCCTTCCGCGACTACGCCCGGCTGATCAGCAGCAACCCGCGCTACGCGGCGGTTGTCGGCCAGAGCGACGCCACCGCCTTTGCCCGCGGCCTGCAATCTGCCGGTTACGCCACCGACCCGCTCTACGCCGACAAGCTCGCCCGCATCATCAACGGCCGCACCCTGCGCACGGCCCTTGCCGGCAGCACCGCACCGCTCGCCTGAACCACCCCGGGGCGCCACGCCTCGCCCCGCCGGAAAGTCGGAACCCGGAACCTGGCAGAGTTCTTGCAAGGTGATCTGCAGACACCCCCGACTCAAGGACGCGGATCATGGGCAGCAGCCTCTTCAGCATCGGTCTCACCGGCCTCAACGCCGCCCAGGCGGGGCTGATCACGACCAGCCACAACATCTCCAATGCGGGCACTGCCGGCTACAGCCGCCAGAACACTGTCCAGAGCACCAACCCGGCGATGTTCACCGGCGCCGGCTTCTTTGGGGAAGGCACCCGGGTCGATACCGTCAAGCGCGCCTACAACGCCTTCCTGAACAACCAGGTGCTGTCGGCCGACACCAAGTACAACGAGTACAACACCTACAGCACCGAGATCGCCCAGATCGACAACATGCTGGCCGATGCGACGGTCGGCCTCAGCCCGGCGCTGGAATCCTTCTTCGGCGGCGTGCAGGAAGTGGCCGCCAACCCGTCGAGCATTCCAGCCCGCCAGTCGATGATTTCCACTGCCGAGAGCCTGGTGTCGCGCTTTCGCAACCTCTCCGACCGGCTGGACGACGTGCGTGGCGGGCTGGAAAGTCAGATTGGCGAAACGGTGGGTGCCATCAGCACCTACGCCAAGAACATCGCCGAAGTGAACAACAAGATCATGATCGCCCAGCAGGCCGGTTCGGCCCAGCCGGCCAACGATCTGCTCGACACGCGCGACCAGCTCATCCAGGAGCTCAACCAGCTGGTGCGGGTGTCCACCAATATCGATTCCGACGGGGCCATGTCGATCTTCATCGGCACCGGCCAGCCGTTGGTGGTCGGTTCCATCGCAACCACGCTCAAGGCGCTGCCGGCCATTTCCGACCCCAGCCGCCTCGACGCCAACATCCTCACCCAGAACGGCGGGGCGATTGCGATCCCGGAAAGCCTGCTCGGCGGCGGCAAGCTCGGCGGCCTGCTGGCGATGCGCTCCGGCGCCCTCGATTCGGCCCAGAACCAGCTCGGCCTCATCGCGGTCGGCATCGGCACCGCCTTCAATGCCCAGCACGCCCTGGGGCAGGATCTCAACGGCAAGCTCGGTGGCGACTTCTTCAATCAAGCCGAAGTCAGCGTCACCCGCTACAGCAACGCCTCCACGGCCTTCCCGGCGGTTGACTTCACCGATGTCTCCAAGCTCAGCGGCGACGACTACAAGCTCACCTTCACCGACACCGTCGGCAGCTACACGCTCAAGCGCGTCTCGGACGGTGCCGCGGTATCGGCCGCTGACGTGGGCCTGTCGATCACTCCGAATGCCATCTCGATGGTCGGCGACAGCTTCCTGATCCAGCCGACCCGCTACGCGGCAGGCAATTTCGCAGTCACCCTCACCGACACGCGCATGGTTGCCGCTGCCGCGCCGCTCAGCGCCCGCTCGGGCTCGACGGGTTTGCTCAGCACCGCCGCCAGCAACGGTGCAACCACGATCAGTGCCCCGACGGTGTCGAGCAACGACAAGCTGGCCAGCCTGAATGCCGCGAAGAGCGTGTTTACCTATAACGCGGGCACCGGCAATCTGGATCTCAGCGGCCTGCCCAGCGGGATGAGCGTGAGTTACACCGACGCCAGCGGCACCGTCGTCGGCCCCGCTGCGGCAGCCTCCATTCCCTACACCAGCGGCATGACCGTTGCCCTGTGGCACGCGGGGGCCAGCGGCAACGTCCAGGACGTCTCTTTCAGCATTTCCGGCGCCCCGGCAAACGGCAACACCTTCATGCTCGGCGGCGGCACGAGCAACCTCGGCACCGCCAGCATCAGCGCGCCGGTGGTGACCAACACCCAGAACCTGGCGAGCCTGCAGGCCGGCCTGACCACCCTGAACTACAACAGCGCTGCCAACACCCTGAGCGTGAATAACCTGCCGGCCGGCATGAGCGTCGCCTACACGCCGCTCAACGGTGCCCAGCAAGTCAGCGCGGCGGGCGCGTCGGTTCCCTACTCCAGCGGCATGAGCATCGCCTTCGGGCATACGGACGCTTCCGGCGCCTTTGTGCAGGAAGTCTCCTTTGCCGTTTCGGGCGCCCCGCAGAATGCCGACCAGTTCGTCATCGGTGCCAACACCAGCGGCGTGTCCGACAGCCGCAACGCCGTGCTGCTCGGTAATCTGCAAACCACCAAGATGCTGCTCTCGGCCAACGGCCAGCCGTCGGCCACCTACCAGTCGGTGTATTCCCAGCTGGTCAGCTCGGTGGGCAACAAGGCCCGCGAAGTCAATGTGAACCGCGACGCCCAGGAAAGCCTCGTCGAGCAGGCGACCGCCGCGCAAAAATCGGCCGCCGGCGTCAATCTCGATGAAGAAGCGGCCAACCTGATCCGTTATCAACAGGCATACCAGGCGGCAGGCAAGGTCATGAGCATTGCCTCCAAGCTTTTCGATCAAGTGCTGTCCCTCGGCGCATAACCTGAAGGAACCATCATGCGTGTGACTACCGGCATGATTTTCGACTCTGGCGTCTCCTCGATGCAGAAGCAGAATGCCCGTTTGCTGGAAACCCAGCAGCAGGCGTCGTCCGCCCGGCGCGTCCTGCGCCCCTCCGACGATCCGGTTGCCTCGGCGCGAGCACTGGAAGTGTCGCAGTCGAAAGGGGTCAATGCCCTTTACACGGCCAACCAGGGCTACGCCACCGATGCTCTGAGGCTGGTGGATAGCAAGCTCGGCGCCGCCAACGACATCCTTACCTACGTGCGCACCCGCGCCGTCGAATCCGGCAATGGCGCGTACAGCAAGAGCGACCAGGCGGCCATCGCGTCCGATCTGACCCAGCAGTTCGAAGCGCTGCAGAGCGTCGCCAACAGCCAGGACGCCACGGGCGACTATGTTTTCGGCGGTTATCGCAGCAATGCCCAGCCCTTCACCGGCGGGCTCGCCGGCGGCGTGACTTACCAGGGCGACCAGGGCGTCCGTACGCTGCAGATATCGGCTTCGCGCAACCTGCCGATAACGAGTTCGGGTGACCAGATTTTCAACAACATCCGTGCCGCCAGCGGTTCCGCCTTTGCCCTGAGTGCCTCCTCCAACGCCGGTACGGGGCTGGTTTCGGGGATGACGCTGTCGAGCTACAACAACCACAATTACGAGATCCAGGTCAGCAACGCCGTGCCCGGCCCGGGCGTGGCCTTCACCGCCTTCGACACCACGGCCGGCGGCGCGGGTGTGCCGGTGACGCCGGGTTTGTCGGCCACCGGAGACAAGACGCTCACCTTCGGCGGCGGCAGCGTCACCCTGAATATCAGCGGCGCACCCGTGGCGGGCGACAGTTTCACGGTGTCGACGGTGGCCAGCACCTTCGACGTGCTCGGCAATTTCGTCCAGGCCCTTAATTCCGGCGTCGCCACGGCGACCCGTTTCGGCAGCAGCCAGGCCATCGCCGGCATGGATGCGGCCCAGGAAAGCGTGTCCGTCGTGCGCTCGGGCGTGGGTTCGCGCATGGTGGAAGTGGATACCCAGCAGAACATCAACAGCAGCCTCGATGTGCAATACACCGACACCCTGTCGCGCCTGGAAGGATCGGATTCTGCCAGCCTGGTCAGCATCATCAGCAACCTGACCCAGCAGAAAACCTATCTCGAAGCCGCCCAGCAAAGCTTCATGAAGGTGAGCAATCTGTCGCTCTTCAACTACCTGTGAGCCACACGCCCGTGAAAGCATTTCTGCGTGCCGCCGCCGTGGGCCTCGCTGCCCTCGCCAGCGGCTGCAGCACTGCGCCTTCGCTGGATTGGGCGGCGCTGCCGGCCGGCGCCATGCTGGCCAAGGATGCCGGCTACCTCAAGATGCCGATGATTGCCGGTGCGGTGGTGTTTTACGTTGTGCTCGACCCGCTGGCGCCCAACTGGACGATCGAGGAATCCCGCCAGGGGGACGACCGCTACATCCTCGCGCTGCGCCACAAGGCCATTCACAACGGCGGCGACGGCGAGGCCCGCCAGGTGTTCAGCCGCCGTGCCGCCCAGCTCGCCGGTCAGCCCGGTTTTGGCGCCTACGAGGTGCTGGCGTGGCAGCAGGGCATTGAAAGCTCGCGGCCTTTTGCCCAGCGCGTGGCTTACGGCGAAGTGCGCCTGCTGCGCGTGACGCCACCGGTGGCCGCTGCCAAACCCTGACCCCGACCCTTCCAGCCGCTACTGGCTAAACCGGTAGCGGCTTGCCGCGTGCGTCGCCCAGCCGCAGTTGCCGGTCAGCTCCAGCACCTGGGTGTGGTACTTGAGGATGCTGGAGCGGTGGGCAACGCTGACCAGCGTGGTGCCGGTTTCCTGCAGTTGCCGGTACAGCGCGGCTTCGTTGGCGGGGTCGAGGGCGCTGGTGGCCTCGTCGAGAATGGCGAAGCGGGGCCGGGCGAGCAGCACACGGGCAAAGGCCAGGCGCTGCTGCTCGCCGACCGAAAGCACTTTCTCCCAATCGAGTTCCAGGTCGAGGCCGCCAAAACGGGTTGCCAGCTCGGTCAGGTTGACCTGCTCCAGCACCTCCAGCAACTGCTCGTCGCTGATCGAGGTGTCGTTGTTGGGGTACAGCAGCTGGGCACGCAGGCTGCCGATCAGCATGTAGGGCTGTTGCGGCAGAAAGAAGATGTCCCCCGGCGGCGGTCTGTAAATCGTGCCGCTGCCCGATTGCCAGAGGCCGGCAATGGCCCGCAGCAGCGAACTCTTGCCGCTGCCGCTCTGGCCGACAATCATCAGCCCCTCGCCGGGCCTGATCGCGATCGACAGCTTTTGCACCAGGGTGCGCCGGCTTCCCGGGGTTTGCAGGGTCACATCCTCCAGCGTGAGGTGGGGGGCTTCCTGCGCGTGGATGGTGCTGCCCTTCGGGGCCGAATCGGCCGGCTGTCCGGACAGCACGCCGGCGAGGGTGTCGAGACGTTCGACGCCGGCGGCGAAGCGGCTCAGGCTTTCAAAGTTTTCGATGACCACCGAGATGGCGCTCAGCACCGCCGCGAAGGCGCCGGCGGCCTGCACCGCCCGGCCCACTTCGAGTTCGCCCGACAGCACGCTTTCGGCAATGATGGCGCTCGGGATGACGACGGTCAGCAGCGAGAAGGCCTGCTGGAACAGGTTGAGGCCGAACTGGTTGCGGATCAGGCGTTTGTAGTTGTTGAACGCCATCGTGAAGCGTCGCCTGATCTGTTGCAGCTCCTGCGCCTCGCCCCGGTAGAAGGCGATGGATTCGGCGTTCTCGCGCACCCGCACCAGGCCATAGCGAAAATCAGCCTCCCGCCGCAGCTGGAGAAAGTTGAGGTTCATCAGCCGCACGCCGAACACGTAGATGGTGATCAAGGTGCCGACGGTGGCGTAGCACACCAGGAAATACACCAGCTCGTGGGAGATCGACCACAGCACGCGGCTGAAGGCCACCAGCTGCAGCAGCGCGCCGGTGAAGATCAGCAGGAAATACAGCGAGCGCTGGGTGAAGGTGTTGATGTCCTCGGCGATCCGCTGGTCCGGGTTGTCGATGGCGGCGTTGGCGTTGAGTTCGTAGAACTGGCGGTGGCTGAAGTATTTCTCGAGGAAGCGCTCGGAGAGCCAGCGTCGCCAGTGAATGCCGAGGTTGTCGCGAACGTAGTAGAAGAGGGCCAGGATCGGCACCGCGGCGATGACCACCAGCACGCAGGTCTTGATGGCGTCCCAGAAACGCGTTTCGTCGCGAGCGGCGAGGGCGGATGTGAATTCGCCGGTCAGTTCGTTGAGGAGCACCGCGAAGCGCGTTTGCCCCACCAGTAGCATCACCAGCAGTGCCAGCAGGCCCCACGCCTTCAGCTTTTCGCCATGGCGCCAGTAGGGCCAGGCAATGGCCCAGAAGCGTCGCCAGAGGTAAATGGTCGGTAACTTCATGATTTTCACGCGCCAGCGGTTTTGTTGTGGAGCGGTGCGCCCTGCCACCGCCAAACCGGCCTTGCTCGCGGTGACACCGGCAGCCCTTGAAGGATCCACCAAGCGTGATTAGATCACCAAGCGCAGGCTTCGCGGTTTTTGCTGTTCGGGTTTCTGTCGGCCGCCCCGGCCCGCGTGCCTGCCTGCAAGCGTCTCTGAGCCTTGCGGGGGAGGGCCGAACTTCGTAAGGTGCGCGCATTGCACGCACGAATGAACGACATGGACCGCATGACCGAACGCCGCCGGGATCGCCGCATTCCGCTCGGCTGCAAGGTGGGAATCAAGCTGAAGGGCGCCTCCGCGCTCGTCGTGGGAACCTGCGTCGAGCTGGGGGTCGGGGGGATGACCATCCACTCCACCCACGTGCCGCAGATGGATGAAGTCTTTGAGATCGCCGTGCTGCCGCCCGAGCCGGGCGGTGCCTGGCAGGCCCTGCACGCACGGGTGCGCGTGCGCCGCTGCCACGGGCTGCCGGAGGGTGGCCTCTACGAAATGGGCGTCGAGATCGTCGACGTCATCAAGTAGAGGCCGGGTTTCGGCTTTTAGCCCGCTGACGGTTGATCGAGCCCGGCCTGGGCTTCACCGACGCTGGCGTACATCCGGGGCGGCTGTTCGCTGCGCGTGAAGGCCGCGCCCAGTTGCAGGCGCAGGAAGGTGCTCGAGGTGTAGCGGGTGACGCTGGTGTAGTGCGCGGCGACCAGCTTCTTCACCATTGCCGCGTAAGCGTCGATCAGTTCCGGTTCAATGTTGAATCGATCGTAATTGACGACGGCGCTCACCTTGTGGCCGATCGGTGCCACCCGGGCTTCCACCGCCGCACGGATGCGCTCGATGTCGGCCGCGCTGCGGATCGTCAATCCCTCGAAATTCACGAAGAACAGCTTGCCCGCCGGGTCGTAGGCGAGGCGGGCGTCCATCGGCATGTCGAGCAGATCGGGGCGCAGGTTCATCGGGCCGTCGGCAAAGATGCGCGGGTCCATGAGTGCCGGCTCGGCCGGAATCAGCGGGCGGAAGGCCATCTTGTCCAGAATGTCCCGCTGGATGTCGATGCCCGGCGCCACTTCGATCAGCTCGAGCCCGTCCGGGCCGAGCCGGAACACGCAGCGCTCGGTGATGTAGAGCACCGGTGTGCCGCGCCGGTTGGCCTGCGGGCCGCTGAAGGTGCGGTGTTCCACCTGCTCGACGAACTTGGATGCGCCGCCGTCGTTGAGGATGGCGAGCTTGCCGGCCTCGACGGCGATCTCCAGGTTGCCGGCCGTGAACGTGCCGACGAAAACCACCTTCTTGGCGTTCTGGCTGATGTTGATGAAGCCGCCGGCGCCGGCCAGGCGCGGGCCGAAGCGCGACACGTTGAGGTTGCCTTCCCGGTCGGCCTGGGCCAGGCCGAGAAAGGCCATGTCCAGCCCGCCGCCATCGTAGAAGTCGAACTGGCTGGGCTGGTCGATGATGGCCTGGGTGTTCACCGCCGCGCCGAAGTTGAGGCCGCCGGCCGGCACGCCGCCGATGACGCCCGGCTCGGCGGTCATGGTGATCAGGTCGATGACCTTCTCTTCGGTGGCGACGTTGGCGATGCCCTCGGGCATGCCGATGCCCAGGTTGACCACTGCGTTGGCGCGCAGCTCCAGCGCGGCGCGGCGGGCGATGATCTTGCGCTCGCTCATTTCCATCGGGGCGATGCCCGACATGGGCACCCGCAGCTCGCCCGAGAAGGCCGGGCTGTAGGGCTCGATGAAGGTCTGCATGTGGTATTCGGGTTTTTCGGCGACCACCACGCAATTGACGAAAATGCCGGGAATCTTCACCTGCCGGGGGTTGAGCGAGCCGCGCTCGGCGATGCGCTCGACCTGGGCGATGACGATGCCGCCCGAGTTGTGGGCGGCCATCGCAATGGCCAGGGCTTCGAGGGTCAGCGCCTCCTTTTCCATCGTGATGTTGCCGTCCGGGTCGGCGGTGGTGCCGCGGATGATGCCGACATGGATCGGGAAGGCCTTGTAGAACAGGTATTCCTCGCCGTCGATGTCCATCACGCGAACCAGGTCGGTGGTGGTGCGCGCGTTGAGCTTGCCGCCGCCAAAGCGCGGATCGACGAAGGTGCCGAGGCCGACGCGGGTGAGAGTGCCGGGCTTGCCGGCGGCAATGTCGCGGAACAGGTGGCTGATGACGCCCTGGGGCAGGTTCCAGGCTTCGATGCGGTTGGCCACGGCGAGTTGCTGCAGGCGGGGCACCAGGCCCCAGTGCCCGCCGATCACCCGCGCGACGAGGCCGTCGTGGCCGAGGTGGTTGAGGCCGCGCTCCTTGCCGTCGCCCTGGCCGCCGGCATAGACGAGGGTGAGATTGCGGGGGGCGCCGAGGCCCTGAATGTCTTCGCCTTCATTTTCGAGGTAGAGCGCTTCGAGGGCGACGGCGATGTTTTCGGGAAAGCCGATGCCGACGAAGCCGCCGGTGGCGACGGTGTTGCCGTCGCGGATGAGGCGCACGGCTTCGCGGGCAGAGACGATCTTGCCATTGTCCTGGGAGGACAGCGTGGCGGCGGGCAGACGGGTGTTCATCGTGATGACTCCTGTTGGCCTGGGGGCGCTGCGTCTCAGACGAGACCGGTGAGGTAGTAGGTGGCGATGATGGCGAACACGGCGCTGGTCTTGATCAGCGTGATCGCGAAGATGTCCTTGTAGGCCACCTTGTGGGTCAGGCCGGTGACGGCCAGGAGGGTGATGACGGCGCCGTTGTGGGGCAGGGTGTCCATGCCGCCACTGGCCATCGAGGCGACGCGGTGCAGCACTTCGAGGGGAATGCCGGCGGCGTTGGCGGCGCTGATGAAGGTTTCCGACATGGCGGCCAGCGCAATGCCCATGCCGCCCGAGGCGGAACCGGTAATGCCGGCGAGGGTGGTTACGGTGATGGCTTCATTGATCAGCGGGTTGGGGATGACTTTGAGCGCATCGGCCACCACCAGGAAGCCCGGCAGCGCCGCGATGACCGCGCCGAAGCCGTACTCGGAGGCGGTGTTCATCGAGGCCAGCAGGGCGCCGCTGACGGCGGCCTTGGAGCCTTCGGCGAAGCGCGTCGCGACGGTTTTCCAGGCGAAGACCATGACGGTCAGGATGCCGATCAGCAGCGCGCCTTCCACCGCCCAGATGGCGGCAATCTTGGAGACGTCCTGCACCACCGGGGCGGCCTTGCCGATTACCGCCGGGATGAAGCTGTGGCTCTTGCCGTAGATGGTGGGGATGAGGTCGGTGAAGAGCTTGTTGGTGATGCCGACCAGCACCAGGGGCAGGACTGCGAGGAACGGGTTGGCCAGCTTTTCCTTGTCGTCGAAGGGGGCGGGTTCGTTCACCAGGTCGGTGCCGTAGCCTTCGCCGGCGGCCTGGGCCGAGCGGCGGCGCCATTCCAGGTAGGCCATGCCGGCCACGAAGATCAGGATCGAACCGATGACGCCCAGCACCGGGGCGGCGTAGATGTTGGTCTTGAAGAAGGTGGTCGGGATGACGTTCTGGATCTGCGGCGTACCGGGCAGCGAATCCATCGTGAAGGAAAAGGCGCCGAGCGCGATGGTGCCGGGGATGAGGCGCTTCGGGATGCCGCCCTGGCGGAACATTTCAGCCGCGAAGGGATACACCGCGAAAACCACCACGAACAGCGACACGCCGCCATAGGTGAGGAGCGCGCAGACCAGCACGATGGACAGCATGGCCCGCTCGGCGCCCACCAGCTTGATGACCGACGAGACGATGGACTTGGAGAAACCCGACAGTTCGATGACCTTGCCGAAGATCGCACCGAGCAGGAAGACCGGGAAGTAGTTCTTCACGAAGCCGACCATCTTGTCCATGAACAGCCCGGTGAACATCGGGGCGACGAGGGTGGGGTCGGTGAACAGTACGGCGCCGAGGGCGGCGACGGGGGCGAACAGGATGACGCTATAACCCCGGTATGCGATGAACATCAGAAAGCATAGCGAGGCCAGGACGATAAGAAACGACATGATTTGGATCTCCTCCGTTGTAGGTTTGCGGAGTGATCCATGGCAGAAAGCGTGCCAAGATTTTTCTTATTGATTAATAAGGAAAATTTTTTAAAAGGCCGGCCCGGCTGTCCGGGCTGCCGGGCAGGGTGTCTGCGCTGGCAGACAGCTTTCGGCCGGGGCGGCAGCGATCAGCCGTTCGTCGAGGAGGAGATGCCCAGCGCGGCGAGCTTTTCGTACAGCGAGGCCCGCGAGATGCCGAGGCTGCGGGCTGCCTGGGCCTTGTTGCCGCCGGCGGCGGCGATGGCGGCGACGATGGCCTGGCGTTCGGTGTCCTGCTGGAGCTGCTCGAGGGTGCGTGCGCCGCGGCTTGCGGCGGGCTCGGTGTGCGCGCCAAGGCCGGGCAGGATCTGCTCGAAGTCCGACCGTTCGAGGCGGTCGGCGTCGGACATCAGCAGGGCGCGTTCGAGCACGTTGGACAGCTCGCGGACATTGCCCGGCCAGGTGTGCAGGGCCAGGTAGTCCAGCGCCGGCGCGGCAATGCTGCGCGGATGCTCGCCGAGCTGGCGGGTCAGCGCTTCGGCGAGGGATTCCGAAATCAGCGGGAGATCGTCGAGGCGTTCGCGCAGCGGCGGGACGTCGAGAGTCATCACGTTGAGCCGATAGAAAAGGTCGGCCCGGAAGCGGCCTTCTTCCACTTCCTTCGCCAGCTGGCGGCTGGTGGCGGCGATGATGCGCACGTCGATGGCGATCAGCCGGTTCGAGCCGACGGGTTCGATTTCCTTTTCCTGCAGCGCCCGCAGCAACTTGGCCTGGAGGGCCAGGGACATGTCGCCGATTTCGTCGAGAAAGAGCGTGCCGCCCTGGGCCAGCTCGAACTTGCCGCTACGCCCCTTGCGGTCGGCGCCGGTGTAGGCGCCCGGCGCGACGCCGAAGAATTCCGATTCCAGCAGCGTATCGGGAATGGCGGCGATGTTCACGGCGACAAAAGGTCCGGCCGCGCGGGGGCTGGCGGCGTGGATGGCGTGGGCCAGCAGCTCCTTGCCGGTGCCGGTTTCACCGAGGATCAGCACCGGCGAGCTGGCGCGGGCGGCCCGCCGGGCCTTGTCCTTGACCGCGACGCAGCGCGGGCTGGCGCCGACGAAGCTGGTGAAGGTGTATTTGCTGCGCCGCGCTTCGTCGAGTTTGCGGCGGGTGTCGGCCAGCTCAAGGCGCAGGCTCTGGAAGCGCGAGACAAGCGGCATGAGCTGGCGGGGGTCGTCGAAGATCATCACGCCGACGCCGCCGATCAGCTCGCCGGCGGCGTCCCGCACCGGCAGCCGCATGACGACGAAGGATTCGCTGCCGAACTCCATGATGTCGAGCATGATCGGCTTGCCGCTGGTCACCACGCTGCGCATCAGGCTGTTGGGAATCACGTCCTCGACCGGCAGGCCGATCACCGACGCCGGATCGGCGATGCCCAGGTGGCGGGGGTATTTCTCGTTCATCCAGACGATCCGGGCCTGCCGGTCGACGATCAGCAGCCCCTC
>NZ_JAOAUU010000101.1 GCF_030157465.1 Zoogloea sp.
GAAACAGCGCGTCCGGCGCAAAGGCGATGAATCCGTCCAGGGCCAGGCGACGGGTCACGTCCTCGATGTGCGGATTGAGGCCGCGGTTTTCATGCACCACCAGCACGGTCGGCAGCTTGCCGCCGGCACCGGCCGGCTGCACCAGGTAGCCGCGCAGGGTGCCGTAGCCGCCGGGCGACGGGTATTCCACGTAGCTGGCCTTGATGCGTGGATCGTTACCCTGCACTTCCTGGGCTTCGGCAAACTTCGGGCTGAGGGCATTGAGCAGGCCTTCTGCGGTGAGCCCGGCCACGGCGTACTTGGTGGCGCTCTTGAGAAACTCCCGGCGCGGAATGATGCCGTGCACGTACTTGTCGAACAGCGTGAGCACTTCCGGTTCGAAATCAGCGGCAGTCTTGCGGGTCATGGTCGAATCTCCGGAGCGTTTCAGCTTACTTGGCGCGGCCGGCGTAACCGGCGGTCAGCACCGGAAAGCGCCAGGCCGAACCGCTGCCGACCACATACAGCGTCTTTTTGTCCGGGCCGGCAAAGGCCAGGTTCTGCGGCCGCTTGGGCAGCGGAATCACGCCAAGCGCCTCGCCCTTGGGGGTGAACACCTGGATGCCCGCGTTGGAGGCCACGTAGAGCCGCCCTTCTGCATCCACGGCCAGGCCGTCGGCGCCGCTGGTGGGGCCATTTTCGGTATGGCGGAAACCTTCCAGCCTGGCGAAATCGCGCTTCGGGCCGATCTTGCCGTTGGCAGCGATGTCGAAAGCCAGCACGTGCTCGCCCGCGGTGTTGGCCACGTACAGCACCTTCTCGTCGGGGCTCAACTGGACGCCGTTGGGGCGGGTGATGTCGGCGGTGATCCGCTCGATGGCGAATTCCGGCGAGATGCGATAAACCGCCGGCTTGGCGATCTTGCTCAGGTCGGGCTTGGGGTTGGCGTTGGCATTGACGCCGGAATCGGTGAAGTAGACGTTGCCCTTCTTGTCCACCACCAGGTCGTTGGGCCGGCCAAAGCCGAGGCCGCCATCCACCTTGGCGGCCAGCGTGCGGGCGTTGCCGGCGGGCTGGATCACGCCAACCCTGGCGTCCAGCGTCTGCACGCTCACCAGGTCGCCGTTGGGGGCGTAGGCCAACGAATTGCTGCCATTGGCGCCGGCCAAAAAGACCGAGGTGCTGCCATCCGGCGCAATGCGGATGATCCTGTCGTTCTGGTTTTCGGTGAACAGCACGCTGCCATCCGGCGCGGCGATGGGGCCTTCGGTGCCCTTGAATCCATCCTTGATCAGTTCGATCTTCGTGCCGGCCTCGACCACGCCGGGAACGGCGGGCGTGACGGCCTCCTGGGCGTGGGCAGCGGTCACGGTAATGAAGGCAGCGCCAATGGCGGCCAGGGCTTTGACGGAGGCTTTGAGTTTCATGGTCATCCGGATGCGTTCGAAAGGGGGGCAGGAGGCGGGATCAGCCTGGGCAATCCACAACCCTTTCAATGCATTCGGCGTGCCAGCCCACGCGCGGGAGGCGGGCTTTTTCCGGCGGGTGCACTGGCGACTCCGCCATTCAATTGATTTATCGGGACAAATCCTTCTTTGGCGAGAAGCGATTCCCCTGTCGGCAAGAGGGTGAACACCATTACCAGACACGCTCCGGCTGTTGCCAAGCCCGCAGCCGCCCTGTGCAACTGCTGCTTTTTCAACTGCGCTGTTGAGAACCGGGCAAGGGGCCGTCCGGCAGCCCTCGCTGCGGCATCAACTCACAACGGGTTGATAAGCTGGCCTTAAGCCCGATGGTCCATATTCCTCGCACCACTGCCCGAATCACCCGGAACGCATCATCATGAAACGTCCTCTCTTCTTCCTCGCCGGCCTGCCCCTTGCGCTTTGGGTCGCGTTCACCCTTCCCGATGTCATCCTTTCGGCCAAGAACCCGTGGGACTGGCGCCACGCGCTGATCCCGCTGTTCGGCACCCTCGCCCTGTGGTGGGCGAGCGCCGGCCTGATGCTGGCCGCCCGGTCGCCCCGGCTGGAGACCTTCTTCGGCGGCCTCGACCGCCTGTACCGCCTGCACAAGAACATCGGGATAGGCGCCGGGGTGATCGTGTTCACCCACTGGATGCTCGAATGGCTGCCCAAGAACCTGGCCAAGGCCGGCTTCGTCGTTCGCCCCGCGCGCGCCCCGCGCCCGCCCAAGGGGCCGGAGGACGTGTGGATCGACCTGGCCAAGGACGTGGGTGAATGGGCCGGCTACATCCTGCTGGCGCTGGTGCTGATCGCGCTGCTCAAACGCATCCCCTACCGCTATTTCCGCTGGGTGCACAAGCTGTTTCCGCTGGTCTTCATCGCCGGCGCCTTCCACGGCCTGATGTTGATGCCGGCGAGCTTCTGGCAGCAGCCCCTAGGCTGGCTGACGATGTGTGTCGCGGCCCTCGGCGTCGTGCCGGCCGTGCTGTCGCTATCGGGCCGCATCGGTGCCCGCCGGCAGCATGTCGCCCACATCGAAAGCCTGAGCCGCCACGCCGACGGCGTGCTGGAAGTGCACTGCCGCCCCACCGGATGGCCGGGCCACAAGGCGGGCCAGCACGTGCTGGCCAATTTCGGCCACACCGCAGAAGGCGCCCACCCCTTCACCCTCGCCAATGCCTGGCACCCGGCCAGCGGCACCCTCAAGCTGTCGATCAAGGGGCTCGGCGACTACACCCGTCAGCTGGCCGAACGGCTCGCCATCGGCCAGGCGGTGAAACTCGAAGGCCCCTACGGCGCCTTCACCTTCGATGCGGACAAAGCCGGCAGCGGGGAAATCTGGGTCGCCGGTGGCATCGGCATCACCCCCTTCCTCGCCCGTCTCGATGAGCTGGCCCGGCAGCGCGAAAGCACCGGGCGCCCGATCGACCTTTTCTACGCCACCCGCGCCGAGCACGCCGACTCCTACCCGGCAAACTTGCCGGCGCTGTGCGAAGCGGCCGGGGTGCGCCTGCACCGGCGCTACACCGACACCCAGGGGCCCTTCGACACCCGCGACATCCTGCGCCACGCCAGGGCGGGCAGCAGCGTGTGGTTCTGCGGGCCGGAAGGCTGGGGGCTGGCACTGGAAAAGGCCGTTGCCAGCACCACCCCGCCAGTCCGATTCGAGCGGGAACTGTTCGCGTTCCGCTGAGCCGCTCCGCCATCGCGCAGATAAAACGCTCGCCCTGAGCGTGTCGAAGGGCGGCGGCAAACTGCAGGGCCGGAGGGGCGACTTCAGTCGCCCGCGGACTCCGATCAAAGGCGTGCCTGTGATTCAACGCGCGGATGGGCGACTGAAGTCGCCCCTACAAAAGGCACATCAATGAGGCGCAACAATAAGGCACAGCTTGGGTAGGTCGGGTTAGCGCAGCGTAACCCGACATCGGACGTGCCCATCGATGTTCATGTTGGTGTCGGGTTACGCCCTGCGGGCTAACCCGACCTACCCGTGCTTCACGGGGCTTGACGGGGATAACAGTATCTACAAGTCGCCTCTGCCTGTCGACAAGCCTGGAGCGAACAGGTAGTCGATGTTTATGGCCGGGCTAATGAAACGAAGCTTCAGTTCGTCATTCCGGAGCCGCAAAGCGGAACCCGGAATCCATAAGTGAGTGCGAAAACCTCTGGATTCCGCGCTCTGCCGGTTGGCTGAATCTCATTGCCAATCGGGAAAAATTCGTCCGTGAATAAGAAGCCGGGGCATGGAAGGTGAATCCACCCCATGCCAAGGCCGAGTCTTTCACTGACACGCTTCAAGGCCGGGCGGCCCCAGCGCCTGCCCGGCAATGATGGAACCCGACATGCACGCGACCACCCGAACCCACGCACGTCCGGGGCTGCTGCCAGCCCTTGCCCTCGGTATCGGCCTTGCCCTGAGCAGCACAGGCAGCATGGCCGCCGGCCCGCAGGCTTCCACGCCGCAGGTTCGGGCCGAACTCGTCGCGTCGGTGAGCGCCGTAGAGCCCGGCGAGCAGATCCGGCTCGGCGTGCAGCAGAAGATCATTCCCCACTGGCACACCTACTGGGTGAATCCGGGGGATTCGGGGCTCGCCACCACCATCGCCTGGACGCTGCCTGAAGGCGCCACGGCCGGTGACATCCAGTGGCCCAGCCCCGGCCGCTTCGCCATGGGGCCGATCACCAATTACGGCTTTGAAAACGAAGTCACCCTTCTCAGCGCCCTGAACATCCCCGCCAACGCCCGCCCCGGCGCCCTGTTTCCGGTAAAGGCCACGGTGAACTGGCTCGTCTGCCAGGAAACCTGCATCCCCCAGCAGGTCGAGCTTGAATTGAATCTGCCCGTCGTTGCCGCGGGCAGCCCACGCCAGCCCGGCAGCCCCCTCATCGCCCAGGCCGCGGCGCGCCTGCCGGTCGCCTCGCCGTGGCAGGCCGAACTCACCCGCACGGCCAGCGGCCTTAACCTGGGCCTGAGCGGCGCCGGCCTGGGCGCACTCAAGGCTGCAGATGTGTGGTTCTACCCCGACCAGTGGGGCCGCATCGCCCACGGCGCAGCCCAGCCCGTAAAGATAGAGGGCGACCGCCTGAACCTCAGCCTCACCCCCGACGACGACCCGCTCCCGGCCGGGCAAACCCTCGGCGGCGTGCTCGTGGTGTCGAGCCCGGACAGCGTCAAGGGCTATGTCATCCAGGCCAGCAGCGCCGCCGCCCCGGCGGGCGCAGGCACCACGCCCGCAGCCCCCGCTGCTGAGCCCACCCTCGGCGCAGCCCTGCTCTTTGCGCTCTTTGGCGGCCTGATCCTCAACCTGATGCCCTGCGTCTTCCCGGTGCTCTCGATCAAGGCCCTGTCCCTGCTCAAGCACGTGCACCAGTCGCCGGCCAGAACCCGGCTCCAGGGCCTGGCCTACACCGCCGGCGTGCTGGCCAGCTTCCTGGCGCTGGCCGGGGTGCTGATCGCCCTCAAGGCCGGCGGCAGCGAGGTGGGCTGGGGTTTCCAGTTCCAGTCGCCGGTCTTCGTGCTGGGCGTGGCCTACCTGATGTTCGTCGTCGGGCTCAGCCTTTCAGGCGCATTCACCGTGGGGGCGTCGGCGGCCGGCGTGGGCGCCGCGCTGGCCGACAAGCCGGGCTACACCGGAAGCTTCTTCACCGGCGTGCTCGCCACCGTGGTGGCCACCCCGTGCACCGCCCCCTTCATGGGTGCGGCCCTCGGCTTTGCCCTGGGCCAGCCGGGGCCGGTGTTGCTGGCGGTGTTCCTCAGCCTCGGACTGGGGCTGGCATTGCCCTACCTGCTGCTGAGCTTCTGGCCGGCCCTGCAGCGCCTGCTGCCGCGCCCGGGCCGCTGGATGGAGCGTCTCAAGGAATTCCTCGCCTTCCCCATGTATGGCGCCGCCGTGTGGCTGGTGTGGGTGCTCGCCCAGCAGGCCGGGCCCAACGCCATCGCCATCGCACTGGGCGGCATGCTCGCCATTGCCTTCGCGGCATGGCTGTATGCCAACAGCCATGCCGTTCGCCCCCTGGCCCGCCACGGCAGCCGTGGTCTGGCGGCCCTTGCCCTGGGCCTGGCATTGGCTGGCGGCTACATCGGCATCCGTACCGGTGCTGCCGATGCCGCGCAGGCCGCAACGACCAAAGTATCCGGCAAGACCTGGGAGCCCTACAGCAAGGCCCGCTTCGACGCCCTGCGCGCCGAGGGCAAGCCCGTCTTCGTGAACTTCACCGCCGCCTGGTGCATCACCTGCCTTGCCAACGAACGGGTCGCCCTGTCCGACGAGTCGGTCATCGCCGCCTTCCGCCAGGCCGGCATCACCTATCTGAAAGGTGACTGGACCAACCAGGATCCGCAGATCTCCGCCCACCTTGCCGACTTCGGACGCAGCGGTGTGCCGCTTTATCTCTTCTACCCGGACGGCGACAAGACAGAAGCCCGCGTGCTGCCCCAGCTGCTCACGCCTGCCACCGTCATCGCCGCCCTGCAAACCCCGTCATCCCCCCACCTCGCCAAGGAATAGCACCGATGCTGAATGCCAACACCCTGCGCCGCACCGTCCTGAGCCTCGCCGCCGCCAGCCTGCCCCTCTTCTCCGCCACGGCCGCCCACGCCGCCGCCGAAATCGGCCAGCCCGCACCGGCTTTCAACGCCCAAGGGGCCGACGGCAAACCCGTCAGCCTCGCCAGCTTCAAGGGCAAGACGGTGGTACTCGAATGGACCAACCACGAATGCCCCTTCGTCGTGAAACACTACGAAAGCGGCAACATTCCCCAGCTGCAAAAGGAATTCACCGCCAAGGGCGCCGTGTGGCTGCAAGTGATTTCATCCGCGCCCGACAAGCAGGGCCACGTGGACGGCCCCTCGGCGATCAAGATCAACGGTTTCCGCAACGCAGCCCCCAGCGGCATCGTTCTCGACCCGGACGGCAAGATCGGCAAGGCCTACGGCGCCCAGACCACGCCCCACCTCTTCATCGTCGATCCCGCCGGGCAGCTCGTGTACAAGGGCGGCATCGACAGCATTCCCTCGGCCAGCAAAGCCGACATCGCCAGGGCCGACAATTACGTGAAGCTCGCCTTCGCCGATCTGGCCGCCGGCCGCAAGCTGGCCCACGCCAGCACCAAGCCGTATGGGTGCTCGATCAAATACGCGGATTGAATGCAGTAATCGATGCCACGCATCAGCCCGGAATCTCTGGCTCGACAAGCTTCTCCAATTGAGCCAGCGATTCCTGCCAGCCGAGATAGCACATCTCGACGGGAATGATCTCCGGGATGCCCTCCTGCACAATCGTCAGCTCCGAGCCGCACAAGACCGGCTTGATTGAAACCCTTACCTGAATCTCGCCGGGCAGGTTCGGATCATCGAACTCGTCCGTGTAGCGAATCAGCTCGCCCGGCACCAGCTCGAGATATTCACCACCAAAAGCGTGCACGTTGCCGGTGGAAAAGTTTTCAAAGGACATCCTGAAAGTGCCGCCCACCCTCGCATCCAGGTGCTCCACCTTGCAGGTGAAGCCATAAGGCGGAAGCCACTTCGACAGCGCATCCGCGCTCAGGAAGGCCCGGTAGATCTTCTCCGGTTTGGCACGCAGCACACGATGAAGTCGGACAGTTCCTGTCGGCATGATCAATTCTCCTGAAAGTTTGGCCGGGCAAGTGTGCCAGAAGCGGAGACTTCGCGAACCAGGCCCTCACCGCCTATTCACTGACGGACCTCCATCATGTCGATGACCATTTTTGACAAGCATCATTAACCATGAAGTAATCATGGCTATAGTGAATAAGAGGCGGGGCCCGTGGATGAGAGGAGAGCATTGTTGGTCACACTTACCCAAACCGGTCATGCGGGTGTCCGATTGACGCGGCTCGCTCAGATATGCGCTGTGGCCGTGGCGTATTTTTCGACCGGCTGGCTCGGCCTCAAGCTGCCCTACTTCGGCTCACACATCACGCTCATCTGGCTGCCTACCGGCATCGCCGTCGCCGCGCTTGTGCGGTGGGGCTTTGGCATGTGGCCAGGCATCGCCATCGGTGCGTTTCTGGCCAATTGGGCCATCGGCTCGACCTTTTCCCTCGCCTTTGGCACCGCAACCGGCAACACCCTCGCCCCCTTGCTGACCGCCTACTGGTTGCGGCAGGTTCATTTCGACAGCGATTTCAATCGCCAGGTCGACGTCGCTTCGTTCATCGTCGCCAGTTCCGTCGGCATGCTCGTTTCGGCCACGGGCGGCGTCTTCAACCTTTATCTTGCAAAATTGCTGACGCTGGATGGCGTGGCGGTTGCGTGGCTCACCTGGTGGGTTGGTGATGTGGTCGGCCTGTTGCTGGCCGGGCCTTTGCTGTTGCCCCTGAGCCGCAACACCCTTTCGCAGCTCGGCGGAAAGAAGCGAAGCCTGGCCCTGTGGTTTCTGGTGGCAGGGTTCATTGCCTGGCTGGTCTTCGTCGTGCATTACGGCGAGGCCGGGCTCCGTCTTCCCCTGGCGTTTCTCGCGCTGCCCTTGTTTGCCTGGGCCGCATTGCACTTTGGCATCGTTGCCGCGGCTGTCGCGTGTCTGGGTTTTGCAATGGTCGCCACCTGGAGCGCCTCCTCCGGACAGGGCGCGTTTCATCTGTACAACCCGCAACTCGGCCTGATCCTGCTGTGGAGCTATATCGCCACCACGCAGCTGACAGGCCTTTCCCTGGCCGCACTCAAAGCGGAACGTGACCGCGCCGACGAGATCCGCCTGAAGAGCGAAGAAGGCCTGCGGATGATGATCGCAAGCGTCATGGACTACTCCATCATCATGCTCGACCCCGAGGGCCGGGTTGCGTCGTGGAACGACGGCTCGAAGCACCTGAAAGGTTACGACGCAGCAGAGATCCTGGGCCATTCGATCGCCCTGTTCTACACGCCCGAGGAACAGGCCAAGGGCCGACCGGCAGCCCTGTTGAAGCTGGCGGCAGAAACCGGCCGCGCGGAAGAGGAGAACTGGCATGTTCGCAAGGACGGTTCGCGCTTTTTTGCCGACTCCATCATCACCGCGCTCCGTGCCCCTTCCGGCGCCCTGATCGGCTTCTCCGAGGTCACCCGGGACATGACCGAGCGCAAAAGGGCCGACCGCGAGATGCAGCGGCTCAACCGCTCGCTGCGCCTGCTCAGTGACTGCAACCTGCTGCTCGTCCATGCCACCGATGAAGCGGCGCTGCTCACCGACATCTGCCGCGTGATGGTCACCTCCGGCGACTACGTCATGGCGTGGGTTGGCGTTCCCGAGAACGATGAGCAGAAATCGGTTCGCCCGGTTGCGGTGTCGGGCTTTGAAAACGGTTATCTGGACGGGGTGCGCATCTCCTGGAATGGGGATAGCCCCCTGGGCCTGGGGCCGACGGGCACCGCCATCCGCACGGGCAAAACCACCGTCAATCAGGATGTCCTGAGCAACCCGAACCTGCGCCCATGGCGCGAAGCTGCGCTCAAGCACGGATTCCAGTCGAGCCTCAGCCTGCCGCTCGTCTGCGAGAGCCGCACCATTGGCGCCCTCACGCTCTACGCGCGGGCGCCGAATGCCTTCGCAGTGGAAGAGGTCAAGCTGCTCGATGAACTGGTCCAGAACCTGTCCTTCGGCATCCAGATGCTGCGCACCCGCCAGGAGCGGGATACCGCCAAGGCGGCAACCCATGCCAAGAGCGTCTTCCTCGCCAACATGAGTCACGAGATCCGCACACCGCTCAACGCAATCCTCGGAATGGCCTACCTGCTGCGCCGTGAAGGCGTGACCGAACAGCAAGCCGAGCGGCTTGGCACCATCAACGCATCGGCAGACCATCTGCTCAGCGTCATCAATGACATTCTCGATCTCTCCAAAATCGAGGCTGGCAAATTGACGCTGGAGAAAACCCGACTTGAAGTGAACGTCCTGCTCAGCAACGTCTTGTCCATCATTGCATCCAGGGCACAGGCCCAGGGCTTGAAACTGAGAGTGGAAGCCGAGAAAGTGCCGCGGCATCTGGTGGGCGACCCGACCCGGCTGACCCAGGCTCTGCTCAACTACGCCAACAACGCCATCAAGTTCACGGAAAGCGGCAGCATCACGCTGCGCACCCGCGTCCTGGAGAGCGATGACGCCACCCTCCTGCTCCGCTTCGAAGTCCAGGACACGGGTATCGGCATTGCGCCGCAGGCCCGGCTGCGCCTTTTCGAGGCCTTCGAGCAGGCAGACAGCTCCACCACGCGGGAATACGGAGGAACCAGCCTGGGGCTGGCCATCACCAGATATCTGGCGGTATTGATGGGCGGCGAAGCAGGTGTAAACAGCACCCCGAATGTCGGCAGCACCTTCTGGTTCACCGCAAGACTGGAAATGTGCGAGCAAACCAGCGGCAACCGGCCCTCTGCCGACACGGTCGACGCCGAAGCCCGGCTGACCGAAACCTGCAGAGGCCTGTCGGTTCTATTGGTGGAAGACGAACCGATCAACCAGCTTGTTGCGCAGGAACTGCTGTCGACAACCGGCCTCATCATCGACACCGCCGACAACGACCTTCAAGCCGTGCAAAAGGCAAAGGCAAAACCCTACGACCTGATCCTGATGGACATGCAGATGCCCAAGATGGACGGCGTCACCGCCACACGCCTGATCCGCCAGATTCCGGGCCGCCAGACAGTCCCCATCATCGCCATGACCGCCAACGCCTTCAGCGAAGACCGGGCCCGCTGCATGGATGCGGGAATGAACGACTTTCTTTCAAAACCGGTGGTGCCGGAAAAGTTTTATTACGCGCTGCTCGCCTGGCTTCGTCCATTGCAGCCGCCTTCTGCTTGATTCCGGGTTGGCAGAAGGCTTGTGGCCGTGGGCGGATTGGGTTGAGGGGGATTGCTGGAATTAGTGGTTTGGTTTGTAGATGGTTGGCCTTGCGGTGGCACTGGGGCGGCTGGTGGTAATTGTTGAGCGACGGGTTGTAGGCCGAAGCTGACTGTCAGCCTTTGCAGGGAATCGGGCAACTATGCGCCGGTTACCTTCCCCTCAGCCGCTGATGGTGAACAATGGCAGAATTCGTTAGCTGCCCAGGATGGCCCCAGACCTGAAGGCGACTTTGCTAGATTGATGTGTAGCGGCAGAAAGCAGACGTTCAAAGCCATTGTCGTTGCCGATTTTTTCCAGCAAGGTTGGTGTAGTGGGTTCACCCTGGACGCCTGACAACCCCAGAAAGCTGGTTCCATTCAATTTGACGCCGGCGCCAGTGTTCGGAAATCGTCTGGGTAAAGTCTTGGCGCACCAACTTCGCTCGGTTCTGGCACCAATCTTTTGAGTCTTGGCGAATGATGATCCCTTCCAACGGTCCTGAACGGAAACGGCTGTGGTCGTATTGCACCCGCGTTCTTAATAGTGGCAGCGTCTGATGGCCACGCTCTAACTCCGGCACTGTGAAAAGCCCAAGCTTTTCCGCCAGCGCATTACGTCGCACGCTGCTCCAGAACTTGCTCGCCTGACGGTCATAGACATCGAACAGCAAAAACCAGTCGGGCAGGCTGCTGTAATCGAGCGAATGTCGGGCGGCACACCATTCGCCGAAGAGCATCAACGTTGGCTTCAGGGCTGCGGCGATCGCTTCGCTATGCAGGGCCAGCCAGGCAGGCAGCCGGGAAAACTGGCCGGTGTGCGGTTCGCACAGATATTGGCCACGATTCTGGGCGCGTAACGAGCCATCGGGGGCGAGGGATAGTCCGAGGTTGGCCCCATCCAGCTTTTCTTCCAGTACCACTTCTTCAGCCAGCAGCGCCTTTGCTTCCGCCGGGGAGAGTACCTTGTCGTCACGCGGCTGGCCTGTTGCCAGCCAGGCAATATGCGGGGTGTGAGGGAAGCGGAAGAAGTCGGTCATTGGGTTTAATCAGGAAAGGGCGGCAAGGGTTTTTCCGGAAATTTTTTCTGGTAGAACTTTCTTGCATCGGCTTTGCACAGAAACTCGACCGAAAGCTCTTTCTCTTTCAAAGCTGGCCACCAATCCATCCACTTGCAATCCGCGGCCTGCCAAACGGGGGGTCTTTCTGGGTGTGCATGGGCGACTGCTGCAAATTTCCGATCCGGTGCATCAAAAATGGCTTCCAATGTTGGATCGGGGAATTCCTGGAAGTGGTTTTCCGATATTTCAGTAATGGATACTTGCTCGACATGTCGCCGATTCGACTGGTTGCGTAGCAACCATTTCAGAAACACATCACCCACACCCTTAGGTTGATTCGGATGTGTTTTGTGCAGGTATTCCGAAATGATGTGGAAATCATCATCAATGACTGTCACACCATCTGCCATGATCATTGTCAGCCGACGGACGCATTCTTCAACGCAGTCAGGTGAAATGTCCTTGTGCGATTGATTGGCGACAAGCAGAACATTGGTATCGATGACGGCCTTCATCTTTCAGCCATCTCCTCGCGTTGCTTCATCAGATGCTGCATTGCCGCCATAGTGCGTGCAGAAATATCCGCCATTTCATCGCCAAAGAAATTCTCTGGCCAGTTCTCAATCTCTCCCAATACGTTCAGGCGTAGCGGCTCCAGTTCAATGGCTGAACCGGCCCGACGGCAGAAATAAACAGCCACGTCCTCAGGCGACACAGTGCCTTCAGCGACTCGACGTTGTAGTCGGTTTAGGAAGTGCTCGGAGTGGCTTTCGACGATTAATTGGACATTGCGTTCCTTGCCGTTCTCGCGGGCCTGAGTGGCGGAAATGAAGACATCGGCCAGTTCGGCTTGTACCTGTGGGTGCAAGTGAATTTCTGGTTGCTCCATCCAGATGGTCGAGTTCGGTGGGCAGTAGAAGGCCTGAACCAGTGCGGGCAATACCTGTGATACTCCAAAGCCTACATCTGTGATTTTTACTTCGCTGGAGGTCGGGTGGGCTTTGACCAGAACTTCGTATTCCTTCCGGCCTTCGGCTACAGGTTTAACCGAAAAACTGCTAATAATTCCCAAGTCCTTCAGCCATTGAGCAATAAATCCGTCGAATCGGGACTGATGTTTTTTCGGGCCACGATTAAGTTTTCGATCTTGGGCGCTGGCAGCTAGAATGGCTGCGACAGAAAACTCACCCTTCTGCCCGACACTCTCTGGCGTTTCTCCTGACCAAGAGTAAATGCGTTTTGGATGTTCGCGCAAAGGACCAAGGTAATAGACGCTACTCAGCGCAGCTTCTGTGTGTAAGGCAAAATCAGAGAGGAAATCGGCATTCTGGAAACGGGCACGGCTTTGGTCGGAAATTCTATAAAACTTATCCGGTTCGTCCAGGGGCCAGCCACGTCCCAAATTTCGAACAAGTTTGTACTGGTTCGAGCGAATCTCAAGCTTGTTTTTCTCATCGCGAACATAGGCAACAGAGAGTGTGGTGGCATCTTTCTGCCGCAGGTGATATTCCATGCGGTTTACTCGAGGTTGCTCCTTTGCATCCGCGATGATAGTGACATCCAACTGCAATTCGTCACCAACAAATTTTGTATGGCTCAATGGGTCACGAATTTCGAGTCGTTTTCCAGGAATTTGCCATCCTAGTTTGAAGCGCAGCTCATTCTTAAGATCATGGTTGTGAAGGCATTCAGTAAAGGTGCCAAGATCGATCAATGCGTTTTCATCCCCCAGATGGAGGGGGCGTTTGCGATCGACGGACAGAACTGTTTGCTTCAGTGCGAGAAGCAAATGGCCCAAACTGCTCTTGCCCGAGCTATTAGCTCCAAAGATGACGGTAAGCGGGGCAAGCTGGATTGGTCCGGTGTCTTTCCAGGCCTTAAAGTTTTTGATGCGAAGTGAAGTCAGCATCGTTGTAACGCTCCGATTTTGGACTAGACCTACGTAGGGCTGATTGCTGGTCGCCGAGAAATCGGTGACCGAACAGCAGGCCTTCGTCAGAACTGGGGTCAAGGGCCACCCCCCATCACGTTGAAAATCACTAGGTGGTGGTGTTGTGGTTGTGACGATGTGCTGGAAAGACGGCATAGTGGCTTGGGACGGCTCCCTTTGCAACAGCCAGACTGGTGACATGAAATTTCATACATTTTCTTACTCTTGGGCGCGTTTCCCTTTAGGTGAATTGACCCGACAGTTCTAGACGGATTGGAGCCTCTACCACTTAGCTTTGTCCGCTTGGAAGCGGTAAACGGACTTCCGTTCAAGAGGCTGCGAAGGAGTGCTATGGTTAAGGGTTGTCCGATGCCTGCCCCCACGTGCAACGGGTTAAAGCCCTGCC
>NZ_JAOAUU010000102.1 GCF_030157465.1 Zoogloea sp.
TGAAGGCGGTCGTACCGTCGGCGCCGGTGTCGTTGCCAAGGTTATCGAGTAATATGTGTTCGGGTGTGGTACATGGTGTACCGCACCGACTGCTCTTTGGGAAAAAGCATGCAAAATCAGAAAATCCGTATCCGTCTCAAGGCTTTTGATTACAAGCTGATCGATCAGTCGGCTCTTGAGATTGTTGATACCGCGAAGCGTACTGGTGCTGTCGTTCGTGGTCCCGTGCCGCTGCCGACCCGCATCGAGCGTTTCGACTTGCTTCGTTCGCCGCACGTGAATAAGACGTCGCGCGATCAGTTCGAGATTCGTACCCATCTCCGTCTGATGGACATCGTCGATCCGACTGATAAAACCGTTGATGCGCTGATGAAGCTGGATCTTCCCGCTGGCGTCGACGTAGAAATCAAGCTGCAGTAACGCAAAACTATTGCGCTTTAAGCACGAGGGCCGATATAATCCGGCCCTTGTGCTTTCGGGCGCAGTTTGTATTGACAATCGGTCCTGGTCAATCGCAACCAGGGTAAGGAGAATAAAATGAGTCTAGGCCTTGTCGGGCGCAAGGTGGGCATGACTCGCATTTTTGCCGAGGATGGTCAATCCATTCCGGTGACTGTGCTGGATGTGTCCAATAACCGTGTGACCCAGATCAAAACGGCTGAAACGGACGGCTATTCAGCTGTCCAGGTGACCTTCGGTGTTCGTCGCGCTAGTCGCGTGAACAAAGCTGCCGCTGGTCATCTTGCCAAGGCTGGCGTTGAAGCCGGTCATGTCCTCAGGGAATTTCGTGTCGACGTCGAGGGCCTGTCTTCTCTGAAGGCTGGCGACGTCGTTGGCGTTGATATCTTTGCGGTCGGTCAAAAAGTTGATGTTAGCGGTGTTTCCCTTGGTAAGGGTTATGCCGGTACGATCAAGCGTCATAATTTCGCTTCTGGTCGTCAGACTCACGGTAACTCCCGTAGTCACAATGTTCCTGGTTCTATTGGTATGGCGCAGGATCCCGGTCGTGTTTTTCCGGGTAAGCGCATGACCGGGCACCTGGGCGCGGCTAAGTGCACGGTGCAGAACCTTGAAGTGGTTCGCGTAGATGTAGAGCGCGGCCTTTTGTTGATCAAGGGCGGTGTGCCTGGTCATGATGGCGGCGATGTTGTTGTTCGTCCTGCTGTCAAGGCCGGCAACTGACGGGAGGCGAGATGGAACTGAAGCTGTTGAACGAACAGGGACAGGCGTCTGCCACCCTGGAGGCGTCCGATGCGCTGTTTGGTCGTGAATACAACGAAGCCCTGATTCATCAGGTGGTCGTGGCGTATCAGGCCAATGCTCGCTCTGGAAATCGTGCCCAGAAGGGGCGCGATGAAGTCTCCCATACGACCCACAAGCCCTGGCGTCAAAAGGGCACTGGTCGTGCTCGCTCGGGTATGAGTTCGAGCCCGATCTGGCGTGGAGGCGGTCGTGCTTTCCCGAATCGGCCTGATGAGAATTTCTCCCATAAGGTTAACCGGAAGATGTACCGCGCCGGCGTTGCTGCGATTATGTCCCAGCTTGTCCGTGATGGTCGTTTGTCCGTTGTTGAGGGTTTTGGCGTTGATGCACCGAAGACCAAGCTGCTTGCCCAGAAATTGAAGGGTATGGGGCTGGAGTCTGTTCTGGTTATCACTGATTCCTTTGACGAAAATCTTTACCTGTCGTCCCGCAATCTTCCGAACGTGCTCGTTCTTGAAGTGAGCGAAGCCGATCCGGTTTCCCTGGTGCGTTTCCCTAATGTGCTCGTCACTAAGGGTGCTGTCGCCAAGATGGAGGAAATGTGGCAATGAGCGCATTTAAAGAAGAGCGTCTGATGCAGGTGCTGCTCGCTCCACAGATCTCTGAGAAGGCGACTTATATCGCCGACAAGAACGAGCAAGTTGTTTTTCGTGTTGCTAGTGATGCGACCAAGCCGGAAGTAAAGGCTGCAGTCGAGCTTCTCTTTAAGGTGGAAGTGAAGGCTGTTCAAGTCTCGAACGTCAAGGGCAAGGAAAAACGCTTTGGCAAGATGACTGGGCGTCGCAAGGGCTGGAAAAAGGCCTACGTGTGCCTTAAGCCTGGCCAAGAAATCAACTTTGCGGCCGGGGAGTAAGCAATATGGCACTCGTTAAAGTCAAGCCGACTTCCGCAGGTCGCCGTGCGGTAGTTAAGGTCGTCAGCCCGGGATTGCACAAGGGTGCACCTGTGGCGTCGTTGGTCGAAAAGCAGTCGAAAACTGCTGGCCGTAATAATAACGGTCATATCACCACGCGGCATAAGGGTGGTGGTCATAAGCAGCACTACCGTGTTGTCGATTTTCGTCGTAACAAAGACGGTATTGTGGCGAAGGTTGAGCGCCTGGAGTATGACCCGAATCGCTCGGCAAATATCGCACTGCTGTGTTACGCCGACGGTGAGCGCCGCTATATCATCGCTTCCAAGGGGCTGGTTGTTGGTCAGACCGTTGTAAGTGGTTCGGAAGCTCCGATCAAGGCGGGTAATGCGCTGCCGATCCGGAACATTCCCGTTGGTACGACTCTGCATTGTGTCGAGATGATTCCCGGTAAGGGAGCCCAGTTGGCGCGTGCGGCTGGTACGTCGGTTCAGCTGCTGGCTCGAGAGGGTATCTACGCTCAGGTTCGTTTGCGCTCGGGAGAAATCCGTCGCGTGCACATCGAATGCCGTGCGACGGTTGGTGAGGTTGGTAACGAAGAGCATAGCCTGCGCAAGATCGGCAAGGCGGGTGCTAATCGTTGGCGTGGCATTCGACCGACCGTTCGCGGTACCGCGATGAACCCGGTTGATCACCCGCACGGTGGTGGCGAAGGCCGTACCGGTGAGGGCCGTGTGCCCGTCAGCCCGTGGGGTCAGCCGACCAAGGGTTATCGTACCCGTAGTGTCAAGCGTACCGACTCCATGATTGTTCAGCGTCGGCACAAGCGATAAGAGGTAACACATGGCACGTTCTATTAAGAAAGGCCCCTTTATCGACGCTCATCTTCTTAAGAAGGTGGACGCGGCACGGGGCTCGAATGACAAGCGTCCGATCAAGACTTGGTCGCGACGCTCTACAGTTCTGCCGGATTTCGTTGGTTTGACCATCGCTGTTCATAACGGTCGTCAGCACATTCCGGTGTATGTTTCAGAAAATATGGTTGGTCACAAGCTCGGCGAATTTGCGCTTACCCGGACGTTTAAGGGTCACGCGGCGAGCAAGAAGGCCAAGCGCTAAGGAGGATGACGATGGAAACTAAAGCCATTCTCCGCGGCGTTCGCCTGTCGGAACAAAAGGGTCGACTTGTTGCGGACCTCGTTCGTGGCAAGACCGTTGAGCAAGCTCTCAACATCTTGACCTTCAGCCCCAAGAAGGGTGCGAAGATCATCAAGAAGGTGGTTGAGTCAGCTATCGCCAATGCCGAGCACAACGATGGTGCTGATATTGATGCCCTGCGCGTCAAGACAATCTACGTTGAGCAAGGTACGACGTTGAAGCGTTTCACCGCCCGCGCAAAAGGCCGTGGAAATCGCATCAGCAAGCCGACCTGCCATATTTATGTGACGGTCGGAGAGTAAGGGGATCCTATGGGACAGAAAATCCATCCGACTGGCTTTCGCCTGGCGGTAACGCGTAACTGGGGCTCGCGCTGGTTCGCTACGGGTAGCGATTTCGCCACGATGCTCAATGAGGACCTGAAGGTCCGTGCGCATTTGAAGAAAAAGCTTGCCCACGCGTCCGTTAGCCGTGTGGTCATCGAACGCCCTGCTAAAAACGCCCGGATTACCGTTTTCAGCGCCCGTCCGGGTGTTGTTATCGGCAAGAAGGGTGAGGACATCGAAAAGCTGAAGGCCGAACTCCAAAGCATCATGGGCGTTCCGGTTCATGTGAATATCGAAGAAGTTCGCAAGCCCGAGACTGATGCGCAGTTGATCGCAGACTCCATTTCTCAGCAGCTCGTCA
Organism: Zoogloea sp.; assembly: GCF_030157465.1. Lineage (GTDB taxonomy): Bacteria > Pseudomonadota > Gammaproteobacteria > Burkholderiales > Rhodocyclaceae > Zoogloea. Next base: position 3,962 of record NZ_JAOAUU010000102.1, read on the forward strand.
AGCGGATCATGTTCCGTCGTGCGATGAAGCGTGCCATGCAGAATGCAATGCGCCTTGGTGCGCAGGGTATCAAGATCATGAGTTCCGGGCGTCTGAACGGTGCTGAGATTGCCCGTACAGAATGGTATCGCGAAGGGCGAGTGCCTTTGCACACCTTGCGTGCAGACATCGATTATGGTGTTTCTGAGGCGCATACCACCTATGGTGTTATCGGCATCAAGGTGTGGGTGTACAAGGGTGAGGCGCTTGCTCGTAACGAGCAGCCCGCAGCGACGGATAACGAAGGCGACAACCGTCGCGGTCGTCGTCGCAATGAGGGTGCCGACAACAAGCCGGGTGCCAAGCGGCCCGCACGCCGTACTGGCGGCGAGCAGGCTGATGGCGCAAAACGGATCAAGAAAGAAGCAGGAGTGAATGATGCTGCAGCCGTCGAGAAGGAAGTATCGTAAGGAGCAGAAGGGCCGCAATAAGGGTCTCGCCACCCGCGGCGCCAAGGTAAGCTTTGGCGAGTACGGTCTGAAGGCGGTTGGGCGTGGTCGTCTTACTGCTCGTCAGATCGAGTCTGCTCGTCGTGCGATGACTCGCCACATCAAGCGTGGTGGTCGTATTTGGATTCGCGTTTTCCCGGACAAGCCTATCTCGCAAAAGCCGGCGGAAGTGCGTATGGGTAACGGTAAGGGTAGCCCTGAGTACTGGGTGGCTGAGATCCAGCCGGGCAAAGTTCTTTACGAGATGGATGGTGTTGATGAAGCGCTGGCTCGCGAGGCGTTTCGCCTGGCTGCCGCCAAGCTGCCGATCGAGACCGTCTTCGTTGTCCGGATGGTGGGGTAAAACATGAAAGCTTCGGAATTGCGGGCGAAAGATGCCGGCCAACTGAATGCAGAACTGCTTGAGCTTCTGAAGGCACAGTTCAGCCTTCGCATGCAGATCGCGACGCAGCAGTTGAGCAATACTTCGCAACTCGGCAAAGTTCGTAAGGATATTGCTCGTGTGAGGACCATTCTTCGCGAGAAGGTGGGTGCGAAATGAACGATCAGGCAAAGAAGAACAAGCGCGTTGAAGTTGGCCGCGTTGTGAGTGACAAGATGACCAACACTGTTACGGTGCTGGTCGAGCGTCGTGTGAAGCACCCGCTGTATGGCAAGGTGATCACACGCACTGCGAAGTACCACGCTGATGTTCAGGCTGGTGTTGCGAAGGAAGGTGATCTCGTCGAAATCGAAGAGTGTCGTCCGATCTCCAAGACCAAAACCTGGCGTGTCACGAAGGTTCTTGAGCAGGTTGTGGCTGTTTAAGTAGTTTTGTTGTATAAATGGCTTGCCAAGTGATTGGCAAGCCATTATTATTGCCGTCTTTGCTCTTGCACGGTTCCTGTGCAAGTCCAATCAACCCGAACGGGATCCAAGACTGGCCACGCTTAGTGTGTCAAGTTGGAGAGTTTAAATGATCCAAATGCAAACGATGCTGGACGTGGCCGATAATACCGGCGCACGTTATGTGATGTGCATCAAGGTGTTGGGCGGCTCCAAGCGTCGCTACGCCGGGGTGGGTGACATCATCAAGGTGAGTATCAAAGATGCGGCCCCTCGCGGTCGTGTCAAAAAAGGTGACGTGTATAGCGCCGTGGTGGTTCGTACCGCCAAGGGTGTGCGTCGACCGGATGGCTCGCTGATCAAGTTTGATCGCAATGCGGCGGTCCTGCTTAATAACAAGGGCGAGCCGATCGGTACGCGCATCTTCGGGCCGGTGACGCGTGAGTTGCGCACCGAGAAGTTCATGAAGATCGTATCCCTGGCGCCCGAAGTTCTTTAAGGAGTAGTTGTGAATAAGATTCGCAAAGGCGACGAAGTTGCCGTCCTTACGGGCAAGGATAAGGGTAAGCGCGGTACCGTGCTGCGAGCTGATGCTGACTTCGTTGTTGTTGAAGGCATTAACCGCGTTAAGAAGCACGTCCGTCCGAACCCGATGAAGGGCCAGGTTGGCGGCATTATCGAAAAGGAAATGCCGATTCAGGCTTCTAACGTGGCAGTGTTTAATGCAGCTACGCAGAAGCCCGGTCGCGTGGGCTTCAAAGTGCTTGAGGATGGTCGCAAGGTGCGCGTCTTCAAGTCCAGTGGCGAAGTAGTGGATGCGTAAGGGATAGTCATGGCGCGCCTGCAAGAATTCTATAAAGAGACCATTTCGCCGGAGCTTCTTCAAAAGTTCGGTTACAAATCGGTCATGCAAGTACCGCGGATCACCAAAATCACCCTGAACATGGGTGTTGGTGAAGCTGTGGGTGACAAGAAAGTGCTCGACTACGCCGTCGGTGATCTGCAGAAGGTTGCGGGTCAGAAGCCGGTCACGACCAAAGCCAAGAAGTCGATCGCTGGCTTCAAGATTCGTGATGGCTATCCGATCGGTTGCATGGTTACGCTTCGCGGACCGCGTATGTACGAGTTTCTGGATCGCTTGGTGACTATTGCCATGCCGCGTATTCGCGACTTCCGCGGTATTGCTGGTAAGGGTTTTGATGGCCGGGGTAATTACAACCTGGGCGTCAAGGAGCAGATTATTTTCCCGGAAATCGAGTACGACAAAATCGATGCTCTGCGCGGGATGAATATCAGCATCACTACGACTGCGAAGTCGGACGACGAGGCGCGCGCACTGCTCGCTGCGTTCAAGTTCCCTTTTAAGAACTGAGGGTTTTATGGCGAAACTGTCCCTGATCAATCGCGAAGAGAAGCGTGCAAAGACTGTTGCGAAATTCGCAGCAAAGCGCGCGGCTCTGTTCGAGCAGATCAACAACGCCAAGCTGTCGGACGAGGAGCGTATGGCTGCACGTCTTAAGCTGCAGCAATTGCCGCGTAACGCGAGTCCGAGCCGTCAGCGTAATCGCTGCGAGCAAACCGGTCGTCCGCGTGGTGTTTTCCGTAAATTCGGTCTGTGCCGTAACAAGCTGCGCGAAGTTGCCTTCCGCGGTGAAGTTCCTGGCATGACCAAGGCAAGCTGGTAAGGGGTCGAAGATGAGCATGTCTGATCCGATCGCCGATATGCTGACGCGGATTCGTAACGCGCAGCAGGCGCAAAAGAGCTCTGTCGCGATGCCCTCCTCTAAGCTGAAGGTGGCGATTGCAAAGGTTCTGAAGAGCGAAGGTTATATTGATGACTTCGCTGTCAATCAAAACGATGGTAAGCCTGAGCTTGGGCTGTCGCTGAAGTACTATGCAGGCCGTCCGGTTATCGAGCGCATTGAGCGCGTTAGCCGTCCTGGTCTTCGTGTGTACAAGGGCTGCGATGATCTGCCTCGTGTAATGAACGGCTTGGGTGTGGCAATTGTTTCGACGCCCAAGGGTGTGATGACCGACCGCGCTGCGCGCGCTGCCAGTGCTGGCGGCGAAGTGCTCTGCATCGTGGCTTAAGGGAGAGTTGATATGTCCCGTGTAGCCAAGAATCCGGTTGTTTTGCCTGCAGGCGTTGATGTCAGCATTGATGCGTCGCAAATTATCGTCAAGGGGCCTCTTGGTTCTCTTGCACAGGCTCTGCATCCGTCTGTGAAAGTTGAGCGCGGCGAAGCCGGTGTTCAATGTACGGCAATTGAAGGTGCTGTTAATAGCAAAGCCATGTCCGGGACAATGCGTGCCCTTGTCAATAACATGGTTACCGGCGTTTCGAAGGGTTTTGAGCGAAAGCTGAACCTGGTGGGCGTTGGTTATCGTGCTCAGGCTCAAGGTGACAAGTTGAACCTGACGCTGGGCTTCTCCCACCCTGTCGTGCATCAAATGCCGGCCGGCGTGAAGGTGGAAACGCCCACCCAGACCGAAATTGTTATCAAGGGTGTCGACAAGCAAGCTGTCGGCAAGGTTGCTGCTGAAGTCCGCGCCTATCGAGCTCCGGAGCCCTATAAGGGCAAGGGTGTCCGCTATGCAGATGAAGTGGTTGTCTTGAAAGAAACCAAGAAGAAGTAAGGGCGGATCATGATCACCAAGAAGGAAACGCGTTTGCGCCGGTCACGGAAAACCCGTGCCAAGATTGCGGAAATGAAGGCAGTCCGTCTGTCCGTGTTCCGTTCGAACAGCCACATCTATGCGCAAGTTATCGCAGGTTGTGGTTCCAAGGTTTTGGCTGCCGCTTCTACCGTGGAGGCCGAAGTTCGGTCCCAGGTTTCGAACGGGGGCAACAAGGCGGCCGCCGAGCTGGTCGGTAAGCTGATTGCAGAGCGCGCCAAGGCGGCGGGTATCGAGGCGGTCGCTTTTGATCGGTCCGGTTTCCAGTATCACGGCCGCGTCAAAGCGCTTGCCGAAGCCGCCCGCGAAGGCGGATTGAAGTTCTAAGCGAGGTTTAGCATGGCTAAGCAGCAAACTAAGAAAGTGCAGGCCTCGGATGAGCGCGATGATGGCCTGCGCGAAAAGATGGTTTCCATCAATCGCGTAACCAAAGTTGTGAAGGGCGGCCGGATCCTCGGTTTTGCAGCTCTTACGGTGGTTGGTGATGGTGACGGCGGCATTGGTATGGGCAAGGGCAAGTCCCGTGAAGTACCAGTTGCCGTTCAGAAGGCGATGGAAGAAGCTCGTCGCAAAATGAACAAGGTTTCACTGAAGAACGGCACCTTGCATCATTCGGTGACCGGCAAGCACGGAGCATCTTTTGTTCTCATGCAGCCGGCTCCGACGGGTACCGGGATCATCGCTGGCGGTGCAATGCGTGCCGTTTTCGAAGTTATGGGCGTTACCGATATTATCGCGAAGTCCATTGGTTCGACGAATCCGTACAACGTCGTCCGTGCGACGCTGAACGGGCTTATGGCCACCAACGCTCCTTCGGTTATTGCTGCCAAGCGCGGCAAGACTGTTGAAGAGATTCAGGGGTAAGTCATGTCCGATAAGAAATTGAAGGTTACGCTTGTCAAGAGCGTTATCGGTACGAAGCAATCCCATCGTGCAACCGTTCGCGGTCTTGGACTTCGCCGACTCCACCACACGGTGGAACTGCAGGACACTCCTGCAGTACGCGGCATGATTACCAAGGTCGCTTACCTCGTTAAGTGTGAGGCTTAAATGCGCCTGAATGCCATCAAACCTGCAGCGGGCGCAAAGCACGCTGCTAAACGAGTGGGTCGTGGAATCGGTAGCGGTCTTGGTAAGACTGCTGGCCGAGGCCATAAGGGCCAAAAGTCCCGTACCGGTGGATTCCACAAAGTCGGTTTCGAGGGCGGTCAGATGCCCATGCAGCGTCGTCTGCCGAAGCGTGGTTTTGTTTCCCTGACGCGTGCGCGTATCGCTGAAGTTCGTCTTTCGGAGCTTGAGGCTCTGCCGGTGGATGATGTTGATTTGCTCGTTCTCCAGCAAGCAGGCATTGTTGCTGCCGACGCGTTGGCTGCTAAGGTTGTTCTTTCGGGCGCAATCGCCCGTAAGGTTAACCTGCGCGGTGTCGGTGTGACGAAGGGTGCCAAGGCGGCTATCGAAGCTGTCGGTGGTACTGTCGAGTCTGCTGAGTAAGGCGTAACGTGGCTAATCAACCGTCCGCGCTTGCGGCGCCAGGAAAGTTCGGGGATCTCAAGCGCCGCTTGATGTTCTTGCTTGGCGCACTGATCGTTTATCGGATCGGTGCGCACATTCCGGTGCCCGGTATCGATCCGATAGCATTGGCGGATCTGTTCAAGAGCCAAAAGGGTGGCATCCTCGGGGTGTTCAACTTGTTTTCTGGCGGTGCTCTTTCTCGTTTCACTATCTTCGCGCTAGGGATCATGCCGTACATTTCGGCATCGATCATCATGCAGTTGCTGACAGTTGCTTCGCCGCAGCTCGAGGCTATCAAGAAGGAAGGCGAGGCAGGGCGTCGCAAGATCACTCAGTACACGCGTTACGGGACGCTGGCACTTGCACTTTTTCAGGGCTTGGGCATTGCGGTTGCTCTTGAGTCTCAGCAGGGCTTGGTTCTCGATCCCGGCATGATGTTCCGTTTTGTTACGGTGTCGACGCTGGTGACAGGGACAATGTTCCTGATGTGGCTTGGCGAGCAGATTACAGAGCGCGGTCTTGGTAACGGCATTTCCATCATCATTTTCGCTGGTATCGCTGCTGGATTGCCGAACTCGCTTGGTGGGTTGTTCGAGCTTGTGCGTACTGGCGCGATGCATCCCTTTACTGCCCTCGTTATTTGTGTGCTTGTGGTAGTCGTGACGGGTGTCGTCGTGTTTGTAGAACGCGGCCAGCGAAAGATTTTGGTGAACTACGCCAAGCGACAAGTAGGCAACAAAATCTATGGTGGTCAGAGTTCACACTTGCCGTTGAAGTTGAACATGGCTGGTGTTATTCCTCCGATTTTTGCGTCGAGCATAATTTTGTTTCCCGCGACCCTGGCTCAGTGGTTCGGATCGTCGGAAAGCATGACTTGGCTCAAGGATTTGGGGTCCACACTTGCTCCCGGTCAGCCTATCTATGTGATTCTCTATGCAGCGGCTATCGTGTTTTTTTGTTTCTTCTACACGGCGTTGGTCTTCAATTCGAAGGAAACTGCCGACAATCTGAAGAAAAGCGGTGCCTTTGTTCCGGGAATCCGGCCTGGTGAGCAGACGGCTCGTTACATCGACAAGATCCTCATGCGGCTGACGTTGGCTGGTGCTGTCTATATCACCTTGGTCTGCCTGCTGCCCGAGTTTCTGATCCTGAAGTGGAATGTGCCGTTTTACTTCGGCGGGACATCCTTGCTGATCATCGTGGTGGTGACGATGGATTTCATGTCCCAGGTTCAGGCCTATGTCATGTCCCACCAGTACGAAAGCCTTCTGAAGAAGGCGAACTTCAAGGGTTCGCGGGCCTCGCTCAAGTAAGGTCATGGCGAAGGAAGGTTGGGTTCAAATGCAGGTTGAGGGTTTTTCAGGTCCTCCCTCTGCGCAACCTTCAGGGCATAGCTAGAAAGTGGTCACGTTGTACTCGGCCACATCCCCGAAAAAGCTTAGGTAGGCTTTAAGCCCCTTGCCTACGGGGGTAGGGTACGGTGCAGCGTGGGCCGTATGATTTGAGCAGGGCCCGGATCGTTTTCCGAGCGAAATAACAGAAAAGTAGTTAGGAGCTAGAAATGAGAGTTCAAGCATCGGTCAAGCGGCTTTGCAGAAACTGCAAGATTGTCCGTCGCAAAGGTGTCGTTCGCGTGATCTGTACGGATCCGCGACACAAGCAGCGTCAGGGTTGATGCGGTCACCCGCATTCTTTATAATTTAATGTTTAGCATTTTGGGGTGAACGCATGGCCCGCATTGCAGGGGTAAACATTCCCAACCACAAGCACACCGAGATCGCTTTGACTGCGATTTTCGGTATCGGACGCACTCGCGCACAACTGATCTGTGATGCGGCCGGTGTTGGTCGATCTGCCAAGATCAAGGACCTCACAGAGTCCGACATGGAACGCCTTCGCGACGAAGTCGCAAAGTTCACTGTAGAAGGTGATCTGCGCCGTGAAGTGACGATGTGTATCAAACGCCTCATGGACCTGGGGTGCTATCGCGGGGTACGCCATCGTCGTGGTCTGCCCCTTCGTGGCCAGCGCACGCGTACCAATGCCCGTACCCGCAAGGGGCCGCGCAAGGCGATCGCCGGCAAGAAGTAATCAGGGATAAGACATGGCAAAGACTGCTGCGAAGGTTCGCAAGAAGATCAAGAAGAACGTGGCCGAGGGTATCGCCCACGTTCACGCTTCTTTCAATAACACGATCATCACGATCACCGATCGCCAGGGTAACGCGCTGTCGTGGGCTACCTCTGGTGGCGCCGGCTTCAAGGGTTCGCGTAAGAGCACCCCGTTTGCTGCCCAGGTTGCCGCTGAAGCGGCTGGCAAGGTCGCTATCGAGTGCGGAATCAAGAATCTGGAAGTTCGCGTGAAGGGCCCCGGCCCCGGCCGTGAGTCCAGCGTTCGTGCGCTGAATGCGCTGGGTATCAAGATCACTACGATCACTGATATCACGCCGATTCCGCACAACGGCTGCCGCCCGCCGAAGAAGCGTCGTATCTGACAAGGAGTTAAACAGTGGCTCGTAATCTTGACCCCAAGTGCCGCCAGTGCCGTCGCGAGGGTGAAAAGCTCTTCCTTAAGGGCGAAAAGTGCTTTACCGACAAGTGCGCGATTGAGCGTCGTTCATACGCTCCTGGTCAGCACGGCCAGAAGTCTGGCCAGCGCTTGTCTGGCTACGGCGTCCAGCTTCGCGAGAAGCAGAAGATCCGTCGTCTTTATGGCGTGCTGGAACGTCAGTTCCGCAAGACGTATGCCGAGGCCGATCGTCGTAAAGGGCAGACCGGTGAGAACCTTCTTCAGCTGCTCGAAGGTCGTCTTGATGCGGTAGCTTACCGCATGGGTTTTGGTGCTTCACGCGCCGAAGCCCGTCAGGTCGTGCGCCACAATGGCGTGCTGGTGAACGGCAAGCGGGTTAACATCCCGTCTTACACGGTTCGCCCGGGCGATCAGATCCAGCTGACCGATCTGGCTCGTAACCAGTTGCGCGTGAAGGCTGCTCTTGAGGCTGCCGAATCCCGTGGTTACCCGGAGTGGCTGGAAGTCGATATCAAGGCCGGCAAAGGCGTCTTCAAGGCTTATCCGCAGCGCGCGGAGTTGCCTGCGACCCTGAACGAAGGTCTGGTTGTCGAACTGTATTCGCGTTAATGGTGGTCGCGCCTATGGCGCGACTCTATAGAAGGATTGTCGATGCAAAGTAATGCTCTGCTGAAACCGCGCATCATTGAGGTGCAGAACGTTTCGCCGGTGCACGCTCGTGTGACGATGGAGCCGTTTGAACGCGGATTCGGTCATACGCTTGGGAATGCGCTCCGTCGAATTCTGCTGTCCTCGTTGCCGGGCTACGCACCGACCGAGGTGTCGATCGAGGGCGTACTGCATGAGTACTCGACGCTGGATGGTGTGCGGGAAGACGTAGTCGACCTGCTGCTGAACCTGAAGGGTGTCGTTCTCAAGTTGCACGGCCGTACGGAAGCGACGCTTTCTCTGGTGAAGTCCGGTGAGGGTGTCGTTACGGCTGCGGACATTGAAGTGTCTCATGATGTTGAGGTGATCAATCCTGATCATGTACTGGCTCATCTTGCTCCTGGTGGCAAGCTGGATCTGCAGATCAAGGTCGAACAGGGCCGTGGCTACGTGCCTGGCAATCAGCGTCCTGCAGCTGGCGAAACGAAGTCCATCGGTCGTATTGTGCTGGATGCTTCGTTCAGCCCCGTCCGTCGGGTGAGTTACTCCGTCGAGAGCGCTCGTGTCGAGCAGCGTACTGATTTGGATCGTCTTGTTCTCGATATCGAGACGAACGGCGCTGTTGATCCGGAGGAGGCTGTGCGCTTTGCCGCGCGCGTGCTGATGGATCAATTGTCTGTTTTCGCAGATCTGGAAGGTACGCCCACGGCTGTTGAAGCTCCGAAGGCTCCGGCAATTGATCCGATTTTGCTCCGTCCGGTTGATGATCTCGAACTTACAGTTCGCTCGGCGAATTGTCTGAAGGCCGAGAACATCTATTACATCGGTGATCTGATCCAGCGCACCGAAACCGAACTGCTCAAGACGCCCAATCTGGGCCGGAAGTCGCTTAACGAGATCAAGGAAGTCCTTGCCTCGCGCGGTTTGACGCTGGGCATGAAACTTGAAAACTGGCCGCCGGCCGGGCTGGAAAAGCTCGGTTGAGCGTAACGAAGAAGAGGTAATT
>NZ_JAOAUU010000103.1 GCF_030157465.1 Zoogloea sp.
ATAAAGTCGTGATTCGATTGAGCCATGATTATTTTTCCTCCCGATCAGGCGTGAGCGCCAGCAGGTGCCAGCACCGGAGCGTCATAAGCCTTCTGACCGGCGATCGTTTTCACCATGTTGTAGAACATGATCAGCATGCCAGCCAGGAACAGCACACCGCCCACAACACGGATGGTCCAGAACGGGTAGCTAGCCTTTACGGATTCGACGAAGGAGTAAGTCAGGGTGCCATCCGGGTTGGTGGCACGCCACATCAGTCCCTGCATAACGCCCGAGATCCACAGTGCGGCGATATAAAGCACAACGCCGGTAGTCGCAACCCAGAAGTGGGTCGTGATCAGCTTGGTGGAATACATCTCGGTCTTGCCGTACATCCGCGGGATCAGGTAGTACATCGCGCCGATTGAGACCATCGCAACCCAGCCAAGAGCACCGGAGTGCACGTGACCAACGGTCCAGTCGGTGTAGTGGGACAGGGCATTAACCGTCTTGATGGACATCATCGGACCTTCGAAGGTCGACATGCCATAGAAAGACAGGGAGGTGATCAGGAACTTCAGGATCGGGTCGGTGCGCAGCTTATGCCAGGCGCCGGACAGGGTCATGATGCCGTTGATCATGCCGCCCCAGGACGGAGCCAACAGGATCAGGGAGAAGACCATACCCACGGACTGGGTCCAGTCGGGAAGCGCGGTGTAATGCAGGTGGTGCGGACCAGCCCACATGTAGGTGAAAATCAGCGCCCAGAAGTGCACCACCGACAGGCGATAGGAATACACCGGACGGCCAGCCTGCTTGGGCACGAAGTAATACATCATGCCGAGGAAGCCCGCGGTCAGGAAGAAACCCACCGCATTATGGCCGTACCACCACTGGATCATTGCATCCTGAACACCAGCGTAGGCTGAATAGGACTTGGTCAGGGTAACGGGGATCTCGGCGCTATTGACCAGGTGCAGCAATGCCACCGTAATGATGAAAGCGCCGTAAAACCAGTTAGCCACATAAATGTGGGAGGTTTTGCGGGTCCCGATCGTACCGAAGAACACAATCGCGTAGGAAACCCAGACGACGGTAATCAGGATGTCGATCGGCCACTCCAGCTCGGCGTACTCCTTGCCGGACGTGTAGCCCAGAGGGAGCGTGATCGCAGCGAGAAGGATCACCAGTTGCCAGCCCCAGAAAGTAAAGGCAGCAAGGCCTGGGGCAAAGAGACGGGTGTGGCAGGTACGCTGGACGCAGTAGTAGGACGTCGCAAAAAGGGCACAGCCACCAAACGCAAAAATCACGGCGTTGGTGTGGAGCGGGCGAAGCCGTCCAAAGTGGAACCATTCGGCAAAGTTCAATTCGGGCCATACCAGCTGTGCTGCGGCGATAACGCCAACCAGCATGCCTACAATGCCCCAAACCACCGTCATGATGGCGAACTGCCGCACGACTTTATAGTTGTAAGTCTGCGATTGCATGTGAGTCACCTCAAGAAAAAAAAAACAAACCCCCCCGCCTACACAACGAACAAACCGCTGGCAGGCTTCCGCGGAAGGATACCCCGCGAATAGGGGGACATTTTGACACAGATCAACTTTATTGCAGCGCAGGAAAACCGGAGCACGTTGCGGCGCATGGCTTTCCGCGGAATTTGCCATATTTTCAAAATCAAGGTTTTAGAAGAATATTGTCAACCGGGCTCCATGTGCCGACTGCTGCACACAACACACTTGCAGCGCCTTCCGGCGCACCCGGCGAGGATCCGGCAGGCGCCGACATTCAGTTTTTCCCGAAACAAAAGCATAAACAATTCTGATTTTATTAATATTCACAACAAGCTAAGCTTGTAGGGTTATTTGCTTACCAACAGGAGACACGCATGAAATCCTTTGCCCTGCTCACCGCCACACTGGCGCTGGGCCTCACGCTGGCTGCGGGCGATGCCGATGCGGCCAAACGCTTTGGTGGCGGCAAGTCGTCAGGCATGCAGCGCCAGGAAATGAGTCAGCCCAAGTCCGCAAACGCCACGCCGGCCTCGCCGGCCCAGGCTCCGGGAGCTGCTGCAGCTCCGACCCGCGCCCAGCAGGCTGGCGCAGCAGCAGCTCCGCAAGCCCAGCCGAAGCGGTCGTGGATGGGACCGCTCGCCGGTCTCGCCGCCGGTATCGGCCTGGCAGCGCTGGCCTCCCACTTCGGTTTTGGTGAGGAACTGGCCTCGATGATGATGATGGGCCTGGTCGCCGTCGCAGTGATGCTGCTGATCGGCTTCTTTATGCGTCGCCGGGCAGCAGCTCAACGGCCGGCGCTCGCTGGCGCAGGTGGCATGCAATACGCCGGTCAGACAGCGACGCCCTACGCCGCACCTCAGCCGGACCAAGTCTACGGCAGCAGCGCACCGATCGCCGATACGGCCGCACCGGTCGGAAACATCCCCGCCGACTTCGATGCAGAAGCCTTCGTTCGCAACGCCAAGCTGAACTTCATCCGCCTGCAGGCCGCCAACGATACGCGCAACCTTGACGACATCCGTGAATACACCACCCCGGAACTGTTCGCGGAGATCAAGATGAACTGGATGGACCAGGTCAGCGGCAGCCAGAAGACCGACGTTGTCTCACTGAACGCAGAAGTCCTTGATGTCGCCGAGGAAGCGGCCCGCTACATTGTCAGCGTGCGCTTCACCGGCCTGCTGCGCGAAGAGGCCAATGCAGCGCCTGAAGCCATCGACGAGATCTGGCACCTTACCAAGCCGCGCAGTGGCAACGCAGGCTGGGCCGTCGCCGGAATCCAGCAGAACGCCTGACGCTCCGGCAGATACGAAATCACATGCCCCCGCCCCTGCCCGAGCCACCGGCTCCAGCAGGGGCGTTTTGTTTTCAGGGCGCCAGCGGCAGGCCGTCCTCTCCGCTCTCGAGCAATTCAAAGCCCGTCTTCGCCGCCTCGGAAATCGCCAGCACGCAGGGATGGGTCAGACGCCGCTCGACCGAAATCGCAAAATACTCGATCCGCACCTCCTCGGCCCGCCCGAGCAGGACCAGCTCACCTCCCGCCAGCGTCTCCTGCTCAATCGCGGTTGGCACGGCGAATACCCCCACCCCTGCCCGCCCAAAGGCAGTCATCAGGGCCGTGTCATCAAACTCTCCGGCGATGCGGGGACGCAGGTGCTTGCGATCCAGCCAGTCCACCAGCTTGCGCCGGATGGCCGAATCCTCGCCGGGAAGCAAAGCCGGCATATCGCCGATGCATTCAGGGAAAGGCTTGCTCATGCTGCCAACCAGCGCATGGGCCGCAAAGAAACTGAGTCCCGAGTCCCCAAGGCGGTGGTTGTAGGCACGCACATCCACGGACGGAGGAATCGGCGAATCGGCGATCACCAGATCAAGCCGATGAATCGCCAGTTCGGCGAGCAGCCGGTCGAGCCGCCATTCCCGACAAATGATGCGAACCGGATCGGCCGGGTCCACTGCTGGCCTCATCAGACGATAAGCCAACGATTTGGGCACAGCGTCTGACACACCAACCCGAAACTCCACCGGCCGCCCCTTCGGGTAATGCCGAAGAGCCTGCTCGAGTTCGGCACTGATAGAGAACATCTCGTCGGCGTACTCCATCGCCAGCCGCCCTGCCGGTGTCAGCTCCAGAGCCCGGCCGTCACGGGCGAACAGCTGGGTATCAAGGCTCTCCTCGAGAAGCCGGATCTGCCCGCTTATGGTTTGAGGCGTGATGTGCAGTGCCTCACCAGCCTTGACGACACCGCCACTGCGTGCAGTTTTCCAGAAATAAAAGAGATGTTTCAGGTTCATGCAGATTTCCGGCGCAGATCCGCCCAGGTTCGTTATTTTCGAAGTGTACGATCATATATTGCGACTTTATATTCATGCCAGCTCAATCTAGAGTAACTGGAAGCTTGGCAACGCAAGGAGAGATCGCATCATGGAAATCCAGATCAAGACCAGCGGACTACCCGCAGCCAAGAAGCTGCGTGCCCACGCAAGCGCTCGCATCGGAGCCACCCTTGGCCGTTTCGGCCACATGGTTCAGTCGGTCAGCGTGCGGCTCAGCGATATCAACGGGCCGCGCGGCGGGGCAGACAAGCTGTGCCGAATCGTGATCCAGATGAAAACCCGCTCACTGGTACTGGAGGAACTCGGAGCCGACATGCGCCGGGTCATCGACCGCCTGGCCGACCGGGTCCAGCACAACGTGTGCCGCCAACTGGAACAACTTGCGCGCCTGGATCTGCAGCTTTCAGGCGCACGACTGCCCGTTCCCATAACTCGCCAGAGCCCTCCCCGCACCCGGAATTCCGGATAAAATCGCAGCCCGAACGCCATCTGCGGGGAAAAAATCCCCGCCATGCACTCATGCTGCGACTCTCCGAACTCCGCCTCCCCCTCGATCACTCCGCGGATGCCTTGCCTGACGCCATCGCCAGGCGCCTGAACATCCCGAAGGAGGACGTGCTCAGCTTCACCGTCTTCAAGCGCAGCTACGACGCGCGCAAGAGCCATTCCTTGTCCCTCATCTACATCGTGGACATCGAGGTGAAGAACGAAACGGTACTACTGAAGAAATTCAGCGGGGATCTACACCTCAAGCCAACCCCGGACATGGAATACCATTTCGTGGGCAAGGCTCCGCCGGATGTCGCCAACCGTCCGGTGGTGATCGGCTTTGGCCCCTGCGGCATCTTCGCCGCGCTGATTCTCGCCCAGATGGGCTTCAAACCCATCGTGCTCGAGCGCGGCAAAGCAGTGCGCGAGCGGACCCAGGACACCTGGGGCCTGTGGCGCAAGAACACCCTCAACCCGGAATCCAACGTGCAGTTTGGCGAAGGCGGTGCGGGCACCTTCTCTGACGGCAAACTCTACAGCCAGATCAAGGATCCGAAACACTACGGCCGCAAGGTGATCAGCGAGTTCGTCAAGGCTGGTGCACCGGAAGAAATCCTCTACGTTTCCAAGCCTCACATCGGCACGTTCCGGCTGGTTGGCATGGTTGAAACCATGCGTGCCGAAATCATTGAACTGGGCGGCGAGATCCGCTTCCAGCAACGCGTTACCGATATCGTCATCGAAGACGGCCAGGTGCGCGGCGTGAAAACGGCCAGCGGTGACGAGATCCGCAGCGACCACGTCGTGCTGGCCCTCGGCCACAGCGCCCGCGACACCTTCGAGATGCTCCACGCACGGGGCGTCTTCATGGAAGCCAAGCCCTTCTCGGTGGGCTTTCGCATCGAGCACCCGCAATCGCTGATCGACAAGGCCCGCCTCGGCCCCCACGCCGGCCACCCGCTGCTCGGCGCGGCCGACTACAAGCTGGTGCACCACGCCTCCAACGGCCGGGCGGTGTATAGCTTCTGCATGTGCCCGGGTGGCACGGTGGTGGCTGCAACCTCCGAACCGAACCGGGTCGTGACCAACGGCATGAGCCAGTACTCGCGCAACGAGCGCAACGCCAACGCCGGCATCGTTGTCGGGATCACGCCGGAAGACTTCCCCGGTGAAGGGCCGCTGGCAGGCATCGAACTCCAGCGCCAGCTCGAGAGCCGCGCCTTCGAACTGGGTGGCGGCACTTATGAGGCACCGGGCCAGCTGGTGGGTGATTTCCTGCAGGGCAAGCCCTCCACACAACTGGGCAGCGTCGAACCGTCCTACAAGCCCGGGGTGCATCTCACCGACCTCTCCAGCGCCCTGCCCGACTATGCGATCGCCGCCATGCGCGAGGCGATTCCGGCCTTCGACCGCCAGATCAAGGGCTTCAACCTCTACGACGCCGTCCTCACTGGCGTCGAGACACGCACCTCGTCTCCGCTGCGCATCACCCGCGGCGAAAACTGCCAGAGCCTCAACGTAAAAGGCCTTTACCCGGCCGGCGAAGGCGCCGGCTACGCGGGGGGAATCCTGTCGGCGGGGGTTGATGGCATTCGTGTTGCGGAAGCACTGGCAATCGACATGCTGAAGCAGGCCTGAGCCCTGGCAGCTACGGCCGTCAGCGCGTCACAAAGGAACGAAAACGGTTTTCCCGCCCGAGCATCAACCGGCCAAACTCGTCGAGCATGGCCGCACCGATGGACTCGGGCGACAGCGTACAGGACGCGTACCCCAGGCGTTCGAGGTTGCGAGACTCCATCACGATGACGTGGTTATCGAAATCCACCCGCCAAACCACCAGCACGCTGATTTCATCGGCCACAGTGAATGCGCCGTGCTCCAGCTCCCGCTGGCGGTTGCGCCGCTCCCGGCATTCAAACTTGAGCCCGAGATCAAAAAGCAACTGGCGCAGCCTCTCAACCCCGCTGCCGAGGCGTTCGAGATTCCGCGCGCCTGGCCCCTTGAGCGTGTAGCCGAGGGTTACCCGCTCGATATGCCCGCCCTCCCGCTCGGCCTGGGTACGAAAATCGGAGAAACCCTCCAGCCACGCCAGGTTGCGGAAGGCATCGTCGGAATCAAGGAAAAAATAGCTGCGGGCAACTGCCGGCTTGAGGTAATTGAGCTGGGTCGTCAGATCATGAAAATACTCGAACAACCCGCGTAGCCGCCGGTCGAGATCCTCCCTTTCCGCATCGACCTGCCGCGAAGCGTCGCTCGCTTCCTGCTGCCGGCTGACAACCTCGCCCTTCAACTGGTCGAGAAGTCCCCCTTGAGCACGAAGCGGAGCGGCCTGCGGGCCGGGCTGTGGGGCTGACGGCGCCTCGGCCACGCGAACCGGTGGAAATGCCGCGTCCGCAGGCACATCGGGAAACAGGGTGGAAGACACACGCAGACCTGAATGACGGGCATCCAATGCCTGCACGCGCTGACGTGCCGACTCGATATCGAAGGCTGCGATATCGGCCATCAGCGCAGCCGCGTCGGCATCCAGGCCGGTGGAATCAGCAGCGGAACAATCGGACGAAAGAGCGCTGAGCGCGGAAGGTTTTGGGAGCACGGCGGTCGGCAAGCCACATAGGCGGCAAGGTCGGCATGGCAAAAGGGATGCCATTATCGTTCTCTCGCTCACCGGCCGGCAAGATGCAATAAATCTGCAGGGCACATGACAACGAACTGCGTCGGCGCAGCCTCGTCCTCATCCGCCGCCGGCAACAGATGGATCGGCAGATGACGGATGGAGGTGTGCGTCTTTCCCCCGCCCCCCGGCCGCCGATGGCACAATCCCGCGCCCATGAAAGCTCTCGTCTCACGCACCCTCTACCTCATCCACCGCTGGCTCGGCATTGCCACCTGCCTGCCGGTCCTGATGTGGTTCGTCTCCGGGCTGGTGATGCTCTACGTCCCCTTCCCTAAACTCACCGCGGAGGAACGCCTGCCCCACCTGGCACCGATTGCGGCCGAAGCCTTACGGTTCAGCCCGGCAGCGGCGCTAGCGGCCTGTCCGGGCAAGTTCCGCGGCGTTCGACTGGCGATGTCCGGCGCACGTCCTGCCTACCATTTCATGCTCGACAGTGGCGCATGCAGCGTATGGGCCGATACGGGCGAGCCCCTGGGACCGGTGTCGCCGGAGGCTGCACGAGCACAGGCCCGGGATTTTCTGGGCACCACCGATGTCGGCCCCGCCGAAGTCATCGAACGCGACCAATGGACGGTCTACGCCAGCTATAACGCCCACCGCCCCCTGTACAGGATCGCCGCGAACGATGCCGCCGACAGTGTGATTTACGTCTCCCCCCGCAGCGGCGAAGTGCTGCTCGACACCACCCGATTCGAACGCGGCTGGAACTGGATTGGCACCGTACTGCACTGGATCTACTTCACGCCACTGCGCAGCGGAGGCGATTCAGACACCTGGCGCTGGATCGTGATGGGGCTGTCCTTCCCGGCACTGCTGGCCGCCAGCAGCGGGCTGTGGCTGGGACTGACACGACTGCGTATCGTCAAACGCTACCCCCGCGGGCAAGTCACACCCTACCGGGGCACGAAACGGTGGCACCACCTGCTCGGCCTCACTGCCGGTCTGTTCGCATTTACGTGGCTGCTCTCCGGCTGGCTGTCGGTTCACCCCTTCGGCCTGCTCAAACTGAACGGCCTGCCGCCCGGGGCTGCGCGACAACTGGCTGGTGGGGCATTGCGCGCATCAGACGACCTGCCCCTGCTCAAACGCCAGCTCGCCCGAGCCCCGGAGGCGCGCGAAGCCGAGTGGTTCCGCTTCGGCGGCAGGGACTACCTGGAGATCGGTACGGACACCGTCAAACTGCGTTTCGACGACCAGGCTGCCGCCGCGGCGCCCATCCCTCCCGAAACCTTCGCGGCCGCCATTCAGTCAATAGAAAAGGCAGCCATCGCCAGCGCCGAACTGATCCACGCCGAAGACCTGTATTACTACAGCCGCAGCACGCCGCGCGCCCTGCCGGTCGTGCGCATCCGCCTCGCCGATCCGGAAGAAACCACCTGGTATCTCGACCCAGCCACTGGCCGCATCCTGCTGCGGGTGGACAACGCCAGCCGCGCCCATCGCTGGATCTTCAACGCGCTTCACCGCCTGGACTTCCCGCCCCTCGGCTACAGCTCCGCCTGGACCACAGTGATCACGACGCTCTGCCTGCTGGGTGCGCTGCTGGCCGCCAGCGCCTGTGTTATCGGCTGGCGCCGCATCAAGCAGAAAAGAACTTCGCGCAGCTGAGCGATACGTCAAGGACGTGGATGCAGAGCCGATCGAAATGTGCGGCTCAAACAGCGAAGCGGGATTTAAAGAACGGGAAGCTGGAAATCGTCCCGGCTCAACGCCTTGACGTCCCCGCCAGGCCTCAGGCCCGGCGCCAGATCGTTCCCTGCGGCGTATCTTCGAGAGCGATGCCGTCGGCCAGCAACTCGGCGCGCAGACGGTCGGCCTCGGCAAAATTACGGGCTCTCTTGGCTTCGATACGCGCGGCGATCCTTGCTTCGATGCTGGCCGTTTCTTCGTCGCCACCGGCTTCAACGCCCCCTTGCAGGAAAGCCTGCGGATCCTGCTCAAGCAAGCCCAGCACCTGGCCAAGCGCCTTGAGCTGGGCCGCAGCCTGAGCCGACTGATCGCGGTTCACTTCGTTGGCCAGATCGAACAACACCGCAACGGCCTCGGCCGTATTGAAGTCGTCGTCCATCGCCAGCTTGAAACGGGCCGCCATCGGCGCGGACCAATCCACGTCGGCGGCGCCCACCGGCGGCACGTTGCGCAGGGCGGTGTATAGACGCGACAGCGCATGGCGGGCATCCACCAGATGGGCGTCGGAATAATTCAGCGGGCTGCGGTAATGGGCACGCAGAATGAAGAAACGCACCACCTCGGGCGCGTACTCCTTGAGCACGTCACGAATGGTGAAGAAGTTGCCGAGACTCTTCGACATCTTCTCGTCATCCACGCGCACGAAACCGTTGTGCATCCAGTAATTGACGAAGGAACATTGATGGGCCCCTTCGCTCTGGGCGATCTCGTTCTCGTGATGCGGAAACTGCAGATCTGCCCCGCCACCGTGAATGTCGAAGTGATCGCCAAGCAGCTCGGAACTCATCGCCGAGCACTCGATGTGCCAGCCCGGGCGGCCAGCCCCCCAGGGAGACGCCCATTTCACTTCGTCGGGCTCTTCCGGACGGGCGTGCTTCCACAACACAAAATCCAGCGGATCGTGCTTGCCACCCGCCACCTCGACACGCTCGCCGGCACGCAGCTCGTCCACGGATTTGCCTGACAGCTTGCCGTAGCCCTCGAACTTGCGTACCGCGTAACACATGTCTTCATTGGCGGCCTTGTAGGCCAGGCCGTTGTCCACCAGATTACCGATCAGCTTCTGCATCGATTCGACAAACTCGGTAGCCCTCGGCTCATGATCCGGCCGCAGCACTCCCAGCGCATCGGCGTCTTCGTGCATCGCAGCAATGAAGCGGTCGGTCAGCGCGCGGATGCTTTCGCCGTTCTCACCGGCACGCTTGATGATTTTGTCGTCGATGTCGGTGATGTTCCGCACATAAGTGACGTTATAGCTGCTGGCCCGCAACCAGCGCGCAACCATGTCAAAAACCACCATCACCCGCGCGTGGCCCAGGTGACAGTAATCATAAACGGTCATCCCGCAAACATACATGCGCACCTTGCCGGGCTCGATGGGGGTGAACTGCTCCTTTTTTCGCGAAAGGGAGTTATGAATTTTCAACATGAGAAAGACCGCAATGAAACCGAATGGGAAGAGGGGAATTCACGGAAAACTGCCGGAGGAGAACCCTGACTGGCTCGCGGACGCCGCCGCCGACAGAGAATCGGGGAACGCACATGGCCGGCAGCGGAGCTTCTTGATAAAATGGCTCTCTTGTCATCAACCCATCCCCACGAGACCCCGCGTGCCTGCGTACGCCGGCGAATCATATCACATGTCAAAACGTGCCCTGGCCGTATCCCTGCTACTCGCAAGCCTGCTCTGCAGCCCCGTCCGGGCTGACTCCCTCCAGGATCTGCAATCCCTTGTAAAACAGGGGCAGCTGACACAGGCCCTCGAAAAAGCCGACCAGCTTCTCGCCGCCAAGCCGCGGGATGCCCAGGTGCGCTTTCTGAAGGGCGTCGTACTGTCTGAGCTCAACCGGGGCAGCGAAGCAGTCGCGGTTTTCCAGAAGCTCACCGAGGACTACCCCGAACTGCCCGAGCCTTACAACAACCTGGCCGTGCTCTACGCCCAGCAACGTCAGTACGACAAGGCACGTAGCGCACTCGAAATGGCGATCCGCACCCATCCGAGCTACGCCACCGCCCACGAAAACCTCGGCGACATCTACGCCCGTCTGGCCAGCCAGGCCTACGACAAGGCCCTGGCCCTGGACTCGTCCAATGCGGCAGCCCAGAACAAGCTGGCGATGATCCGCGAAATGATGAGCGTCACCGGCAAGACGGTTCGCCCGGCTGCAGTGGCCAGCGCCGCACCCGCCGCCCGGACGCAGCCTCCCGCTGCACCCGCCCCCGCCGCAGCTCCGGCCGTGATCGCAGCAGCCAAGCCCGTTGCGCCGCCGCCAGTAGCTGCCGCACCGGCGCCGAAGCCGGCAATCCCGCCAGTCGCAATGGCCCCGGTTGCGGCTGCACCTGCAGCAGCCAAACCCGCAGCACCTGCTGCGCCTTCTGCCAAGCCGGTTACCGCGCCGCCGGCGCCCGCTGCAGCCGCACCGGCAGAGCTCAAGCCCACCGCCAAACGTCCCGAGCCGAAAGACGAGACGCCACAACAGGCAGCCGCCATCGCCAAAGCGGTCCAGAGCTGGGCCGGCGCGTGGTCGAAGAAAGACGTGAAATCCTACCTGGGCCACTACGCCAAGGATTTTGAGCCGCCCAAGGGCCTGAACCGCAAAACCTGGGAAGAGGAGCGCAGTGCCCGCCTGACCAAGCCCGGCAACATCGAAGTTGATCTCGAAAACGTCAAGGTCGTCAGCGTATCGGGCGATCGCGCCACCGTGAAACTCCGGCAGCACTATCGCTCTGCCAACTTGTCCACCTCATCGAACAAGACACTCGGTCTTGTCCTGCAGGATGGCAAATGGGTGATTCAACAGGAGCGGGTTGGCGGTTGATGTATCAATTGCTGCGTGCATTGCTCGGAGGGCTTGCGCTGCTGCTGGCGTGCGGCCCTCTCATGGCTCTCGATGCCGAGGTTTCTCGTGTGCCGGGTGGCGACGCGGACGCCGCCCTCGGCGCCGTCTTCAAGGACATCGAACAAAGCCGGCTCGGCAGCGCGCTCGAGAAAGTCGACGCGCTGCTCGTCGGCTATCCGAATTTCCGCCTCGCCCACCTGATTCGCGGCGACCTGTTGCTCGCCCGCACGCGCCCCCTCGTTTCTTTCGGAAACCCGCAGGATGCTCCGGCCGACAAGCTTGCCGACCTGAGGGAAGAGGCCGTCGCCCGGCTCAAGGCGTACCGCAACCGGCCGCCCAGCAACTACGTGCCCCGCTACCTGCTCCAGATGGAGCCAGAGCAAAAATACGCGATCGTCGTCGACACCCAGCGCTCACGACTCTACATCTACCAGAACGACAACGGCCGGCCGCGCTTCGTAGCCGACTACTACATCACCCACGGCAAGCTCGGCGCCGAAAAGGCCCGCGAAGGCGACAAGCGCACCCCTGTCGGCGTCTATCATGTCACCGCCAATCTGCCCCGGCAGAAACTCTCCGACTTCTACGGCAGCGGCGCCTTTCCGATCAGCTATCCCAACGAATGGGATCGCCAGCAGGGGCGAGATGGCCATGGAATCTGGCTGCATGGCACGCCCAGCGACACCTACTCCCGCCCGCCCCGCGCCTCGGATGGATGCGTGGTTCTGACCAACCGGGATCTGGATGCCCTTTCCAGTTATCTGCAGATCGGCCTCACCCCGGTCATCATCAGCAACACCATCGAATGGCTCAGCGTTGACGACTGGGCCAGCGAGCGCAAATCACTCAACCGCCAGATCGAAGACTGGCGCAAGGACTGGGAGAGCCGCGACGTTGATCGCTACCTCGCCCACTACTCCAAAAACTTCCGCAACAGCGAAGGCGGCTACGAACAGTGGGCCCGGCAGAAGCGCCTTGTTACCGCCAGCAAGAACTGGGTCAAGGTCGACCTCGGCAAGCTCAGCGTCTTCCGCAGCCCCGGCAAACAGGATCTGATCGTCGTTACCTTCGAGCAGGACTATCGAAGCAACAATCTTTCCAATGTCCTCAAGAAGCGCCAATACTGGCTCAAGGAAGGCGGCCGCTGGAAAATCGTTTACGAGGGCTTCGCCTGACAAAGCCTCGCCCCCGATGCACCCTCAAACCCGCACCAGGACATCCCATGAAGAAGATCCTTCTTGCCCTCACCCTTGCCGGCCAGGCATTGATCGCCGCCGCCGCCAATCCCCAGGTTGAACTGAACACAAGCGCCGGTACCATCGTGCTCGAGCTTTACCCGGAAAAGGCCCCGAAAACCGTAGCCAACTTCCTCGAGTACGTAAAAAGCGGCTTCTATGACGGGCTGGTTTTCCATCGTGTGATCGACGGCTTCATGATCCAGGGTGGCGGCATGAACGCCAAGCTGGAAGAGAAACAAACCCGGCCCCCCATCGAGAACGAAGCAAAGAACGGCCTCAAGAACGATGCTGGCACCATTGCCATGGCCCGCACCCAGAACCCCCATTCGGCCTCGGCCCAGTTCTTCATCAACCTCGAGGACAACCGCTCGCTCAACTACCCGTCACCTGACGGCTGGGGCTATGCAGTCTTCGGCAAGGTCACCGGCGGCATGGATGTCGTCCGCAAGATCGGCAAGGAGCCGACCACCACCCGCGGTTACCAGCGCGACGTTCCGGCAACCCCGATCCTGATCCAGTCGGCACGCCAGCTGCCCGAAAAATCCGCCAAATAAAACCCACCCACATCCCACAGGAGAACACCATGGCAGTCAAACTCATCACCAATCACGGCGACATCGTCATCGAACTGGATGCCGAAAAAGCGCCCGAATCCGCCAAGAACTTCATCTCCTACGTTGAAGCCGGCCACTACAACAACACGGTTTTCCACCGCGTGATCAACGGCTTCATGATCCAGGGCGGCGGTTTCGAGCCCGGCATGAAACAAAAGCCCACCGGCGCCCCGATCAAGAACGAAGCCGACAACGGCCTCAAGAACGAAGCGGGCACCATCGCCATGGCGCGCACCCAGGATCCCAACTCAGCCACCGCCCAGTTCTTCATCAACGTGGCCGACAACGACTTCCTCAACTACCGCTCCCCCGACGTGCAAGGCTGGGGCTACTGCGTCTTCGGCCGCGTCAGCGAAGGCATGGACGTTGTGAACAAGATCAAGAGCGTCAAGACCGGCACCAGCGGCTTCCACCAGGACGTGCCGAAGGAAGACGTGATCATCCAGCGCGCTGAAGTCATCTAAGCAGCACGCAAAAAGGGGCGACCGGCGCATGCAAATCCACTTCATTTCCGATCTGCATCTGTGTGCCGATCGCCCGGCACTTACCGCGGTTTTCGAGCGCTACCTCGCCGGCCCCGCCCGGGCGGCCAAGCGCCTCTACATCCTAGGCGACCTCTTCGAATACTGGGCCGGAGACGACGACGTCGACGACCCGCTCGCGGCCCTTGTCGCCAGCCGGATCAAAGCCCTTGCCGAAGCCGGCTGCAACGTCTTTTTCATGCCCGGCAACCGCGACTTCCTGCTCGGCACCGACTTTGCCGGGCGCGCCAGTCTCGAAATCCTGCCCGAGCCCACGCTGATCATGCTGGATGAGCAGCCCGCCGTGCTGTGTCACGGCGACAGCCTGTGCACCGACGACATCGCCTACCAGGCCTTCCGCAACCAGGTTCGCAATCCGGCCTGGCAAGCCCAGTTCCTCACCCAGCCGCTCGCCGTGCGCAAGCAGATCATTGCGGGCGTACGCATGAAGAGCGAAGAAGCAAAGTCGGAAAAAGCCGCGGCCATCATGGACGTGAACACCACCGCCGTCACCGCCCTGCTCCGCGAGAACGGTTTTCCCCGTCTGATCCACGGCCATACCCACCGACCAGCCGAGCATTCTCTGAACGTGGAAGGTCACGTCTGCGAGCGTTGGGTGCTCGCCGACTGGCGTGAAGAAAACGGGGAAGCGAAAGGAGAGGTGCTGGTGTGGGCTGACGGAAAACTCTCCCGCCAGCCCCTTTACTGAACCCGCCGAGGCGGTTTAAAGCATCGCTAGACCGCGGGCCAGATCGACCTTCAGGTCTTCGATCGACTCCAGGCCTACCGCAACGCGCAGCAGGCTCTCGCGGATTCCTGCTGCTTCGCGAGCTTCGGGCGAAATCCGGCCGTGGGTGGTGGAAGCCGGATGCGTCAGCGTCGTCTTGGTATCGCCGAGGTTGGCGGTGATCGACACGACGCGGGTCGCATCCACCACTTTCCAGGCTTCCTCACGGCCGCCCGTCACTTCAAAACTGACAATCGCCCCGCCGCTGCTCTGCTGGCGAAGCGCCAGTTCGTACTGCGGATGGGAAGGCAGCCCCGGGTAATGAACCCGTGCCACCTGCGGCTGGGCCTCCAGCCAGGTGGCAAGTTCAAGGGCGCCGGCCGACTGGGCGGCCATGCGGATCTTCAAGGTTTCAAGACCCTTCAGGATGATCCACGCATTAAACGGCGAAATGCACGGCCCGGCAGTGCGCAAGAACTTCAGCACTTCGTCTACCAGCACCTTGCTGCCACACACCGCGCCGCCAAGCACCCGCCCCTGACCGTCGAGATACTTGGTGGCCGAGTGGATTACCAGATCGGCACCAAACTTGAGCGGTTGCTGCAGAGCGGGCGAGCAGAAGCAGTTATCGACCGCCAGCAGCGCCTTCGCCTCGTGGGCGATGGCGGCCACTGCGGCGATATCCACCAGCTCGGTCAGCGGATTCGAAGGCGACTCGACGAAGAACAACTTGGTGTTCGGCGTAACGGCCGCCCGGTATGCATCCAGGTCAGTGGCCGCCACAAAGGTGGTGACGATGCCGAAACGCGACAGGATGTTGCCGAACAACTGCTGGGTTGCGCCAAAAAGCCCGCGAGAGGCAATCACGTGATCACCGGCACTCAGTAGCGCCATCACCGTGGACAGAATCGCGGCCATGCCGGAAGCCGTCGCCACGCAGGCTTCGGCACCTTCAAGCGCCGCGAGGCGCTGCTGCATGGCGGTGACGGTCGGGTTCGTGAAGCGGGCGTAAACATTGCCCTCCTGCTCACCCGAGAAACGCGCGGCCGCCTCGGCCGCACTACCAAACACGAAACTCGACGTGAGGTAGAGCGCCTCGGAGTGCTCGTTGAACTGGCTGCGCTCGATCCCCGCCCGTACTGCCAGCGTGTCCATGCTCAGACCGCTGATGGGATTGGTACTCAACTTTCGCTCCGTGAAATGAGGTTCAGATCAAGCTGGCCCGGCGCCTCTTCCGACTCCGACTTGCTGGCTGCGTCGTTACGCTGGTTTTCGACGCCGGAAAGGTACTCCGGGGTCACGTCACCCGTGACATAGAAGCCGTCGAAACACGAGGTTTCGAAAACCGTGATGGCCGGGTTGATCGCCTGCACCGCCGCCTTGAGGTCGTCCAGATCCTGGTAGATCAGCGCGTCGGCACCGATCTCGCGGCAGATCTCCTCTTCGTTGCGGGTGCCAGCAATAAGCTCGTTCTTGGTCGGCATGTCGATGCCGTAGACGTTGGCATAGCGCACCGGGGGCGCAGCCGATGCCATGTACACCTTGGTTGCTCCAGCATCGCGGGCCATTTGCACGATCTCCCGGCTGGTCGTACCACGCACGATGGAATCATCCACCAGCAATACGGCCTTGCCCTTGAACTCCTGATGGATCGTGTTGAGTTTCTGGCGCACGGATTTCTTGCGGATCGCCTGGCCCGGCATGATGAAGGTGCGACCGATGTAGCGGTTCTTGACGAAGCCTTCGCGATAAGGTGCGTTCAGGTGATGGGCCATTTCCATCGCCGACGGACGGCTCGAATCGGGAATCGGAATCACCACGTCGATCTTCAGGTGCGGCATGGTTGCGCGCAGCTTGCGGGCGAGGAACTCGCCCATCTTGATGCGCGCGTCGTACACCGAGATGCCGTCGATCAGTGAATCCGGACGAGCCAGGTAAACGAATTCGAACATGCACGGCGCGTGCACCGTGTGGGTTGCACACTGGCGGCTGTGGAAGCGGCCTTCGGTATCGATCAGGATTGCCTCACCTGGGGCCACATCGCGCACCAGCTTGAAACCCATCACGTCAAGGGCGACGCTCTCGGAAGCCACCAGCCACTCGGTGCCGTTCGGCGTGTCGTGGCGACCGATGACCAGCGGACGGATGCCGTACGGGTCGCGGAAGGCCACGAGGCCGGTTCCGGAGATCATGGCCACGGCGGCATAGGCTCCACGGCAGCGGCGATGCACACCGGCGACTGCGGTAAAGACCGTTTCTTCATCAAGGCGGAAGCTCTTGGCTGCAGCCTGAAGCTCATGGGCCAGTACGTTGAGCAGCACTTCGGAGTCGGAATTGGTGTTGATGTGCCGAAGATCGGACAAGAACATCTCCCGCTTCAGCTCTTCCGAATTCGTCAGATTGCCGTTGTGGGCAAGCATCAGCCCGAACGGAGAGTTCACATAAAAAGGCTGCGCTTCGGCCGCCGCGGACGCCGAGCCGGCCGTCGGGTAGCGCACGTGGGCAATGCCCCAGTTGCCGGGCAGATCGCGCATGTTGCGAGTGCGGAACACATCGCGCACGAGCCCTGAGCCCTTGTGCATGTGGAAACGCCCACTTTCCGCCGTCGCAATACCCGCTGCGTCCTGCCCCCGGTGCTGAAGCACCTGCAGGCCGTCATAAAGAAGCTGATTGACGGGTGTCGTCGCTACTACGCCCAGAATCCCACACATTTCAAACCACCTATCGGTATCGAAGTCTTTTTGCCAACGGCTCGGGAAGCCAAGGTCTGGAGGCCGTCACTGCGGTTTCGAGCGGTGCGGACAGGCTCGCCTCTTGCCACCAGACCTCCTTCGCGAACCCACTCATGCCGACGAGCAACGCCAATGCAAATACGATCAAGCCGCCCCTGACGGCGCCAAAGCAGGCACCGAGAAAACGGTCAACAACCCCAAGCCCGGCCGCGCGAATGAGTTCGCCCAAAGCCCGGCGCAGGATCGCCACCAGAATGAGAACAGCAACAAAAATGATCAGAAATGACGCCGGCCCCTGCAGCAAAGGCTCGGAAACCCATGTCGCAGCCAGAGGCTGAACCTGCGGCATGAATGATTTTGCTGCCACAAACGCCAGCAACCAGGCTCCCAGCGCCAGCACCTCGGACAACAGCCCGCGCCAGAATCCAAGCGCGGCAGACAGACCGACGAGGGCGAGGAGCGCGTAATCGAATCCGCTCAAAAGCCTGCGCTTCTCACTGTTTGGCGGCCACTGACGCCTGTACGCCCAGAATCTTCTGAATACGTACAGCGGCCTTGTCGGCCGCCGCCTTGTTCGGGAAGGGGCCAGCACGAACCCTCACCTTGTCGCCTACGGTTTCCGTGTAGGAAGAATAGCCTTCAGCCTTCAGCTTTGCGCGCAGAATCGCCACGTTGCCGGCTTCGCGGTAGGCACCGAGGGAAACGAGGTGCGCCTTGCCGGGAGCCTCGTCCTTCGGGCTGGCACCGGCCAGCAAGGCCTTGGCGCGATCAGCCTCTGCGTGGGCTTTCTCACGCGCCTTGTCCTTTTCCTTTTCCTTCTCGCGCTCCCGCTCCTTCTGCTTTGCATCGGGCTTGGGTGCATCCGGCTTGGATTCGGCTTTCCTGGCTTCGGGTCTGACCGGCTCGGACTTGGGCACCTCGGCCTTTTTAGGCGGAGGAATAAGCTCTTCACCGGGCTTGAAAACCGGACTTGCCGTGTCCGGATCAGGCCTGCGCCTGGCTGCGTCGTCCACGATCGGAGGCGCGCTTTCTTCCGCCATCACACCAGCCACGGGCTGACTGGGTGCGGGCCCCTTGCCAGTAATCACGCGGGACGTGAAGTTGCTGCCTTCCTGACTGGGAATACGGATCTGGACGTCCTGCGACGGTGGACGTGGCTCATGGTCCATCACCATCGGCAATACGATGGCCGCGGCCAGAGCCAGTGCTGCAGAGCCGACGAGGCGTCTGCGGGCGCGTTTTTTCAGGTCGATCTGGGTGTCGTTGTCGGCCATTCTTGCTGCAATACCTATTGCGGCGCATTCCGGGCGGCCATGACTTCAGCCACGGTCAGGAAAGAGCCAAAGACTACAATTCTATCACCCTCGGCCGCCCGACCGACTGCGACCTCGTACGCACCACCCGGCGAAACGTATTCGGCAATATCGCCGGAGACGCCGACTTCCCGCAGGATCGCAGCCAGCTTCTCCGCGCTGAGTCCGCGCGGCCCCGGCAGGCTTGCCACCAGCCAGTGATCGACGCGGTCACGCAGCAGGCGAACCACGCCGGCCACATCCTTGTCTGCCAGCATCCCGATCACAGCCCAGGTTTCCGGGAAAAAGCCCATGCTGGCCAGGTTCTCGTTGAGCACCCCGGCCGCCTGCGGGTTGTGGGCGACATCCAGCACGATGCTCGGGCGCCCCGGCAAGACCTGGAAGCGCCCCGGAAGCTCGACGAGCATGAAACCCTGCCGGATCGCCTGCATCGGCACAGGCAGGATGTCGCGCACGGACTCACAGGCCGCCATGACGGCAGCCGCGTTGAGCAGCTGGTTCATGCCTCGCAGCGACGGATAGGCCAGCCCGCCCCGCCGGCTTCCGCCTGCAGTCCAGAAGGCCCACTGGTTCTGGTCACCGGAAAAACCAAAGTCGCGGCCACTGACCCACAGCCTGGCACCAATCGCCTCGGCATGCGCAAGCAGCGAAGCGGGCGGCTGCGGATCACTGCAGATCGCTGGACGACCGGCACGAAAAATTCCGGCCTTCTCGAATCCGATGGCCTCGCGGTTGTCGCCAAGATAGTCCATGTGATCCATCGCTACGCTGGTAACGATGGCGCAATCAGGCTCGAAGACATTCACGGCGTCCAGGCGGCCGCCCAGACCCACTTCAAGGATGATTGCTTCAAGCCCGGCACGGCAAAAGGCAACCCAGGCGGCCAGCGTGCCGTGCTCGAAGTAAGTGAGAGGAATGTCGCCGCGGGCACGCTCGACCTCGGCAAAGGCGTCGACGAGGACCGCGTCTTCGACATCCCGGCCGTCGATGCGCACGCGCTCGTTGTACCGGAGCAGGTGCGGGGACGTATACAGCCCGACGCGGTAACCTGCCGCCAACAACACAGCCTCGAGCAGGGCGCAGGTCGAGCCCTTGCCGTTGGTGCCACCTACGGTAAAGACCGGGCAGGTCTGGGGAAGATCAAGGGCGTCGCGAACCGCGCGCACCCGGTCGAGGCCGAGCTGGATGGACTGACCATGGCGTGCTTCCAGCAGGCCCAGCCAGCCGTCAAGAGTTTCAGGCAACTGCATATCAGGAGGCGGAGCGAACGGAGGACTGGCGAGTCAGAAGGGTAAGCAGTTCGGCAAGACGGTCACGCAATTCACGGCGATCCACGATCATGTCGATGGCGCCCTTCTCGAGCAGGAACTCGGAGCGCTGGAAGCCCGGCGGCAGGGTTTCACGCACGGTCTGCTCGATCACGCGGGGGCCGGCAAAGCCGATCAGCGCGCCAGGCTCGGCAATCACCAGATCGCCCATGAAGGCGAAACTGGCCGACACGCCACCCATCGTCGGATCGGTAAGGAGGGTAATGAAGGGCAGCTTGCGATCAGCCAGACGGGTAATGCCGGCGGTGGTCTTGGCCATCTGCATCAGCGAGAACAGGCCTTCCTGCATCCGCGCACCGCCCGAAGCGGTGACGCAGACAAACGGCAGACGCTGTTCGACGGCAGCCCGAACGCCACGCATGAAGCGCTCGCCGACAACCGACCCCATCGATCCGCCCATGAACTCGAACTCGAAACAGGCAATCACCACAGGCACGGTCTTGATCGCACCCTGCACGACAACCATCGCGTCGGTCTCCTCGGAGTCCTCGCTGGCTGCCACGAGGCGGTCGGGATAGCGCTTGGAATCCTTGAACTTCAGCGGATCGATCGGCACCACTTCAGAGCCGATCTCGAACTGGCCTTCCGGATCGAGAAGATACTCGATGCGCTGACGGGCCCGGATGCGCTGGTGATGCCCGCACTTGGGACACACGTTGAGATTGCTTTCGAGATCCGAGCGATACAACACCGCCTCGCAGGCCGGACACTTGCTCCACAAGCCCTCGGGGATCGCCTTGCGACCAGACGGCGCATCGCGCTTGATCTTCGGTGGCAGCAGTTTTTTCAACCAGCTCATTAGCGCTCTCCCGCGTTGTCGATGGCAGTGCGGATGCTGCGCAGGAAGGTGGTGACCTTCGCCGGCGCCTCTTCACGGCTGCTTTGTTCGATTTCCTCGATGATCCGGCTGCCGATCACCACGGCATCTGCCAGGGTCGCGATGCTCGCCGCGGTGGCGGCATCACGGATCCCGAAGCCGACACCGACCGGCATGCCGACTTTTTCGCGAATCACCGGGATACGCCGGGCGACTTCGTCCAGATCCAGGCTTGCCGAACCCGTCACACCTTTGAGGGAAACATAATAAATGTAGCCACTGCCGACAGCCGCCACATCGGCAAAACGCTGTTCGGTGGACGTGGGGGCCAGCAGGAAGACCGGATCAAGGCCCGCAGCGCGGCAGGTTTGCGCGAAAGCAATGCACTCTTCAGGCGGGTAATCAACCACCAGCACGCCGTCTACACCCGCATCGGCGGCCGCGCGGGCAAAGGCTTCAGCCCCCATCGCCTCGATCGGGTTGGCGTAGCCCATCAGCACGATGGGGGTTGCATCGCCAGTGGCACGGAAAGCGCGAACGATATCAAGCACCTTGCGCGTGCTCATGCCCGCGGCCAGGGCCCGCTCGGAAGCACGCTGGATCGTCGGGCCATCGGCCATCGGATCCGAGAACGGAACACCGAGTTCAATGATGTCAGCCCCCCCCGCAACCAGTGCCTGCATCAGCGGCAAGGTCATTTCGGGAGCGGGATCGCCGGCGGTGATGAACGGAATGAGCGCCTTGCGCCCTTCGTTAGCCAGCCGCTTGAAAGTTTGTTGGATTGTGGACATGGACGGGTATGAATGGTCGGCGGCCCCGCCGGAAAAGCCGACGGGGCCGCGAAGATCAGAACTGGATGCCGGATTTCTCGGCGACGGTGTGCATATCCTTGTCGCCGCGACCGGAAAGATTGACCAGCAGCACCTTGTCCTTCGGCAGGGTCGGCGCCAGCTTGGCTGCATAGGCCAGGGCGTGGGACGACTCCAGCGCCGGAATGATGCCTTCGAAACGGCACAGGTCATGGAAGGCCTGCAGCGCTTCGGCATCCGTTATCCCGACGTATTCAGCGCGCAGGCTATCCTTCAGCCACGCATGCTCGGGGCCCACGCCGGGGTAATCGAGGCCCGCCGAAATGGAATGCGTTTCGATGATTTGCCCGTCTTCGTTCTGCAGCAGATAGGTACGGTTGCCGTGCAGCACGCCGGGACGACCCGCCGACAACGACGCCGCATGCTGACCGGTCTCGATGCCGCTGCCAGCCGCCTCGACACCGATGAGACGGACCTTGTCGTGGCCGATATACGGATGGAAGATCCCCATCGCGTTCGAGCCGCCACCCACACAGGCGATCACGTAATCTGGCTGGCGGCCGGCCATCTCGGGCATCTGGTCGATGCACTCCTTGCCAATGACCGCCTGAAAGTCACGCACCATCATCGGATAGGGGTGCGGCCCCGCGACCGTGCCGATGATGTAGAAGGTATTGCCGATGTTGGTGACCCAGTCGCGCATCGCTTCGTTGAGCGCATCCTTGAGGGTCTTGGAGCCGCTCTCCACCGGCACGACCGTGGCGCCGAGAAGCTTCATGCGGTAGACGTTGGCGGCCTGACGGCGCACGTCTTCCGAGCCCATGTAAACCACGCACTCCATGCCGTAGCGGGCGGCAACCGTCGCCGTCGCAACTCCGTGCTGGCCAGCCCCCGTTTCGGCGATAACCCGCGGCTTGCCCATGCGCCGGGCCAGCATGGCCTGACCGATGCAGTTATTGATCTTGTGCGCGCCGGTATGGTTGAGATCTTCCCGCTTGAGATAGATCTGCGCGCCGCCGAGAAGGTCTGACATGCGCTTGGCGTGGTAGATCGGGCTCGGACGGCCGACGTAGTGCTTGAGCTCGTACTCGAACTCGGCAACGAACGCGGGATCTTGCTGGGCCACTTCGTAGGCCTGCCGCAGTTCGGTCAGCGCCGGGATCAGGGTCTCAGCGACAAACACACCGCCATAGGGACCGAAATGGCCGCGCGCGTCGGGTAGATCGTAAGGGGCATCAGCCATGTGCATTTTGGACTCCGGCAACAAATTCGGTGATTCGGTCAGCATCCTTGATTCCCTTCGCCGCTTCGACACCGCTCGACACGTCCACAGCCCACGGCTGAACGCATCTCACAGCCTCGGCCACATTCCCGGCATGCAGGCCACCGGAAAGAATCAGGGGCAAAGGCAGCCCGGAAGGAATGAGCGACCAGTCGAAAGCTTCTCCACCACCACCATAGCCTTCAACAAAGGCATCCAGAAGCAAACCCTGGGCGCAAGGGAAGGAAGCTGCGTATTTTAACAGATCGAGCCCCGGCCGCATCCGCCCTGCCTTGATGTACGGCAGGCCATAGCCGACGCAATCGGCCTCGGTCTCATCGCCATGAAACTGCAAGACCTGTAGCGGCACGGCTTCCAGCGCGTTTTCGACATAGTCACGCCCGGCGTTCACGAACAATCCGACTGTTGTGACGAAAGGCGGAATCAGACGGGCAAGCTCTGCCGCCCTCTCGAAACTTACGAAGCGGGGACTGGGCGGGTAGAAAACGAAACCGATCGCGTCGGCGCCGGCACTGACCGCGGCGCGAACGTCTTCTTCGCGGGTCAGGCCGCAGATCTTGATACGGGTGCGATGCACGGAAGTCAGGGAAGCAGCAGTTGGGGAGCACCGATGATACGCCCCCCGCCCGGCAGCGGCCAACGCGCAGGGTATTCGACACCGCACAGGTAAAGCCCGTCGGGAGCGAAGGTGGGCGCAGCAAGCGTCCGGTTTCGCACTGCCAACAGTTCAGCCATCCACTCGGCCGGCTTGCGCCCCTTGCCGACGAAAACCAGCGACCCGACAAGATTGCGGATCATGTGATGCAAGAAAGCATTGGCGTGAAAATCAAACAGCACGATGTCACCCTGACGCCGGACCTCGACCGAATGCATGAAGCGCACCGGGGACTTGGCCTGGCACTCGGCCGCCCTGAACGACGTGAAATCGTGCTCGCCGACGAGACAGGCTGCCGCCGAGCGCATGGCCTCTTCGTCCAGTGGGCCATGCGTCCAGCCCACTCGCCCGCCAAGCAAACCTGGCCGGATCCGCCGGTTGAGAAGCACGTAGCGGTATCGCCGCGACTCTGCACTGAAGCGGGCATGAAAATCGTCATCCACTTCCACAGCCCACAAAACGCAGACGCTGGCTGGCAAATGACTATTCACGCCCCGCACCCAAGCCTCGAGCGGACGTTTAGCCACGGTGTCGAAATGAGCTACCTGCATGCTCGCGTGCACACCTGTATCAGTCCGGCCGGCACAGACGAGTTTCACGGGCACCTGGGCAATCTGCGCAAGGGCATGCTCGACCGCGTTCTGAACCGTCCGGCCATGGGGCTGAATCTGCCAGCCCTCGAAAGCATTGCCATCATATTCGACGCCTATTGCAACCCTCATTTGCTCACCAACCAGACCATCAGCACCAACAGGCCCCCAATCGCAAACCGGTCAGGCCAGCGCAGGGGCGCGAACACTACCGTCAAGCTATCCAACTCAGCACGATCGGGATTTTCTGCCATCAACGCTCGCCATCCGCCCGAAGGTGGCGATTCCACGTAGCCAAATGCAAGCAGCACTCGAACAGCCAGCCGTTCAATCGACAGACCGGCAAAGCTCAGCGGACGGGCGAGTGCCATCAGGCCGGACACGAGCGTTCTTTCATCGGTTTTTTCCAGAAGAATCGAGACAAGCATGACGACGACGAGCAGCCGACCACCATGAACGAGAGCCATATCAAGCCCCTCAATGGTCGGCCCGGCACGTCCCGGGAACGACAGAAGCGCTTCTCCGGGAGTAAAAAAGGCAAACAGCAGAAACAAAACCACGAGCAGAACGCGGACGCGCCGCAAAAGGCGCAGGGTTCGATGCCTCGCGAACAGGACGGAGATGACCATAACAACAAACCCGAAGCCCCATAACATGGAGCCTCGGGCTATTTGAAAAAATACGACCACTGCCGCCCAGGCGACAAGTCGCGTCGCCGGGTGCATCGCAATTGTCACTGCGTCAAAAACGCTCCGGACTGCAAGCCGCCCGATCAGGAAAGGCGAGCGAGAATCGCGCGCGCCTCATCCTGCTGGAGCCCCGAACCTTCGCGCAAGACCTCTTCAACGAGCTCCCTCGCGCCATCCTTGTCACCCATTTCCTCGTAGGCGCGAGCCAACTCGAGCTTGGTGGCCACCTCCTGCTGAAGATCGAGATCCAAGGGTGGCTCGGTGGGCGGTCCTGCATCCGGCAATTCGATTGCAGACGCGACGACAGGTCGCTTGAGTTCGAGATCGAGAGCCTTCAGGTCAGCCCCGGGCGCAAACGCCGCCTTTACGGGAGCCTTCGTCTCAACTTTATCGTCCAGTTCGAAGTCGAAATCCAGCAAGCTACTGTCAAAACTCGTCCGCTCCAGATCGACGGTGGCAGCATCCACAGGCTCGCGGATGCTGTCTTCGGCCAGCGTGGCCGTCAGATCCACATCGACGGTTTGATCAGACGGTACCCCTGAGCGGTGCTCGCCAAACTCGGAGCTTATCTCGAAGTCGAGATCGCTGGCGTCGGGCAGGCTAAAGTCTGCCGCCAAACGCTGGGGCCGCGTCGAGGTAGCCTCCAGATTGGGCATGACATCCCCGGCCACAAGTGTGGCCCCCATTTCGGGCTGAGACACCTGATCAAAACCGAGATCGAAGTCCAGGCCGTTGCTGGCAGTCGGGGAGCCGCTTCCCAGCGCAACGGTTCTCGCACTGCTCGAATCGTCTTCAACATTCAGATCGAGATCGAAATCGAGAATCCCTGCAGCGGGGAAGCTGGCTGCGGGCTGAGCAGGATGCGACTCTGCAGAAACCACCCGTTCGATATCTTCCATGCTCGCATACTGATTGAGATCTCCGGGCAAAGCCCAGGTGTCTTTCAGCTGCGATGGAGACTCCAGTGGATCGTCGCTGCCAAGCTGCGACGGCTCACTCGCCATGAAGGCCGGCTCGGCAACCGGGACTCGCGCAGTGCCTGCCTGCACAAAGCCGGTAGCTGCCGCAGCGCCTCCGGCAATCGTCTGGGGACCGGGAGTCGAAGCCGCCGCCGACACGGCCATCGTCGGGCCCGACGGAGTGCCCGGCGCCGGGATGCGGTACAACGGGCTGTCCGGATCAACTTTACGCCCGAGAGCCGCCGCCTTTTCCCAATCCTGACCGTTGCCGCCAGTCAGCGAGTAGAGCTCGGTAGCAGTAGTCTCGAACTGCTTGAGATTCTTGCGCTGTGCATAAATCTCGAGGAGCTTTAGATGGACCCCAGTCCGCCCTGGATCGGTCTTGAGGGCATCCAGAAGGATTTCCTCGGCCTGGGCATCACGCCCATAGGCCATATACACATCGGCTTCCGCTACAGGGTCGACCCCTTCATCGGTATCGATCGACGAAAGCCCGGACTGGCTGAAATCGGTCTGGATCTGGCTGCTGCTGCCTGTATCAACACTTTGCCCCACTGCGCTGCCAAAAACAGAACTCGATCCGTCACCGAATTCGGAGAGCGCGGGCGTCGTGGTGGGAGCGCCCTGACCATTACGGCGCTGGTACAGCTTGTAGCCGCCCCATCCGAGCAATAGCGCGAGAATGCCGCCCCCGCCAATCAACAGCGAGGTGTCATCCGCGGGAGACTGGACTTCCGGGGGCTTGACCGGCGCAGGCTCCGGAACGGGTGGCGGAGGCGGCGGAACCGGCCTCGGCTCGGGAACAGGCTCCGGCTCCTTCGGAAGCTCGGGCTTTTCAGGCTCGGCAGTGGCAGGCGCAGCAACAGGCTCGACAGGAGCCTTTGCGACGGGAGGCGGCGGCGCAGCTTCCGACTGCATCTGCGCCATGCCCTGGCTCTTCAGTTCGACCAGGCGCTGAAGTTCCTTGATGCTTTTTTCGAGTTCAGCCAAGCGGGTATTGGCCTCGCTCAGAGCCTTGTCCCGAGAAACCAGATCTTCTTCGAGCGCCTGCAGGCGAGCAACGGACTTCTCTCCGCCAGCACCACCTGCACGCACACCTTCTTCGCTCTTTGAAACCTTGAGCCTATCGCTTGAGCCCGCAGCAGGCTGAGCCCGATCTTCGACCTTGGCCCCGATCTTGCCGCCACTGCCCTGCTGCGTTGGCGCCTCCTTGGCCGGCCCGGCGGCAGCCTGCTCTGCAAGCTTCCGGCTGTAGCGCCCGAAATCTGACGACTGGCCGACCAGTTGTTGACGTCCGCCTTCACCAGCAACCTGACGCACACCTTCAGCATCGGGAATACGCAGGATCTTGCCGGCTTGCAGGCGATTCATGTCATCGCCTTCAAAAGCCGAGCGATTACCCTGGAAGAGAGCCATCAGCATTTGCTCCATGGAAACGCCTTCCGGCCGGTTTTCCATGGCGATGCGATTCAGCGTATCGCCGGACTGCACCATGTAGGCGCGCCCGCCCACTGGCGAAGCCGCAGCGGGCCGCGCGATGCGCGCAGCAGCAGGACGACGCACGGCAGGAGATCCGGCGCGCACGCCAGACTGGCCATAACGCATTTCCGGCGAAGCCACCGCAACAGGTGCCCGAGCGGTCCCTGTATCGGGAGGATCCAGCAAGAAGGTATATTCTCGAATGAGGCGCCCGGCCGACCAGTTCAGCTCGACCAGCATATCGACGAAGGGCTCGTTGATCGGTCTGTCACTGCTGACCCTCACGACGGCACCGCTCCCTCGACGCTCAACAGACATGCGCAATCCGCTGACGGAGGAAGAGTAATCGATCCCGGCCTGCCGGAAGGCGTCTGCAGATGCGAGACGCGCCGTCATGTTCTGGATTTCTTCGGGCGCGGCAGCGATTTCCACCTCTGCACGCAGAGGCTGACCGAGTCCGCTCAGGACTGTAATTCGCCCAAGCCCCGCTGCGGTGGCACTGAAGGACAGCGCACTGATTGCGGCAGCGAGCAGGGTGCGTTTTAGCCGACTATTCACGAGGTTCTTATGCACGAAGGCTGATCATCGAAATCGAGTTATCGATGAACATAACATCATGGGTTTGGTGAGGCAAGTTCAAGCACTATTTGAACTCACCTCACCAAAGTGAGCAGCCAATTGAAAAAGGCGGCTTTCGCCGCCTTTTTCAATTTCAGTCTTCCAGCAGAACCCGCAACATGCGTCGCAGCGGCTCGGCGGCGCCCCACAAAAGCTGGTCGCCGACGGTGAAGGCCGAAATGTACTCGCCGCCCATGGCCAGTTTCCGGATGCGGCCAACGGGAACAGTCAGCGTGCCGGTCACCGCGGTCGGGGTCAGGTCTTTCATCGACGCCTCGCGCTGGTTCGGAACAACCTTGACCCAGTCATTGGCCGTGGCCAGCATGCTCTCGATCTCGTCGACCGGGATATCCTTGCGCAGCTTCAGGGTAAGCGCCTGGCTATGGCAACGCATCGCGCCGATACGCACACAGAGGCCATCGATGGGCACCACCGGAGCACTGAAGCCTTCGCCGCGACCGAGGATCTTGTTGGTTTCGACACCCCCCTTCCACTCTTCCTTGGACTGGCCGTTTCCGAGATCCTTGTCGATCCACGGAATCAGCGAGCCTGCCAGCGGCACGCCGAAGTTGGAGGACGGGAAGGCCTCGTCGCGCATGGTGCCAGCTACTTCGCGGTCGATATCGAGGATTGCCGAGGCAGGATCGTCGAGCAGTTCTTTGACCGAGCGGTTCAGTTCGCCCATCTGGGACAGCAACTCGCGCATGTTCTGCGCACCGGCACCGGATGCTGCCTGGTAGGTCATGGACGTAGCCCACTCGACCAGATCACGCTGGAACAGGCCGCCGAGAGCCATCAGCATCAGCGACACGGTGCAGTTGCCACCGATCCAGTCGCGACCGCCCTTGACGAGAGAATCCTTGATCACGTTCATATTGACCGGATCGAGAATGATGACTGCCTTGGGGTCCATGCGCAGCGTGGAAGCTGCATCGATCCAGTGACCGCTCCAGCCCGCTGCGCGCAGCTTCGGGTACACGTCGCTGGTGTAGTCACCGCCCTGACAGGTAATGACGATGTCCATCGTCTTCAGTTCGTCGATGTTCCGGGCGTCCTTCAGCGCGGGGGCTTCCTTGCCGAAATTCGGCGCCTTGCCGCCCGGATTGGAAGTGGTGAAGAACACCGGCTCGATCAGTGCAAAATCATTCTCTTCGCGCATGCGCTGCATGAGCACGGAACCAACCATTCCGCGCCAGCCAACCAGACCCACTCTTTTCATTTCGATCCCCGATCAGACTTGATTATTTTTTCGATTGTTTACAGCGCAGCGATGACCGCGTCACCCATTTCCCTGGTGCCTACACGACGGGTGCCCGGCTCGTAGATGTCGCCGGTGCGATAGCCGGCGGCGAGTACTTTCTTCACCGCGGTCTCAATGCGCGCGGCCTGGGCCTCCATGTTGAAGCTGTAACGCAGCATCATGGCTGCCGACAACATGGTGGCCAACGGGTTGGCCAGGTCCTTGCCGGCAATATCGGGGGCGGAGCCATGGCTCGGCTCGTACATGCCCTTGCCCTGGGCATTGAGGGAAGCGGACGGCAGCATGCCGATGGAGCCGGTGAGCATGGAGGCTTCGTCGGAGAGAATGTCGCCGAACATGTTGCCGGTCACCATCACGTCGAACTGCTTTGGCGCGCGCACGAGTTGCATCGCGGCGTTGTCGACGAGCATGTGGGTGAGCTCCACGTCCGGGTAGTCGGCGGACAGCTCGATCATCACGTCGCGCCACAGCTGGGTGGTTTCGAGGACGTTCATCTTGTCCACGGAACACAGCCTCTTATCGCGCTTGCGGGCGGCTTCGAAAGCCACCTTGCCGATGCGGCGGATTTCGGATTCCGAGTAGATCATCGTATTGAAACCGACGCGCTCACCGTTTTCAACGCGGATGCCGCGGGGCTGGCCGAAATAGATGTCACCCGTGAGCTCGCGCACGATGAGGATATCCAGCCCGGCAACGATCTCGGGCTTGAGCGACGAGGCATTGGCGAGTTCGGGGTAAAGAATCGCCGGACGCAGGTTGGCGAAAAGCTCGAGCTGCCGACGAATGCCGAGCAGGCCGAGTTCGGGACGCTGCTCCCGCGGAAAGCTATCCCACTTCGGCCCCCCCACCGCGCCGAGCAGCAGCGCATCGGCTTCATCGGCAAGGCGAACGGTTTCTTCCGGCAAGGGCTTGCCGGTGGCGTCAACGGCGGCGCCGCCCACGAGAGCCGTTTCGGCTTCGAACTTCACACCGTCATCACGCATGGCATCGAGCATGCGCAGAGTCTGACCGATGATTTCAGGGCCGATGCCGTCACCCGGCAGAACACAGATTTTCATTGTAGTTTTCCGTTTTTTTCGTTGGTCGATGCCGGCGACAGGGTTGCCGCCGGACGATCGCAGTAATCAGGCGAACAGCCAAGGCTGCTCGACGCGGCGACGGGCTTCGTAGTCACGGATGATGTCGGCACGACGCAGGGTCAGGCCGATGTCGTCCCAGCCATTGAGCAGGCATTCGCGGCGGAACGGATCCACGTTGAAGGGAATCACCTTGCCGTCGGCGCGGGTAATGGTCTGAGCCTGGAGATCCACCGTCAGCCGATAGCCGTCGGCCCCAAGGCACTGGGCAAACAGTTCTTCGACTTCAGCGGCATCCAGCTTGATAGGCAGGAGACCATTCTTGAAGCAGTTGTTGAAGAAGATGTCGGCAAAGCTGGGGCCGATGATCACACGGAAGCCGTAATCCTCCAGCGCCCACGGGGCATGCTCGCGCGAGCTGCCACAACCGAAGTTGTCGCGGGTCAGCAGGATTTGCGCGCCTTGGTAGCGGGGCTGGTTAAGCACAAAATCCGGGTTCTCCGGACGCCCGGAATTGTCCTGACCGGGCTGGCCGACATCCAGGTAGCGCCACTCGTCGAACAGGTTGGGGCCGAAGCCGCTGCGCTTGATCGACTTGAGAAACTGCTTGGGAATGATTGCATCGGTATCGACGTTGGCGCGATCCATCGGCGCCACGAGACCGTCGAGTTTCTGGAATGGCTTCATTACTTGGCTACCTTCTGGATGGCCTCGCCACCCTTTTCAAGATCCTTGCCGAACCCCTGCACGGTGTTGCAACCGGCGAGGAGCACGACGGCAAATACACCGATCAGCGCGATGAATTTACGCATGACTGATTTTCTCCGCGACTTCAGGCGAACTCGCGCACATCGGCAAAATGACCGGCGATTGCAGCCGCGGCGGCCATTGCCGGGCTGACGAGATGCGTTCTGCCACCCGCGCCCTGACGACCTTCGAAGTTGCGGTTGGACGTGGAGGCACAACGCTCGCCCGGCTCAAGGCGATCGGCGTTCATCGCCAGACACATGGAGCAGCCCGGCTCGCGCCATTCAAAACCGGCGGCAACGAAGATCTTGTCGAGGCCTTCGGCTTCGGCCTGGCGCTTGACGAGGCCGGAGCCCGGCACAACCAGCACCAGCTTGACGTTGTCGGCCTTGCGGCGGCCCTGCGCCACT
Organism: Zoogloea sp.; assembly: GCF_030157465.1. Taxonomy (GTDB): domain Bacteria; phylum Pseudomonadota; class Gammaproteobacteria; order Burkholderiales; family Rhodocyclaceae; genus Zoogloea. The sequence goes on from NZ_JAOAUU010000103.1 coordinate 31,391, forward strand.
GCGGCCGCTGCACGCAGATCCTCGATGCGCGAGTTGGTGCATGAACCGATAAAGACCTTGTCGATCGCAATGTCCTTGATCGGCGTACGTGGCGTGAGCCCCATGTACTGAAGCGCGCGCTCCATGCCTTCGCGCTTTACCGGGTCTTTCTCGAGGGCCGGATCCGGCACGCTGGCGTCGACAGAAGCCACCATTTCAGGCGACGTACCCCAGGTGACCTGAGGCTCGATCTGCGCGGCATCAAGCTCCACCACGGCATCGAAGACGGCGTCGTCATCCGAATGCAGGGTCTTCCAGTATTCGACCGCGCGATCCCACAGTGCGCCTTTTGGCGAAAAAGGCCGGTCTTTGAGGTAGGCGACGGTTTGATCGTCAACGGCAACGAGGCCCGCGCGGGCACCCGCTTCGATGGCCATGTTGCAAATGGTCATACGGCCTTCGACCGACAGGCCACGAATGGCGCTGCCTCCGAACTCCATCGCGTAACCGGTTCCGCCCGCCGTGCCGATGCGGCCGATGATCGCCAGCACGACATCCTTGGCAGTTACACCGGCGCCGAGCTGGCCATCCACGCGGATCAGCATGGTTTTGGACTTTTTCTGGAGCAGGCACTGGGTGGCCATCACGTGCTCGACTTCCGAGGTGCCGATGCCGTGAGCCAGGCACGCAAAGGCGCCATGAGTGGACGTGTGGGAGTCCCCGCAGACGACGGTCATGCCCGGCAGGATTGCGCCGTTTTCCGGCCCGATGACGTGCACGATGCCCTGGCGCGCGTCCTTGAACGGGAAATAGGCCAGCGCTCCAACTTCACGGATGTTGCTGTCGAGGGTTTCCACCTGCTGACGGGAAACCGGGTCGAGAATGCCCTGCTCCCAGTGATCGGTGGGCGTGTTGTGGTCGGCCGTTGCAACGATCGAATCCACGCGCCAGGGCTTGCGCCCGGCCAGCTTGAGGCCTTCGAAGGCTTGGGGGCTGGTGACTTCGTGAACGAGGTGACGGTCGATGTAGATCAGCGCAGTGCCGTCGTCTTCGACGTGGACCACGTGGCTCGACCACAATTTTTCGTAAAGCGTTTGCGCTTGCATGGGCGGGAAGTCAGAGCTGAAGGGCGGAAAACTTTTATTATTTCACAGGCCTTGCGCGCTGAGTAGCTTGCTCGTACAGGGGCATGACCCGCGCGGCGTATTGTTGCAGATCCTGCTGCCGAGTCTCGTTGGACGGGTGGGTCGACAACCACTGGGGCGGAGCACCGCTGGAAGCCTTGGCCATCTTCTGCCAGAGGCTGATTGCGGCACGGGGATCGTAGCCGCCAAGGGCAGCAAGTTCGACGCCGATACGGTCGGCCTCAGTCTCGTGTTCACGGCTGTTGGGCAGCTCGAAACTCACCTTGGCCACCGTACCGATGAGGTCGGTTCCCGCTCGGCCAACGCCAAGCACGGCACCGACAACCGCTACGCCGACGTTCGTCACCATCGACTGCGACGCCCGTTCCCGAGCGTGCTCGCGCAGCGCATGGGCAATCTCGTGGCCCATGATGGCGGCGATCTCGTCGTCGGTCAGGGCCAGCTTTTCGATGATTCCGGAGTAGAACGCGATCTTTCCTCCCGCCATGCACCAGGCGTTGAGATCGTTCGAAGTCAGCACATTCACTTCCCACTGCCAGGCCGGCGCGTCGGGCCGGAAGGCCCCGGTTGCCGGGATCAGGCGACGGGCCACCGCACGCACGCGTTCAACCTGGACCTTGTCCCGGTTGAGGGCATTCTTCTGTCCCGCCTGCTGGAGGATCTGGTGATAGCTCTGGGACGATGCCTGCTCCATCTCCTTGGACGAGACCATCATCATCTGCCGACGCTCGATACCCACTGCCCCGCCCTGGGTCGTTTGCACCGTCTGGCAGGCGGTCACGACGCCCGCGGCGATCATCACGGGCAAAAAGCCCTGCAGCCATCCAAAATGTCTATTCATGCTTTGACTCAAATCTGTTCATTTAAATGTCTGCCCGCCCTGAACTGCCCCGCTCCTGCCAGCCGCCGACGAGCACCAGCAAGCCGAGAAGCGCAAACAGAGATCCGAGCGAATAGGTCCAGGCCGGCCCGATGCTTTCCCAAGTGTAGCCGCTAATCAGGCCGCCGATCATTCCCCCGGCGCCAAACGAAATACTGCCGTACAAGGCCTGACCACGCGCCTGGTGACGGGTTCCGAACCAGCCATTCACGGCAGCCACAGCAGCCGCGTGATAGGCGCCAAAGGTTGCACCATGAAGCACCTGGGCGAACAGCAGCAGCACCAGCGACTCCGCGCCCCAGCCTATCAACAAAAACCGCAGCACGGCCGCCGCGAGACTGAAGATCAGGATTCCACGCAGGGAAGAGACGCGAAGCAGCTGCGGCATCCCCATGAAAACAACGATTTCGGCAACAACGCCAAGGGTCCACATCCAGCCCACCAGCGACTTGCTGTACCCATGGGCAACCAGGTGCAAGGAGTAGAAAACATACAGCGCTCCGTGCGCGGCAGACATGAAAAAACACGCAGCCAGCAGCGCCCTTACGTGGGGCCGTCGCAGAATTTCGGTGAGCGCGACATGCACGTCGGGCACCGACGAGGCATGCGCTTCCGGAATCGTCAGCGCGCAAAACAGGATTCCCCCCAGCAGTGCCAACGAAATCCACAGGAGCGCAGCCACAGGCAGATCGTCGAGGAGATAACCCAGGCCCAGCACCGCCACGATAAAGCCCACCGAGCCCCACACGCGGATATTGCCGTAGCGGCCGGCCTGCCCCTGCAAATGCGCAAAGGTCAGCGTTTCGACCAGCGGTAGTGCCGCACTCCAGAAAAATGCCAGAAAAGCCATGCTGGCAAACAGCGCGCCATAGGCATCGCTCACCAGAAACCCTGCAAAACCAATCAGCGACAAAAGTGCAGACAGGCGCAGGATGGTCGTGCGGGCCCCGAGCCGGTCGGCCAGCCAGCCCCAAAGTGCCGGCGCCAGCATGCGCATGACGGACATCAGCGACATCAGCACGGCAATTTGCGTTGCCGTGTTGCCGATGGATTGCAGGTAAAGGCTGAAGTAGGGAGAAAAGGCGCCGATGAAAGCGAAATAGAAGAAGTAATAGCCGGACAGGCGCCAGTAGGGAATCATCGACGGGAGTGTAGCTTGCACGAAACCCCGCGGAATCCACGGGGCGGGCTTGAGCATGCCGGGATTGAAAAAATCAAAGCCCCCGACGAGCGGAGGCTTGGAGGTTTGTCCGCAGTATGAGCGCTCTCAAGCGCTCTTTTTCCTGCAGAACAGTCAACCGGTCAATTGACCGGAGAACTCTTCAACATGCCATGGAGTTCGTCTTTCAGTTTCAGGCGGCGCTTCTTGAGGTCTTCGAGCTCGAAGTCCGTTGCGATTTCGGCCTGGACTTCAACACGCACCACGTTGCGGTTTACGTCGTGGTATTCATCAAAAAGCCTTGCGAAGTGTCCGTTGGACATCTTAAGTGCATGAATCTGCTCGCGGTATTCGGGGAATTCGTGGTTCAGATCGTGTTGCTCCATGCATTACCTCCCGGCTCGTATTGAAGACTGAAATATCGTACGAGCTACTTTACGCCGCAGAAACCGGCCGAAAGTTGACCACGGTCAATCCCGTGAAGCAGGCGACGGCACCGACTGCACACCAGCCGGCGCCAGCCCCGCGACCTGCGGAGTCGGACAGACGACGTCGCCGTTCTGGGCGCGATGACGCAGGGCATGGTCAACCAGCACAATGGCCAGCATGGCTTCGGCAATCGGCGTGGCACGAATGCCGACGCAGGGATCATGGCGGCCGTGGGTATTGACGACGACCGGATTGCCGGCCTTGTCGATGGTGTGGCGATCAAGGCGCGTGCTCGCGGTGGGCTTGATCGCCATGCTGACAGTGATGTCCTGACCCGTGGAAATGCCACCGAGCACGCCACCCGCATTGTTGGACAGAAAGCCTTCCGGCGACATTTCGTCGGAATGTTCGGTTCCAAGCTGGGAGACGCTGGCGAAACCTGCGCCGATCTCAACGCCTTTCACCGCGTTGATGCTCATCATGGCATAGGCGATATCAGCGTCGAGGCGGTCGTATACCGGTTCACCCCAGCCCACCGGCACGCCGGTGGCCATCACGTTAATGCGCGCGCCAACCGAATCACCGGACTTCCGCAGCTCGTCCATGTAACTTTCGAGCTTCGGCACGATGGCCTGGTTGGGTGCGAAAAAGCTGTTGCTATCAACGTCATCCCATGCGGCAAAGGGAATCTCGATCGGCCCGAGCTGGGCCATGTAGCCGCGGATCACGATACCGAAACGCTCGAGCAGCCACTTGCGGGCGATCGCTCCGGCGGCCACGCGCACGGCGGTTTCACGGGCAGAAGAGCGGCCACCACCACGGTAGTCGCGGATGCCGTATTTCTGCCAGTAGGCGTAGTCGGCGTGTCCGGGCCGGAAGCTTTCGGCGATGTTGCCGTAGTCTTTGGAGCGCTGGTCCTGGTTGCGGATCAGCAAGGAAATCGGTGTTCCGGTCGTCACGCCCTCGAAGACACCGGAGAGGATCTCGACGGTGTCCGGCTCGCGACGCTGGGTGACGTGGCGAGAGGTGCCGGGCTTGCGCCGGTCAAGTTCTGCCTGGATGTCGGCCTCGCTGATTGCCAAGCCCGGCGGGCAGCCGTCCACCACGCAGCCGATGGCGGGACCGTGGGATTCGCCGAAGGAGGTGACGCAAAAAAGCGTGCCGAGCGTATTACCTGACATGGGGAACTCGCGAAGACGTGGATGGGGAATTGGACTGCCAGACAGGCCGGGGAGTCTAGCACGCCACCGGCACGGGGCCGGCGGCGCAGGTATTGCGACTTACTGGAAGAACTCGTCGAGACGACCGAAGACCGGATGCTCGCCAGCGTGCTTATTCACGTAGAGGACATCCTCAAGCTTCTCAACTTGCTTGATCATCTTCTCGAGGCGCTGGTCTTCGAAGACCAGCAGCCAGATCCGGCTGGTGCTGCCCGTGCCAACCGGCATGCACAGGATGCCTTCGACGTTGAAGGCGCGCCGGGCAAACAGACCGCAGATGTGGCTCATCACACCCGGGTGGTTGGCAACGCCGAGTTCCAGCACAACCTTGTGGAAACCGTTGTGCTCGGGCACCTCGGGGATGAACTCGGACAGGGGCTTGGTGGCAGAAGTGTTCTGTTCGGACATCGTGTTGTCTCCTCGGGCTCAGCCGATCATCTCGGAATTGGCGGCGCCCGGCGGCACCATCGGGTAGACGAATTCGTTCGGATCGATCGTCGCATGGATCAGGCAGGGGCCCGGCGTATTGAGGGCCTCGGCCAGGGTTGCCCGCGGGTTCGGAACCGGATCGAGATCCACTGCACGCATGCCGAAGCCTTCAGCGATCTTCAGGAAATCGGTGGGCCGCTCGTAGCGGGACGCCATGATGCGCTTGCCGTAGAACATGCTCTGCTGTTGATGCACCAAGCCAAGGGACTGGTTGTTGAAGAGGATGATCTTGACGTTGACGTTTTCCTGGGCGGCGGTGGCCATTTCCTGGATGTTCATCTTGAGGCTGCCGTCACCCGAGAAGCACACCACGGTGCGATCCGGTGCAGCCAGCGCGGCACCAATGGCAGCCGGAAAGCCGAATCCCATCGTGCCGAGACCGCCCGAGTTGAGCCACTGGCGGGAGCGGCGGAACGGATAGGCCTGCGCCACCCACATCTGGTGCTGACCGACATCGCTGGTGATGATCGCACTGTCGTCGAGACAGTTGGCCACTGCGTGGATGAGGCCGTAGGGCGAGCGGGGATTGTCAACGCCCGGCATGGCCAGCGGGAAGCGGCCCTTCAGGCTTTCGACGTGGGACAGCCAGCGCTTGCGCAGCTGGGGCTTGACCCGCGGCAGCAGCTCGGAGAGCACCTGCCCCACATCGCCGGCGATGGCAACGTGGGCATCCTTCACCTTGTGCAGCTCGGACCGATCGATGTCGATGTGGATGATCTTGGCGTTCGGACAGAACTCGGCCGTCTTGCCGATGGCACGATCGTCGAAACGGGCGCCGACGCAAATCAGCAGGTCGGCCTCTTCAAGCACATAGTTGGTGTAGCGCGCGCCGTGCATGCCCAGCATGCCGAGGGACAGCGGGTGATCCATCGGCATTGCGCCAAGGGCCATCAGCGTCATGGTGGTGGGCAGCGAAGCCTGCTCGGCAAGCGTGACCGCCATGTGCGCGGCACCGGAGTGGATCACGCCGCCGCCCAGGTAAAGCACCGGACGCTCGGCGGCCTCGATCATCTTCGCCGCTTCCTCAACCGCAGCGATGTCGAAACTCGGAGCGGCATCGGGCACCACGACGTCGGGGTAGTCCTCGAAGCTGACCATCTGGTTCTGGACGTCCTTCGGCACGTCGATGAGCACCGGGCCGGGCCGGTCGGACATGGCAATGCGAAAGGCCGCCGGAACAACGTCAAGCAGATCCTTGGCCGAGCGGACCAAAAAATTGTGCTTGGTGATCGGAATCGTCAGGCCGTAGGTGTCGACCTCCTGGAAGGCGTCGGTACCGATCATCGACAGCGGAACCTGGCCAGTCAGGGCGATCATCGGTATCGAATCGAGCTTGGCGTCAGCGATGGCCGTCACCAGGTTGGTCGCGCCGGGGCCACTGGAGGCCAGACAGACTTCGGGCCGGCCGGACACCCGGGCCATGCCCTGGGCGATGAAGCCGGCGCCCTGCTCATGACGACACAGGACGTGGTGGATCTGCTCGCTCTTGGACAGGGCGTCATACATCGGCAGGGCCGCACCGCCGGGAACACCGGCGATAGTGCGTATTCCTTGCCGTTCGAGCAGCTTCACAATCAGGTCTGCTCCAGTCATTTGCATCATCGAATTTCTCCTAGGGGCTGGGGAGCCGCACTGCAGTCCGGGCCGGGGCGCAACAAAAGACAAAACCCCCGCCGGTTGCGCGCCGGCGGGGGTCTGAATTCTTTAACGACTACCTGGGACCCTTACGACGCGCGCTTACCTACGCTTACTACGCGTACTACTACGACGTCGACAGGCAGGAAGCTCGCAATTCGGGTCATGGGGTCGCTAAGTCATATACAGGACTACCTGCGAATTATTCTCACAAAGCCCCGAAAACACAAGTGATTTTTGCACCGCACCAGCCGGTTCCGCACAAAACCTCAAGCATTACCCGGAGCGTCACGCAGCACACGGCGCAGAATTTTGCCCACATTGCTCTTGGGCAATTCATCCCTGAACTCGACAAACCTCGGCACCTTGTAGCCGGTCAGTCCGGCCCTGCAATGTGCAACCAGCGCCTCGGCGGTCAGTTTCGGATCCTTCCGGACGACAAATATTTTCACCGCCTCGCCGGAATGCTCGTCCGGAACGCCTACCGCAGCCACCTCCATCACGCCCGGATGAGCAGCCACAACGCCTTCCACCTCGTTCGGATAAACGTTGAAGCCGGACACCAGGATCATGTCCTTCTTGCGGTCGACAATGCGCACAAAGCCGTCCGCATCGATGGTCGCCACATCCCCGGTACGCAGGTAGCCGTCGTGGGTGAAGGCCCGCACCGTGTCCTCAGGTCGCCTGTAGTAGCCCTTCATCACCTGGGGACCACGTACGCAAAGCTCGCCGGACATGCCCTGGGCAACTTCATAGCCATCATCGTCGCGCAAACTGATGTCGGTGGACGAGATCGGCAAGCCGATGGAGTGGTTGAACTCGGGGAGATCCAGCGGATTGATGCATACCGCAGGAGAGGTTTCGGTGAGCCCGTAGGCTTCCGAAAGGGGCTTCCCGCTGACTTTTTTCCAGCGCTCGGCAACCACCTGCTGCACCGCCATACCGCCACCGAGAGCAACCTTCAGGGTCGAAAAATCGAGCTTCGCAAAATCAGGGTTGTTGAGCAGCGCATTGAAAAGCGTGTTGACACCGGTAATGACCGTAAAAGGGTACTTGCCCAATTCGGCAACGAAGCCGGGGATGTCCCGCGGATTGGTGATCAGCACGTTGGTCGCGCCGATCTTGAAGAAGGTCAGGCAGTTCGCTGTCAGCGAGAAAATATGATACAGCGGTAGAGCGGTAATAATGACCTCCACGCCTTCCCGCACGTAGGGGCTGATCCAGGCATGGGCCTGCTGCAGGTTCGCCACGATGTTGCCGTGGGTCAGCATCGCCCCCTTGGCCACGCCAGTTGTTCCGCCGGTGTATTGCAGATAGGCCAGATCGTCATGGGTGATGACCACAGGCTTGAGCGGATGCGCAGCACCGAGACGAAGCGCTTCGCGAAACGCCACGGAACCGGGAATACTCCAGGCCGGCACCATTTTTTTTACGTGCCGGACGACAAAATTGACCAGCAATGACTTGGGAAAACCAAGCATGTCACCCAGCCCGGTAACCACCACGTGCTTCAGCGAGGACGTGTTGGCAATCACTTCCTGCAATGTGTGGGCGAAGTTCTCGACGATAACAATCGCCTCACAGCCTGCATCAGAGAGCTGGTGCTCAAGCTCACGGGCGGTATAAAGGGGGTTAACGTTGACCACCGTACAGCCAACCCGCAGGATTCCGAACATCGCGACCGGATATTGCAGGCAGTTGGGCATCATCAAGGCAACCCGCACACCTTTCGCAAGCCCGAGCTCACCTTGCAGGTAACCGGCAAACTGGCGCGAAAACTCTTCAAGCTCGCCATAAGTAATGGATTTACCCATGCAGACATAAGCCGTCTGCCCGGCGAACTTGCGGACGCCCTTGTCAAAGAGATCAGCCAGCGAGGAAAACTCGCCGGTGTCGATCTCGGCAGGCACGCCAGGGGGATAGCTTTTCAGCCAAATTTTGTCCATGTTGTCTCCTTTGTAGTTGGTGTACAGGCCCAACCGGATTTTCGAGTGCTGCCACGCAGCACTGTCCGGCCAGAACCCTGCCCTCCCCAGGCAGACCGGCGCCCTGATGCACCGCCTTCCAACGTACTTTTCGACTGGCGTTTCATACGCCTTGTTATCGGGCTGCGCCGCCCCCTGCGCAGCGCAGCCCGCTACAGCTTCAATGCATTTACGTCACACCTGTAAGGGTCAGGCCTTGCCTTCCTCGGCCGGCCAGTTACGGATGTAGTTTTTCAACATGCGGTTTTCGAAGCTCTGCTCTTCGAGCACCGCCTTTGCCACATCATGAAAAGACACAACGCCCATCAGCGTCGTGCCATCCATTACAGGAAGGTAGCGCTGGTGATGATCAACCATCAGCCGGCGCAGTTCGTCCATCTCCATATTCAGCGCGGCAGCCACCGGATTCTTGAGCATGGCCTCCCCGACCGGCATCGCCTGCCATTCTGCTCCCGCCTTCTGGGTTGCCAGAAGCACCTCCCGGAAAGTCATCATGCCCACCATGCTTCCCTTGTCAAAAACAACCAGCGAGCCGACGTCCTGCTCGGTCATCACAGCAACGGCTTCGGCAAGGGTCTTGGTAGACGAAACCGTAAAGAGAACCTTGCCCTTGATCGCCAGAATTTCACTAACCAGCATTTTTTTTCCTTTGGATGGCGTCTGATCGCCCGATTCAACTCAGCTTTTGATGGTATTCGATTGCCCACTCGGCGAGAAGCCTTCGGGCATAAGGGCTTACCCGAGCTTACTCCAGGCTTCGACACCCTCCCCTGGCGAGTGGGGATGGATCATCATGCCCTTGTGCCGGCCAGTTGTAAGCGGCCAGTCAGCGCTCGAGCAACTTGAGCTTGTCTTTTACGCCACGCCAGTCATCGGCATCAGCTGGCGGCTCCTTGCGTTCGACGATGGGCGTCCACTTCACTGCCAGCTCAGCGTTCAGCGCAATGAAGGCTTGCTGGTCAGACGGCACATCGTCCTCGGCAAAAATAGCCTCGGCCGGGCATTCCGCAACGCACAGGGTGCAGTCGATGCACTCATCCGGGTCGATCACCAGAAAGTTGGGGCCTTCGCGGAAACAATCGACCGGGCATACATCGACGCAGTCGGTGTACTTGCAGCGGATGCAATTCTCGGTGACGACATAGGTCATGGGGACAACTCCTGTTCTTTGTGCTGACGGCCGCCCGCGGGCGCGTGTATCCACAGCGGACTGAAAAAATTTCGTACCCCTGAAATATACCCCATCCACCCCAAGCCATGCCCCGCCCAAAACAGCCCCTGCGCCAACGTCGGGCAGAGGCCCTGGGAGCCGCTTCCATCTGTAACATCGCTACCACAAATTGAATTCGTTGGCGAGAAAAGCACTTTTCTTGCGGGAGAATATTCGCTAGGATCTTGGTACCAGCATCTGATTGCACGGACTTTGCAGCTCTGGCCACTCTGGAGCTGTCCTTCCCTTCCCGGCAATACCCACAAATCTCCCCTGAATCTGCGAGGAACCATGAGCGAACATATCCATTACGTCACCGATGCAAACTTCGAAGCAGAAGTTCTGCAATCCACTAGCCCTGTACTGGTCGACTACTGGGCTGAGTGGTGCGGTCCTTGCAAAATGATTGCCCCGATCCTCGATGACGTAGCGAAGGAATACAACGGAAAACTCAAGGTCGCCAAGCTGAACATCGACGAAAACCAGGAAACTCCTGCCAAATACGGAATTCGTGGCATCCCCACCCTGATGCTGTTCAAGGGCGGCAACATCGAGGCGACCAAGGTTGGCGCCCTCTCCAAGTCCCAGTTGGCCGCCTTCATTGACAGCCACCTGTGAGCAGGTTAGATTGAGCAAAGTTAGTCATTAGCAACGCCGAGGTCATCCATCCGATAACCTTGGCACTGCTTGTACAGTCCGAGCACTTTTGCTGCTGTACTCGCTGTAGCGAATCCGCCGCAGCCCACTCCTCTCCTTTTTCCCCTCTCCCCCACCGCTGCCTGCCATGCAACTCTCGGAGCTCAAGTCTCTCCACGTCGGCCAATTGCTCGAAATGGCCATCGCCAACGAAATCGAAGGCGCCAACCGCCTGCGCAAACAGGAACTGGTCTTCGCGCTGCTGAAGAACCGCGCAAAGAAGGGCGAACCCATCTACGGCGACGGCGTCATGGAAATACTTCCGGACGGTTTCGGCTTCCTGCGCTCGCCCGACACCTCCTATCTGGCAGGCACTGACGATATCTACGTCTCGCCCAGTCAGATCCGGCGTTTCAACCTTCACACCGGCGACACCGTCGAGGGCGAAATTCGCACACCAAAGGAAGGCGAGCGCTACTTCGCGCTGGTAAAGGTGGATAAGGTCAATCTGGAACCTCCGGAAGCCGCCAAGCACAAGATTCTGTTTGAAAACCTCACCCCGCTTCACCCGAACCAGTGCCTCAAGCTGGAACGGGACATACGCGGCGAGGAAAACATCACCTCGCGGGTCATCGACATGATCGCCCCCATCGGCAAGGGTCAGCGCGGACTGCTGGTGGCTCCGCCGAAGAGCGGCAAGACGGTGATGCTCCAGCACATCGCCCACTCGATCACCTCCAACCATCCGGACGTGGTCGTGATCGTATTGCTGATCGACGAACGCCCCGAAGAAGTCACCGAAATGCAACGTTCGGTAAAGGGTGAAGTCGTTGCCTCAACCTTCGACGAACCGGCCATCCGCCACGTACAGGTTGCCGAGATGGTCATCGAGAAAGCCAAGCGCCTCGTTGAGCACAAAAAAGATGTTGTCATTCTGCTCGACTCCCTGACCCGCCTGGCCCGCGCCTACAACACGGTAGTCCCGGCCTCCGGCAAGGTTCTGACTGGCGGCGTGGACGCTAACGCCCTGCAAAAGCCCAAGCGTTTCTTCGGTGCAGCCCGAAATATCGAGGAAGGCGGCTCACTGACCATAATCGCCACGGCCCTCATCGATACAGGCAGCCGGATGGATGACGTGATCTACGAGGAGTTCAAAGGCACCGGCAACATGGAGATCCACCTCGATCGCCGAATGGCGGAAAAGCGTGTCTACCCAGCCATCAACGTCAATCGCTCAGGCACCCGCCGCGAAGAACTCCTCCTCAAGTCCGACATCCTCCAGAAGGTCTGGGTGTTGCGTAAACTTCTTTACGGCATGGATGACATCGATGCGATGGAATTCCTTCTCGACAAGATCAAGGCCACCAAGAACAACGGAGAATTCTACGACGCCATGCGTCGCGGTTGAACTTCGCACTCTTATTGGCAAAGCGCGGTTCATTGGCCAGGCGGAGCTCTGTGAACCTGACCGCAAGGGCCGGCCTGAAGCGTACCGCCTCAGGCCGGCTTGTCACTTCAAGCAAGAACTCGTTGCAAATAGCCAACCGCACTGCCTTCATTCATTCCTGCTCCAAATAGGGAGCAGTCAAGTAGCTCCAACGAGGGTTATCCCGGCAAGACGTGATCGAGGCACCCGAAAAGCCCTCATTTGAAAGCCAAGCGACGCTTCCGACCTACAACCATCGGTCAGACGAGAGAGCTGCCAGGCATTTCGGAACAGGCTATTGGCTACCTGCCTCGCCTGCAATCAGTGCATCCGTTCGCCCCAAAAGGCCGCGACATCCAGCATCCGGTTCGCAAACCCCCACTCATTATCAAACCAGATCAACAGGTTGAGCAAATGCCCACCGCTCATCCGGGTCTGCCCCGCATCAACAATTGCCGAGTGCACGCTGTGATTAAAGTCGATAGACGCGTGGGGCGCAGCCGTATATGACATTCGTCCCGAATCTTGACCATCGGCGGCGGCACGCAACAAGGCGTTTACCTCCTCCACGGTCGTCTGCCGACGCAGCGTAACAACGAGGTCGATAGCCGATACGTTGACGACGGGCACACGAATCGCCTTGGCTTCGATGCGGCCGGCCAGCTCCGGCAACAAGCGCACGACTCCACGCGCCAATCCGGTCGACACCGGAATCATCGACTGCATCGCAGAACGGGTGCGGTGGAGGTCCGAGTGATGATAACCATCGATAAGCGGCTGGTCGTTCATCACAGAATGCAGCGTTGTCAGCAAGGCATGATCAAGACCGTAAGCCTCATCCAGCATCGCCAGCACGGGCACGATCGCATTCGTTGTGCAGGACGCAGCCGAGACGATCCGCTCATCGCCGTTAAGCAGATGATGGTTCATGCCGAAGACGATCGTCTGATCGACGTCCGCAGCACTCAGGCCGGGATGGGAGAGCAACACACGGCGACAACCGGCAGCGAGAAATGCCTCGAGTTCATGGCGACAACTGTATTGCCCCGAGGCCTCGATCAAGAGATCCACCCCCAGCGACGCCCAGTCGACGCCGCCCGGCGTACTCACATGGAAAACAGGAATGTCCGCTCCATCGATACGCAGGCAGCCGTCGCCAACCTCAACCACTCCCGGAAAACAACCATGGGTCGAATCGAAACGGGTCAGATAAGCCATGCTCTCCAGATCGGCCGGTTCATTGATCGCCACCACCGTGAACTTGCTCCGCAACGGAGACACCATCAAGGCACGCAGAAAGCAGCGTCCGATTCGCCCATAACCGTTTATCGCTATTCGCAATGCCATACCCTGTTCCTCAACATAAACGCGCGGGGTCCGCGAGCCATATTCGGCTTTATGAACGTACAAAACGGCGCCTGTCCGAGCCGCCGAAGCAATTACCAATCAGCATTCCGACACCCATTGTCAGAACGTAGACCAAAGCCTCGCCACTTCCCGCGCTTGCTGAAACCAGCGCAGGCCCGGGGCAGAAACCTGACAAACCCCAGCCAACCCCGAACAAAACACTCCCGATAACCAACCGCTTATCGATAGGCCCGTTCATCGGCGGTGCCTTGCGTCGGCGCTGTACCCACTGAAAGACTGGCAATGTCACCGCAATTGCCCCGCCCATCACAAGACCAAGGGACGGATCCCACAGACCACCAAGATCGAGAAAACCCTGAACCTTTGCAGGATGCGTCATACCGGAAACAATCAACCCAACCCCAAAAAGCAAACCGGAAAGAAGGGGAATCAGAAAATCGAGCAGGTGTCTCATAAAACCCTCTCCAACAATATCCGCAGTACCGTAACAGTGAACATTCCTGAAGCCATAAATGACAGAACTGCAACCAGCGATCGCGACGACAAGCGGGAGAGCCCACAGACCCCGTGACCGCTTGTACATCCACGAGCTATTCGGGTGCCATAGCCTGTCAGCAATCCTGCCAATAAAAGCACCAAGAGCGACACATCGAAACGCGCTCCCGTCCCCACGGCACCCACTCCTCCTGCAACCCAAGGGGCAAGCAGTAGCCCCCCAAGAAATGCCAGCCGCCAGGCCCGCCCTTCACCGGCAAGACCTTGCAAGCATTCTCCAAGAATTCCGCTTATTCCAGCTACACGCCCGCGCCCCAAAAACAAAAGAACAGCAGCAAGACCGATCATGGCCCCGCCTACAAGCGAGGATAAAGGGGTGAAACTTCCCCAATCAACGGCAATCAAGCTCTCATCTCCGAATATCCTTATATGTTGTGAGTAGACGAGCAAAGCCCCGCAGAGATTTTCTGCGGGGCTTTGAGTA
>NZ_JAOAUU010000104.1 GCF_030157465.1 Zoogloea sp.
CGCCCGGGTATGTAACGGAAGACGAGCTGTTTCCACCCCCGCTCGCGGGCGCCTTCGGTCTGCCCCAGAACGCCTGGGAAAAGTACGACGAGCCCTACAAACAGACCTACCCGGAATACGTCAAAGTCCAGCGCGACAAGGACGCCGGGGCCTACTCCGTGAAAGCCGCGCTTGAGCGCAGCCGCATCTTCGAAAACGCCGATCCGGGCTGGAAGTCGGTGATGAAGGCCCACTACGGCGCGATCGCCCGGGGCGAATACGCGGCGGCCAGCGCCGAGGCCCGCATGATGCGTTTCTCCAAGGCGCCGGGCATGCGCAACATGGCCACGCTGGGCTGTCTGGACGAAATCCGCCACGGCCAGATGCAGCTCTACTTCCCCCACGAGCACGTCTCCAAAGACCGCCAGATGGACTGGGCCTTCAAGGCCTACGACACCAACGAATGGGCCATGATCGCGGCCCGGCATTTCTTCGACGACATCATGATGACCCGGGACGCCATCAGCGTTTCCATCATGCTGACCTTCAGCTTCGAGACCGGCTTCACCAACATGCAGTTCCTGGGGCTGGCGGCGGACGCGGCCGAAGCCGGCGACCACACCTTCGCCAACCTGATCTCCAGCATCCAGACCGATGAATCCCGCCACGCCCAGATCGGCGGGCCGGCCCTGAAGATCCTGATCGAAAACGGCCAGAAGGCCGAGGCCCAGAAGCGGGTCGACATCGCCGTGTGGGGCGCCTGGAAGCTGTTCTCCGTGCTCACCGGCCCGATCATGGATTACTACACGCCGCTTGAGCACCGCAAACAGTCCTTCAAGGAATTCATGGAGGAATGGATCGTCGCCCAGTTCGAGCGCTCCCTCACCGACATGGGGCTCGAGCTGCCCTGGTATTGGGACATCTTCATCAAGGAGCTGGGCGAAACCCACCACGGCATGCACATGGGCTCGTACTTCTGGCGCCCCACCGTGTGGTGGAACCCCGCCGCCGGCGTGACGCCTGCCGAGCGGGACTGGCTGGAGGAGAAATACCCCGGCTGGAACGACACCTGGGGCCAGTGCTGGGACGTCATCATCGACAACGTGGTGGACGGCAACATGGCCATGACCTACCCGGAAACCCTCCCCTACGTCTGCAACATGTGCCAGCTGCCGATTCTGGGCACGCCGGGCAAGGGCTGGAACGTCAAGGACTACCCGCTGGAATACAACGGCCGCCTCTACCACTTTGGTTCGGAAGTGGACCGCTGGGTCTTCGAGCAGGAACCCGAACGCTACGCCGGCCACCTCTCCATCGTGGACCGCTTCCTGGCCGGCATGATCCAGCCGATGAACCTGGAAGGCGCCCTGGCCTACATGAACATCGCGCCGGGCGAGATGGGCGACGACGCCCACAACTACGCCTGGGCCGAGGTTTACCGGGCACTGCGCGCCACCAAGAAGGCCGGCTGAGCAACTGAATGGCAGCCCCGGCGCCCCCTTTTGCCCCCGAGCATCAGGCGCCGGGCTCAACGACTACAGGAGATACCCCAAATGGCATTGTTTCCATTGACTTCCAATTTCGAAGGCGACTTCGTGCTGCAACTGGTCGCCGTCGACACCGAGAACACCATGGACGAAGTGGCCGCCGCGGCCGCCGTGCATTCGGTCGGGCGCCGTGTCAGGGCCCGCCCCGGCCAGATCCTGCGGGTGCGCCGCCAGGGCGGGGCAGAGTTTCTGCCGCGCACCATGAAGGTTGCCGACTCGGGCCTCAAGCCCACCGAAACGGTGGAAATCATCTGGCAGGCGCCCCAGGCCTGAGCACGTACACAAGACGGGAGACAGGCATGAGTTTCACCAAGGTTTGTACGCTCGACGACATCTGGGAAGGGGAAATGGAGCCCTTCACCGTCGACGGCCACGACATCATTCTGGTGTGCGCCGAAGGCGGCGAGATCAAGGCTTTCCAGGGCATCTGCCCGCACCAGGACATCGCCCTGTCGGAAGGCAAGTTCGACGGCAAGAAGCTGATCTGCCGCGCCCACCTGTGGCAGTTCGATGCCTCCAGCGGCAAGGGCATCAACCCGGACGACTGCGCCCTGGCGGAATACCCGATCAAGGTGGACGGCGACGACATCTATGTCGAGACGGCGGGCGTCGAGCCCTTGTTCGCCCACAGCTGAGCGGGCTTGCCCCATGGAATACCCAAGGAGAAAAAAATGAGTGTTGCAAGTTCCGCGCAGGCCTATCACAACAACATGGTGGGCCCGGTGATGCGCGCCGGCGACCTCGCCCTGGCGGTGATCGAAGCGGCCAAGGTCGACAACCCCGGCAAGGAAGTCTTCGTCGATGACAAGCGTGCCTATGTCCGGATTCACACCGAGCAGGAAATGATCCTGCGCCGCCAGACGATCGAAGAAGAACTGGGCCGCCCGTTCAAGATGAACGACCTGGAAGTGGACCTCAGCTCCTTCGCCGGCCAGATCGAAAGCCTGGACGACGCCGTGCGTTTCTACTTCAACAAGAAGCTCTGACAAGCCCGTAGGTCGGGTTAGCCCGCAGGGCGTAACCCGACATCCCCGTGACGCGCGGGCAGAGACATCGGCCAGAGCGGGCGGTAGGGGGCGTCGGGTTACGCTGCGCTAACCCGACCTACGCTGCAATCGCCGGATCGACACCCGGCGACACCCAGCTTTACAAAAAAATGAGGAGACAAGAATGTCCGAAGTTCAAGTGCTGAAGCCGCAGAAAACCTGGAGCCACCTGGTCGCCCGGCGCCGCAAGCCCAGCGAATACGAGATCGTCAGCGCCAACCTGCACTACAACGACCGCGATCCGGACTCGCCCTACGAGCTGGCTCCGGGCCTGTTCATGAACGAGTGGTACAAGAAGAACACCTTCGGCACCGCCCTCAAGCACGCCGACTGGAACGCCTTCCGCGATCCGGACGAGGTGGTGTATCGCACCTACAACATGATGCAGGACGGCCAGGAGACCTATGTTTTCGGCCTCTTCGACCAGTTCAATCACCGCGAGCACGACAAATCCCTCGATGCGCGCTGGGCCGGCTCCTTGGCCCGCCTGTACACCCCGGCCCGCTACCTGTTCCACACCGTGCAGATGGCCTCCTCCTACGTCGGCCAGGTTTCGCCCGCCAGCACCATCACCAACTGCCACTACTTCCAGATGGCCGACAGCCTGCGCTGGCTCAGCCACACGGCCTACCGCACCAGGGAGCTGTCCATCGCCTTCCCGGACCACGGCTTCGGCACCGACGAGCGCAACTACTGGGAGACCGACGCGGTCTGGCAGGGCTTTCGCGAGCTGATGGAAAAGACCCTCACGGTGTGGGACTGGGGCGAGGCCGTCGTCGTGCTGAACCTGGTCGCCAAGCCGGCCATCGAGGAAGCGGTTTTGCGCAAGCTGGGCGAATCGGCCCGCCACAACGGCGACATGCTGCTCGGCCTCGTCACCGACGCCCAGTTGATCGACGCGGCACGCCATCGCCGCTGGCTGTCCGCGCTGGTCAAGATGGCCCAGGAAACCCCGGGCAACCTGGAACTCATCCAGGGCTGGATCGCCAAGTGGGAACCCCTCGCAGACAAGGCCATCGACGCCTACTGCGCCGCGCTGCCGGACGTCGCCGATGCGGCCGCCAGCGCCAAGGCCGCCACGCGGGAACTCCGCCGGAGCCTGGGCCTGTAAGGGCCGGGCAGATCCTCACCCGTCCGGCGCCCTGCGGCGCCGGACGGATCAATCCTGGAGGCGAGCTTCCATGAGCAATCCCATCATCCTCAACGAAAAAGACGGCTCGACCTTCGAGCAGCGGGAGGGCGACACGCTGCTGCGCGCCGCCTTGCGGGCCGGGGTCGGCCTGTCCTACGAGTGCAACTCGGGGGGCTGCGGCGGCTGCAAGTTCGAACTGCTGCAAGGCGAGGTCGAAACCCTGTGGGCCGACGCGCCCGGCCTGAACGAAAGGGACAGGCGCCGCGGGCGCCACCTGGCGTGCCAGTGCCGGGCCAAGGGGCCGGCAACCATCAAGGCTTCGACGGGCAAGGAATACGTTCCGAAGGTGGTGCCGCAACGGCAGAAGGCGCGGCTCGTCGGAACCTCCGACATCACCCACGATCTGCGCGAATTCCGCTTCCGCAGCACCGGCGGCGCCGGCTTTCTGCCGGGCCAGTTCGCCATGCTGGACCTGGCCGGGCTGGACGCATCCCGCGCCTATTCCCTTTCCAACACCGCCAACGACGACGGCGAATGGCATTTTCAGGTGCGCCGGGTTCCCCACGGCAAGGGCACCCACGTGCTCTTCGACAAGCTGGCCTGCGGCGACGAGATCGGTCTGGACGGCCCTTACGGCGTGGCCTGGCTGCGCACCGAATCGCCGCGGGACATCGTCTGCGTGGCGGGCGGATCGGGCCTGGCGCCAATGGTGTCCATCGCCCGCGGCGCCGCCGAGGCCGGCATGCTGAAGGATCGCAAGCTGTACTTCTTCTACGGCGCGCGAACCCCGCGGGATGTGTGCGGCCGGGAAATGCTGGCCCAGCTGGAGGGCTTCGGCGACCGGATCGTGTATCTGCCCGTGGTGTCGCTGCCCGGCGACGAAGGCGAATGGCAAGGCGAAACCGGCTTCGTGCACGATCTCGTGGCCCGTGCCCTGCCCGGCAGCCTGGCCGGCTTCGAGTTCTACTTCGCCGGCCCGCCACCCATGACCCAGGCCTTGCAGGAGATGCTGATGGTGGGCCATCGCGTCCCCTTCGAACAGATTCATTTCGACCGTTTCTTTTGAGGCCTTGCCGGAGACTTGTGGTGCCGTTGTGGGGGCGTTGTAGGGGCGACTTCAGTCGCCCCCACAACGCCCCCTGCGTGGCCTCCGGGCCGCAGGGGGCGTATCGTCGGGTTGATGAATTTCCACAGACAACGATGACAGAGCCGAAAGATATAAAGCCCGAGTCCGGGAGCCCGGGCCCGGTGAAGGGCATCGTGCTGGAGCCCGGCGATAGCGCCGACGTCCGCGGGCAGAAGATGGCGCGCATCATCCTCGACTCCATGTACCAGTTTCTCGGGCTGCTGGACGTGGACGGCACGGTGCTCGAGATCAACCGGGCCGCCCTTGACGGGGCGGGCCTGTGCCTGGAGCAGGTGGTGGGCAAGCCCTTCTGGCAGGCGCGCTGGTGGGCGGTGTCCGAGGAGGCGCGCAGTCGCGTCCGCGAGATGATCGCGGAGGCGCGATCCGGCAGATTCGTGCGCTGCGACTTCGAGGTGTTTGGCGAGCAGCAGGGCTACAAAACCATCGTCATCGATTTTTCGCTCACGCCCATCATGGACGACCGGGGAGACGTGGCCTTTCTGCTGCCGGAAGGGCGCAACATTTCCGAAAAAATCGCCATCAGCGCCGAACTCACGCGAAAGAACGGCGAGCTGCAGAACGCGCTTGAAAAACTCAAGGAAATCGACGGCTTCAAGACCAAGTTCTTCGCCAACGTCAGCCACGAACTGCGCACGCCGCTGGCGCTGATCCTCGGCCCGGTGGACCAGCTCCTGAAAGAAGCGCCGGCCCTTGGCGAGCGCGAGAAGTTTCGCCTGACCACCATCAAGCGCAACGCTCAATCCCTTCTGCAGCAGGTGAACGATCTGCTCGACCTGGCCCGCATCGACTCGGGGCGCATGCCGCTGGCCTACCTGTGCGCCAACATCACGGCCATGGCGCACGATATCGCGGCGGGCTTTGCCGCGGTTGCCGAGGAGCGCGCCATCACCCTGAGCGTGCGGGGCGAAGACGAGCTGTACGCCGACGTGGACCGGGTGAAGTTTGCCCGGATTCTGGCGAACCTGATCTCGAACGCCTTCAAGTTCACCCCCTCGGGCGGGCGCATCAGCTGCACCGTCGAACACAGTCCGAACGCCCGTTTCCTGGTCAGCGTGCAGGACAACGGCCCCGGCGTGCCGGAGGCGATGAAGCAGCAGATCTTCGACCGCTTCACCCAGGGCGAAGCCGGCCAGGGCGCGGTCGGCAGCGGGCTGGGGCTCAACATCGTCAAGGAATTCGTGGAACTCCACGGCGGCACCGTGGTGGTGGTGGATGCGCCGGGCGGCGGCGCGGTCTTTCAGGTGGAAATCCCGGTGCGCGCGCCAAGCGGCGCCTTCGTGCGCGAGACCGGTGACGACAGCGTGCTTCCCGCGGGCTATGGCCACGACGCGCTCAGGCTGCCGGACATGCCCATGCCCGCACACCGGGTGGGCAAGCCGCGGGTTCTGGTTGCCGAGGACAATCCCGACCTGCGCCTGTTTCTCTATGACGTGCTGATCGACGAGTACAACGTTTCGCTGGAAGAAAACGGGCAATCGGCCGTCGCCGCCGCGCTGGCCGACCCGCCGGACCTGATCATCACCGACCTGATGATGCCGCAGGTCGACGGCGAGCGCTTGGTGCGGGAACTGCGCGCCACGCCGGATTTTCCGCATGTTCCGGTGCTGGTGCTGTCGGTCCGGGTCGACGACGTGCTGCGCGAGAACCTGCTCGAAGAATGGGTTCAGGACTACGTGACCAAGCCCTTCTCGCCCCAGGAACTGCGGGCCCGCGTGCGCAATCTGGTGGCGGTGAAACGCACCGTGGACATCCTGCAGAAAGAGCTGAACTCCCAGGCCTCGGACATCGGCGAGCTGACCGCCGGCCTGGTTGAAAGCCGCAAGTCGCTGCAGAAAAGCCTGCTCGCCCTGCAGGCTTCCGACCGCCGCTGGCTGGGGCTTTACGACAACACCGCGGTGGGCATCGCGCTGGCCGACCGGGACGGCCGCATCCTGAGCGCAAACCCGGCCCTGCAGCGCATGCTCGGCTACGGCAAGGGCGAGATCGTGGGGGTCTCGCTGGTGGACATCACCGAGGAATCCCAGCGCCTGATGACCGGGAGAAGCGTGCAGGGATTGTTCGACGGTGCGCTGCCGGGCTACCAGATCCAGAAACGCTACGAGAAAAAAGCGGGCGGCTACCTGTGGGCCAACGTAAGTGCGTCGCGGATTCCGGCGGTCGATCAGGACGGCCCCATGCTGGCCGTGATCGTCGAGGACATCACCGCCAAGAAGGAAGGCGAGCAGTCCCTCGCCGCCACCCGCTCGGAGCTGGCCCGGGTGTCGCGCTTCACCACCATGGGGGAGCTGGTCGCCTCCATCGCCCATGAGGTCAACCAGCCGCTCGCCGCCGTCATCACCAACAGCGCTGCCGCCCTGCGCTGGCTGGCGCTGGAAAAACCGAATTACGAGGAGGTGGTGGCGGCGCTGCATCGGGTCAGCCGCGATGCCACCTTAGCCGGCGGCGTGATTTCCCGCATCCGCAAGTTTTTGCGGGCGGGCGAAATCAAGCAGGAATGGATTGCCGTGCCGAAATTGCTGGATGAGCTGCTGCTCATGCTGCATACGGTTCTGCTGGATGCCGGCGTTCAGGTCGAGCTGCGCATCCCGCCGGACTTGCCAAAGATATTCGCCGACAACGTCCAGCTGCAGCAGGTCATCCTCAACCTGGTCATCAATGCCGTCGATGCCATGCGCGAGACGCCGGGAAAGCGCCTGCTCACCCTGGAAGTGAAGGAAGACCCGACCGAGGGCGCGATTTTCTCGGTGCAGGACTGCGGCCCGGGCGTTCCGGCCCAGGCGCAGGAAAAGCTGTTCGACGCCTTCTTTTCGACCAAGCAGGACGGGCTGGGCATGGGGCTGGCCATCAGCCGGACCATCGTCGAAAATCATGGCGGACGCCTGTGGCTCGACGCCTCGGTCGAATCCGGCGCCCGCTTCGTCTTCAACGTTCCGTCGATCTGAGCGCGGCTGGCCTGCAAGGGAGGGGCGATTGACTACAACAGAAACCGTTTTCGTCGTCGATGACGACCTGTCGGTACGCGAAGCCCTGAGCAGCCTGATCCGCTCCGTGGGGTTTCAGGTGCAAACCTTTTCCTCGGCCGTCGAGTTCCTGCAGTATCCGCGCCCCGCGTGCGTCTCTTGCCTGGTGCTGGACGTGCGCATGCCGGGCTTGTCGGGGCTCGATCTGCAAGGGGAATTTTCCAGATCGGGCGATCCCATCCCGATCATCTTCATCACCGGCCACGGGGATATTCCGATGGCGGTACGGGCCATCAAGGCCGGCGCCGTGGAGTTTCTCGCCAAGCCCTTTCGCGACGACGATTTGCTGGAGGCGATCCGTCACGCGCTCGAACGGGACCGGGCCAGCCGCAGCGAGGCGGCCGAACTGAGCGAAGTACGCAGCAAGTACGCCACCCTCACCGGACGGGAACGGGAGGTCATCGTCTTCATGGTGAAAGGCATGCTCAACAAGCAGGCCGCGGCGGAACTCGGCGTTTCGGAGATGACGGTCAAGGTTCATCGCCACAACATCATGCAAAAAATGAAGGTGCGCTCCCTGCCCGATCTGGTGCGGATGATGGAGAAGGTGAATACCGGGTAGCCGCCCCCAGCCCGGCAGCACAACGCGTCGGCCACGCCCCTTGAGGCACAATGGAGACTTCGTGCCTCACCCCGGAACCATGCCTCCCCTGCCCCGCAGCATCGCCCACCTCGATATGGACGCTTTTTTCGCGTCGGTTGAGTTGCTGCGCTACCCGCATTTGCGCGGCCAGCCGGTGGTGGTGGGCGGGCGACGGGCGCTGGCGACAACCGCAGGTCAGGAATTTCCGTGTCTGCGCGATTACGTCGGGCGCGGGGTGATCACCACCGCCACCTACGAAGCCCGCGCCCTTGGCGTGCATTCCGGCATGGGCCTGATGAAGGCCGGCCAGCTGGCCCCGGACGCCCTGCTGCTGCCCGCCGATTTCGAGGCCTACCGCCACTACTCGCGCCTCTTCAAGGCCACGGTGCGCGAGATCGCACCGCACATGGAAGACCGGGGCATCGACGAAATCTACCTCGACCTCACCGCCCTCAACCCCGACGGCACGCCCGACGGCGCCCGCCGCATCGCGCAGCAACTCCAGCACGCCGTGCTCGAAGCCACCGGGCTGTCGTGCTCGGTGGGCGTGGCGCCCAACAAGCTGCTCGCCAAGCTGTGCTCCGACCTGGACAAGCCCGCCGGCATCACCATCGTCACCGCCGCCGACCTGCCCGCGCGCATCTGGCCGCTGCCGGCCCGGCGCATCAACGGCATCGGCCCCAAGGCCGCGGCGCGGCTGGAAACCCTCGGCATCACCCGCATCGGCGAACTCGCCGCCGCCGACCCGGCCTGGCTGCAGGAGCACTTCGGCGAACGCTACGGCATCTGGCTGCACCGCGCCGCCCACGGCGACGACGAGCGCCCGGTGGTCACCGAGAGCGAACCGAAAAGCGTCTCCCGCGAAACCACCTTCGAGCGCGACCTGCACCCACGCACCGACAAGGCCGATCTGTCCCTGCACTTCACCCGCCTGTGCGAGCAGCTCGCCGCCGACCTCGCCCGCAAGGGCTACCTGGGCAAGACCATCGGCCTCAAACTGCGCTTCGACAACTTTCACACCGTCACCCGCGACCAGACGCTGGCCATGCCCACCGGCGATGCCGCCACGATCCGCCGCGCGGCCGGTGAATGTGCCCGGCGCGTGCCGCTCGATCGGCGCATCCGCCTGCTCGGCGTGCGGGTCAGCGGCCTGGTCCGGCCGGGCGACATCCCGCCACACGCAACGCACACCCCCACCCAGGCTGAACTTTTCGCCTGAATACGCACCTGATAACAGCACTTGACCATCCAAGCAGCCCTCCCGGAGATCCGCATGCCCCGCCCCAACGAAACCGTCGCTGAACACCCTGCCGAAGCCTGGCGACAGAACCTGCGCGGCGACCACGACACGCAGCTGCGCGGCCCGCGCCCCGAGTGGTGGTGGACCGGCCTCGCGCCGGCCGCCTGCCCCGGCCGCCAGCCGGACGGCACACTCACCGCCCTGCCCCAGCCCAATCTGGCCACCTGTACCCGCGAAGCCGTACTCGCCACCTTCGACAACTGCTGGACGCTCACCGAAACGCTGTTTGCCGGCCTGCAGGGCGAGGAGGCCTTCTACCGGCCGCCTTACCACCACCTGCGCCACCCGATGATTTTTTACTACTGTCATCCGGCCGCGCTCTACATCAACAAGCTGCGCGTGGCAGGCCTCATCGACGCCCCGCTCAACCCCTACTTCGAACGCATCTTCGAAACCGGCGTGGATGAAATGCGCTGGGACGACATGTCCAAGAACGAGATGCAGTGGCCCAGCTTTGCCGAAGCCCACACCTACCGCCAGCAGGTGTATGCCACCGTGCGCGAGGTCATCCAGACCCACCCGGAACTCGCCGACGGCCACGCCCCGATCACCATGAGCTCGCCCCTGTGGGCGCTCTTCATGGGCTTCGACCACGAGCGCATCCACCTCGAAACCTCCTCGGTGCTGATCCGCGAACTGCCGGTCGAACTCGTCCAGCGCCCCGCCGAATGGCCGAAGCTGCACCCCAGCGCGGGCGTCGAAACGGCTTTTCCGCCCAAGGCCGGCCGCGATTACCCCACGCCGGCCCTCCTCGACATTGCCGCCGCGCAGGTCAGAATCGGCAAACCGCTCGCCTGGCCCAGCTTCGGCTGGGACAACGAATACGGTGAGCGGCGCGCCAGCGTGCAGGCCTTCCAGGTTGAAAGCCAGCTCGTCAGCAACGGCGCCTTCCTGGAATTCATCCAGAGCGGCGGCTACCTCGAACAACACTGGTGGACCGAAGCCGGCTGGGCCTGGCGCGGCTTTCGCAACAGCAAGTGGCCGTGCTTCTGGGTGCCCGACGGCCCCGCCGGCCTGCACCGCTACCGCCTGCGCACCCAGTTCGAAACCATTCCGATGCCCTGGAACTGGCCTGTCGAGGTCAATGCCCACGAAGCCGCCGCCTTCTGCGCCTGGCGCAGCACCCGCGACGGCCAGCCCTGTAGGTTGCCCACCGAGGCCGAACACCACGCCCTGCGTGATGCCTCGTGGGCCGAAACCAACCCGGCTTTCCACGTCGATGGCGCCACCCTGGGCCGCGAAACCGGCTGGAACAGCCAGCTCGCCCACGGCTCCCCCTGGCCTGTCGATGCCGGCACGCCCGCCGCCAGCGGCGCGCAGGATGTCTTCGGCAACCTCTGGCAATGGCACGGCGACGACTTCAACCCGCTGCCGGGCGGCAAGGTTCACCCCTTCTACGACGACTTCTCCACCCCTTGCTACGACGGCCAGCACCAGATGATCCTCGGCGGCTCGTGGATTTCCTGTGGCGACGAAGCCGGCGTGTGGGCGCGCTTCCACTTCCGTCCCCACTTCTACCAGCACGCGGGCTTTCGCGTGGTGCACGCGGCCCACGACGGCGGCGTGGTCAGGCTCGGCGCAGAGGATTCCGGGCGCCAGGTGTATGAAGACGCCCGCATCGTCGACGAATACATGCTGCTCCACCACGGCGAACCCAAGAGCCAGATGCCCTGGCCCGGCGGCCCCCAGTGCGCCACCGCCTTCCCCCAGCGCTGTGCCCACTGGCTGCTCGACGGCGCCCGGGAGTTTGGCAGCGGCACCGCCCGTGCGCTGGACATCGGCTGTGCCGTGGGCGGCGCCAGCTTCGAGCTGGCCCGGGAGTTCGGTGAAGTGCTGGGCGTCGACCTCAGCCGCGCCTTCATCGACGCCGCCGAAGGCCTGCAAAAAGACGGCGCCCGCCCCTACTTCCTGCGCGACGAAGGCGATCTCGGCAAAACCGTCACGGCCCGCATCGACCCGGCCATCGAGCGCAAGCGCGCCCATTTCCGCCAGGCCGACGCCTGTTCGCTGCCGGCCGAACTGGCCGATTTCGACGCCGTGCTGCTGGCCAACCTGCTGTGCCGCCTGCCCAGCCCCAAGTCACTGCTCGGACGCCTCGGCGGCGAGCGCGGACTGGTCAAGGTGGGCGGCCTGGTGGCGCTGTTCTCGCCCTATTCGTGGCTGGAACAATTCACGCCCCGGGAAGCCTGGCTGGGCGGCTTCGAGGCCGACGGCCAGCCCGTTAAAAGCGCCGACGCCCTCAAGGCCTTCATGCGCGAAGAAGGTTTTGTGCTGCGCCGGGAAGAGGAAGTCCCGCTGGTGATCCGCGAACACGCCCGCAAGTTCCAGTTCATCGTGACCCACGGCATGCTGTGGCAGCGGGAGACTTGAGCTAACGCAAGGGCGCCCGGCCGCTGATTTGGAGCTTGTCCGTGAATAGGAGGCCGACGCCTGGGAGGTGAATCGCCACCAATGCCAGACGTGCTTTTGCGGCTTGGGTTACGCCCAAGCCAGAAAGCGCAACAACGCAGTGGCGGTGATTCGGCCCCAGGCCGACGGCGGGCTATTTACGGACGCGCTCTTACTCCTCCAGCAAGCTGCGCAACATCCAGGCGGTTTTCTCGTGCACCTCCAGACGCTGGGTGAGCAGGTCGGCGGTGGGCTGATCGTTGGCCTTGTCCACCAGCGGAAAGAGGCCGCGGGCGGTGCGGGCGGTGGCTTCCTGGGCGGCCACGAGCAGGCGGATCATCTCGGTGGCCACCGGCACGCCTTCGGGTTCTTCGATGGACGCCAGCTTGCCAAGGGCCTTGTAGGTGCCCGGCGCCGGGTGCCCCAGCGCGCGAATGCGCTCGGCAATCAGGTCGAGGGCGTTCCATTGTTCGGTGTATTGCCCCATGAACATCAAGTGCAGGGTGTTGAACATGGGGCCCTTCACGTTCCAGTGGAAGTTGTGGGTCATGAGGTAGAGCGTGGCGCTGTCGGCCAGCAGGCGCGAGAGGCCGGCGGCGATGGCGGCACGGTCATCTTCCGAAATGCCGATGTCCATCACGGGGCCGGCGGATTTCCTGGAATTTTTTGTCATGGTTTTCTCCTCTTGAGCAATGAGCAACGGCTGTCTGAAGCGCCCCTCGCCGCTGCATAGTCAGGCCGGGCAAGCCTTCAGAGTATCGACCCGCGCCGGCGTTCCGTCCAATGGGCATCCTTGCTGCAGGCCATTGGAAAAGGCTATGTTCGCGTTAAGTGTGTAATGACTCTTCCTGGCCGACCTGCCGGGCTTGGAGAGTCTCACCTGTCGTGGGAAGCGCTTTCCACACCTTGCGCGAACCTTGGTGGTTTATTCCAACCGTTGAGCCCTTGCGGGACGGCTTTCCCGTGTTTGGCGTTACGTTGGCCGGGGACTCGCCCCCGGCGGGCGACCTTCTTTCTTGTTGTACGACAAGAAAGAAGGCAAAGAAACGTACCCCGCTGCCGCGCCCCCTTCGGGGGTTCCCTCCTTCCGGCAATGCCGAGCGGGGTCTTCGCAAACTCGCCCTGCGGGCTCAGACATGCGAAGCCCTTTTTCCG
>NZ_JAOAUU010000105.1 GCF_030157465.1 Zoogloea sp.
GGTCGGATGCGCGGCAGTTAGACGCGCGGTTACTGCATCGACCTTGGCTATCCCAATATTCATGGCCTGCATAAATGCGTAGCGCTGACCATTGGAATCACCATATTTATCCTGATCGACTAGGCTCAGCTCGCCACTAACGGTCGATGGCCAGTGTTCGAGCAACCAAATGAGTCCGTGGCTAACAGCACCAACCCCAAACATGTGCGTTTCACGTAGATAGAGGGGAGTGATTTCCAACTGAGGCGCTTGGAATAGCTCCCTGATGTCAAGTTTGCACTCTTGAAGCGGTGGCGCATCCACACCAGTCAACTCTGCGGCGAATACGTGGCGGAAAATCTGAGCCGCAGCCATCGCTGCAGCAAATGCCGGCCCGACTGGGTTATCACTGGTTCCACAGATGGCATCCGGCCCAAGCTGTACCTCCCAGCCGTCAGCGCCGACCTGAATAGCGTAGCCAGCATCTGGATACATTGAGGTCCCGACATACACCACACAGTCGTAGGGTGGAGCCCAACGGCAAGCCACCCCTTCCAATGGGGCACCTCCCGACCGAGCGGCGTCAGTAGCCACCATCAACTGCCGTTCTGCACACGACCCCGAGAAGTCAATGTTCGGCCAAAGCCGTCCAAGAACATCAGCCAACACATCTGCCAACAGCACTCCGGATTGCGGCATTTGCTCGGAAGAAGTGGCCACCGCGATTCGCGTCGAGCCCAGGCGATTCGCCAATGCCGCGTCGCCGAACAAGGCTTTGAGAGCCTGAGCATTTTTTTCAATAGCAGCACTCATGACACAACTAATCTTTCTGCAGCTTCGTCAGGTGACCAAAGCCGCCAATCGTCTTCTTCGCGCTCATAGACATTTACACCTGGAAAGCCATTTAGACCTTGTCGGCAGTAGTGCGGAACGATGATGCTGAGGGCGCTCACATGTCGAACGACCTCCCACTCGCGGTCGAGTTTCGACATCCGGACGTCAACACCGGGGTGGGTATGCAACTGAACGATGCTTCGCTCCTTGCATCGATAGTTATCAAGCTGAATCCGCTGAAGCTCTTGGCCTGCGATATGGACCCAGACACCGTGCTGCGACACACCTGGCTTTTGCTCAGGCACGATGCAGCGAGTAATTTCCGCGGTACCTCCCTGCTCTGCGTCCTGACGAGCCGCTGTCCAGATCACAAACACCTCGTGCTGGCCACGCAGAAAAGCTTGCTGGGTCTCCGCGAGTACCTGTTGAGGAATCTTCCAATTAAGGTATTTCATGCTTTGCTTACCCCCGTTCTATTCAGGTCCGTCATTAGCTGCATCACCAACTGCAGGACGCTGAATCCCGGATCACGACGAAGCGATGCCCAAGAAATGTCCTGATGACTGGAATGATCGTGGTAGTCCCCCCAGCCTTTGAAACAAAACCAGCACCGGGACCTGCCATCCTGATCCGAGGTATGGAAACCGTTATTCGCAGGAACCTTTTGGAAGCCCTGCAGCAACGGCGCGCCGTTAGCGTCGATCCACCAACCACCTACCGGCCGGTACGGAAAATCCGTACCGTCTACACGAAGCTGAATCTTGGTTTGGTGGAGATGCCAATCCAGTTCAACATCGAGATAAGGGAACGAGAAGGCCAGAAGCTTGACCCCGACCTTCTCGAATTTCCCAGGTGCGGTAAGTAGCGGCCGAATCGCCTTCTCAAAGCTGGCTTTGGCCAGCTTCGGATGCACGATGGCCGCCGCGCTCATCCGCCACCACCATTTTTCTTGGTGATAGACAGGACGTGGCCGTCACGAACCCCCGCTGCCTTGAGGGTCGAACTCGCATTCAAGGCAGCCGTTCCAACATCACCATCCACCATGTCGAACTCGTCAACTTTCGGACGGTCCGCAGGAGAAAGACTGCGACGAATGGCCTCGCGAACCGTCATCATGGCCGGGAAGCGACGAAGGCGATCTTCACCATCAAGAATCACCGTAACTTCGTAGAAGCGATCCTCTTCACGAGGGACGGTGAAAAAACGGTCCTGAACTTGCAGGACAACCCGATCAGTGTCCGCAACGATCTCGTCAGCAATACCATCGAGGTCAGCCCAGAGGTCCACGTCACCACCACCAACCAACGCTTTCAATTCAGCGCCAGTCAGCTTGGCGTGGTGTGATTCCTGGCCTTCGGGCAACTGGGTATCATTCAACACAAGCTTCAGAGGCTTGCGAACACGGGGGTTATCAGCAACCACCGGAGTTCCATCGCCGATGCTGAATTGCTCTCCCCCGCGAATGAAGATCACGTCTTCCGGGGACAGCGGAATATCCACATCGCCGGCCACTTCGAGCAGAAGTTGCTCGTTATGGCCGAGATTGGCCAGGTTGATGATGTCCTGGCCACGTACAGCACCAGGTTTGATCGACCGGGCTTGCCGGTCAACGGTGATACTAACTTTTTGAGCTGGCATAGCCGCTCCTTTCGTTAATCGAACTTGTCTTTCGGCAACGCCATCCATGGCGAAACCGCAAAAAAACTGTGCGAAAGACTTGACTAACGGGCGCAGCGTAACGAAACTCGCAATCGCCAAATCCCGAGCTTGGCGTTACGCTAAGTTCACCCGAGGGCAAGCTTTCGAGCTTGCCCTTCTCTATTGCTGCAATGCCATAGAACCTCCTTTCTGAATTATTCGCGACAGAACGGCCTCCTACTTCTCCTTGCGAACCCCTTTGAACGGGCTCTTGTCACTAGTTTTGACGTCAATAAAGCGGCCCGTGTTGCTATCCCGCTTAACCCAATGTCCAGAAGGTGTCTGGGTCTGGCTGCGTTGCCGAACAGCCCCGTTGCGATGACCGTCACCGGTCGGTGGGTTTGTTGCCATTTAATATCTCCACATTGGAAGCACTGCCGATTGCAGCAATGTTGACGTTACATGATGCTGGTGATTAGGTCAACGCATCGAAACGCGTTGACTGAAGAACTTTTTTCAGTAAAATGAAGTTATGGAAAAAATTACACGTGATCAAATTGATCAGGCTCTATCGCTGCTTACCCAAGGCCAGCGTGAGAGACTCTCTTATATTGAGTTCCGTCTATATTTTTTAGGAACGGTGGGGCGCCAAGATTTAATGGATCGCTTTGGGGTCGCACCTGCTGCCGCAACAAGAGATTTTGCGGAGTACAAACGACTCGCTCCGAAGAACATCAACTTCGACAACACTTCGAAGCTGTATGTCATCTCCACTGAGTTCACTCCGCTTTTTGAACATGTCACAGAGCGTGTACTTACAGCGCTTACCCAGGGATTTGGGGATGGAATTAATCCCGTCGCCGGGCCACTCGTGCCCTGCGAAGGGCCTCCCACCCTTAATCGTCTGAAAGTAGAGATCCTGGCATCAGTATCCAGGGCTATCCACTCCAAGACGGCGGTTCAAATTAGTTATTTCTCAGGCTCGAGTGGCGCATCTGTGCGCGAAATTGTTCCGTTTGCCCTAGCTTCGGATGGTCTCCGCTGGCATACCAGAGCGTTCGACCGAAAGAGTAATGAATTCCGAGATTTTGTTCTCAGCCGCATGGACGAGGCCGTCATCCTTGAGAAAAACATCCCAGAGTCACAAGAACTGCCGAATCAAGATATTCAATGGAATCGAATCCTTGAACTCGATTTGGTGCCACACCCGGGAAGAAGTTCGCCAGAATTAGTTAAGCGCGACTACGCAATGGTCGACGGCGTATTTCGCTTAAAAATACGTGCGGCGATGGCTGGATATGTTTTGCGGCAATGGCATGTTGACTGCTCTGCTGAGCATAAGTTATCGGATGAGGCATACCGGTTGTGGTTACGCGACCCCCTAGCGCTTTATGGTGTAAAAAGCGCTTTTTTTGCTCCTGGTTACGAAGCCCCAAAAACCAACTAGCGGCGTTAGTAATTAGTTGGACAAGGGCGACAACAGAAGCGAGGATTTCGTCTCCCGTCTTGATACAGACGAAGGTCCGAGGGTAAGCATTGCTGTTTGCGATGCAGGCGCGGATGGTCGACTGCATCGCCCAGACGTTCCATTCATTGGTTCGGCAGCACGAACGGGATTACCTGACAGCGAGACGACGCGGATCAAGGACTAGATTGGGAAGTCCGGGAGCTCAGATTGGCCATCCAGATACTGCGCTTGGCCGATGTACGTCAAAGAGTAAGCAAAACGCTTGAGCTCCGAGGTACCCCCATGAGGCCCGCTTAGCGGGCTTCATGCTTTGGTCTTCCGTCACTGTGGCAAGGCGGTTCTGGACGCGTCCAACAATTCTCCTGCCCATGCCTCAGATCAATGACTGATGGCTGGAAAAGCTACTTCCAGCGTGATCCGCCTCCGAATAAGGAGCCCAACCAGATCAACCAAGGCCCGGACCCCCTCCACGCCCCTCACCTTCATCGGCACACAAAGCTCAACCCCAATCCCCCATTGATAACGCCGCACAACCATACTCGGGCGGACTTCGTAGTCGATTCCCTCCCGGCTCAACCGCTCCTCAATGACATCAACCTGTTCAAAGTACGCTTTCATCTGCTCTGACCAGCATTGGGTGCGGTAGGTGACAACCCTTTTTCTCGACCGTCCGACACGTTTACAACGCTTCTCGTCGTTCCACGGCGCTGTGTCCTCGGGCATCGTTCCAGCCTCCTCATAAGCACGCCGCGCGATTTCATCAAGGTATTTGGCGCGTGGATGCACCCACCACACCATCACGCGGCGTCCATTGAGGATGAAGCCCACGTCATCCCACAAGGAGTATTCATTGGGATCCGGATAGGCATGCGGGATAAACAAGCCGTTGGTGAGGCGCCAGGGGTGGTTGCGGTGAAACTGGCGCATGAGGATGCGGAAACGTTCGTATCTCGGGTTTTTCATGGTCACTCCATCTTGGCGAAGTTCTTTCGGCGCCGGGTGGGGTCAGGCGGCACTTCTTCCGGTTTGCGTTCGTCGGCCGCTCACTCACAACGCACATTGGCGACGCCGTGGAGGGCTTGCTCCAACGTCAGCTCATCTCTCGTCAGGATCGTGTCCAGCGTCGCAGGCTGTATCCAGTGCCCTTTACGGCGCCTGACCAGTTCCAGGATTACCTCGGCGAGATAGTTCATGTAGTGCCGCTGCGTGGCGTCAAGGTCTTCGATATGCCAAACCTTGCCCTTACTCTCGACCAGGAGACGTGTAATCAGCCGGAAGGGGGCTTCAGCGCGTCGCACGCCCGAACTATTTGTTGCGGTCTCTTCGTCGCTCAGGGCTTCGTAGATATCCCGTGCGATCAGGTTCAGCCACTCGTCAGTCATACTGACGGGTAGCGAGGCTTCGAAAGGGCCGTTGAGAATTTCAGCTTGCAGGCGGTCCAGATCGGTGTCTGGGATATCTTCACGGTTCATCATGGCGATGCTCCTGAGAGTAGGGGTTGAGACTGCCAAGGAGGTGTGCCACCTCTTTGCGGAGATAGAAGTACTGCCGGCATCCGTCCACGCTGGGACCTGTCACAGGGGACATGTCCAGATGCGCGAGAGCGTGCCTGGAACTCGTGCCAAGCGTGCGGGCGACCTCCGCCAAGGCGACGTAACAGACCTTGAAGGACTCCAGCTCGTGGAGAGGAATACGGCGCATGGAGCCGTTCAGCGACGGGCGGCTTTTCAGGAGGCCGGTTCGGACCAGTTCGAACGCAACTTGCTCTTTGAGACCCAGAGCACGTGCGGCGTCAGTAATCGATATGTCCGCATCCTGTGCTCGTCGCCATTGGGCCATCCAGGCCTGCACCTCCTGGCGAAAGAGACACATGGCACCCAAAGCGACCCTTCCTGTGTTCGCAGCACATGGCGACAGCTCACCGGCCTGCAGTGCTTTGACTAGGGCTGGAAACGCGCCAACCTCCAGACGCCAAGCCTTCAGAATCTGCCCAAGAGAGACGGAGTCCAGACTCGGCTTTGCCACATCCAGCGCAGGACGAGACACATCAGACCCGCACAAGCCGTCCAGTTCGCGCCGGGATAGTAACCACGCGGCTGTGCGGTGCCCCTCTGCCGATAGAACGGGTTGGATCAATCCACTTTCGATTAACTCGCGGACACGGCGCCTGGGGAGCTGGAGATACGCAGCGGCCGCCTTCAAGGTAAGGCCGTCGGCGATCAGGGCTGCGACTGGGGCGACCTGAGAGGTAGGAAAGGACCATACGCGGCGGCCGCTGGCTTGCTCGGCGATATCCGCATCGATCCAGCCCGCAAGGTACAGTTGGCGAACTCGGCTCGCCGTGGTGCCGGCCTCTTCCGCAATGGCCTGGACGGTCTTGCGTGCGTCCGTGATGTGCGGAGAGAGGCGGCGATTGCGTCGGCACAGGAGCCCCCACCAGCGTTGATGCAGATACGCCTCGAAGGCTTCGCGCAGAAAGGCGAACTCCCCTGCACTCAGATCGGCATACAACCACTGATACAGCCGGCCAAAGGTATGCGGCAGGCTGAAGGACGGCGCCGCTCTACCCTGCTGCGTGGCCAGATAGCGGTGGAACGCCCGGGGCCAGTCGGAAAGCAGATCCGCCACCTGACGATTCACTGCGATAGCCCGCTCCAAGCGGTGGAGTCCAGGCACATTGCCTGAGCGCCCTTCACGCTCCGAGTCATGAAGTGCAGCGATCCGATGAAAGAACTTGATCCAGGCCGCTGCGGTCAGGGCTGGGCTCTGCCCCTCCAGCCTCCCTTCCAAAGAGCCTTGAAACGCCTGCTGGATGCGGAGCACTGACTCATCCGCAGATTCACCACAGGTAGAGAGCAGGGAAGCCCCACATGGGCATCGGTCGAGCGCTGCCCGTTCAAGCAACTGGTGCTGACGGCAGACTGGGCACGTGTCCCGCAAGTAGCGACCGTGCTTCAAACACAAGACGCACAGTTTGATTGCCCATTGGGCTCGCAGAATTCGCTGCTCGGCGAGGCAATGGGGGCACCAACGCAAGTGGTCATGGCAGTAATCGGATGCGGCCAACCCCTCAGCCAACACGTGCTCAAGACGACAGAAACGCGGCCAGGGTCCGGACAAGAAACTCCATTCAATAGGAGACAGGCGCAACGCGTACCTGACCGAGGCAACGGAGCTCGTGCGCCTCGGCCCCAAACTACGCCACAGGACGCGGGGTGATTCGTAGCCATTGGCCTCCGCGACCCGTACCAGATAACCGTAAGCCCACTCGCCTGGATGAGGCCTCGGACGCACCGGAAGACCGTGGCGCTTCCACCAGCACCCACCGCCCGTCGTCGAGACGGCAGCGGATGAATGGTAGGTCGGCTCAAACCGACGCACCGGTGACTCCTGCAGCGTGACACGCAAGTTCGTAGATGTACTGCAGGTGCATAGTGGATACCGTCCTTAGCTGTGCATCCAGCGTCTGGATGAAGACCTCGGGGCTGGCGTTTGCCGGCAGAGGACGGGCTGGCGGCCAGACGACTGCGAAACGGCGGAAGCACTGGGGAGAGATCCCGGTCCTAGCTGCATTGACGAGGAGGTTGATCAGCTGCATGCGGAACCGCGCATCGAGACTGTCTAGGTACAGGGAAGGCGAGCTGGGGGCCACTGTTGGCGCGTCCTCCACCTCCATCCAGTCGCGTAGATCGGACCACCAATCTCTCAACGATGTGAGGCGTTGCTGCCGTTCTGAAATGCTGAGCGCTGGGTTGAAGATCAGCGTTGGTGCTGGGCCGATGGGCGAACCTAGATGCTCAATCACTGCCCGCGCACTCTGGAGCAGGTCTGCCGGTAGTACCGATGCCAACTTCCCGGAGTTGGCCAGATAGTCGAGCAGCCGCTTGGTCGGATGAGCATCGTCGAGCAGCAAGACAAGACTGTTCTGGTCATGCCGGTAACGGAAGCGAAGCAAACGTCGAACCCGTACCTCCATCCCATCGGGCCAGTCACGAAGAAGGTATCCGACCCGACGCCCAGGCCGATGCTCTAAAGGAACCGGGATTCGGCTTGTTTCCGCGATCAACGCCACGAGTCCCTGCAACCAGAAGAGCACCTCATAGGTTTGGCGCAGGTTGTTGGCGATGCGCTCGGCTGAGTTGGATGACCCGCATGGGGAAGGGAGTCCGCTGGCTGCCGCAACTGTTTGCGCGAGCAGCCTGAGCGATTTCGGAGCCGGTCGAGTGGGCAGGCTTGAAAGGGGCTTGCCGCAACGACAGGTCCAGTCCGGCCCCATGCCTGGCCAGGTCAGTTCATTCCCGCACTCGCAGCGATGCACGAGCAGGCAGCCGTGGCGCGGGCACGCATCCACCAGAGGCAACTCCCAGATCGCCAGGTGAACACCGTGCTCCACTAGGCAGTAAGGACAGACGCGCACCTTCGACGAGTAGGCGCGCTGCCAGTGGCGCCCCTTACGTCTCGGCGCGGCTTCAGGCAGGGTGAAGCGTTCCTCCACCCATATCTGGCGATCCGCAAGGGAGGCCTGGCCGGTGAGGCTGCAGATCAGCTCCCAGGCCTCCTCGCGTGCCGAGGCGTCCTCGGAGCGGTACAGGGTTGAAAGCGCACGGTGCAGCGCCTCCGGCATCCAGTGACCGTTCGTGCCGAAATGCCGGCTAACAAACCCTGCCAGACTTTCGCCAGGCTGGCGTGTGGGTCGGAGGGGATAGCCTGCCAGTTCAAGCAGCATGGGCACGTCTCCGCGAAGGTCGATTCACCAGTGCCCCCCGCTCAAAGGGCTCCCCTGCCCTGTCCAGACGCCGAAAATCGAAGTTCGGACAGAAGGGATTGAGCGCGCCAACCCCTTGAGGCCAGATCTCGGCAGTGAACGCAGTCTCCAACTCTGCCAGGGTGATCTCGGACACCTCTCGCTCGAACACCAAGCGAATCGCCCCGATCAGCAGAGACTTGACGTAGGCGACCCTTCCATCCGTGGCCGCGTGAAGCCGGTATGCGAGCTCACTCCATGTTGTTACCCCCTTGTTGAAGGGCACTGGCAACGAAGGAGTCAGGGACGTGAACAGCCGCAGACACTGGGTTTCGATGGAGTTATCGGGATCCTGTCCCAAGGCCATCTGCAGGCGGCGCGTGAAGCGGCGCCGTAACTGCTCATTGACCCTCAGTAAGTCCTCGACCCGAGGCAGGCCCAGAAGCACTGTTGGCACCTGGACATCGTCCATCAAGCCTTTGAGCCAGTCCCCCACCATGTACTGGGTGGGCGACTGACCCCGGTCCTGGATATGGTTGGCTTCGTCGAACATCAGGAGCTCGACGCTGCAAGCTCGCGCAAGGCGTGCAGCGCGGGCTGTCTTGGCGGAGGTCGTGCCCGTCGTCGGTGCCGGATCGCCCAGGCGGGCCAGCATCGCCTCGGCCACGCTGGCGATGGTTGCGGCAGGTGGAATCGGTACGACGAGCACCGGCACCACATCGCGCTCCGGCAAGGTCGCACGGGGATAGCGCTCCACCAACGCCTTGCAAAGCGTCGTCTTGCCGGTCCCAGACTCCCCGGTCACCAGCAGATGTTGGGCGACACTGGTCTGCCGGTAGAGTTGGACGAGCCTGTCGATCTCGTTGAAGGCCGACACGAATGGGGGAAACTGCAGGTACTCGCTGGTGAACACCCGCAGAGCTTCGAATTCAGCGAGGTTCATACGCGCCTCCCTCTCGAGAGTTGGAATGAGGATAGCGGTGCGGGTGGTTCGTCGAGGGCCGCCTCTGGTGTCGGGATGGGTTTAGTGACAGGCTTGGGAGGCGTACCGGGGTTGAGTCGGGCCTCGGGATGAGTGCTGGTCTTCCCGTGGATGTTCGCCGCCCGGCGCCGGCCGCGCTGTTTGCGTCCCTTGAGCAGTTCATCCACCGCAATGGCG
Organism: Zoogloea sp.; assembly: GCF_030157465.1. GTDB lineage: Bacteria > Pseudomonadota > Gammaproteobacteria > Burkholderiales > Rhodocyclaceae > Zoogloea. The sequence continues at coordinate 9,823 of NZ_JAOAUU010000105.1, forward strand.
AGGTCGTATTTGGCCTTGGCCACGGCGTCGGGGTTCTCTGCTGAGTCACCGTTTTCTCGCACCTGCTGTTGAATGAGCTCGTGCTGGAGGAGCGTGAGCCCCTTAGCATAGGCCTGGTTCAGGGCCGGAACGGTCACCGGATCCTGCTGCTCAGGTGCCCAAACCTGAATGCTGCCCAGATCCTCTGCGTCGAAAACGAGCCGCAGCTTTACTCCCGGTCCCCAAGTGCGCAGGATGGGATCGAGATCGGGTCCAGCGTAGCGGATCCCTTTCAGGACGATCCCATCTCGACGCAGGGTGCGCTCCTCGGCCATGCCGATCCGGCGCTGCAAGTCGTCCAGACTCACCGGCAACTCCGGCGTGTGACGCTTCAAGCCTTCGTGCCACTTGGCCCAGGGCGTCGTACCGATGCCCCGGTGGACGGTTTGGGCATAGATATCCAGCAGCCACTTTTCGAGGAGGTGCTTGAATTCGGCGAGGGTCAGGAGTGCGTGCTTCTGGGAGTCGTAGTCGCCTCGGTCTTCCAGTCTGGAGAGGCTGGTGCCCGGTAGCTGGTGGCTCAAGGTGAAATTGAACGTCTGAAGGAAACGCTCGATAGCGCCTTTGAACCAAGGCTGCCGCTTTGGGCAATAAATGATGCTCATACCCAAGTCCATAGCGACGCTATCCAAGGCCGTGGAATAGAACTCCAGACCGTTGTCGGCAACCAGTACCGCGATCAAACCGTAGCAAGGCCATGCGTGCTCCACGGGCAAATCGGGTATGACTTCCTTGACCGGGGTCTTGGGCAGAATGGCATGGCGCAGACCACCGACAACAGCGGCGGCGGAAGTGCCACCAAAACTGAGGTAGTAGCCGACTGGGAAGCGGCTGTAGACGTCGATAAACAGCGTCAGGACCGGTCGGCCAAGGGGGAGGCCCGTGATCTCGTCGATCAGGAAGAGGTCGAGGGGCGTGTGATCGACCTCAACCCGCATCAGGATGCCGTCAACGACAGGCCCCGCTTTGGCGACCCGATAGCGGCGATCCGCAACGTGCTTCCCTTCGGCAAGCCGCGTCTGGTCATAGGCTTCAAGTCGCCCGAACAGACGATAGACCGTTCGCACGGAAGGGAGGCGGAGCTGGTCAGCCGGGAGACGCTTGGCGTTCTCGGCGCGGATTTTGCCCTCGAGGCGGGTAAAGATTGACTTGATGGCTGCCGATGGACTTGCCCGAAAGGCCTCCTCGGCCGCCTCCCCGAAAAGATCGCGAATCCGATCCGCTTGCCGCGTTCCTGCGCCGCCTCGTCGATCAAACCGGGGAATCAGGGCGCGCGCATCCTGAGCCCGCCGGTAGGCTTGGTGCCACCTGTAGACGGTTGTCGGAGATGGGGGGTGCGGGTCGCTGATGCGTTTTGAGACCTCGGCAATCACCGAAGAGAGGTGATACGACGTCAAGGGAACCTGCCCGGCTTCTCGGATCGCATCCAGGTAGGTCATGCGCGTGCTCACCTTCGCTTGAATGTGGCTGGGAAGGTCTGCCAGCGGGCGTCGGTACCCCTTGGGAGCAGGCGCCGTGTCCGCGTTAGGTATAGACAGTTGCCCTGTGCCAAAGACAGCCAAGAGCTCCTGGCGGGAACTCAGCACGGTCTGCCCGTCGCCTAAACGCTCCAGAACAACCTGATCACCTGCCCCCAAGCGCTCAATCCGGTGAGCAGCGCCGTTCCACTCAAAGGTCAAACCGGTCCGAAAGGCGAAACCACGCATGGTCGCTCTCCTGGGCAAGATGAAGCTGGGTATCGAAGTCCACGGGGTGGTCAAGGTCACAGATGAGCCGTCCCGCTATCAGTAATGAGTAAGGATCCAGGCCAACTGGAGTAAGCAGATCCTTCACCACTCGAATCGACGTCGGAAAATGCACGGCCAGCCGATCCAGGGCGACGTCGCATTTCAGCAGGGACGGACGGATACGCGGGGCCTGGTGGTAAATCCAGCGCAAGTTGCCCAAACGCGGCTCAACGCGGAGTTGCCGGTCGGTCAAAACGGCAAACACACGACCAATCCGGGTGAAGTGTTCGGCAATACGTTCGAGCTTGTGTTTGGTCTCTTCCTTGGCGGCAAGCTCCGCCGGCTTGATTTCTACAAGCACCGATGAGCCATCGGCCAAGAACAGCTCGAAGTCCGGTGTGTAGCGTCGCAGGCGGTTGCCATCCGGGTACTGGATGGTTTCGGGCTGTTCTGTGTAAGCCAAGATTAAAGGCGAGCTCTCGAAGTGATAGATGGCATCAAGTTCAAGCAGTCCCTCGTGGTGGACCATCCGGCCCGTCTTGCGGCTCGGGAACTTGCCCCGGACGATGCCGCCGGTGTGACGGAGGATGGTCCGGGCACGTTGGTGAGGCAGGCCAGCGGGCGCGAGGCCGTTCCACGTGCCTTTCCATGACAAAGAAGTCATCGCGATTCCTTCCGGTGCCGGCGTCAGGGCGTGAGAGCCCGTACCGGCACCTGTGATCGGTTCGGTATTCCCGGCTTTTGGGCAAAAAATCGCCCTTCCTCAGGTCAAGTGCCTTCGGAAAACCGGGGGTAAGCGTGGGATTGGCTTGACGTGCCTTGGAGGGATCGCGATACTTTGCTTGTCAAGGCGGCTCGCGAGAGCCCAGTAAAGGCGGGTCAGACCAAAAGGTTTGGCCCGTTTTTACATGTTGGCGCCCTCCCCTTCATGCTGACGCCGCTTGATGCGCCGGAATGGCTCAGTGCGGTTCTTGGCCAGGCTTTCGGGGAGCTCCAGGATCTCCCGGATCATGCGGACCTGGGCTGGATGTAGTTGGCTCACCCGCGCCCGGAGCTCGGCGAGCATCCAGAAGACGTCTTGAGGCGTGTCGTGCTCAATCTGGAGCTTGCGCTGAGAGGCGGCGGCGGCTCGTCGAACTTCCTCCTGCTCAATCTCCGGCAGATCCAGCGCAGCGATCAAGCGTTCGACGAACTCGGCCGGTGGTGGCCCCTTGATCCCAACTTCCAGCGCCGAGAAGTAGCTCGTCTCGTAACCCATCCTCTCCGCCAAATCACGTTGCCGGATGCCGTGACGCATCCGCAAGTCGTGCAGGAAGTGGGCGAAGGGGCTCATTTCTCGTGTGAGGTTGATGGATCAACTCACAGAGTACGCAGAACGCTAGACCATTTCAACACATAACATGTTGATTAATAACAGGTTGCTTTCAAGTTGAAAGCAACGAGACGTGGTAAGTCATTGGTCTGGCGGAAGAAATTAGGAGCGAGCAGCAGTGTTTCCTGAGCGACAACAATTCGGCCTTGGACTAAACCGCTCTCGCGGTAGCCCTCCGATTCCGTGCAGTGGTCGCTGACAG
>NZ_JAOAUU010000106.1 GCF_030157465.1 Zoogloea sp.
ATGGAATTTTTCCGAATCCGCAAAGACATCCCGTTCATGAAGCATGCGCTGGTGTTCAACGTCATCTCGTTGGTCACCTTCCTGCTCGCGGTGTTCTTCCTGGCCACCAAAGGCCTGCACTTCAGCGTCGAATTTACAGGCGGCACGCTGATGGAGGTCAGCTACAGCGAACCGCCCGCCCTTGAAAAGCTGCGCGAAGCGCTGGCCAAGGAAGGCTACGCCGACGCCCAGGTGCAAAACTTCGGCAGCTCCCGCGACGTGCTCATCCGCCTGCCCAACCGCGACGGCATCGAAACCGCCAAGGTCAGCAAAAAAGTCATCGCCAGCCTCGGCGCCATCGAAGGCCCCAAGCCCGAAATGCGCCGCGTCGAATTCGTCGGCCCGCAGGTGGGCAAGGAGCTCGCCTCCGACGGCGCCATGGCCCTGCTGCTGGTCATCGGCGGCATCGTGCTCTACCTCGCCATGCGCTTCGAATGGCGCTTCGCCGTGTCGGCCATCATCGCCAACCTCCACGACGTGATCATCATCCTGGGCTTCTTCGCCCTCTTCCAGTGGGAGTTCTCGCTGCCTGTGCTGGCCGCCACCCTCGCGGTGCTCGGCTACTCGGTGAACGAATCGGTCGTCGTCTTCGACCGCGTCCGCGAAACCTTCAAGAAGAAGCGCGGCCTCACCACCCCGCAGGTGCTCGACCACGCCATCACCAGCACCATCAGCCGCACCATCATCACCCACGGCAGCACCCAGATCATGGTCCTGTCCATGCTGCTGTTCGGCGGCGAAACCCTCTATTACTTCTCCCTCGCCCTCACCATCGGCATCTGCTTCGGCATCTACTCCTCCGTCCTCGTCGCCAGCCCGCTGGTCATGTGGCTCGGCGTCAGCCGCGAGCAGTTCATGCAGGTCAAGAAAGAAAAACAGGAAATCGTTGTTTGAAGACTGCGGGTTGAATCGCCAAAAGGGGCTGCCAACTGGCGGCCCCTTTTTTTATTTGTAGGGGCGACTTCAGTCGCCCACGGACTCCGATCAACGGCTTGCCTGTTATTCAACGCACCGATGGGCGACTGAAGTCGCCCCTACATCAAACCTACAGCAACCCCCTACAGCCAGATTGCATCCCGATGCGGGTAGTCGCCGAGGCGGGTGACGAGGCCGGCGCGGAGTGGGTTCGCGACGATGTAGCGCGCAGCGGCGACCAAGTCCTCCTCCTCTCTCAGAGCGCGGTCGTGGAAAGCGCGCTGCCAGAGTGGGCCGCCCAGGCGGTGGGCGCTGCGGCCCTTGAGGGCGCGGATCGTGTCCGACAAATCGGCGTGCTCGCCCAGTTGCAACAGCCAGTGCAGGTGATCAGGCATCACGACCCAAGCCAGCGACGCGACCCCGCCCTGCTCCACCAGATACCGCATTTCCCCCACCACACAGCGCGCGCAAGCGAAATCCTCAAACACCGGGCGCCGATCGACAGTGGCAGTGGTGATCAGATAAACACGACCCGATTCGGAGTAGCGGCCAATGTGGAGGGCATCACGAGTCATGGATGGCGTAGATAGCGGTAGGGGCGACTTCAGTCGCCCATCGGAGGTTGAGCAGCGAAGAACCGGGCGACTGAAGTCGCCCCTACAAAACCATCAACCGACGGGCTTGCCCAATCGCCTACCAGCAGCATGGGTAGGTCGGGTTAGCGAAGCGTAACCCGACATCGGACGTGTCCATCGAGGTTCATGTTGGTGTCGGGTTACGCCCTGCGGGCTAACCCGACCTATCCGTGCTCATCACTCACACCAGCCCGTACCACACCCCGCGACCAGCGCCATACTGCGTGAAGTGGCCAGCTTGAACGAGTTTTCGCAGGTGTAGCTTGACCGTGTTGCGGTTGGCTCCGGTTACCGTTACCGCATCTGCGACCGTAAGGCGTCCCCGCTCTCGGGCCAGTTCCAGAAGTTGCAGGGAGAGTTCCGGCATGGCTGCCAGGATTAGTTTTTCGCGTTCAACCTTCCCTTCCAGGCGTTTGACCTGGGACAACAGGGCACGCAGAAAAAAAACGACCCAAGGCTGCCAGTTCGCAGAGTCGGTGCGAATCGTGCCCTGAGTCTGGCGCAGGGCCAGGTAGTAGCCTTGTTTGTTCTGCTCGATGATGCTTTCGAGCGAACTGTACGGCACGTAGGCATAGCCAGCCTGGAGCAGAAGAAGGGTTGTGAGGACGCGGGAAATTCGTCCATTCCCATCCTGGAACGGATGGATTTCCAGGAAAACGACTACAAAAATCGATACAGCCAAAAGCGGATGAAGCGACTCAGCGTCCCGCGTTTCCCGATACCAAGCCACCAACTCCCCCATGAGTCGGGGAGTATCAAACGGGGTGGCGGTTTCAAAAATCACACCGACCTGTGCTCCCGCCTCATCAAAAGCCGCCACGCTGTTCGAGGTCGTCTTATAACTTCCCCGGTGCCAGGCGTCTTTTTCGCTGTGCACAAGGAGATCTCGGTGGAGTTGCTTGATGTGGTTCTCGGTGATGAGAACATGCTCCCAAGCTGAAAAGACGAGTTCCATCACTTCGGCGTAGCCAGCAACCTCCTGTTCGTCCCGGCTGGAAAACGATTTTATTTCGAGGCGCGCCAGGAGGGATTCGACTTCCCGATCCGAAAGCTTGCTGCCCTCGATGCGAGTCGATGAACCGATACTTTCGATGGTGGCCACGCGGCGAAGAGCCAAGAGCCGTTCCGGCGCCAAGCTTCCCAGGGCACGCCAAGCGCCCTTGAACTCGTCGATCCGGGCGACGAGCGCGAGGATGTCTGGCGTGATGGATAAGGTATGGATATTGAACATACCCATTAATCTATCCATTTATATCCATTTTTCAAACTATTTTAGGCTTTCAGCCTTTGCCGCCTCTTTCGTGAGCATCCGGTAGCCTGGAGGCGGTGTCTGTAGGGGCAACTTCAGGGCTTGGGTAGATACTGTTAGCGCAGCGTAACCCGACATCGGACGTGTCCATCGAGGTTCATGTTGGTGTC
>NZ_JAOAUU010000107.1 GCF_030157465.1 Zoogloea sp.
CGCGCACTTCGTCCAGCTTGAAGGGCTTGATCACGGCTTCGATTTTCTTCATCTGTGGTCTCCTGGAAACGATCCGGCATTCTAGCCGGAATAGCCGGGCCGGCAGGTGCCGGGCCCGACAGGGTGGTCGGTATCACGCATCGCGATAGCGGGAGGTGATCGGGTAGCGCCAGTCCTTGCCAAAGCCGCGCTGGGTGACGCGCACGCCCGGGGGCGACTGGCGGCGCTTGTACTCGTTGCGCCGGAGCATGGCCACGGCGCGGTGCACCTCGGCTTCCGGGTAGCCACGGGCGATGATCTCACGGGGCGACAGATCCTCTTCCATGTAGGCCGCGATGATCGCGTCGAGCACCTCGTAGGGCGGCAGGGAATCCTGGTCGCACTGGTCGGGCTTGAGCTCGGCCGACGGCGGCCGGGTCAGGATGTTGTCGGGGATCACCGGGCCACCGGGCTGGGCATTGCGCCAGGCGCACAGGCGATACACGAAGGTCTTGTAAATATCCTTGATGACTGCGAAACCCCCGGCCATGTCGCCGTAGAGCGTGGCGTAACCGGTGGCCATCTCGCTCTTGTTGCCGGTGGTCAGCACGATGCTGCCGGTTTTGTTGGAGAGCGCCATCAGGATCATGCCGCGGATGCGCGACTGGAGGTTTTCTTCCGTCGTGTCCTCGGCCAGGCCGGCAAACTGCGGGGCCAGCATGGCGGCAAAGGTGCTCATGGCCGGCTCAATGGCGATTTCGTCGTAGCGCACGCCAATGCGCCGAACCATCTCGCGGGAATCGTCGAGGCTCATCTGCGCCGTGTAGGGCGAGGGCATCATCACCGCGCGCACCCGGTCGGCGCCAAGCGCATCGACGGCAATGGCCAACGTGAGGGCCGAATCGACGCCGCCGGACAGGCCGATCAGCGCGCCCGGAAAGCCGTTCTTGCCGAGATAGTCGCGCACGCCCAGCACCAGGGCCTCATACACGTCGGCCTCCACCGGCCGGGCGGCGGGCATGCCGCGCTCCTGCCAGAGACCGTCGGCAAAGTGCAGGATGGAGAGCTCTTCGACAAACATGCCGCCCTGCCAGGCCAGCGTGCCGTCCTTGTCCAGGGCGAAAGAGCCGCCGTCGAAAACCAGTTCGTCCTGCCCGCCCACCAGATTGCAGTAGGCCACCGGCAGGCCGGTGTCGGCGATGCGCTCGCGCAGCACTTCGTAGCGCAGCTGCTGCTTGTTCATGTGAAAGGGCGAGGCGTTGAGCACCAGCAGCAGCTCGGCGCCGGCATTGCGGGCCACGTCGGCAGCGCCGGATTCCCACACGTCGGCGCAAATATTGACGCCGACCTTGACGCCCTTGAGTTCGAACACGCAGGCCTCCGTACCCGGCTCGAAGTAGCGCTCTTCGTCGAACACTTCGTAGTTGGGCAGGCGGTGCTTGAAATAGTGGGCGACGATGCGCCCGTCCTGAATCACCGCGGCGGCGTTGTAGCGGCCACCGCCCCGGGCCGACGGGTAGCCGACCAGCACGGTGATGCCCTGCACCTGGGCGGCCAGCGCGTCCAGCTCGATGGCGCAGGCGTCGAGAAAGGCCGGGCGCAGCAGCAGGTCTTCCGGCGGATAGCCGCACAGGGCCAGCTCGGGGGTCAGCACCACGTCGGCGCCCGCGGCCTTGGCCCGGGCAACCGCGTCCAGAATCCGGCGCGCATTGCCGGAAATGTCGCCCACAACACAATTGAGCTGGGCGACCGCGACGGTAAGAGGGGTTTTCATGGGGCGACACTATACCGCCAACGTGTAGCATCCGGGACGAACCCAGCCCGCCCGAGCCCATGCCAAGCTTCCGCCTCCACCCCGCCCTCGCCGAGATTCCTGCCGATCAATGGAACGCCCTCGCCGGCGGCCAGCCCGGCTTGTCCCACGCCTTTCTGACGACGCTCGAAACATCCGGCTGCGTCGCCCCCCGCACCGGCTGGGCGCCGCGCCACGCCGCGCTATGGGAAGGCGAGCACCTGATCGCCGCCATGCCGCTGTATCTCAAGAGCCACTCCTACGGCGAATACGTGTTCGACTGGGCCTGGGCCGACGCCTACCGGCGCCACGGGCTGGACTACTACCCCAAGTGGCTGTCGGCCGTGCCGTTCACGCCCATCCCCGGCCCGCGCATTCTCGGACGCGACGCGGCAAGCCGGCAGGCGCTCATCGGGCAGGTGCTGCACGAAGTGCGCCAATCCGGCGCCTCCTCCTTCCATGTCCTCTTTCCGGATGCCGAAGAAGCCGGCTGGCTGGCCGACGCCGGGCTGGAACTCCGCCACGGCGTGCAGTTTCACTGGAGCAACGCCGGCTACCGGGATTTCGACGATTTCCTGGCCCGCCTCGCCCAGCCCAAGCGCAAGAAAATCCGCCAGGAGCGGCGCAAGGTCGCCGACGCCGGCGTCACGTTTCGCGTGTTGCGCGGCCAGGAAATCGGGCCCGAGGAATGGGCTTTCTTCCACGCCTGCTACAGCCGCACCTACCTCGAACACCGCTCCACGCCCTACCTAACGCTGGCCTTTTTCGAGGATTACGGCCGCCAGTCCGGCGACGCCTGCGTGCTGATGCTGGCCGAGCGCGCCGGCGCGCCCATCGCCGCGAGCTTCTTCCTGCAGGACGCCGGGGCACTCTACGGCCGCTACTGGGGCGCGCTGGAATACATCCCCTGCCTGCACTTCGAGGCCTGCTACTACCAGGCCATCGACTACGCGATCAAGGCCGGCCTGGCCCGTTTCGAAGGGGGCGCCCAGGGCGAACACAAGCTCTCCCGCGGGCTGGAGCCGGTGCGCACCTGCTCCGCCCACTGGATCGCCGACCCGCGGTTCCGGGACGCCGTGGCGCGGTTCCTGGCCCAGGAGCGGGGCGGGATGGAGGCTTACCTGGACGAGTTGTCGGAGAGACTGCCGTTCAAGGGGGAATGACGTAACGTTGGCCGGGGTCGCGCCCCCGCGGGCGCCCTACTTTCTTGCTTCGCCAAGAAAGTAGGCA
>NZ_JAOAUU010000108.1 GCF_030157465.1 Zoogloea sp.
CTAACCCGGCTCAGCCCTCCTCGGCGAGCAGCGCGTCGCATGTGGCGATGTTGTCCAGGTGCGAGCGCCGCATGTTTTCGAGCACCGCACGGGCCGCATCGTCGTCGACGAGTGGCAGCACTTCGTCGATCTTGCGCACCACCCAGGCCTGGCCCTTGTTCACAAAGCGCAGGCGCTCGGTGAGGCCGTCGATGGCCAGGGTTTTCTGGAAGAAGGCGCCGGTTTCGTGGGAAGCCTCGCCGCCGAGGCGCCGGATCGTCTTGTAGAGCACCACGGCGTTGGCGCCTTCGTCCCGCTGCACCTGGTCGAGCAGCCCACGTACCGGGGAGCGGCTGTCGAGGCTGTCGCGCAGCACCGCCAGCACCCGGGCGCCGGCACGCTCGGCTTCGAGCAGCGCGTTGAGGCGGGCGGTGAGTTCGGCCGCGGCGTCGGGCACGTCACCCGCTTCACCAAAATGGCCGGGAAATTCCGCCGCGTAGCAGGGCGGCGATGAAAAGCCGGTCTCCGCCGGCGGTGTCCGGGCTGCGGGTTTGTCCTTCATCAGTGTCTCCTCATGGATTTTTGCGCCTGGTCTGCGAAACGAAACCTGCCCGCCTCGCAGCAACGCGCTTTATTTGAATTCAAACAACAGGCCGTACAACAAAGACTTCGGGATCGTCGCCGTGTTCGAGCAGCGCCCGGCGCACCCGCTCCTGCCACAGCTGGCGAAACTCGCCGGCCTCATCAAGCGTGGCTTCGCCGGCCAGGCAACGCTGCATCAGCAAAGGCATGCGCGGATCGGCCGGCACCTGGCGCATGGCGGCCGCGGCATCCACGGCAGCGCCGGTATCGATGCGGGTGAAGCGGATCTCGAGGGGCTGGCCGGCATCGAAGGCCAGCAGCTTGCGGCGATCGAATCGCCCGGCCAGGCCCTTGAAGCCGGAATCGACGGTGGCGCCGGTGAGCAGCGCCACAACGTTGGCGATGACACCTGTGACGCCAGCCACCTGGCTGTCGCGAAAACTCACGTGCACGCCGCCCCGCTCGGGCAAGGCATCGGGGTACAGGGCGGCCAGGGACTGGCGGGTCAGCCAGTAGGCGCCGGCCACCGTGGGGCACGAATGCCCCGCCAGCCGGACGGCGTCGATGTACGCGTACTCGACAATCCCGCCCTCGAAGGCGCCAAGAAATTCAGCCAGCGGATCGTGCATTCGCACGCGGGGAACGAGATCGAAAAACGCCGGGTAAGGCATGGGCTCTCCTGGGTATCGCTGATGGGCGGCGCCGTGATGGCGCCGTCAATCAGACTAGTAGCCCCCGGCGGAGCGCGCCTTGACGGCGGATAGGCAAGCGGCAAGCAAAGCGTGCTCTCTTACTGCGTGGCCTGCAGGCCCAGCGTTGTGCAGGCGCCAGGCAGGTTTTCAGGCATGCGGGACGCGTCGCGCTCGGCGAGCGACCAGCCTTCAAGGCCCAGGTCGGTGAATTGCGGTGCGGCGAGGCGAAAGCTTTTCTCGCTCGCCGTACCCGCGATGGCATGCCGTGCCTGCCAGCACAGCAGCGCCGCAAAGTGTTCGTCGCCCCCCGGCGCCCGGCTGCGGTCGAGTTCGCCGATGGCGATCTTCATGTAGTGGCGGCCCAGCTCCCGGTAGGCTCCCACCAGGTCGGCGTTGGAGTTGACGGTCATTTTTACGGTGGAATCCTGCGGAAAGATCGGGGTTTCCCAGTCTTCGTCGAAGTACTCCCGCGTGCCTGCCAGCAGGCGCGCCAGCAGGGCCGAAGACTCGCAGGGCAGCTCGCTGACCCCGCCGCAACTCACAACCCGGCGCCCGTCCCCCTTGTTCGCCCCTGCCGCGGTCTGGTCGCGCAGCCAGGCGGGGTAGTCGAAGGCCGGCTTGACGATCCACAGCCGCGACTGGGGCGCTTGCAGGCAACTGTCCGGATCGGGGCTCTTGCTGACGCACGCGGCCAGGAAGGGATACGGCCAGCCCCAGATCGGGTAGGACACCGTGCGCGAGCGTTGCTCCGCGTCCATCTTGTCGGCCGTTTTCAGGAGCGCATCGAAAGCGCTGCGGGCCGCTTCGGTGGTGTCGGCGTCCCGCATGCGGGAGCGGCGCAGCACGTGTTCGTCGTAACAGCCCTGCGGCCATCCGGCGAGGCCGGGAACATGCAGCTGCAGGCCGCGGCGGATCAGCAACTCGTTGCGCAGCAGGCACAGATCGCCCATCGAGCCGCCCCTGTCCTGGGCGTGATCGGAAATGATCACGTCCTTCACCGATTCGGCGATGGGCCGGTAGGCGCCCAGGTTGTCGGACGAGCCGCCATCGACCAGGCGCACATAAACCGGGTCGCGCCGGCTCACGTAGCTGAAGTAGGACTCGCCGAGATAAAGCGGAAACGGCAGCGCAAGGTGAATGCCGCGGCGGATGTCGCTGGTTTTGGCCACGCCGGATTCGCCCACGTTGAGCGCATCGATGCCCCAGTTGAGGTTGATGACGTGCAGCCCGAGGCCCGCCAGAAAGCGCACCGGCTGGCCATACACCCGCTGGTTGGCGTCGAAGAAGGCTGCCGACGCATTGACGGCGGTCAGCAGCGAGGCGTGTTTTTCGACGCTCTCCACATCGCGGAAGGCCTTGTCGATATTGATCGGCCCGACGCCGCCCGCGCATTGCTGAGCGCCCGTCATGTGAAAGATGTCGCGCTCGAAGTTGGTGTCGTTCTGGCCGGTCCAGCCCAGCAGGGAGCGGCTCGGTGCGGCGGTGGCGTTGATGATCCAGCGCGGCGGCGAATGAGCGCCGTCGTCGTAGAGGCTGTTCAGGCCGGCAAAGCTCATGCGCGCTGGATCGGGCCGGAGGCGCAGCTCGCCGTTCTGCCCGGAGATGCCGCCCTCGTCCGGCCCGCGCGTTGTGTGGGTGGATAGATCCGCCTGGCCGTCTTCGGTCACGAAGTGCTTCACCGCGCCCAACTGCGCGGCCCAGCCCGCATCGCCTTCAAGCGCCCGGGCGTCGAGGGGCTCGAGCCCGTAAGCCATGCCGATGCCCTCGCGATACACCATGCGCGATGGCGACAGGTTGATCGGCCAGTCGAAGATCGTGTTGGCCAGCCAGGCCATCGGCAAGGACAGCATGTGCACCGTGACCAGCGCAGCGGTGCTCGTCTTGCTGCGAATGCCGGCGCCCGGCGTGTTTTTGAACTCGCAGCGCTGCCAGGTGAGGATGTCGGCGTGGCAGCGCACAAACTGGAGATTGCGCGTTTCGGGCCGGATCTCGTTCCAGTAGCGACGCGCCCGTGCCTGGGCGGCCGCAAACTCCGCCGACCCGTCGTCGTCGCCCGCCCGCACGCTTGGCGGGCAAAACAGCGTTTCGACCGCAACCCCGCGCTCGCGGGCTTCGGCCTCGATGAGCCGCTTGTCCTTGCCGGAAAGCACGCCCTCGAAATGGGCCGGAATACAGTCGCGAAAATAGCGCGTGAGCTCCCGCGATTGATCCAGCGCTGCCGGCGTGGCCTCACCCGCCAGCGGCCGGTTGCGGATCAGCCGGGAGTACAGATAGAAGGCGGCGTAGCTGCCGCCCGACACCGACGACACCGCGTCGGACTGCCAGAACAACGCATTCGAGTAGCGCGTGCGGTCGGCACTCAGCGCAAGCGGGGTGGTCACTGCCGCGCCCAGCACGCCCATGGCGAACGAGGACGCCTTGGTGCCACCGCCCGCCAGCGTGATGGCGATGCGACGGTCCGGCGCGTCGGCGGCGGGCAGCGGAATGGCCGGCAGGCAGGCGGAATCCTCGGCGCCGGGCCGCGTCAGCGCATCGGCATGAGCAAGAAGCGGAAACGTGAGTGCGGCGGTGCACAGCAGGCAGGTCAATCCGGCGCGTTCCATGGCAGTCTCCCGAAGAGCCCGCGCGGCAGCGTTGCCGGCCGGGCAGCCAAAAAACAGATTGGCATATCTACCAAACTAGACCATGAAACGCCCACCCGCCCTGGTGTCAGTGCTTGTCTATGAATAGCCCGGCGTCGGCCTGGGGCCGAATCACCGCCACTGCCTCAGCCTCTTATTTACGCACAAGCTCTTAATCCGACTGAATCGGTTAGATTCACACCTGAACAGAAAAAAATTCTTCACCCAATGAAACGTTGCGATAAGATTTCAAAATCAAATAAATTGAGGTCATCATGAACCGCGACACAGCCATTGGGATGTACATCGCCAGCCTGCGCGATCAGGCTGCTATCAAGCAAAACGAACTTGCTAAGAAGCTGCCGTGGAGCGCAGCCGTACTATCTCGCATCGAGAATGGTGAGCGACAACTCACAGACGATGAACTAGACATTATCCTCAACGGCATAGGAACACCCGGGGCACTAAAGCTGAAGGAAGTGCTGGCGAGAAAGTGGGTCATCCTGCCTGAAGCCGCGCTGGGTGATGCCGACACTGATTTGCTTTGGGAGGCCGAGCGGGCGGCCCAGCAGGTTCACCAGTTGGCAGAGCAGCCTGAAGTAAAGCAGTTCTATGAGCGTCGGCTGGTGCGGTATCAAGAAGAGTTGCTCGCCGCAGCCGCACGCGTGGCAGACAAGCGCTTCCGCGTCACCTTCGTCGGCACCATCGGTGTGGGCAAATCGACGGCCATCTGCCGGGCGGAAGGCCTGGAGATCGCAACAGGAAAAGGAATGCCGAAGGCCGTCCTCGAGACGGGTGCAGGAGGCATCACTATCTGCGAGGACCATGTCCGCCAAGGTCCGGGCTACGGCCTGATAGTTGAGCCTTGCTCTGACGACGAAATCCGGCGCTACGTTTCGGACTTCGCCAACTTTTTGCTGCACCCGTCGCAACTAGGTCCGCAGGGCGAAGAAAGCGAGGGCGGTGAGTCTGGGTCGCCGGGCATCTCCCGAGAAGTGGAGCGTGCGCTGCGCAATATGTCTGGGTTACGCCGCCGACGGGCAGAAAGGAAAGCCGATGGATCGGTAGTTCCGGCGGTTGATGAGGCGCGCGCCCTCGCGACGAACACAGCCGATGTCAAGACCTTGTCAGTAGAGATCCTGGCACGCATGAAGTTGCACGGTCGTGATCGTCGGGATCTCTGGTATGTGCCGGAAAGTGGTAAGCCCCCACTCGAATGGCTGCATGACATGTTTTACCGCACCAACAACGGCCTTCACGAAGACTTCACCATACCTAAGCGCATCGAACTCGTGATACCGAGCACGGTGCTTGGTAACGACTCATTGTCGGTAACCTTGGTAGATACGCAGGGGATCGACGACCTGGCAGAGCGACGCGATCTCGAACAGCACTTCGACGACCCACACACGATCGTGGTGCTATGCAGCAAGTTCAATGAGGCGCCGGCAACTGCAGTTCGGCAGTTGCTGACCCGCGCTCGGGACGGTGGCATTAGGACACTTGAAACACACGCGGCGATTCTTGCACTACCACACACTGGCGAAGCACTCGCGGTAAAGGACAACGGGTATCCCGTACAGACGGTCGAAGAAGGCTATGAAGTGAAGGGCGAGGAGGTGCAGCTTGCGTTGCATCGCAGTGGACTTTCCAGTTTGCCGGTGGCCTTCTTCAATGCAGCCGAAGACGAGCCGCAGGCGCTCAGGTCGTTTATTCTTGGGCGGATAGAGGCAGTCCGCGAGTCACAAAGGGAAACCCTGCGCGAGATCATCAAGGGGGCTACCGCGCTGCTTGCGAACTATGAGAAAGATCAGGCGCACGTGATCATGCAGGCGGCGGCACAACGCCTGCAGACGTGGATCGACAACAATGCGAAGCTGCCGACCAGCACAAAACGCCACGTGCATGACAGCCTTGTTTTGGCCGTCAACGCTGCGCACCCGAGCACGGTGTACGCGGCTATCGTTCGCGACGGCGATTGGTGGAAACTTAACTACGCGCATCAGCTCAGCCATGGCGCACGGCGCATCGCAACCACGCTTGTCGAGCCTAAGCTCAAAGAGTTCAAGGCGATAGCGACAAACCTCCTGCAGGACGACCAATTCGCAGATGCCCACGGCCTCGTACAGCAGACGGTGCGGGCTGTAGAGACCGGCTTCGACGGGGTCGTGCGCAAAGCGCAGCTGGTCGGGGAAAGCGTTCACGCCGACGACATGCGAGTCGACAAGGATTTCTGGACGGAATGCGGTAACGAGTGGGGCCGCGGTAAGGGTTATCGGGAGCGGATCAACGAACACAATGAAGGCTGGTTCGAGGAGAAACGCTTGGGCGAGGCCGATGAGCGGGTTATCGCAGCCGTGACTGAAACTTGGGATGAGGCTATCGCCTCAGTGCGGCAGCTATTGGCGCTCGACTGAGCGAAGCATGGATAAGAGCTTGTCCGTGAACAAGAGGCCTAGGGGAAGATGACTCAGCCCCATTCGAACGACGGACTATTCATGGACAAGCGCTCAGTGCTCCTTGCCATCCACCCGCGGGGCAAGCAGGCGCGGCAGCAGGCGCGCACCGAGAATCGTGAAGCATAAAAACCAGCCGCCCGCCGCGATATGCACCCAGCGGCCATACACCTCAGGCATGAACTGCGGCAGCACGATGCGCACCACCAAGGCTGCCAGCATGATCCAGATCAGCAGCTTGTCGCCGGCATCAAAAACCACCTTGCGGCCGGTGTGGCCCTTGGAGATGCGCACCAGCATCGGCGGAATGATCAGGCCCATCACCCCGAAGCTGAAAAGATGCACCGACACGCTGCCAACCCACACCGGCGCCCACACGATGCCGGCCAGCTCGAGCAGCAACTGGCCGACGATGGCGAGATAACCCAGGTACATCACCGCCAGGTCGATGCGCGTCATCGCGAGGCCGGGCTTCCAGCCGGCAAAGCGCACCAACAGCAGCACCGCGCACACCAGCAGCAGCGCGCCGGCCAGCCAGGACGGC
This sequence comes from Zoogloea sp., assembly GCF_030157465.1. Classification (GTDB taxonomy): domain Bacteria; phylum Pseudomonadota; class Gammaproteobacteria; order Burkholderiales; family Rhodocyclaceae; genus Zoogloea. The sequence goes on from NZ_JAOAUU010000108.1 coordinate 6,875, forward strand.
AGCCAGGCCTGAAAAACCAGCGTCAGCGCCGACAGCTTGATGGCCGCATCGAGCCGCGGGTCGCGCAGCAATTCCGCCTGAAAAACGCCCTTCATGAACTGGGTGAGCGTGCGCTCCAGCATCACCAGGAAGGCCATGCGAAAGAGGCCGATCGCCATCGTCCAGCCCGCCTGGAAGTGCCCAGCGTCGAGGATCAGCAGCTTGGCGGCGAGAAAGGCCGGCAGCACGAAGAGAAAGAAGTAGTTGTCGCGAAAGGAATCCTGCTTGCGGTAACGCAGCAGCGTCCACAGCAGCATGACGACGATGCTGCCGAGAAAGACCAGGTTTGACAGCCAGAACAGCCAGCCCGGCCAGGCACCGCCAAAGGCCATGCCGACCCGCTCCAGCACCCAGGCGGCCACCAGCCCGATCAGCGCGGCACCGTGGTAGCCGCGCACCTGCACCCAATTTTTGGTGGAGGTGAGCAAAAAGCCGCCGATCACCGCCCAGCCAAAGCCGAAGAACATTTCGTGGGCATGCCATTGAACCGGCAAGAAGCGCCCCGCCGGCGCCGGCAGCACGCCCGTAAACATCAGCGCCCACAAGATGGGAAAGCTCAGGCCCGACAGGCAGGCGAGCAGAAAAAACGGCCGAAAACCGACGAGCCAAAGAGGGTGGGCTGAAAATTTCATGGGCGTTCCGGGAAGCTGGCATCCGCCCGCCGACGCCTTCGCCGACGGTTTATCAAGCCTACGCCGGCCGGCCCGCTGCAACCTTGACCCGGAACAGGTCAGTCGTGGCGCCCGTGTCCGTGCCCGCCACCTTCGTTGCCACGGCCACCGCCACGGCCGCCGCGATCACCACGCTCGTCGGCGCGCTCGCGGCGATCATCCTGGCGCTGTTCGCGATGATCGCGCCGATCGTCACGGCGATCATCGACACGCTGCTCGCGGCGCTCTTCGTAACGCTCGCCGCGCGGCGGCGGTGCGGGACGGTAATCGGGCCCCGGACGATAGTCGGGCCCGGAACGGTAGCGCGGGGCATAGACGTCGCGGTACCAGCTATCCTGGACAAAATAGACCGGTCGCCCGCAGGCGTTGTAGCGGCTGCAGTGCTTGCGCCAGTTTTTGGCGTGGCCGGGCGGCACGCGCAGGTACAGGGGCTGGGGCGCGTAAGCCCGGGGAGCAGGCTGGATGATGACCGGCTGCGGGTACATCAGCACCGGCCGCGGAAAGTTGCCGATGTCCAGGCGTCCATAAAAATTGGGGTCGCCGATGCTGATCGACACGCCGACATCGGCGGCCAGCGCGCCCTGGGCAAAGGCCCCCAGCAGCGTCGCACAAAGAATTCGTTTCATCGCCAAAACCTCCGGTTGATTACTTGCCGAATGGCCGCAAAGGCCTGCCGGAACCACGATAACACCCGCACTCCGCACAAGGCGCGACGCCCGACACGCCCATCGTGCGACAAGACCGGCCGGCGCGCTGTAATCGACTGTAAGCAGTTGCGTCGCGCTCAGGGCGCGCTGCCGCCGAAGATGCACACCCGGTCACGGCCGCCGTGCTTGGCGTCGTACATGGCGCTGTCGGCGTGGAGCAGCAGGCTCACATCGTCGCTGCCATGGTGGGGATAGACGGCGATGCCGATGCTCGACGAGACCTCGAGCGTCAGCCCCCCCAGCCGGAAAGGCTCGCCGATGGCATGGCGGATTTTTTCGGCCACCCGGAGTGCGTCGCTTTCGGATTCCACGTGGGGAAGCAGCACCACGAACTCGTCGCCGCCAAAGCGCCCGACGGTGTCCGACTCGCGCACGCACAGGCGCATGCGGTCCGCCGCCTCGCGCAGCAGCAGATCGCCCACGGCGTGACCATAGATGTCATTCACCGGCTTGAAGCGGTCGAGATCGATGTACAGCAGCGCAACCCGGTGCAGATTGCGGCGGGCGGCCGTCAGGGCCTGGCGCAGGCGGTCGGTGACGAGGGCCCGGTTCGGCAGGTCGGTGAGCATGTCGTGCTCGGCCATGTAGGCAATGCGCGCCTGGCTCGCCCGGCGCTCGGAGATATCCCGGCTGACGCCGTGCAGCTCGATGCGCCCGGTGCGGGGATTGCGGCAGAAGGTGGTCACCATTTCGACCCACACCGTGCCACCGTCCTTGCAGGGCAGTTCGGCCTCGTCGGTGTAAAAGCACTCAAGCCCGCCAACAAAGGCCTCGACGCGCTGGCGCAGCAGGCTGCGGATCAGCTCCATGTCCTCGGCGCGGAACATGCCGTCGATCGGCGTGGCGACAAGCTCCTCGGGCTTGTAACCACGCAGGCGCTCAACAGAGGGGCTGATGTAGATGAAATCGAGCGTCTCGGTATCCACCGTCCACACCACGTCCTTCATCGTTTCGGTCAGGAGGCGGTATTTCTCTTCGCTGGTCTGCAGCTTTTCGGCCGCCTGCTGCGTCTCGGCCACGCTGCGGCGAAGGCGCCGGTTGATAAGGTGGATGTAGACCGCCATCACGCCGAGCAGGCTGACCAGGGCCACGGCCCAGGCCAGGTAAGTGCGCAGCCCATTGAGATCGGCGTCAAGCCGGGCGCTCTGGGCCGGGGAGTAAGAAAAGCGGCTGAAATCGAAGCCCGGCGCCAGCACGCCAATCCCGGCATGGATTTCAGCACTGTGCGGCAGGATCAGCGGAAGCATCGGGCGCGCATCGTAAAGACGGAAATCCAGCGGGTGTTCGCTGGAATGACGCGCATGGACCGGAGCCGCAATTTCTTCGCGGTGATCCATCGCGAAATAGCTGGCAAACAGAAAACCGTCTCGCCCCTTGAGCTGCACCGTCACCGGCATCTGCGCCAGGCACGGCACTGCAAAGCCCACAAGCACTGCCAGCGCCGCAAGCCTGAACAAGGCACGACGCCAGGCAGCACTCATGATCCGGCGGATCAACGGCATCTCGCAAATTTCCGGCTGGGGAGTCTTGAAGTATAGCCACCGCCAGGCGAACCGCTGGCACCCTGCCCTTTCTTGCCCATTCTTGCCCTTCCCTGCCCCATCCTTCCGCGCAAATCACGATTTTCATGACGCGGCGGCGACGCTTCTTCGCTAAGTTCTGCCCCAGCGTCCGTAGCCGCAACGGACAAAAAACAGACCACGGAGACACCCGCCATGCCCCCCCGCTTCCAGCCCACCGCCCTCGCCACGGCGCTCGCCGCCCTCGCCGCGGGCCCGGCCTTCGGCGCCGACAGCGCGCCGCTCACCCTCAACCCGGTCGTTGTCACCGGCAGCCGTGCCGAGGCTGCCAGCTTCGACATGCCGGCCGCCATCGACGTGCTCGACCGGGACCAGATCACCGCCGGCCAGCCCCGCGTGAATGCCTCCGAAGCCCTCGCCGCCGTGCCCGGCGTGATCGCCAACAACCGCCAGAACTACGCCCAGGATCTGCAGATTTCCACCCGCGGCTTCGGCGCCCGCTCGGCCTTCGGCGTGCGCGGCGTCAAGCTGGTTGCCGACGGCATTCCGGCCAGCATGCCCGACGGCCAGGGCCAGGCCGCCACCTTCAACCTCGACGTGGCCGAGCGCATGGAAGTGCTGCGCGGCCCTTATTCGGCCATCTACGGCAACCACGCGGGCGGCGTCATCCAGCTGTTCACCCGCGAACCCGAAGCCCGGCCCAGCGTGGAAGGCGGCTTTGCCGCCGGCAGCTACGGCACCACCAAGGCCGATCTCACCGCCCAAGGCAAGCTCGACGGGCTTGGCTACGTGATCAACGCCTCGCGCTTTTCCACCGACGGCTACCGCGACCACAGCGCCGCCACCCGCGAACAGGCCTTCGCCAAGATCACCGCCAAACCCGACGACGACAGCAAGCTCACCTTTGTCGTCAATGGCCTGTGGCAGCACAACACGCAAGACCCGCTCGGCCTCCGGTGGAGCACCGCCCAGGCCAGCCCGCGCAGCGTCGAGGCCGCCGCCCTCACCTACAACACCAGAAAGAGCATCGACCACCTGCAGGGCGGCGTCGCCTACGAACGGCGCCTCGGGGCCGACCGGCTGCAGGTGTCCGCCTACGCCGGCCAGCGCAGCGTGATCCAGTTCCAGTCGATCCCGCGCACCGTGCAGCTTTCCAACCCCGGCCACTCCGGCGGCATCATCGATTTCGACCGCAACTTTTACGGCATCGGCGCCCGCTACATCGCCGTGCGCGAGGCCGCCGGCGGCAAGCTGACCACCACCGTCGGCATCGACTACGACAGCAGCACCGACCAGCGAAACGGCTATGAAAACTTCACCAGCGCCACGGCCCTCGGCGTAAAAGGCAAGCTGCGCCGCAAGGAAACCGACACCGTCGAAAGCCTCGACCCCTACATTCAGGCCGAATGGGCGCGCGGCGACTGGGCATTCACGGCGGGCCTCAGGCACAGCAACGTCAAGTTCAAGGTGGCCGACGACTACATCACCGCCGACAACGGCAACGACAGCGGCAGCCGCAGCTACCGGCGCAGCACCCCGATGCTCGGCGTGGTGTACAAGCTCAATCCGGCCATCAACCTCTACGCCAGCGCCGCGCGGGGCTTCGAGACGCCGACCCTCAACGAAATGTTCTACGCGATTCCGCCCGCAAACGGCTTCAACTTCGGCCTCAAGCCCTCGCGCAGCCAGCACTTCGAGATCGGCGCCAAGGCCTTCGTCGGCGCGGCCAGCCGCGTGAATGTGGCGCTGTTCCAGATCGCCACCGAAGACGAACTCGTGGTGGCCGCCTCCGCCGACGGCCGCACCAGCTATCGCAACGCCGGCAAAACCCTGCGCCAGGGCGTCGAGGCCTCCTTCGACACCGCCTGGCAGCGCAACCTCAGCAGCCGCTTCGCCGTGTCGCACCTGCGCGCGATCTACGACGAGGCCATCGGCGCCAGTATTCCGGCCGGCAACAGCCTGCCCGGCATTCCGCGCACCACCCTGTTCGGTGACCTGGCCTGGAAGCCGCTGCCCGGCATCACCGCCACCGTCGAAGCCATTTACCGCAGCCGGGTGTTCGTCGAGGACACCAACAACGCCGCCGGCACCGACGCCAAACGCCCGGCCCCCGCCTACGCCATCGCCAACCTGCGCCTCACCGCCGAACAACGGCTCGGCCAGTGGCGCCTCACCGAATTCGCCCGCATCGACAACCTCTTCGATCGTCAGTACATCGGCTCGGTGGTCGTCGGCGACGGCAACGACCGCTACTACGAGCCCGCCCCCGGCAGGAACAGCATGGTCGGCGTCAACGCCCGCTACACCTGGTAAGCGGCTGAAGGTTTCGCAACACCCGCAAAGTGCGGTCTTCCCCTGCAACGGGGAGACCGCTTTTTTTTAGGCTATGTGCGCGTTAAGTGAGTAATGACTCTTCCGGGCAGGCCCGCTGGGCTTGGAGAGGGAAGCGCTTTCCACACTTTGTGCGAACCTTGGTGGTTCATTCCATTCGACCTTCTGCGGGTTAAGCCCTTGCTGGACGGATTTCCGGTGTATGACCTTACATCGGCCGGGTCTCGCCCCGGCGGGCGACCTTCTTTCTTGTTGTACGACAAGAAAGAAGGCAAAGAAACGTACCCCGCTGCCGCGCCCCCTTCGGGGGTTCCCTCCCTCCGGCAATGCCGTGCGGGGTCTTCGCAAACTCGCCCTTCGGGCTCAAACATGCGAAGCCCTTTTTCCGCCCGTCATCACCTCCAGTCGGCACGTCAGAGGGGACCGGAAATGCGGGTGATCAACGGTTCGTGGCTTTATCCGGTGATCGTGATGTGGCATCAGTAAAGGCTCGGCGCTCCTCAGAAAGCCCGTCTGAACCTTTGATCCGCGCAGCAACGGGCGGGGAAGTCCGGCGCA
>NZ_JAOAUU010000109.1:0-10200 GCF_030157465.1 Zoogloea sp.
CGCATGTCTGAGCCCGAAGGGCGAGTTTGCGAAGACCCCGCACGGCATCGCCGGAGGGAGGGAACCCCCGAAGGGGGCGCGGCAGCGGGGTACGTTTCTTTGCCTTCTTTCTTGTCGTACAACAAGAAAGAAGGTCGCCCGCCGGGGGCGGAGGCGGGGTTTCGCGGAGCATCGCTCCGCGCCGCCGTAGCCGGCCGGGTGTGCAAACCCGGCCGTGGGAAATCCCGGCCGATGTAAGGTCAAACATCGGAAATCCGTCCCGCAAGGGCTCACCGATTCGCGGTCGAATGGAATGAACCACCAAGGTTCGCGCAACGTGTGGAAAAAGCCCTACGGTGCCAGCCGCGCCTTGTGCCAGGCGCCGTTTTCCAGCTGGTAGGCGATCCGGTCGTGCAGCCGCGAGGCCCGGCCCTGCCAGAACTCCCAGTAGTCCGGCACCAGCCGGTAGCCGCCCCAGTGGGGCGGGCGCGGCGGATTGAGGCCGAACCTGAGCCCGTACTCGGCAGCGCGGGCGACGATGGTGCCGCGGCCAGGAATGGCTTCGCTCTGGGGCGAGGCCCAGGCGCCGATGCGGTGGCTGAGGGGCCGGCTGGCGAAGTAGGTGTCGGATTCTTCGGCGGACACCTTTTCGACGCGGCCTTCGATGCGCACCACCCTTTCGAGTTCGACCCAATGAAACTGCAGCGCGGCAAAAGGCCGGGCTTCGAGTTCGCGGCCCTTGCGGCTGGCGTAGTTGGAATACCAGACGATGCCCCGCTCGTCACAGCCCTTGATCAGCACGATGCGCGACGACGGCCGGCCATCCTCGCCCACCGTGGCAAGGCTCATCGCGTTGGGTTCGGGCAGGCCCTTGGCCAGCGCCTCGCCCAGCCACGCCGAAAACTGGGCCAGGGGCTCGGCGGCGGCAGCCTCTTCGTCGAGGCTGCCGTGCTCGTAGGTTTTGCGCAGGTCGGCAAGCTTGTGGTGGTCGGTCATGGGGTTCTTTCCGGTGGGGAGTGAAGAATAAGGTGGCTGGTCCGGGCCACGTCGCTCACGCCTTGAGGCTTTCGAGGCTGCGCGCCGTCACCCCGAGATCACGCCATTTTTCGGGGTGACAGCTGAACAGCAGAATCTGGTGGCGGGTGGCGGCGTCGAACAGCACGCGTTTCATCTGGGCCAGCCGGGCGGCGTCGCTATGCACCAGCGCGTCGTCCAGGATCACCAGCGTCGGGCGGCCGGCTTCCTTGAGCAGGTCGGCGTAGGCGAGGCGGCTGATCACGCCCATCTGCTCGCGGGCGCCGAAGCTCAGGGTTTCGAAGTCGCCGGTTTCCGGCCCCTGGCTGCCGTTGCGGGTGAGCGGGCCGGGGCTGAGGTTCTCGTCGATTTCGAGGCTGGCCTGCGGAAAGAGCAATTGCAGATAGCGGTTGAGGTGCTTTTGCAGCGGGGCCTGCAGGCGCAGCGTGAGGCTGCGCCGCTTGGCCCTGAGCAGCGTCAGCAGGTGGTCGAGGGCCACCGCGCGGCGGCGCAATTCGGTGCTGCGGCGGCGGGCCTGGGCAAGGTCGCGTTCGATCTCGGCGCGGCGGTCGTCCAGGCCCAGGGCGCCGGCGGCCTGGAGTTCCACGTCGAGCTTGAGCAGCGCATCACGGCGTTCGGCGAAGCGCTTTTCGTGCTGTTCAGCGCTGCGCCGGTAGCGCTCCACGTCCTGCTTCAAAAAATCGGGGCGGGCGGCTTCCACCTGGCGATTCAGGGTTTCGATGCGCGCCGCCAGCGCGGCCTGCTGGGCAAGGGCGTCGGTGAGGCCGGCGTTGGCCGCGGCCAGGCGCGCGGCGCGCTCCGGCACATCGAGCTGGGCCTGGGCCGCGGCGGCTTCGCGGGTGGCGGCGGCGTAGCTGGTGTCCGCGTTGCCGGCGGCGAGGCGGGCCTGGTTGAGCTGTCCGGCGAGCTGCTCGACGGCGTGGCGGGCGGCGTCTTCGGCGCTTTCGGCCTGGGCGATGCCCGGCAGGCTGGCGGCATCGGCCGGGGCCGGCGGCAGCTGGGCGAGGGCGTTTTCGGTTTCCCGCGCGCGGGCGAGCTGGGCGTCGCATTCGCCACGCAGCGCATCCAGGCCGCGCGGGGCCAGCGATTTGAGGCTGGCGGTGGCGGCCCGGATGTCACCCGCCAGCAGGCGCTGGGCCTGGTGACGGGCTTCGGCTGCATCCAGCGAGGCCAGGCCGAGGCGCTGGAGCAGCGCGGACTGGCGGTCGCCAAGTTCGGCCGCCGCGCGGCGCAGGGCCGGCAGGTCGAGCCCGCCGGGGGCAATGGCAAGGCGGCCCAGGCCGGGCAGCTCGATGATCGTGGCGTCCACAAGCTGGCGCTCACTGCTGCCCGACACCGTTTCGTCACCGATCCGGATCGTCTGCCCCTCGTCGAGGGCAAAGCGCAGGCGGGTGGCGGCGGCGGCCTGCTGGATGCGGATTTCGTCCAGCCGGCGCTGCTGCTCGCGCAGGCTGGCGACATCAGAATCGGCGATTTCGGCGCTGGCGGCCTGTTTTTGCAGTTCGCGCAGGCTGGCATTGACGGCTTCGGCCTCGGCCAGGCGGGCCCCCGTGTCGCGGGCCTTCTGGCGCAGCTCGGCGAGCTGGGCGGCGAGGCTGCGCCGGGTGTCTTCCTGGCGGGCCAGGCGCAGGCCGTGGCGGGCGGCTTCGAAACGGGCGGCGGCCTCGGCGTGCTGGCCCTGCCACTGGCCGGCGCGGCGGGTGGCTTCGGCGAGCTGTTCGCGGGCGGTTTCCAGTGCGGCGCGGCGCTGGCGGGCGTCCTGCTCCTGGCCGGCAAAGTTGTCGAGCTGGCTGCGCAGCAGGCGCAGGCGTTCGTCGAACTGGCCGGCCTGCTGGCGGGCGGCGGCGAGTTCGCGCTCCACGTCCTGGATGGCCGTCAGCCGGGCGGCGGCATCTTGTTCGCGGGCGCGAAAATCGCGCCAAGGCTGTTCGGCTTCGTCGGCGGCATGTTCGCGGCGCAGCGCGGCAAGGCTGTCCACCTGGCGGCGGTAGGCCGCAATGTCGGCGTCGGTTGCCTGCAGCGCCGCATCCAGCACGGATTCGTTTTTGAGCGCTTCGGCATAGGCGGCGCGGGGCGCGCTGGTGCTGGCGGTGAGCAGCTCGTTGCGGGCCGCCTCCACCTTCGCCAGCACTTCGTCGCCACCGCTGCTGGCCACCGCACCCAGGGATTCATTGAGCGCCCGGCGCAGGTGGTCGGTGGCATGCAGCACCGGGTCGCGAATGTCATGCGCGGTGCCCTGGGCGATCCACAACAGGCCGGGAATGCCCCAGTGCTCGGCCTTGCTCACACCCTTGTTGGCGTGGCGAAAGCCCAGCAGATCGGCCAGCCGGTCTTCGGCCTCGGCGCCGTCCAGGTGCTGGCGGCCCCATTGCAGCTCGCAGCGCTTCTTGTGCAGGAAGCTCTTGGTGAGGCGGCAGTGCTCGCCGCCCAGATCGAACTCCAGCTCGACGGTGGGCGAGGCCGACGCGTCGCCCCACGGGCGCAATTCATCGACGCTGCCGGAGCGGTGGCGCTCGAAGAAGGCCGCGCGAATCGCCGCGACGATGGTGCTCTTGCCGGCTTCGTTGGGGCCGGTGAACAGGTTGAGGCCGGGTTCGAGGGCGGCGATTTCCAGCGGCCGGCGAAACTGCCTGAACTGCTCGATGCGAAGGCGGGTGAGTTTCATCGGGCGGCTCCCGCGCGGCGTTCGTCGAGCAGGCCGGCCAGCAGGGCCAGTGCGTCGCGGGCGACTTCGCCGTCCGGCCCGTCCTGGCCGGCGCGCAGTTCGGCGAGCACCTCGCCCAGGTAGCCGTCGGCCTGGATGTCGGCGATGTCGTCGTCGGTGGGTTCTAGGCGCAGCGCGGCGAGATCGGCGAGCAGGCTGCGCGCCTTGCCGCGGGCCTTGCCGATGGCCTCAAAAAGGCGTCGATGGCCGGCGAGGTCGGTCTGCCCCGACACATCCAGCTGCACCACGTCAAAGGGGCCGTAAGCCGCGATGCGCTCGACGGCCTGGTCCACATCGCTGGGCACCTGCAGCGTCAGGGTTTCGATCTGCCAGCGGTACTGGCCGCAGGCGATAGGCGTAACCCTGGGCGGCCCGCCCGCGCCGTCCAGCTCCACCAGCAGGGCCTGGCCGGAGTCGTTGGCCTTGAAACGGTCGGTTTCCGGCGTGCCGGCGTACCAGCAGCGCTCATCCACCTGTTTGGTGCCGTGCCAGTCGCCCAGGGCCAGGTAATCGAGCCGGGCCTGCACGGCGCGGCCGGCGGCGATGGGGTTGGACGAGTCGATGCCGTCGGCCAGGATGCCCTGCACGCTGCCGTGGGCCAGGCCGATGCGCGGCAGGCCGGCCGGCGTTTCGGCGCCGGCAAACCACTCGGTGAGATCGGCGTGGGTGATGCGCTGGGTGAGCGGCGCCGGCAGGATGGCCAGCGCGGGGGCAGCCACAATCAGCGGCTCGGGCTTCAGACACAGCGTGACATTCGGCGGAATCGCCCCCAGCCGAAAAGCCCGCGTCCACACCGATTCGGCGAGGCCGGCGTCGTGGTTGCCGGGAATCATCAGCCACGGCCCGGTAAAGCCGGCCATGGCGTGAAACAGGCGGTGGATGGTCTTGTCGGCCACGCCCTGGGCGTCGAACACGTCACCGGCCACCAAGATGGCATCGACGCCTTGATCCGTGGCCAGCCGGGCCAGGCGCTCGATGGTGGTGAAACGGGCTTCGGCCAGAATGGCGGCCTCGTCGGGTTCGAACTGCCCGAAGAGCTTGCCGATCTGCCAGTCGGCGGTGTGCAGGAGCTTGATCACGGAGAGGCGCGCGGAGTCGATCGGTACGGCGGGCGATTGTGACACGTCCGGCGGGTGCGGCGGGCAGGCGCGATTCGGGTTAGATTAGGGTTAGATTCGGGGGCTTCGATGTACCCCGGCATGCCGCCCCATCACGGCAAAAACCACAGGACGAACCCGATCGTGACAGCCCCCCGCAGCGCAGCGCCCGCCAGCCCGCAGGACGCCACCCCCGCAGAACGCCCCTGGCACCTGGCCGCCTCCGATGCGGAGCGGGTCATGGCCGAATTCGAGCACGCCCTGATCTGCCTGAGCGAGGCTTTCGGACGCTACAACCTGCAGGGGCTGGCCGGGGCCTCGGGCGATCTGAGCTTCAGCGGGCAGGACAACATGGTGCTGCACATCATCGCCACCCTGGAGCGCCCCAAAAGCCTGTCGGACATCAGCCGCTTCATGAACCGGGACGACCTGGCCAACATCCAGTACAGCGTGCGCAAGCTGCAAAAGGCCGGCCTGATCGAAAAGGCCAGCGACCGCTCGAACCGCGGCACCACCTACCAGACCACCGCCGACGGCCGGGAGCTGGTGGAAGCCTTCGTGGCCCGGCGCCGCGAGCTGGTGCTCGGCCCGGCCGAGGAGATGGAGCAACTGCGTGAGCAGCTACGCGGCGCAACCAAGGTGATGAGCCACTTCATCGGCCTGTACGATCAGGCCGCGCGGGTCATGACGACCCGCAGTTGATGCGCCTCAGTCGCCGAAGCGCCGCTTCATGGCCAGAATCACCAGCGCCAGCACCAGGATCACGCCGTTGGTGAGCACCAGGGGCAGGGCGCCGCGGCGCAGGCCGTAAACAATCCACAGGCCCACGCCGGCGATCAGCACGGCGTACATCGCCCACGACACGTCGCGGGCACTGCGGCTTTTCCAGATCTGCCAGGCCTGGGGCAGAAAGGCGGCGGTGCTGAGGCAGCCCGCCACCGCGCCGATGATGTCATCAGTTTCCATTATCAAAAAAACCGGTCGAAGTGGATGCGCTCGGGCGGCAGCTTGTGGGTGAGCTGCAGCAACTGTTGCAGGGCTTCGACCATGGGCGGCGGCCCGGCGAGATAGAACTCGGCGCTGCCAAGGCGCTCACCGAGGGTGGATTCCACCAGTTGATGAATCGGCCCGATCTGGCCCGACCAGCCGGCGCGGTGGGCCGCGTCGGCATCCGACACCGCGGCGTGGTAGTGGATGGCCTCGCCAAAGCCGGGCAGGGCGGCCAGTTCCGGCTGGCCGCAAATGTCGGCCGGGGTGCGTCCGCCGTAGAAGAAATCCACCCGGCGCCCCGCCAGCGACGGTTCGGCCGCCACGCCGCGCGCCACCGACAGCATCGGCGCGAGCCCCGAACCGCCGGCGATGCAGACAATGTCGCGCGGGCTGTCGGTGCGCAGCCAGGCCATGCCGTAAGGGCCGTCGAGGCCGATTTCGGCACCGGGGGCGAGCTGCGAAAACAAGGCTTCGGACGCGCCACCACCAATCACCCGGCGGATGCGGAAGTGCCATTCACCCGCCCCATTGGGCAGATTGGCCATCGAATAGGCGCGCTCCCGGTCAAGGCCGGGCAACGCCAGCATGGCGTACTGGCCGGGCAGAAAGTCGGCCGGCGCATCGCTGCGAAAGACAAATTCGCGGATGTCGTGGGTGATGTCATTCACCGCGGCCAGCCGCGCCGTGCGCCTGGCCGGGCGCACTACGGGCTCGATGCGCGGGTCGAGGCGCAGGCGGATGCGGGCATCGCCCAGCGGCCGGGTCTGGCACGCCAGCACGCGGCCCTTGCGGCGGTCGCGGTCGGAAAGCCCCGGCGCCTCGGGCCACTGGTCGGCCACTTCGCCTTCGATCACCTCGCAGCGGCAGCAGCCGCAGGCCCCCACGCCGCACTCGTAGGGCATGCCGAGCCCGGCCCTGAGGCCGGCGCGCAGCAGGGTGTCGCCGGGAGCGCAGTCGAAGACGGCGTCCTGCGCGTCGATTTCGATTACGGGCATGCCGCCTCCGTTTCGTCGATGGCGGCGTAGATGGCTTCGTCCTTCACTTCGACGCGGTAGATGCGCAGCGGAATCGAGCACGGCGCGCCGGCCGGGCGGCCGGTGGCGATCTCGAAAGCGCCCTGGTGGTAGGGGCATTCCACGACGCCGTCGTCGCAGTCGATCTCGCCGTCGCACAGCGACGCTTCGCCGTGGGTGCAGGTGTCGTCGGTGACGTAGAAGCGCCCGTCGAGGTTGAACACCGCCAGCGGCGGGCGGTCGGCGAGTTCGATCCGGTGGCAGCCGCCGGCCGGAACGTCGCGGGTTGTGCACAGTTGTTTCATGACATCAGTTCCGTGATGGGGGAGAGGCCCTGCTCGGGGCCGAGGGCCGCGTAGCCGCCATCCACCGCGAGGTTGGTGCCGGTGATGAAGCGGGCGTGGTCCGAGCACAGAAAGAGCACGGCGTCGGCCACTTCGGCCGGGTCGCCGATCCGGCCCAGCATGTGAAAAGGCTTGGCAACGGCATTGACCTTGTCCCGGTCGCCGCCGGAAATCTGGTCGAGGATGCCGGACCAGGTCCAGCCGGGGGACACCGCATTCACGCGGATGCCGTCCGCCGCCAGGTCGAGGGCCGCGCTGCGGGTGAATTGCAGCACCGCGGCCTTGGTGGCCGGGTAAGTCCAGCGGCCGGCCTGGGCCACGCCGGCGCTGGTGGAGCCGAAGTTGACCACCGTACCGCCGTTTTTCAGGTGCGGCCGGCAGGCGCGCAAAAACATCACCGCGCCAAAAACGTTGATCGCGAAGGCCTTTTCCCAGTCTTCGCGGGGCGAATCGAAGCCGTTGTCCACGTAGGCCGCAGCCACGTTGACCAGGCAGTCGACGCCTCCGAAGGCCTTGAGCGTGGCTGCCACGCAGGCCTCGATGTCGGCGTCGCGGGTCACGTCGGTGGCGATGAAACGGCAGCATTCGCCCAGTTCGGTGGCCAGTGCGGTGCCGCCGCGGGTGTCGATGTCGGCGATCACCACCCGCGCGCCTTCAGCCACGAAGGCACGGGCCACAGCCGCGCCGATGAGGGTGGCGCCGCCGCTGACGATGACCACCTTGTCCTTGAGTCCCTTCATCGTGTCTCCTTCAGCCGGCCAGCGCCGGCTCCATGGGTGAGGCCGCGCCAAGGCGGCCCTGGCAGAACAGCAGCGGCGTGCGATCGCTCCAGCGGTAGCGCAGCACGCGACCGAGCAGGATCAGGTGGTCGCCGCCCGGATAGACCGCTTCGAGCGCGCATTCGAACTGAGCCACGGTGCCCGGCAGCAAGGGAACGCCGCCCTCGCCGGCAGCCGTGTCGAGGCCGTCGAACTTGTCGGGCACCGGGCGGCCGAAGCGGCTGCACAGCTCGATCTGCTCGTCGGCCAGCACGTTCACCGCAAAGTGGCTGCCATCCCGGAAGGCGGCGAGATTGGGCGAACGTTCCGACAGGCTCCACAGGATCAGCGGCGGGTCCATCGACACGGAGTTGAAGGAGCTGGCAGTGAGGCCCACCTGGCGGCCGTCCGGCGTCACGGTGGTGACCACCGTGACACCGGTGGCAAAGCTGCCGAGGGCCTTCCTGAGCGTTTTCGGATCGCCGCCGGCGGCATCGCCCTGCCAGCGGCTGGAGGCGGAATCAGGCTGCACAGAGTTCCACCCTTTCCGCCACGAAACGTCTGGCTTCGTCCAGATCGGCAATCCACGGCCAGTAGTTGCGCGGGTTGTCGAAGCAGCGCATGAAGGCGTCGGCCACCGGCGGATTCACCGAGGCAGCGCCCAGCACTTCCATCACCGGGGCGCCGGGCGGCTTGAGCAGCGCATTGGTGAAAGCGGTGGTGTACATCGCCGATTCGTTCCAGAAGGTGTCGAAGGTGTCATTCATCCAGGCTTCGTCGAAGGCCCCGTTGCCGCGGGCGACGATGCTCGAAACCAGGTGGCGCACCATGCGCGCGGCGTTGTTGGAGCCCTGGCCGGCGATCGGGTCGTTGAGCACCGCGGTGTCGCCGATGGCCATCACCGACTTGCCGGACGGCAGGCGTCCGACCGGTTTCCTTACGGTGGGCACGAAAGCGCCCTTGAGCCAGGCGTCGGCGTCGGTGAGTTCGGCGCCGTCGAGGTGGTGCAGGTCATCCGGGGCAAGCTCGGCGATCACCTGGCGGGCAATTTCGAGCATCTCGGCGCCATCCTTCGCGTCCTGGAAACGGTCCAGCGGGCCGCCGGGAATCGCTTCGAACAGAAAGCTGCGGCATTCGCCACGGGTGTGGGTGTAGAAGGGCAGCGAGAAATATTCGCCGGCGCCGGCAATGAAGTTGAAGCGCAGCGGGCGGAAGGGCACGCGCTGCCAGGGACGGTCGCCGAGCATCTTGGGGCCGGTGAGCAGCATTGCGGCCAGGTTGCGCGGCGGGGCGAGGTGTTCGCTGCGTTCGTCGTCGCGGGCAAAGAAGGCGTTGATCTGGCCCTTGCCGGCGGCCACCAGGGTGAGATCGCTTTCAGCGGCGATTTTTTCGAGGTCGGCCACCGATACGGCCTGCACCACGAGCTTGCCGCCGCGGCGGGGAAACTCCTGCAGCCAGCGCGAAAACTTGGTGCGCTGGTCCAGCGCCTGGCCCTGCAGCTCGCCAAGGCGGCCCTGCACGGTGAGGCCGATGCTGCCGTCCGGACCGCGGAAATCCACGTGCATGCCTTCGCCGTAAGGCACCAGGTCTTCCCAGAAATTGAGGCCGAGTTCGCGTTCGACGGCCAGGCTGCTGTCGAACATGAATGCGGTGCTGGGGATGCGGCTGTTGAGCACCTGTTCGGCGCTGCGGTCGGTGTAGAGGGTGACCGAGTAGCCCTTGTCGAGCAGGGCGAAACCGAGCAAGAGGCCGCACTGGCCGCCTCCGATCAAAGAAATCTTGCGCATGTTCTGTGTCCTCGTGTCGATTGGGGTCAGGCTGCCGGCGGCAGGGTTTTCCAGCCGTCTGCGTGGGGGCTGATGAGCTTCAGGTGCAGCTTTACGTGGGTGAAACGCCAACCTTTCCGGCCCTTGCGCAGCCGGCTTTCATACCAGCCGCCGATCCAGTTGGCCTCGCCGTCGGCCATCCGCGCCAGCTCCCACAGATACCAGTGGCAGCGGGCGTGACGGCCGTCGGGGTCGGGCTCGATCAGCGGCGAAACCATGTAGTGCAGCGACCAGTGGATGCCTTCGCGGCCGATCCGGGCCAGCTCGGCGGCGATCTCGGCGCGGCCCCGGTAATGGCCGAAGCCTTCGCAGGCCCACTCGGCATCGGCGGCAAACAGCGGCCCGAGGATGTCCGGATCGTTGTTGCGATCGGCACCCAGGGCGTAGCGGGCCACCAGCGCGCGGATCGCCTCGATGTCTTCAAGGCGGGTGAGGCGCAGGGCGAGATCGGCGG
>NZ_JAOAUU010000109.1:10300-44080 GCF_030157465.1 Zoogloea sp.
GCGCGGATCGCCTCGATGTCTTCAAGGCGGGTGAGGCGCAGGGCGAGATCGGCGGTTGGCATCTCAGGCCGCTACGGCGCCGTGGTCGGCCACGAAACGCGCTTCGTCGAAGCTGTACGGAACCTTCGGATCGCCGCGGTAAAGCTCGATGTGCGGCGCCACTTCGGCCAGCGACAGGGCCAGGCAGAACAGGCGGTCGGCATCGGGCGGGAGTTCGCCGAGCGGAAATTTATCCACGTAGGCGAGGATGTCCTCGAGGCGCGGCAGCATGGCGTCGTAAAAGGCGCGCAGCTCGCCGCGGGACGAAGCGATGCGGCGCTGCTGACGGCCGTTCTGGGTGGGCAGGGCCCAGTTGGCGACCAGCGGCTCGAGGGATTCGAAGGATTTGGGCAGGGAGAGATCGGTCATGGTGGTCTGTCTCATTCGGCGTGCATGTAGGCTTCGAGGGCGTGGTAGCCGTGGCGGATCAGGACTTCGTCGTCCTGCAGGTGCATCACCGTCTTGGCGCCGGATTCGAGGGCGGTCTGGGTGTCTTCCATCGTCGCGGTGTCTTCCAGCCAGGCGTTGCGCTGCAGGCACTGGGCGTGTTCGAGGGCCCAGCGCTGGCTGTTGGTCTTGGCCGGGCGCACGTAGTACTTGCCTTCCCACAGGGTCTTGTTGTGGGCGACGGGCCAGAACTGGTGGGTAAACCAGATGCCTTCGGAGATGTGCAGCAGCAGGTTGGGGAAGAGCACCGACAGCTCGAAGGAGAAGTCTTCGCGGCGATCGGGATTCACCGTCGGCGGCAGCATCGAGGTGCTGCGCTTGGCGACCAGCGAGCCGGTGGCGAGGCTGTTGGCGATCTTTGCCACCGGCGTCGGCTCGGCGTTCAGCGACAGGCAGATCGCGGTGGTGCGGTGCGGCCCGAACAGCTCGACGTTCTGCAGGCCCGACGAGAACACGTTGGGGAAGGAGCCGGCGTGGATGGTGGCCACGTGGTAGGCCTCGGCAAAGGCGTCGTGCGCCACCTTCCAGTTGCAGTCCAGGTAGGTGTGGTAGCTGAAGCACTGGCCCAGCTCGTCGTACGGAAAGCCGGCGAGGTGGGTGCCCATGCCGCCAAGAAATTCGGCCAGCGGCACGACGTTTTCGGACGGGTCGAGATTGACGAAGATGAAGCCTTCCCACACGTCGGTATGCACCGGGGTGAGGCCGTTCTTGTCCTTGTCGAAATCGGCGTGAAACTTGTTCTCTTCGGGCACCTGCACGATCTTGCCGCGGGCGTCATACACCCAGCCGTGGAAGCGGCAGGTGACGACCGCGGCCTTGTTGCGGCCGAAGGTTTCTTCGCCGGTTTCCACGATCACCTTGTTGCCGCGGTGGGAACAGGTGTTGTGAAAGCCGCTGATCTGGCCGTCCTTGCCGCGCATCAGGATCACCGAGGTCTTGGCAAAGGCCAGCTTCTTGACCTTGTAGTCACCGGGCTTGGCGATCTCCTCGATGCGGCCGACCTTCAACCAGCTCTTCAGGAAAACCTTCTTGCGCTCTTCTTCGTAGAACTCGGGGGAAATGCAGGGTTCGACCGGGATCGGGCCGGTGCCGAGATCCGGAAATTTCGCGGCCCATTTCAGGTCGTTGGGGGCATTCATGAGGTGTGCTCCTTATTTGTTGTGTGGTGTGGAACGGGGGCTTCAGTCAGTCTCGAGGCCGTACTGGGCGCGAACGAGGTGGCCGATGCCGATACGATCGAGAATCGTCATCGGGCACTGGAAGGTGACGCGCACCACGCCCGGCAGGCGGCTGATCTCGATGGAGCCGGCGATGGTGGCGCGGTTGAGGATTTCCTCGGCCGACAGGCCGGTGACCTTCGCGGCGCGGTCGACGCCGTTGTGGGTGGCGTCGTTGAGGGTGCGGCCGCTGCCGATGAAGGTGACCGGGCCGTTGTCCTCGATGAAGCTCTGGCCGAAGCGGGCGGCGAGGGCTTTCACGGCGCGGCGCTGTTCGCGGTTCATCGGGCGGGCCATCGGCGGCAGGTCGTCGGGGCGCTGGAGCAGGATCGGGCCGTCGATGGTGAGGCCCTTGATCACGTTCACCTGGACTTCCGTGATGCCGGAAACATCCGTGGCGTGGCCGGCCACTTCGCCGTTGCCCTGCTGGGCGTGCATGTCGCCCATATACACGCCGGCGCCGGGCACCTTGACCGGACAGATCAGGATCGCCCCGGCCCGCACCGAGTTGGTGTCCATGTGGCCGTCGGTCTTGTGGCGTTCCAGCTCTTCCTGGCTCATCGCGTAGGCGTGGGGCGCATCGACCAGGAAGGCGCCAAAGTCGCCGGCATTGTGCGAATCCGGCAAATCCCGCGACGGCGTGGTGCCGATGTTGCCGAGAAAGGGCTGCATGTGCGCCGCGAGGCCGGCGATGTCGGCCCGGGCGAGGGACAGGATGGAATGCTGCTCGGAGTTGGCCGGCAGGCCCGAGTTGCCGCTGGCATCCAGCGCCAGGCGCTCGGCCACGGCCTTGTCGACGGTGAGCGAAACCTGGTTGTCCTTGTCGAGGACGATGACGTAGCCGTTGGTGAAGCGGAAGGCATTCACCTCGGCGCCGCACACGTCGCAATGCACCGCGTCGTCGCCGATGCCCTCGATGTGGCTGGGCGGGCTCACCGTGCCGCAGCTCGGACACAGCTTGGCGACGAAGGGATCGCCGGTGTAGCGGCCATCGACAAACGACATCACGCCGGACGAAGTGGCCAGCGAGGTCACTTCCATGCGGCGGATAGTGATCGCCACGGCATCGCCGATTTCGGCGCCTTCCACGGCCACCGGCTGGGACACCTCATGGCCGCCCTGAAACTTGGGCGTGATCATCGGGCCCCAGCAGCCGGGAGGCGTGCCGACGCGGAGCGTGCCGCCGTCGGCCAGCGGCCCGAGCATCGGGTTGCCCGGCCCGACGATGCCGCGGGTGTAGGTGGAAACGACCACCTCTTGCTGTGCAGTTGTGCTTGTCTGGCTCATGAAATCGACTCCTTGCTTGCAGGGCTGGGCTTACGCTTCCCGGACGCTGCGGGGTAGGCGGGTTCCCGCTTCGACCTGAAGCCTGTGGTTAATCTTTAAATTCAATTTAAACTGTAATTTCATGTATTCGGACGCACCGCGGAGTGTTCCGGCAGCCTGTCCGGGAGGCCCGCCACATCCAGCGGGACCGTGCTGACAAGGCTATCGACGGGGGTTCGGGACGTAAATCGGGCGTCGCATCTAAGCGACTAGGTATAAATTCTTATCGGTCTTGGCAGGGGTGGCCCCCGGGGAAAATGACATGCACGTGGCGACGAACTACAAGGACGTCTTCGATCACGCCAACGACGCGATCTTCATCCACGACGAGCTGACCGGCGCCATCCTCGACGCCAACCGGATGGCATCCAACCTGACCGGCTTTAGCGTGGAACAACTGCGCCAGATGCGGGTGGGCGACATCAGCGCACGGCATCGCGGCTGCGACGACAGCGGCGCGGTGGCCTGGCTGCAACGCGCCATCCACGAAGGCCCGCAGCTCTTCGAATGGTGGCTGTGCCGGCCCGACGGCAGCGACGTGCCCATCGAGGTCAACCTCAAGCACATCATTTCCGACGGCAATCCGCGGGTGATCTCGCTGGTGCGCGACATCCGGGAACGCAAGGAAGCCGAGCAGCGCCTGGTGGCCCGCGAGGCCCATTACCGGCGCCTGATCGGCAGCATCAGCGACGGCATCGCCATCCTCGACCGCATGGGTCACGTGCGCTGGGTCGGCCCGTCGATCCGCCAGGTGCTCGGCTTTCGCGAGCGCGAGGTACGCGGCCACAGCGCCTTCCGGCGCATGCACCACGACGACGCCAACCGCCTGGCCACCCAGATCGAAGCCCTGGCCTGCAACGACGGCAGCGTGTTCGCCCTCGATTACCGCATCCAGCACCGGGACGGCAGCTGGCGCAACCACGAGGGCAGCTGCGTCAATCTGCTCCACGACCCCTGCGTGAATGGCCTGCTGGTCACCTTTCGCGACGTGACCAGCCGCCTCGAGGCCGAAGGCCGGGTCCGCCAGCGCGACCTGGAACTCAGCCACATGGCGCGCCTTTCAACCACCGGCGAAATGGCCTCGGCGCTGGCCCACGAGCTGAACCAGCCCTTCTTCGCGATCATGAATTTCGTCGGCGGGGCGATCCGCCGGGAGGCGGCCGGACGGCTTGGCAGCGATTCACTCCGCGAGGTGCTCGAAAACACCCGCGTCCAGGCCGAGCGCGCCGGCCGCATCATCCGGACAGTGCGCAACTTCACGCGAAAAAGCGGCTATCACCGGGAAACCGTGGATATCCGCACCATCGTCGAGGAAATCGCCCCTTTCATCGAGATCGAGGCGCGCGCCCGGCGTATTTCGGTGCGCTACCGCCTGCTGCGCGAGGCGGCGCTGGTGGATTGCGACTGGGTGCTGATCGAGCAGGTCATCTCCAACATTGCCCGCAACGGCATCGAGGCGATGGTCGACACCCCGGCCGAGCACCGCCAGCTCACCATCTCCACCCACCTCACCGCCGCCGGCACCCTCAACGTATCGATCGAAGACCGCGGCCACGGCCTGCCGCAGGCCAACCCGGACCGCCTGTTCGACGCCTTCTTCACCACCAAGAAAGAGGGCCTGGGCATCGGCCTTTCGTTGTGCCGCTCGATTGTCGACTCCCACGGCGGCCACCTGTGGGCCACCCGCGGCAGCAACGGTGGCGCCAAATTCCATTTCAGCCTGCCACTGGCAACAGGAGAAACCGGCCATGCCGAACCGATCCGCTAAGCCCGCGACCACGCCAACCGTGTTTGTCGTGGACGACGACGACGGGGTGCGCGAATCCCTGCGCTGGCTGCTCGAATCCGTCGGCCACCCGGTGCGCGTATTTCGCAACGGGCGCGAATTCCTCGACGGCTACGACCCGGAGCAACCGGGCTGTCTGCTGCTGGACGTGCGCATGCCGCTGATGGGCGGCTTCGAGCTGCAGGAAGTGCTGCGCATCGACAACCCGGCACTGCCCATCCTGTTTCTCACCGGCCACGGCAGCATTCCCATGTCGGTGCGGGCGATGCGCAACGGCGCGTTCGACTTCATCGAAAAACCCTTCTCGGACCAGGCCTTGCTCGACCGTGTCCAGGACGCCGCCAACAAGGCCGCCGAACTCTACCGCTTGCAACGCCACAGCCGCTCCATCAGCCAGCTGCTGGCGCTGCTCTCGCCCCGCGAGCGCGAAGTGCTCGAACTGCTGATCGACGGCCTGTCGAGCCGCGAGATCGGCGAAGAGCTGGGCATCAGCAAAAAAACGGTGGACGTGCACCGCGGCCACATCCGCGAAAAGCTCGGCATCGGCTCGGTGGCCGAACTGGTGCGGCTGGTGCTCAACAACCCCCACGGCGACGCACGCTAGGGCGCCGATCCGCAGTTTGAATCAGGGTTCGGGCTGGCTCTGCACCCGCAGGATGCAGGCGCCGAACAGGAAGATCTGGGCCGACCAGTAGATCCACACCAGGATCGCCGCCAGCGAACCCGCCGCACCATAGGCCGAGGCCACGCCGGTGCTGGCCAGATAGGCGGCGATGAGGTAGCGGCCCACCGCAAAAAGGGCCGTGATCACCGCCGCCGCGGGCAGTGCGGCGCGCCAGCCGATGCCTTTTTCCGGTGCCAGCCGGGCCAGCAAAATCGAGAACAGCACGGCGCTGGTGGCATTGACGAAAACCAGATCCGACAGCCCGCCAATCACCCCCAGCCACGCCTGGCCTTCGCCCAGCCAGGCGATCGCCGCCGTCACGGCCGCTTCGACCAGCATCGTCACCGCCAGCAAAAACCCGATGCCGAGGGCCAGCCCGAGCCCGTTGAGGCGGCCCAGGATCAGGCCTCTGGCCGTGGTGGGGGTTTTTTCAACAGCCCAGATGGCGTCAAGCGCCGCCTGCAGTTCGAGAAAAACCGCGCTGGCGCCCACCACCGTGGTGCCCACCGCGATCCACGCGGCAAGGCCCGGACCCCGCGCCCGGGCCAGCGCCGAATCGGCCAGGGCCTTCATCGAACGGGCCTCGTTTTCGCCCACCATGCGCAGCAGGTAATCATAGATGGCCGCCTGCGCTTCGGACGTGCCCAGCACCAGGGCAACGCCGGCAGTGATCACCACCAGCAGCGGGGCCAGCGAAAACATCGTGTAGAAAGCCAGCGCGGCGCCGTGACGCGGGGCGCTGCGGTCGAGGAACAGCCGGGCCGCCGGGAGCAGGCTGGCGCCCAGATGGCTGAAACCCGCGTGAAGGGCCGTCTTGTTCGGCGGCTTTGGCAAAGATTCTGCTGACATGGCGGCGGGGCTTCGGGAGGAAGACCCCATTCTGACCCGCCACCCCTCCGAAAGACAGCCCCGCGTGCTCAGGCCAGGCGCCGGCGCAGGAATTCCGAAAGCGCGTCGGCGGCCAGCACCAGTACCAGAAAGGTGGCGAGAATGCTGGCCGCTTCGCCGCCGTTGAGCATTTTCATGGACTGGTC
Organism: Zoogloea sp.; assembly: GCF_030157465.1. Taxonomy (GTDB): domain Bacteria; phylum Pseudomonadota; class Gammaproteobacteria; order Burkholderiales; family Rhodocyclaceae; genus Zoogloea. The sequence goes on from NZ_JAOAUU010000109.1 coordinate 16,814, forward strand.
CATCAGCTGGCCAAGGCCGCCGGCCCCCACGAAGCCCATCACCACCGACGCGCGCACCGCGCATTCCCAGCGATAGACGGTGTAGGACACGAGTTCCTGCGCGGCGTTGGGCAACAATCCGTAAAACAGAGCGGCCAGACGGCCACTGCCGGCTTCAAGCAGGCAACGCGCCGGACGGGCGTCGCTGGATTCGAGGATTTCGCCATACACCTTGCCGAGCATGCCGCCGTAGGTGATGCCCAGCGCCAGCACGCCGGCCGCTGCGCCAAGGCCGAAGATGCGCACGAAGAGCAGCGCCCACACCAGCTCCGGCACGCCGCGCAGCACCGCCAGCACGCCGCGGGCAGCGATGCGCAGCAGCTGTCCAGGCCAGCCGCCCCGCCCCGGCCCGAGGCGCGAAATCGACAGGCTGCGGGTGAGCACCAGCCCCAGCGGCACCGCCAGCAACACCGCCAGCGCAATGCCGGCGGTGGCCATCGCCAGGGTTTCCACGGTGGCCCTGGCGAGCAGGGCGAGAAAATCCGGCGCGGTTTCGGGCGGCAAGAAGCCACCGACGAAATGGCCCATCGCGGTGAGGTTGTTCGCCTCGAACAGCGCCGCCGGCTTGAACTGCGCCAGTTGCAAGAGCGGCCACAGCACCAGCAGCGCGGCCAGGGTCCAGCCGAGGCGGGGCAGGGTGGCAGGGTCGCGGGCAGGCACGCTCATGCGCAGCGCAGCGGCGACAGCCCGACAGCAGGCCCTGCATCAGACCCGATGCCGCCGGCCGAGGGCAGGCCGCCTTCGGATGCGTAAAGTTCGCGCAGCAAGGCTTCGGTCACCTCGGCAGCCGGCAGGTCGAACAGGATGGCGCCGTCCTTCACGCCCACGACGCGCGCAAAGTGGCGCAGGGCAAGATCCACCGCGTGCAGGCTGGCCACCAGCGTCACGCCGCGGCGCAGGGCTTCTTCGTTGAGCAAGGCCACGGTGAGTTCGGAGAGCGCCGGGTCCATCGCCGAAACCGGTTCGTCGGCGAGCAGCAGATCCGGCTGCTGGTAGAGCACCCTGGCCAGCGCAACCCGCTGCAGCTGCCCGCCAGAGAGACGGTCACAGCGCTCGAACAGACGCTCGGCCAGATCGAGCCGGGCGAGTTCGCGGCGGGCCCCTTCCGGGTCGGCCGGCACCACCAGCGAAACCAGCGATTTCCACAGCGGCCACTGGCCCAGGCGACCCGCCAGCACGGCCGTCACCACCCGCTGGCGCGGCGGAATCGGCGCCGCCTGATGCACCAGCCCGATGCGCGCGCGGAGTGCCCTCAGCGCACGGGGCGACCCACCCCAGGGGTCGGCCCCAAGCAGGTTTACCCGCCCTTCGCCCGGCTTGAGCGACGCGGCGAGCACCTGCAGCAGCGTGGTCTTGCCGGCACCCGACGCACCGATCAACGCCACCCGCTCACCGGGCGCCACGCTCAGCGTGATGCCGCGCAACGCGCGGTAGCCATTGGCGTGGGTGAAGCCGACGCCATCGAGGGAAAAACCCATGCCTGAAATTTTCATAAAGACACAGGAACCGTAGAGCCGTAGGTCGGGTTAGCCCGCAGGGCGTAACCCGACATCGGCGGAATGCTGTCGGGTTACGCTGGGCTAACCCGACCTACGACTCTGCGATTCCTGGGGTTCGGCTTATTTCAGCAGGCCGGCGGCGTGGGCCGCGGTTTCGATGCCCTTGTAGTTCTCCGCGCGGGTCGGGATGAACTTGCTGGCACGCTGCAGGGCCATGATTTCCTTGTGGGCCGGGTTGGCCGGGTCCAGCTTCAGGAAGGCCTGGGTGATCTTGGCCTGGATCTTCGGATCGAGGTCGCCGCGCGCGGTCCAGTTGTAGTCGAAGTAGGGCGGCGTGGTGGCAAAGACGCGCACCTTCGTCGTATCCACCTTGTTCTGCTCGACCAGCTTGTCCCACACCGAAGCGTTGAGCACGCCGGCATCCACCTTGCCGGCCTGCACGAAGGCCACCGTGGCGTCGTGGGCGCCGGAGAAGGCCGTGTTCTTGAAATCCTTGTCCGGATTGAGGCCTTCCTGGCCGAGGAAGTAGCGCGGCATCAGGTGGCCCGAGGTGGACGAGGGCGCACCGAAGGCAAAAGTCTTGCCCTTCAGGTCGGCAAAGGTCTTGATGCTGTCGTTGGCAGTGATGAAGCGCGAGGTGAATTTTGCGTCTTCGGCGCGCTGCACGAGGGGAATCGCGGTGCCCTTGGTGCGAATCTTGGCCTGCACGAAGGTAAAGCCGCCCAGCCAGGCCAGGTCGATCTTGCGGGTGGCCAGCGCTTCGACGACGGCGGCGTAGTCGGTCACCGGCACGAAGACCACTTTCATCCCGGTTTCCGCTTCCAGATAAGCCCCCAGCGGCGCGAACTTGCGCTGCAGCTCGGTGGGCGCTTCGTCGGGAATCGCGGAAACCCGCAGCACCTCCTCGGCCTGGGCGGCGAGGGGCAGACAGGCAGCGGCGGCAAGGGCAGAGGCAACACAGGCGCGCAACAGCGCGCGCCGCGAAAAGGGCACGGAATACATGGAAAACTCCTCAAAACGGCGCGCCCAAAAGCAACGCCAGCCGCCGGAACGAGGGAGAACGGCCCCGGCTTAATTTAGGGCCCGGCCAGAACCGGCGCCCACGAAAACCTGAAGCGGTACACAGACCGCGGGGCGGACTATAACGGCGAGGCCGGCAGCTGTACAGGCGGGGCCCTCAGGCCTCCAGCCTGGCCGCTGCCCGGCGGACCGACAGCCAGCCGAACAGGGACAGCAGGAGCAAGCCGCCGCCAATCAGCAGGATGCCGGCAATCTCGCTGGTCTTGAACGCCTCGCCGAGGGTCATGCGCGACGACAGGATCGCCACCACCGGCGTACCGAGCACCGACAGACTGGCTTCCCAGGCCGGCACCCGGTCAAGGATCCACACCCACAGCCACCAGCACAGAGCCACGCTGATCACCGACAGGAAGCCGATCAGCATGAGGTAGTCGGGCGACCAATCGGTGGCCCGCTCCGGCACCAGCAGCGTCAGCCCGACCAGCGGCACCGAGCCGATGATCATCTGCCAGGTGGTCAGCACCAGCAGATCCACCGGCTGGCGGCTGCGCAGGCGCTTGATGAGAATGGTGCTGATCGCCCAGCACATCGCCGCGCCCAGCCCGAGCAGCTTGGAAAACAGGCTGGCGTGCATGTCCCACGGCGCGATGATCAGCAGCAGGCCGGCCAGCGTACTGCCGGCCGCCAGCCATTGTCGTCCGCGCACCCGTTCGCCGAGGATCGGCCAGGCCATCAGCAAGGTCCAGATCGGCATCGTGAAGATCAGCACCGCGGTCTTGCCCGAGCCGCCCTCGACCAGCGCCCAGGTCTGCAGCGCGACGAAGCCGGTGATCTGTACCAGACCGAGCACCAGCGTCTCGCCGGGGGCCACCAGACGCATGGATTTGCCCATCAGTTTCACGGCCACCAGCAGCGCCAGTGCGCCCCCGACACAGCGCTGGGTCGCCAGTGCGAAGGGCGGCGCATGGACCAGGGCCTGCTTGAGGAGCACCCAGGTATAGCCCCAGGTGCAGGTCAGGACGATGAGGGCTAAGGCAGGCAGCCAGCGCGCAAGGGACGACGGAGGGAAGGAGGGCATGCAGAAGGCCGCGGGAGGGTGATTTCGGAAATGAAGGGGGCGGACTGTACCGAAGTTCGCGGGTCGGGACAGCACTTGTCCGCCGTCGCGCGCGTCCTCAGGGCAAGCCCAGGCGCCACAGGTCCGCCGGATTGAAGAGGGTCAGGCTGCGCCCGCCGGCCAGCTGGGACGGAACGATGTATCGGCAGAACAGGCGTGCGAAGCGTCCGAAATCGAAGAGCAGATTCGGGTGCTGGGTCAGTTGCAGCGCCCGCCACACCGTCACGGCTTCCGAACGGTCGGTGAGCCGCGCCTTCCAGCTGTCGTCGATGGCCGCCAGCAGGCCGGCGTCGGAACACCAGCCCTTGGAATACGCGCCATCCGCAGTGGCGAACTCGACCTCCCGCGCATCCGGCCAGCGACGTCGGAAAGCCGCCGCGACGGTATGGCCGTCTGCCGAGCGGCAGTCCGCATCGGACCACAACGCGACGAGGCTGCCCAAGGCCACGGCGATGTCCTCATCGGCATAAGCCAGCCCACGCAGGCCATTCCAGCCGGCCCGGAAAGCGCCTGCAAAACCGTCGGTGGCGAGCAGACCCGTTGCACCGGAGAACATCCACTCCACCGCCTGCCCGCGCAGGCCGGCATCGCGCGACAGTGCCGACAGGATCGCCCCTTCCACTTGCTCCGCGGCCGGCGGCGCCCCCGGGTCATCACGCAGGACGATCTTCTGGAAACGCCCCACGGTGGCACCGAAGGGCTCGCTGCGCGGCTGCCGCCAGTCCACCAGAAGATCGGGCGCCCAGCCCGGCAGCGGCTCGAGGGGAACGGAAAAATGCTCGGCCAGATAACCCTCCGGTCGGGCCGTCGTCAGCGCCATGCCGATCTTCGCCCCGGCGCGTTTGAGTCCTGCGATCGTCTCGAAGAAACGACGGCTTTCCTCGAGGCTCTTCTCGACGAAGAAATACTGGTCCAGCAGCTGCTCCAGCGCGCTCTTGTGCACCGGGTAGATCTGTTCCCGCGGCGGGTAGGCCGGGTAGCCCGTCCACGGAAAGACAATGCGATCGAGCGGACCGTATAGCGCCTCAAGGTCATGGTTGATGAAAAGGAAATGTCCGCCTTGGGCCTGCAGGCGCCACAGGTTCGAAACGTCTATCGATACCGGCGCGGCCTTGAATTTTTCAGTCTCCGGGTCTTCGTCGAAATCCGCGTAGAAATCCCGCAGGTCGTCGGTGTCAAGGCAATAGATGACCGAGTCGCCAGCATCCTTCGGCGGCGTCACGCAGTCCGCCGAGAAGAAGCCGGCAACCGCAGGATCGGTGGTGAAATCCACGTAGTTGGTCGGGAAACCATAGTGCTGGAGGATCGCGAAAAGGGCGTCGGCATTGGCGCCCTCGCTGAGATAGGCCAGCTGCGGTGTGCCCGCCGCCCAGTCCATGAAACGCCCCAGCCGCTCGACATAGGCAGCGTGGGCCTCGCCGTCGCCAGCCAGCTTCCGGTGCAGGGAGGTCTGCAGCGGCCAGCACCTCACCTGGCCCCGAAACCAGTCGTAACGCCCTTCCCTTTTGAGCTGTGTGGCCAGCTGGATGGCTGCCTCGACATTCGCGACCCGTATCGTTTCCATCGCTGCACCTCATGGCCGCATCCCGGAAGCGGGATGTCATGGACCCATGAAATCCAGTCTAGTCCGTGCAGCAGATTTCTTCTTCGCGCAGGCCCGCCCTCAGCGCATCAGGCTCACGACCAGCGGCGTCGTCACCGCCGACAGCATCGTCGATAAAATCAGGCTGCCAGCCACCGGCCCTTCAAGCAGCTTGAAGTGGCGGGCCATCAGATAAACGTTGGCCCCCACCGCCAGCGAGGCGAGCAGCACCACCACCTGGGTTTCCATCGGCGGCAGGCCGAGCAGGCGGGCCAGCAGCCACACCACCAGCGGCTGCACCAGCAGTTTCACCGAACAGATCGCCACGCTGATCCGCCAGCCCTCGCGCACCCCGTATTCGGCCAGCCCCATGCCCAGCACGATCATTGCCAGCGGCGCCGCGGCCTGGGCGATCATACCCAGCGGCTGGTCGATCAGCGCCGGCACCGGCAGACCGCTGAGGCCAAACAGACTGCCGCCGACAATGCTGGCAACGATCGGGTTGGTCGCCACCCCGCGCACCGTCTTGGCAAAGCCTTTGGCCGAAAAGCTGCCGTGCCGCGCCCATTCGATCGAAACGGTCACCAACGTCCATAAGATCAGCGAGTTGAACACCAGCACCAGCGCCACCGAAGGCAGCGCCGCTTCGCCAAGCGCCGCCCTGGCCAGGGGAATGCCGAGCAGCACGTTGTTCGAAAAAATGCCGCCGAGGGCAAAGATCGACTGGGCCGAACCGTCGAGCCGGAAAAACTTCCAGGCCAGCACCCGGCCGATGACGAAGACGATCAGGCAACTTCCGAAAAAGGCGATCAGCAGCCGCGCATCCACCGGCGGCAGGCGCGACAGGTCGCTCATCATGCGGAACAGCATGGCCGGCATGGCCACCGAGAAAACAAAGCGCGACAGGTTGTCGGACATGGCCGCCGGCCAGCCGGAAAAGCGCATCAGCGCATAGCCGACAAAAACCAGCCCGAAGAAGGGCGCGGCAAGAGAAAGCTGGTGCAAAAAGGCGGACATTGGCAGAACGGGATACGGAAACCCGCGCAGCCTACCCTACCGGGCGCCCGATCCGCCCCAAAACAGGCCGCCAAGGTGCCAATTCGGCAACAAAACTGCGGCCTTGGTGGCTTCAGCGGCTTTAGCGCCCTTCGTGCTCGGCCGGCGGCGCCACCTTGACCACTTCGGCCAGCGTCGTGACGCCCGCCGCCACCTTCAGCGCGCCGGAAAGACGCAGCGGCTTCATGCCCTCGCGCACCGCCAGGTCGCGCACCCGGGCCAGGTCGATCTCGCCGGACACCACCTTGCGCAGCTCGGGCGACATCAGCAGGATTTCGTAAAGCCCGATGCGCCCCATGTAACCGGTCATGCGGCACTCGATACAGCCCACGGCGCGATGTACGCGCGCCGGGCGGGCCGCCTTCCAGGGGCGCACCAGGTGATCCCAGATCGCCTCTTCCTCCGGCGTCATCGGGTGGGCTTCCTTGCAGTGGGGGCACAGGATGCGCACCAGGCGTTGGGCCATGATGCCCAGCAGCGTGGCATTGAGCAGGTAGGCCGGCGCGCCCAGGTCGAGCAGGCGGGTGATGGCCGACGGCGCATCGTTGGTGTGCAGCGTCGAGAGCACCAGGTGACCGGTGAGTGCCGCCTGGATCGCCATTTCGGTGGTTTCGAGGTCGCGGATCTCGCCGACCATGATGATGTCCGGGTCCTGCCGCATCAGCGCCCGCACACCTTCGGCAAACCCCAGGTCGATGGCCTGATGAACCTGCATCTGGTTGAAGGCCGGCTCCACCATCTCGATCGGGTCTTCGATGGTGCACACATTCACCTCGGGCGTGGCCAGCTGCTTGAGCGTCGAATACAGCGTCGTGGTCTTGCCGGATCCGGTCGGGCCGGTCACGAGGATGATGCCGTGGGGCTGGGCCGAGATGGATTTCCAGCGCGCCTCGTCCTGCTCCGAAAAACCCAGCTCGACCATGTTGCGCACCAGCACCTCGGGGTCGAAGATGCGCATCACCAGTTTTTCGCCAAACGCAGTGGGCAGCGTGGACAGGCGCAGTTCGACCTCCTTGCCGCCCACCACCCGTGTCTTGACCCGCCCGTCCTGGGGACGGCGCTTTTCGACCACGTCCATCCGCCCAAGAATCTTGATGCGGCTGGTCATTGCCGTGAGCACGCTCATCGGCATCTGATAAACCTGGTGCAACACCCCGTCGATGCGAAAGCGCACCAGGCCCATGTCGCGCCGCGGTTCGATGTGGATATCGCTGGCGCGCTGCTCGAAAGCGTATTGCCACAGCCAGTCGACGATATTGACGATGTGGCGGTCATTGGCGTCGTACTGACGATTGCCCTGGCCAAGCTCCACCAGCTGCTCGAAGGACGACAGGCCGCTGCCGCCGTGGCCGCCGCTGCTCTGGGCCGCCTTTTTCACCGAACGGGCCAGGTTGTAGAACTCCACCAGATACCGCGCCACGTCGGCCGGATTGGCCACCACGCGGCGGATTTCCTTTTTCAGGATTCCCGCGACTTCCTGCTCCCACTCGCGCATGAAGGGCTGGGTCGTGGCCACCACCACTTCACGCAGACCCACCAGCACCGGCAACACGCCAAACCGCGTCGCGTAAGCCGACGACATCACCGCGGTCACCGCCGCAAAATCGATTTTCAGCGGATCGATGCGCAGGTAATCCAGCCCCACCTTCCGGGCCAGCCATTCCGTGAGTTCCTCCAGGCCCAGCACCCGCTGGGGCGGGCGTTTCGAAACCCACTTCTGGTTGGCGACAACAATCAGCGGATGAATGTCAGCCGGTTTCTGGCGCTGGGAGACGAGCAGGGCATCCCCATCGGCATGCTCGACCAGACCGTCGGCAACCAGCAGATCGACGACTTCGGCGAGACCAAGGCGGTGTTCGGGCACGGCCGGAGCCGTTTTCTGGGGCATGGACAAAGTCGGGAAACCGGAAATCAGCCGACAACGATAGCGGCATTCCGCATCCCGGTGCCGGAAATTTGCGTGGCCTTACTTGCGTGGCTTTACCAACCCCGGCGACCGCGATCGTGATCCCCGCCCCGGCCACGATCATATCCGCGCCCGTAGCCCGGGCCCGGCCCGTAACTGCGATAAGGCGGCACCACCATGACCGGCGGCTCCACGTAGCGGCGGTGATGGCCGTAACCATAGCCGGGCCCGACCGGTGCGACGACGCAGCCCCCGAGAGTGGCAGCGGCAAGGGCAATGCAGATCAGGCGTTTCATGAGGCACTCCACGAGAGGTATGCAACTTCAACGCGCGACCCGCACTTTTGGTTAGAAAAAAACGGTCTCGAAATGTTGCAGCGCCACCTGAAAAACTTCGCTGCCCCCCCTTGCCAAAGGTGTATTAATTAACAGTAAAATGACAATGTCACTTAACCGGAGCACCCTGTCATGAAACGCATCCTGTCATTCCTCGGCCTGGCCCTGGCCGGCATCAACCTCGCCTATGCCGCGGTGAACATCAACACCGCCACCCCCGGCGAACTCGACGGCGTGAAGGGCATCGGCCCGTCCAAAGCCCAGGCCATCGTCGACTACCGCAGCAAGAACGGCCCGTTCAAAAGCCTCGACGACCTGAAAAACGTGAAGGGTTTCGGCGAAAAGAGCATCACCAAGCTGAAAAGCGAACTGAGCGTTTCCGGCGGCCCCGAAGCAGCAAAGAAATAATCCCGGCGCGTGCGGCAAGGCTCGTCCGGGCCGCCGCACGCATGACGCCAAGCCCAAACCGCGCTAACGTGGCGAAACAGCCTTTCACCGACATTCCCTTCCGGAGAACGCCATGTTCAGCCGCCTGCCCGCCATCGTTACCGGCACCCTGGCCATCCTGCTCACCAGCGCCTGCGGAGTTGCCGACACCGGAAGCAGTGCCGTCACCGCTGCAAAAATCAAGGCGCAGCAAGCCGAACAGGCCCAGGCCGCCAAAGTCGAGATCGAAAAACAGCTCGACGCCGCCCGCGAACAAGCCGAGCAACGCCGAAAAGACATCGAGGCCGCCACCCGCTAAGGGCTGCAGCCTCGAAAAATCCGGATTTGTGCCGGGATAAGCCCCGGATCAACGCAAAACCCGTAAAAAACAGCCAGGAATCAGCGGCGAATCACGGCTTCCAGCGCCGCCAGGCACAGGGCGATGTTGGCCGGACGACTCGAATGCCCCATCAGGCCGATACGCCACACCTTGCCGGCCAAAACGCCGAGGCCGGCACCGATCTCCAGATCGAATTCATTCAGCAGGCGCACCCGTGCCGCAGCCTCATCAACCCCTTCCGGCACCCACACCGTGTTGAGCTGGGGCAGGCGGGCGTCTTCGCGCACCACAAAACTCATCCCCATCGCTTCCAGCCCGGCGCGAAGCCGCAGGTGGTTGTCGCGATGACGCTGCCACGAGGCCTCCAGACCTTCCTCGGCCAGAATCACCAGCGCTTCGTGCAAGCCATAGAGCGGATTGACCGGCGCCGTGTGATGGTAGGTCCGCTTGGCGCCGCTCCAGTAGCCCAACACCAGGCCCAGATCCTGGAACCAGCTCGGGCAGGGCGTCTTGCGCGCCTTGATGCGCGCCACAGCGGCTTCCGAAAAACTCACCGGTGACAGGCCCGGCGTGCACGACAAGCACTTCTGGCTCCCCGAATAGGCCGCATCGATCCCCCATTCGTCGAGCAAAACCGGCACCCCGCCCAGCGAGGTAACACAGTCCATGATCGTCAACGCCCCGTGACGGCGCGCGATGGCAGCCAGCGTTGCCGCGTCCGACAGGGCTCCGGTGGAGGTTTCGGCATGCACGAAGGCAAACAGCTGCGCGTCCGGATTGGCAGCAAAAGCCGCTTCGACCTTGGCCGGATCCACCGGTTCGCCCCAGGCATCCTCGACGATCACCGGCACACCGCCGATGCGCCGCACGTTCTCGGCCATGCGCTGACCAAACACGCCATTGACGCAAACGATGACCTTGTCACCCGGCGTCACAAGGTTCACAAAACAGGTTTCCATGCCCAGCGAACCCGGCCCCGACACCGGAAAAGTCAGCTCGTTGCGGGTCTGGAAAGCATAACGGAGCAGCGTCTTGACTTCATCCATCATGCCGACGAAGGCCGGATCAAGGTGGCCGACGGTAGGCCGGGCCAGCGCCGAAAGCACCCGCGGCGGCACATCGGACGGCCCCGGCCCCATCAGGGTACGCACGGGCGGCTGGAAGGAAGTGATCGCGGGTTTTTCGATGCTCATGGACGTCTCCTCTTTTTTTCCTGAATACACAGCACGCAAGGCCTTCCGTGGCCCTTATTGGGGCCGGCCGGTGGTCGCGATCATGCGGATGATGCGAACCGTATCCACGTCCGACTCCCGGTACGCGGCTTTGACGAACCCTGAAACCTGCATCACGTCTCCCGGCGCCATGCCTTCCGGCAGCGTGGTTTCGTAGGTGAAACGCAGATAGAGGCCCATGGCCTCGGGTTCTTCGAGGCGAATGATCAGTTTGCCTCCAGCGTGCTCGGCGTTGGCTGCCGACTCGAACCGGACCCATTCGTGATGCTCCAGGGTCACCGTATCGCGAATTCTTGCCGTACCGAAGTGAAGCTCGCGCTCGATCTGGCCGGCAGTCCGGGAAAGGATCACGCAACGATCGAGGCCCGGCAAAAACAGCGTGGGCTCATCAACCCGGTGCATCAGACCAGACCAGACCTGCTCGCGACTGAGGATCTCGGCGAGCGGGTTCAGGGGATCGTTGATCTCGATGAGGTGTTCAAAACGCAAAAGCGGCTCCCGAAGTCAGCCGCGGAGTGTATCGGTTCTTTGACACGCTCGTCAGCCTGATCAGGGCCTGATTTAACGAACTTCGTCAAAAAATCAGCCTTGCTGAAAAACAGGCCCAGGCCGTGAAGGCGGCAGAGGTGGTTTGTTATGTTTTTTCTTTTATATATATAAGACTATGTTAACTATGCTCGGACTGTTTCTGTGGATAACCCGATAAAACCTTTTACATTCAATTGCATCCGAGCGGGAAAAAGCTCTGGAAAGAGGGCTTGTTGTGCAGGGGACAAAATGGGGAGGAATTTTTCCGGTCTTCGTGCTTTCCGGTTTGTCCACATTTTTTGCCACCGTTAACAGCCGGCTTGTGCACAGATTCGCCTGAAAGCCGCGATGCCAGGCCTCAGGCCAGGCCTGGCATCGGGTACTTGCGACAAAAATAGGCGTAGGACTTGCGCAAATGCTGTTCGCGACCGACCTGACCCTGTTCGGTCGCGGCAGCAAGCTGGTCGCGGAACATTTCGTGCAGCAACTGAATGCCCCGTTCGCTCCTCAGGAGCCCCCTGGCCATTTCGGTCGCCTCGGCGTCGGACACCCGGGTGGCGTCGTTGACGATCTGGACGGTTTCCCTGTCCAGGTCCATGAAGTCAAGCAGATCGATGATCGAGAGCATCAGAGTTCTTCCTTTGAAAATTCTTGCCAGGGCCGGTAGGCCCGTTACTTTGACTGTGTGAATTGTTAGTTGTTTTTCTTTATATATAAATACTGTTTACGTTAATGCTTTGCCGTTTTCTGTGGATAAGCCCATAAAACTCAAATTTTTCATCTGCTTACCCCGTTCATAAAGTTGTCGGCAAGGCAGGGTTCGAAGTGTGGATCGATTGTTGATGAAATTTCGCCTCGCCTTGCCAGCAGGCTTTGTGCACAATTTGTACGCCCGAGTTTCCCGTTTTGTCCCCAGTCTTGCCATCTACCGCTCCTTGCAGCCCGCGCTGGGATCTTTTTTGCTCCGTTGTGGATAACTTCGGAGACATCGGCGTGTGTTGGCGTCTGGCGCGGCAGCTGGTGCGCGAGCACGGGATTGCAGTGCGTTTGTGGGTCGATGACCTTTTGAGCACGCGCCGCCTGATTCCCTCCCTGAACGTGGAGCTGGCCGTTCAGAGGATCGACGGCGTGGAGATCGTTCACTGGACAGACGCCCCGCGGGCCAGCGATCCCGGCGAGGTGGTGATCGCTGCTTTTGCCTGCGCCCTGCCGGACGCCTTCGTCGAGGAGATGGCCGTGCGAACGCCGCGGCCGGTGTGGATCAATCTCGAATACCTCAGCGCGGAAGTCTGGGTTGCCGGTTGCCACGGCCTGCCTTCGCCCCATCCGCGTCTGCCGCTGACCCAGCATTTTTTCTTTCCCGGGCTGGATGGCGGAACCGGAGGCCTGCTCCGCGAAGCCGATTATGCGGCGCGCCGGGAGGCCTTCTCCAAGGAGCGCTTCCTGACGGCCATCGGCTTGCCGCCAGCCGCTTCCGGCGAGCTGCTCATTTCTTTTTTTTCATATGAAAACAACGGGTTGGACGAAATTGTCGATTGCTGGCAGCGCCATCCCGGGCCGCTCACCTGCCTGGTTCCGGAGGGACGTGTGCTGCCGCCGCTGGCCTCGGCGCTTGGAGTCGACGGCTTGCGTCCAGGTGACGTTGTGGTGCGCGGAGCCCTTACGCTGTGCGTGCTACCCTTCGTCGAACAGGCCCGCTACGACGAATTGCTGTGGGCCTGCGATCTCAATTTCGTGCGCGGGGAAGATTCTTTCGTGCGCGCCCAGTGGGCCGAGCGGCCGTTTGTCTGGCACATCTATGCTCAGGAGGACGCCGCTCACCTGGAAAAACTCGACGCGTTTCTTGCGCGTTACGGGCAGGGACTGGAGGCTGGCGTGGCGCGGGCCCTTGGCGATTTCTGGCGGGCCTGGAATCTGGGCGTCGGCGTGGCCGCCGCGTGGCCGGCTTTCCAGGCGGCTTTGCCGGCGCTGAAAGCGCATGCCCCGGGGTGGTCGGCAAGCGTGCAGGCAGCCGGTGATCTCGCCCAAAATCTGGTGCAATTCTGCAAAGCTGAGATAGAATAATCAGTTACGTATTCTCCGTGGCACGTGCCGCGCAATCTTTCAGCAGGCAGGAAACAGCATGAAAACCGCAATGGAACTCCGCTCCGGCAACGTGATCATGGTGGGCAGCGACGCCCTCGTGGTTCAAAAAGCCGACTACAACAAGTCCGGCCGTAACGCTGCCGTGGTCAAGATGAAGCTCAAGAACCTGCTGACCGGCGCGCCGTCGGAGTCGGTTTACAAGGCTGATGATAAGTTTGAAGTTGTGGTCCTCGATCGCAAGGAAGTGACCTATTCCTACTTTGCCGACCCGATGTACGTGTTCATGGACGCCGACTACGAGCAGTACGAAGTCGAAGCCGAGAACATGACCGACGCGCTGAAGTACCTGATCGACGGCATGCCCTGTGAAGTGGTGTTCTTCAACGGCAAGGCCATCTCCGTCGATCTGCCGACCAGCGTCGTGCGCGAAGTGGAATACACCGAACCGGCCGTCAAGGGCGATACCTCCGGCAAGGTCATGAAGCCCGCGCGCATCGCACCGAGCGGCTTCGAACTGCCTGTTCCCGCCTTCGTGGAAATCGGCGACAAGATCGAAATCGACACCCGTACCGACGAGTATCGCAACCGGGTCAAGTAATTCCGGATCTGCGTACTTCGAAAAAAGGGCCCTTGAGGGCCTTTTTTCTTTTACGGGAAAAGTCATCCTGCAAGCGGGTTGATGCGTTAGGATGGTGTGTGGATGTTCAAATCGAATTTTTTGTACTTTAGAATCCTTTCAAATCAATAACCTGCTGGAGATACCCCGATGAATACCCGTTCCCTCGCCCTTGCTGCCCTGATTGCCCTCAGCCTTGCCGCCTGCTCCAAGAAGGAAGAAGTGCCGGCTCCGGCTCCCGCCCCGGTCGTCGACGCCGCCAAGGAAGCTGCTGCCAAGGCCGAAGAAGCCGCCAAGCAAGCTGCCGAATCCGCCAAGGATGCCGCTGGCGCTGTGAAGGAAGCCGGCAAGGAAGCTGTCGATGCAACCAAGGAAGCTGGCAAGGAAGCCGTTGACGCAACCAAGGATGCCGCCAAGGATGCAGTTGCTGCTGCAAAGGAAGCCGGCAAGGAAGCCGTTTCCGCCACGGCTGATGCCACCAAGGAAGCGGCCGACAAGGCCAAGGCTGCCGTCGGCAAGTAATTTGCTGGCACTGCTGGTAAAACCGGGCCTGTGGCCCGGTTTTTTCTTGGGCGCGGCTGCCGGAAGGGGGCCGCGCCCGGATGTTTTTTGAGTGCCGCTGGCGAGGGTTTGTCCCGGTCCGCGGTAATCCTCGATTTTTGAGATGACAGCGGTTTTTCTGTCGCTGTCCGCGCAAAGCCATGGCCATCAAGTCCACTATTTTTCGCGCCATACTTGGCGTTTCCGACCTTGATCGGGGTTATTACGCCGAGCACAACCTGACGCTTGCGCGTCATCCGTCGGAAACCGACGAGCGGATGATGGTGCGCATCCTGGCCTTTGCGCTCAATGCCGACGAACGTCTGCAGTTTGGCCGGGGGATTTCCACTGACGACGAGCCGGCCCTGTGGCTGAAGGACGATACCGGCCGGATCCTCAAGTGGATCGAGGTCGGCCTGCCCGATGAGCGACTGCTGCGCCGTGCTGCCGGCCGTGCGGATGAGGTCATCCTGCTGACCTACGGCGGCCGGACTGTGGATATCTGGTGGCAGAAGGAGTCTGCCACGCTCTCCAAGCTGAATAACCTGACGGTTTTGTCGCTCGCGGTGGAGGATTCCCGTGCGCTGGCGGCGCTGGCCGAGCGGAACATGACGCTGACCTGCACGGTCCAGGACGGCCAGATCTGGTTTTCTGCCGGCGACACCACCCTCGGAATCACGCTCCGCCAGATTTTTCCGGCCTGAGGCTTTCTAAGCCTTTCGATATACCCAAAAAGGGGCCCTGGAAACGATTCAGTCGTTTTCAGGGCCCCTTTGCCTGCACTGCGTGATATCCGTCACAACCCAAAAAAGTTGTCATGCGGCATTTTCATCACCATTTTGCATAATCTCACAATTCATTTGTCAGATTATTTTTCATGAGTCTGGCACGACATGGGTATGTGCCATCCGACTTCGGATGCACATCGTGTCGACTCACCGAAATGGAAGCAGGGATTTCCCCATGTCGACAGCCGTCCTGTTTGTTACCCGGGATGCCGGAATTGTGCCGCCCGGTATTGCAAAGAATTCAAGGGTGACCGATTCGATCGAGGACGCCCTGAACTTGTGCGCATCCGCGAGTTTCGGCGCCGTCTTTTGCGACGCGGCATCGCTCGCCGATGGAGGCAGCGGCTTCCGTCTCGGGCGTCAGATGCGCCGTAACGGCATCTCCATCCCTTTGTTCCTGATGACAAACTCGATCTTGTCCAGCATGGAGGGCGTGGCGGCAGCGTCGGGCGCCACCGGCTCGATCAGCAGAACCGCGACGGCGATCCTGGAGGCGTTGCGATCGGTTGCCGCCGGGGCCGCGGTGTCGGAGACGGTAGCCAGAATCGACCGGCCGCTTCCCGAGATCGATCTGGTTATCGAGCGGGCGCGGGTTGTGCTCAAAAAATATGCCGGCCCGGTGGCCAGCATGATGATCGACGACGTGCTCGACGAGCTTTATTCAAAGTACCCGAACGGAATTCATGTCGATGTCTTTGTCGATGCCGTGGTGCTCCATGTCGGCAACGGCAAGGCCCGTGCCGATTTTCTCCGTGAACTGCTGGTCTGATTTTCCCTCCCCATGATCGCCTTCAAGAAGCTTCCCCTTTCGTATCAGTTCGCCATCCTGCTTTTCGGCCTGGGGTGTATCGCGGCGCTGAGTGGCTACCTGATCGGTTCCTCGGTCTACGTGAGCGAAACCCGCAACCAGGCCCGTACCGTGGCGGACATGGTGGATAACTTCGGACAGTGGGCAACCCGCTACCGGGGTGTCTGGGTCAAGGATGATCCCCGTGATCCCAGGCTCGAAGTGGGCAGCTTCCTCGAGCGCGAGGCGTCGTCGATACAGGGCGGCGACTCGACCACGGCCCCCAATGTGGCTGCTTTCCATCGCAAGAATCCGGCCCTCGTGCAGCGCGAACTGTCCGATATCACGATGGCTTCGCCGGCCAAGGCAAAATTCCGCATGACGTCCGACCGCTTCATGAACCCCAACAACGCGCCGAGCGAATTCGACAAGGTGGCGATGGGCGTGATCCGCGATTCCGGTGCATCCGAATACAGCGAAGTGCGCGGTGGTCAGCTGCTCTACGCGCGTCGGTTGATTGCCGACAAGGGTTGCCTGAAGTGTCACGGCGCACCGGCTTCGGCACCCGCTGCGGTCACCGCCCTTTATCCCGGGCCGCAGGGCTACGGCTATGAGGAAGGCAAGCTGGCCGGCGTGATCAGCGTAGCGATTCCGCTAGAGTTCAGCTTTACCGGTTTCATCCAGCGTTTTGATGCTCAGGTCTGGGCGGCGCTGGCGGCCGTGGGTCTGGGGGTGGTCGGGCTGTTGGTGTTCATTCGCCAGCAGGTGATTGTTCCGGTGCGCAGCGTACGGGCCTTTGCGCTGGCTGCATCCAGTTCCGAACCGGGCGCCAAGGTCGAAAAGGTGGATTTCATCGAGAGCGAGCACACCTCGGCCAATGAAATCCACGAACTCAACACTGCGGTAAAGGCGATGCATACGTCCATCGACTACCTCTACCGCAAGATGATCAAGCGCTGAGGCGGATCATGGAAACCATCGACCCCATTGCCCTTGCCCGCGTGCTGCTGATCTATGTGCATGTGCTGGCCATTGCCGCTGCCGCCGCTGCTGTCGCTTTTGGAGATTTTGCGATCTTCGCCAGGCAGCGCATCGACAGGAACATGCTCGAAACGGCGTCATGGTTTGCCAGCGTCGCCCTTGCTGCGTTGTGGATCAGCGGGCTGACGGTGATCATCATGGATATCGGCTTCGACCTGCAGCAACTCGCCGACAAGCCCAAGCTGCTGGCCAAGCTGACTGTGGTGATGGTGCTGACCGTCAACAGCCTGGCCCTGCACTGGCTGGCGTTTCCAAGGTTTTACCAGCCGCAGGCGGACGCCCTGCGGGCTGCCACCTTGCCGGCCGTTTTCGGTGCCGTGAGTGCCACGTCGTGGATATACGCGGCCTTTGTCGGTGTAGCCAAGCCCCTTGCGGTGGTTCTTGGCTACAGCGGCTTCATCGGTTTGTTTGCCTTGCTGCTGCTGGGGGCGGTTGCGCTGGCCCTGCTTACCGTGCGCCCCTGTCTCGCCAGCCGCATGGGTTCAGTTCAGGTTTCCGGCGGTAGTGTCGTGGCGGGATAGCGCCGCCTATTTCCAATCCCCACGCAATTCCGCAACCTGCAGCTGCAGGCCCGGGATGCTGACTGTTTCGGGTGCCAGGGCGCTGCCAGCGATGAGCTCGATGCGGCTGAACAGCCCGCGGCGCAGCGGTCGCGAGAGGGCCGGGCCGTCCTTGCGGGAAAACATGCTTCCCCACAGCCCGCGCAGCGCCAGCGGCACGACCGGCACCGGGGTGGCGTCGAGGATGCGGGTGATGCCGGGGCGGAAAGGGCACAGTTCGCCGTCGGCGGTGATCTTGCCTTCCGGAAAAAGTCCCACCAGCTCACCTGCGGCCAGCGCCTTCGAGACCTCCGCGAAAGCCGCTTCCATCATTTTTGGGTCTTCCCTGGCCGGTGCAATGGGAATCGCCCGGCTGTGGCGGAACACGAAGGAGAGCACCGGCCAGCGGAAGATCCGGTGGTCCATCACGAAGCGGATTGGCCGGCGGCAGGCGGCGGCGATCACCAGCGCATCGACAAAGCTCACGTGGTTGCACACGATGACGGCCGGGCCATCCTGCGGAATGTTTTCCATTCCTTCGGTGCGCAGGCGATAAACGCTGTGGATAAGTAGCCAGATGATGAAGCGCAGCAGGAATTCCGGCACCAGCCGGTAAATGTAGAGTGCCACCGCCGCGTTCATCACTGCTGCCAGGCCAAACAGCATCGGAATGCTGAGCCCGGCGCCGAGCAGCGCGCCGGCGGCCAGCGCGCCCGTCACCATGAAAAGCGCGTTCAGGATGTTGTTGGCGGCGATGATCCGCGCCCGGTGGCCGGGGGCAGAGCGGTTCTGCATCATCGCGTAGAGCGGCACGATAAAAAGTCCGCCGAAGACGCCCAGCATCAAAAGCGCCAGCAGCACGCGGACGATGCCCGGCTGGGCAAGGACTGCACCGATGGCCAGCGGCGCGCCGGTCGGCAGCATGGTCGGAGAGGCAAAGGCGATATCCAGCCCGAACAGTGTCAGGCCGATCGATCCGAAGGGCACCAGGCCGATTTCCACCTGGCCGCCGGAAAACTTCTCGCACAGCAAGGAACCCAGCCCGATGCCCACCGTGAAGGTTGCCAGCAGTAGCGTCACCGTGCCCTCACCGCCGCCCAGCACACCTTTGGCGTAGGCCGGAAACTGGGCCAGAAACAGCGCGCCATACAGCCAGAACCAGGAGATTCCCATGATTGCCAGGAATACCGGACGGTTCTGGCGGGCAAAACCGATGTTGCGCCAGGTTTCGGTGAAGGGATTGGGATTGACCTTGAGGCCGGGTTCCGGCGCTGGCGAGGGGGGTACGCCGCGGCTGGTGAGGTAGCCGCAGATGGCGACCACGATGCTGCCGCCGGCGATCCACAGTTCGCCGTTTTCCGCCGCGGCAAGCAGGCCGCCGACCAGCGTGCCGAGCAGGATGGCGACGAACGTGCCTGCTTCCACCAGCGCGTTGCCGCCGACCAGCTCGTTCTCGTGCAGGTGTTGGGGCAGCAGCGCGTATTTCACCGGGCCGAAGAGCGTCGAGTGGCAGCCGAGCAGAAAGAGCGCAAAAAACAGCACGGCCAGGCTGTGAAGCAGAAAGCCGGCCAGCGCGACAGTCATGATGGCGATTTCCAGCACCTTGACGAGGCGGGTCAGGCGGGACTTGTCGTACTTGTCGGCAAGCTGGCCGGCGCTGGCCGAAAACAGGAAAAACGGCAGGATGAAGATGCCCGCAGCCAGGTTGGCGAGCAGTTCCGGCGCGATGCTCGTCCAGCTTGCGGCCTGAAAGGTGAGCAGCACCACCAGGGCGTTCTTGAACAGGTTATCGTTGAAGGCGCCGAGAAACTGGGTCAGGAAAAAAGGGCGGAAACGCCGTTCGCGTAGGAGGTGAAACTGGGAGCTCATGCGGTTTTCCGGTTGAAGAAAGTACGTGTCTCTACGACGTCGGGGGCAAGCAAGCGGCGATGATTCATCGCGGCTTTTCCGTGGTCTGTGAAGCTTGGCAGCGGAAGCCGAGTGCAGCCACCAGCCCGAGGAGGATTCCGCCGAGGTGGGCCTGCCAAGCGACGATGATGCCGTCGGGCAGCAGCGCCGAGGGGCTGGCGGTTGTGGCGTCGAAGATCAGTTTTCCGAGGTAGGCAATGCCCAGAACCCGGCCGATGATGCCGCCTTCGACGGCCGTTCCGACCACCAGCAGCGCTACCAGCCCGGACAGGCCGCGGTAGTGTTCCAGTGCGGGTGCCGCAATCAGAAGAAAAGCCGACAGCAGCGGCGCCGCAACCGGCAGCAGGGCCAGCCAGCGGCGGATCGCCCGGCCCGCAATGATCGCCACGCCGGCGAGCGCAGCCAGGTTGCCGAACAGGTGCAGCGCCGACCAGTGGCAGAACTGGCCGCTCCACAGCCGCCACCATTCGCCCTGGATAATCGCGCTGCGATCGTATTCGACCAGGCTGCCGGGCAATACATTGGAGATGAGCAGAAGTCCGCCACTAACGAGGACGAGCAGGCCTTGATCAGCGCGCACGACGCAGTTGCCACAGGGCAGCCAGCCCGATCAGTCCCAGTCCGGCGAGGCCGCCATCACCGCCGCCACGTCTATCGTAGCCAGGCCGTTCGGTGATGCGGGCCACCTTCTCTTCGGTGACGCGGACCTTGAAGTTTTCCAGCTGTCGGTTGAGTTGGGGAATCAAGTTATCCACAGCCTAGCGGAAGCCTTCGCCGCGGGCCGCGCGGGAGGCCTCGGAGAATTTCACCATCGGCGAACTGCCCTTGATCTGGCTGGTGCCGGGCGCGCGGAACAACAGCTGACGGCTGCTGACGTCGAATACTGCGGCGTCGACGAGGGTATTTACGTCGTACTGGTCGCCATTGACCAGATAGGCGCCGACGATGGTCCAGTAGAGCAGTGACAGCCGGTTGCTGTCGTTGAACTGGACCTGGTCGTAGGAAAGCAGGGCCACCACCTCGACGTTGAACATCCGCGCTGTTTGCTGCAGGTTGTCGAAGCCGCCGCGGGCCCGCAGATAGGGGGTGGGGATGACTTCGATGGCCGAGATGTAGGGCCGGTTAGCAAATGCGGCCCTGACCCGGTTGAGGAGCTGGTTGCGCTCGGCTTCGGTGAGATCGCCGAAGCGCTCGCCAGGAACGAAGGCGATCCCGACCCTTAGCGGCAGGTGCAGTTCCGGCGTGGCGGGTTTGAGCGTCGGCTCTTCGCCCTTCGGATAAAGGTATTCGACAACGCTGCCGCGCTGGACCTTGCTGCCTTGCTCCATCCAGGATGCGCAGCCGCTCAGCAGGAGGGCCGCGCAGAGTGGGGCAGTGAGGGATATCAGCTTCATGGCAGGCTCCTTTGTTGAAGAGGGCTCAGGCTCTTTCGGCCCAGGTCCTGAGGGTGAGATGTCTATCTTGCCGGCCTTCGCCAGCGGCAGACAGGGGGCTTCGAGCACGCCCGAGCTGTCGAACCGCAGGTAGCCGGACAATTCAGAGCACGCGATCGAAATAGGTCGAAACCTTGCCGAAGGCTTCCCGCAGGAAGGCCTTGTTCACGCGGAAGTAGATCTCCTTGCCTTCCCGTTCGGCAATCAGCACATCTGCTTCTCGCAGCACTTTCAGATGGTGGGAAACCGTCGAACGGGCGAGGGTCGAAATCCCGGCGATCTGTCCGACGTTGAGGCGCTCGTCCGGCTCGAAGCTAAGCAGGATGCGCTGTCGGTGTTCATCGCCGAGGGCTGAGAACACTGCGGAGATGTTCCGCCAGGCTTCCGGGAGGGCTCCTGAGTAGTCCTTATTCATATCGATGATGATCGATATGTTTTATGGGACTGTCAATGTTATTCGTCGTGACAGGCTTGTTTCCGGCCTTGTGGGGGCTGCCGGACAAGACGCGGAAGCAATTGACTTGGATGCGGTAAACCCTTAATATCCGCACGTTTTTAGTACGGCGGACGGCGCAATATCCGGCGTGCCACGCAGAGAACCATGATAAAAGCGGTATACCTGCAAATAGGCGCGACAATCCTGGTGGCAATGATCGCGGGATTGGTTATAGGGGAGCGCGGTGCGGTGTCGGCGGCGTTGGGAGGCGCAGCCTGTGTTCTTCCCAATTTTTTGTTCGCCCTGCGCCTGCACGCGGTATCCAAGCGCCCTGCTGCGTCGTACCCGCTAGAGTTTTTTGTTGGCGAGTTCTTCAAGATCGCGTCAACCGTAGGATTGTTGGTGACCGTTCAACTCGTTTATCCAGACGTCCATTGGTTGGCGTTGTTTATCGGGTTGGTCGTGGCGCTAAAGGCGAATTTATTTGCATTTTTGGTGAAGACCTGACCATGAGCACTGGTATCGAAGCACACGGCCCTACCGCGGGCGAATACATTGTCCACCACCTGACCCACCTGACTTCCACCGGTCACGCGCAAACCGCGATCATCGACTGGAGCGTGTGGAACCTCGATACCCTGTTTTTCTCAATCGGTCTCGGCATCGTCACTTTGCTGATACTGATCAAGGCTGCCAGCAAGGCGACATCCGGCGTACCCGGGCGCTTCCAGGCTGCGATCGAAATCCTCGTAGAAATGGTTGCCGACCAGGCAAAGGGCATCGTGCATAGCGCCGAATCCCGCAAGTTTGTTGCTCCTGTCGCCCTTACCGTGTTCTTCTGGATCTTCCTGATGAACTCGATGGACTTCCTCCCGGTCGATCTGCTCCCCAAAATCTGGGCGCTGATTTCCGGCAACGAACATGCCTACCTGCGAGTTGTTCCTACCGCTGATTTGAACGGCACCCTTGGAATGTCAATCGGTGTTCTGCTGATCTGTGTGTACTACAACATCAAGATCAAGGGTTTCGGTGGCTGGATTCACGAACTCTTTACTGCGCCTTTCGGCTCGCACCCCCTTCTGTATCCGATTAATTTCCTGATGCAGATGATCGAATTTCTGGCGAAGACCGTCTCCCACGGCATGCGACTGTTTGGCAACATGTATGCTGGTGAATTGGTATTCATGCTGATTGCACTCATGGGCGGTACGGCCACGGTGTATGGTTTCCTCGGCCACATCGTTGCGGGCTCCATCTGGGCTGTCTTCCACATCCTGATCGTTGCCCTGCAGGCATTCATCTTCATGATGCTGACCCTGGTGTATATCGGTCAGGCGCACGAGAGTCACTAAGTTTTCAAGCTTCAAGCAGTTCGTTTAACAGTTTTAATTTAAATCATCTCAACTAAAGGAGTCGTCATGGAACACGTTCTTGGTTTTGTTGCTCTGGCCGCCGGTCTGATTATCGGTCTGGGTGCTATCGGTGCCTGTATCGGTATTGGCATCATGGGTAGCAAGTACCTTGAAGCATCTGCTCGTCAGCCCGAACTGATGAACGCGCTGCAGACCAAAATGTTCCTGCTGGCCGGTCTGATTGACGCTGCGTTCCTGATCGGCGTTGGTATCGCCATGATGTTTGCGTTCGCCAACCCGTTCAAGATCTAAGTTTCGCGGTTCAACCTGACTAAAGGAAGAGTACCGTGAATCTGAACGCAACCCTGGTAGCCCAGCTCGTTGTGTTCTTCATTCTGGCGTGGGTCACGATGAAGTTCGTGTGGCCCCCCATTGTGAAGGCACTCGATGAGCGCGCGAAGAAGATCGCCGACGGGCTGACGGCTGCGGACAAGGCGAAGAGCGATCTCGCGCATGCAGAGAAAAAAGTCGTCGAAGAAATGCGCAAGGCTCGTGAGTCCGCTACGGACGTACGCGCCGCTGCTGAAAAGCAGGCTGCAGTTTTCGTCGATGAAGCTCGCACCGAAGCCGCCCGAATCATTGCCCAAGCCCGTGAAGCCGCCGAAGCCGAAGCCGGCGTGGCAGCCCAGCGAGCCAAGGAAGCCCTGCGCGATCAGGTCGCCCAACTGGCTGTCGCCGGTGCCGAGAAGATTCTCCGCAAGGAAATCAACGCTCAGGCTCATGCTGACCTGCTGGCCAACCTGAAACAGGAACTTCAATAAGCCATGGCCGAGAACGTCACCATCGCACGCCCCTATGCTGAAGCAGCCTTTCAGCTCGCTTCTGCGGGCAATGCGCTGGGGCCTTGGTCGGAAGCACTAGGTCGGCTGGCACTTGTTGCCGCCGATCCGCAAATGAGGGATTGCATCAGCGATCCCAAGCTCCAGCCGAATCAACTGGCTGGACTTTTCCTTGATGTCGCCGGTGCCGGATTGTCTGCCGAACAGCAGAATTATGTCCGCGTCCTGGTCGATAACGAGCGTCTGCAAGTGCTTCCCGAGATCCGTGACCTGTTCGTTGCTCTCAAGAACGAACATGAAGGCGTCAAGGAGGCGAATATAACCTCCGCCTTCCCGATGGACGATGCCACGCTGAATACACTTGTCGCTGACTTGGAAGCCCGTTTCAAGGCCAAGCTCAACGTCAAGGTCAGCGTTGACCCCGAATTGATTGGTGGGGTCAAGATCGCTGTTGGGGATGAAGTCATCGATGCCTCGGTCCGCGGCAAGCTCGCGAACATGGCCGCCGCGCTAAAGAACTAGGAGCATAAGCTATGCAACTTAACCCCTCTGAAATCAGTGACCTGATCAAGAGTCGGATTCAGAACCTGCAGCTGTCCGCGAATGCCCGCACTGAGGGTACCGTGGTTTCAGTGACCGACGGTATCTGCCGTGTCCACGGCCTTTCCGATGCCATGCAGGGCGAAATGCTGGAATTCCCCGGCAACGTTTTCGGCCTCGCCATGAACCTCGAACGCGACTCCGTCGGCGCCGTGGTTCTGGGTGAATACGAAGGCATCTCCGAAGGCGATACCGTCAAATGTACGGGTCGAATTCTTGAAGTTCCGGTTGGTCCGGAACTGCTTGGTCGTGTTGTGAACTCCCTCGGTCAGCCGATCGACGGCAAAGGTCCGATCAACGCCAAGCTGTCGGAGCCGATCGAAAAGGTCGCTCCGGGCGTTATCTGGCGTAAGTCGGTGTCCCAGCCGGTGCAAACCGGTCTGAAGTCTGTCGATGCCATGGTTCCCGTCGGTCGTGGCCAGCGCGAGCTGATCATTGGCGACCGTCAAACCGGCAAGACCGCCGTCGCCGTTGATGCGATCATCAACCAGAAGGGCGAAGGCGTCCTGTGTATTTACGTTGCTGTCGGCCAGAAGGCTTCGACCGTCGCCAACGTTGTGCGCAAGCTCGAAGAGCACGGCGCGATGGAATACACCATCGTTGTCGCCGCTACCGCTTCCGAATCCGCTGCGATGCAATACATCGCTCCGTATTCCGGTTGCACGATGGGTGAATACTTCCGCGACCGCGGCCAGGATGCCCTGATCGTTTATGACGATCTGACCAAGCAAGCCTGGGCCTACCGTCAGGTTTCCCTGCTGCTGCGTCGTCCCCCGGGCCGTGAAGCCTACCCCGGCGACGTGTTTTACCTGCACTCCCGCCTGCTCGAGCGCGCAGCCCGCGTGTCCGAAGAGTATGTCGAGAAATACACCAACGGTGAAGTCAAGGGCAAGACCGGTTCGCTGACCGCTCTCCCCGTGATCGAAACCCAGGCCGGCGACGTTTCTGCGTTCGTTCCGACCAACGTGATCTCGATTACCGACGGCCAGATCTTCCTGGAAACCGACCTTTTCAACGCTGGTATCCGTCCCGCTATCAACGCCGGTATCTCGGTGTCCCGCGTGGGTGGTGCTGCTCAGACCAAGGTCATCAAAAACCTTGGCGGTGGCGTGCGTCTGGCTCTTGCCCAGTATCGCGAGCTGGCTGCGTTTGCTCAGTTCGCTTCCGATCTGGACGAAGCTACCCGCAAGCAGCTTGAGCGCGGTCGCCTTGTTACCGAACTGATGAAGCAGCCGCAGTACGCGCCGCTCAAGGTTTCGGAAATGGCGATTACGCTGTTCGCGGTCAACAAGGGTGCTTTCGACGATGTTGATGTCAAGCGCGCCCTGGCCTGCGAAACCGCGATGCACCAGTTCGTGAAGACCCGTGCCGCCGATCTTGTTGCCAAGATCGAGTCGACCAAGACTCTCGATGCTGAAGGCGAAAAGCAACTCGCAGTCGCGATCGAAGAGTTCAAGAAGAGCTGGGCGTAACGCAGGCACACGGAGAGCGAAATGGCTAGCGGTAAAGAGATCCGTAACAAGATCAAGAGTGTCCAGAACACTAAAAAGATCACCAAGGCCATGGAGATGGTTGCAGCATCCAAAATGCGGAAGGCTCAAGACCGCATGCGGGCTGCACGTCCCTATGCCGAGAAGATCCGCCGTCTCGCCGCGAATCTGTCTGCAGCCAACATCACCGACTACAAGCATCCGTTCCTTGTAACAAAGGACGATGTCAAGCGTGTTGGGCTGATCGTCGTAACGACCGACAAGGGTCTGTGCGGCGGCCTCAACACCAACACCTTGCGCACCGGGTTGAACGCGCTCAAGGATTGGGAAAGCAAGGGTGTCACCGACATGCGCGTGACCTGTATCGGCAACAAGGGGCTGGGGTTCATGCAGCGCCTGGGTGCCAAGGTCATCTCGCATGTCACCCAGCTCGGGGATACCCCCCATATGGAAAAGCTGATCGGGCCCGTCAAGGTCATGATCGATGCGTTCCAGAATGGAGAGCTGGACGAAGTGCACCTTGTTTACTCACGCTTCATCAACACGATGAAGCAGGAGTCCCAGCTTGAGCAGCTTCTCCCGCTGACCGGCGAGCGTCTCGGTACCCCTGAAGGGAACTGGGACTACCTTTACGAGCCGGATGCGCAGGTGGTGATCGACGAACTCCTGGTGCGCTATGTCGAAGCGCTGGTGTACCAGGCTGTCGCCGAGAACATGGCGTCCGAACAGAGTGCCCGGATGGTGGCGATGAAGGCAGCTTCCGACAACGCAGGAAGCGTGATTGGCGAACTCCAACTGGTCTACAACAAGACCCGTCAGGCCGCGATCACGAAAGAACTGTCAGAAATTGTCGGCGGCGCAGCCGCGGTGTAACGCTTTAACAAGTTTGGGGAAACGACGATGAGTCAAGGAACGATCGTTCAATGCATCGGCGCCGTGGTGGATGTGCAGTTTCCGCGCGACGCGATGCCCAAGATTTACGACGCCCTTGAGCTGGAAGGCGCTGAACTGGTTCTAGAAGTTCAGCAGCAGCTCGGTGATGGCGTTGTGCGTACCATTGCGCTGGGGTCTTCGGACGGCCTGCGTCGTGGCATGCAAGTAACGAATAGCGGCAAGGGTATTGCCGTGCCGGTTGGCCACGGTACCCTTGGCCGGATCATGGATGTGCTGGGTCGTCCCATCGACGAAGCTGGCCCGATCCAGTGCGACGAGCGTCGGACCATTCACCAGAAGGCTCCGAAGTTCGACGAACTGTCCCCGTCTGTGGATCTGCTCGAAACCGGCATCAAGGTTATCGATCTGATCTGCCCGTTCGCCAAGGGCGGCAAGGTGGGTCTGTTCGGTGGCGCCGGTGTGGGCAAGACCGTGAACATGATGGAACTCATCAACAACATCGCCAAGCAGCACAGCGGTTTGTCGGTGTTCGCCGGCGTGGGCGAGCGTACCCGTGAAGGGAACGACTTCTACCACGAGATGAAGGACTCCAACGTTCTCGACAAGGTTGCGATGGTGTTCGGTCAGATGAACGAGCCCCCCGGCAACCGTCTGCGTGTGGCGCTGACCGGCCTGACCATGGCCGAGCGTTTCCGTGACGAAGGTCGTGACATCCTGTTCTTCGTGGATAACATCTACCGTTACACCCTGGCCGGTACTGAAGTTTCCGCGCTGCTGGGTCGTATGCCTTCTGCGGTGGGTTACCAGCCGACGCTGGCCGAAGAAATGGGCCGTCTGCA
>NZ_JAOAUU010000110.1 GCF_030157465.1 Zoogloea sp.
AGATGGTTGTTTAACCTGTTGAACGTGAACGATTTTTTTGGTGAATTTCAAAAAACCATGTCGTTCGAGTGCGATGGCCCTGGGGGCCGATCCAATCGAAATGCTGAGCCGCCCCGAGTTTTGTGGAGGCTACGCAGTTAGCTTTGCGCACTACTGCTGCTGTTCAAGCAGGAGGGGCTAAACGTCTGCAAAGGCCGACCAAGAGACAATGGCGCTGGCACTGGGAACGGCTGCTTATTGATGTGGATTCAACCGGTGGATGTAACGGACTGTTGAAATCGTTGTGCCGGTGTTTCGTAGTTTAGTGTCTTTCTGGGGCGCTCATTCAGTTTGCGTGCGATGGCATTCACGGCGATGGCTTCGACTTCGCGCTGGGCGCGGAAGGCTTCGTCGGCGCGGAGGGTGGGGGCGGAGACAGCTTTGAGTTGCATTTCCTGCACGATGGCTTCCGTTGCGGGTTGAACGTGTCGTGGGCTGCCACGCTTAAATCTTAGCGTTTCACGATATTCCACGGAATATGCCATTCGATGTACAGAGGCAGAAAATCCCCAAAAAATTCAGCGTCTGAGGTGGGCTGCGTGGCGCACGCTTGTCTATCCGGCTTGGGTGGATGCGGTGGCGATGGGGCGAGCTGGCGTGAGGCGCGGCGGGGTTTTGTGCAGGCTGCGCGGGGCTTTTGTGGGGGATGGTGCGTTTTCGGGGCGGCGGGCGATGGCTTTCGTTGGCGGTCGGGAAGCCTGCCGTTGCTGGCCTGCGCTTGCCTGCCTGCAGAAAATTGCTATCTTTTTGCGGCGGAATGCTTCTGTTCGACCCGCAAATGACGCTGTTTGCACTTGAGTTGCTTCATTCCTGCGGCGGAATGCTTTATTTCATCAAAGCAATGCTTCATTCCGGACGCAAAAGGTCTTTGTTCAGCTTGGCAATGCTTCATTCCTGGTGCGAAAGATCTTCTCTCGATCGCGTAATGCTTCATTCCGGATGCGGAATGCTTTATCTGGCCGGTGAAATGCTTCATTCCGCGCACGAACATCTTTTACTCGGCGCTGAAATGCTTCATCTCGGCGCAGAGAAGGGGCGTGTCAGTGTTGCGTAGGTCGGGTTAGCCCGCAGGGCGTAACCCGACAGCACGGCATGCGACGGTCGGGTGTCGGGTTACGCTGCGCTAACCCGACCTACGCAGTTCACCGCGCTCCAGTAGTCCTCAAACGCAAAACGGGGGCCGAAGCCCCCGTTGATGACGTTTGAACGTTCAGATGCTTACTTGCCTTCGGGCTCGTCCTTCTTCTTGTCGTTGCCGGCGATGTAGGGGCTCCACGGGGCGGCTTTCACCGGGCCGGGGGTCTTCCAGACCACGTTGAACTGGCCGTCGGCCTTCACTTCGCCGATGAATACCGGCTTGTGCAGGTGGTGGTTCTTTTCGTCCATCTTGGCCACGAAGCCCGACGGCGCCTTGAAGCTCTGGCCGGCCATCGCGGCGATCACTTTGTCGGTGTCGGTGGACTTGGCTTTTTCGACGGCCTGGGCCCACATGTGGATGCCGATGTAGGTGGCTTCCATCGGGTCGTTGGTCACCACCTTGTCGGCGTTGGGCAGCTTCTGTTTCTTGGCCCAGTCTTTGTACATCTTGGTGAACTTGGCGTTTTCGGGGTTCTTCAGCGACATGAAGTAGTTCCACGAAGCCAGGTGGCCGACCAGCGGCTTGGCGTCCACGCCGCGGAGTTCCTCTTCGCCTACCGAGAACGCTACCACCGGCACGTCGGTGGCCTTCAGGCCGGCGTTGCCGAGTTCTTTGTAGAAGGGCACGTTGGAGTCGCCGTTGATGGTGGAGACCACCGCCGTCTTCTTGCCTTCGGAGGCGAACTTCTTGATCTTGGCGATGATGGTTTGATAGTCGCTGTGACCGAAGGGGGTGTAGTCCTCCATGATGTCCGCGTCGGCCACGCCCTTCGACTTGAGGAAGGCGCGCAGGATCTTGTTGGTGGTGCGCGGATACACGTAGTCGGTGCCCAGCAGCACGAAGCGCCTGGCCTCGCCGCCGTCCTTGCTCATCAGGTATTCCACGGCCGGAATCGCCTGCTGGTTGGGCGCGGCGCCGGTGTAGAAGACGTTCTTTTCAAGCTCTTCACCCTCGTACTGCACCGGGTAGAACAGCAGGCCGTTGAGTTCTTTGTACACCGGCAGCACCGACTTGCGGGACACCGAAGTCCAGCAGCCGAAGGTGACCGCCACCTTGTCCTTGGTGAGCAGCTGGCGGGCCTTTTCGGCGAACAGCGGCCAGTTGGAGGCCGGGTCCACCACCACCGGTTCGAGCTTCTTGCCCATCACGCCGCCGGCCTTGTTGATCTCGTCGATGGTCATCAGCGCGGTTTCCTTCAGCGCCGTTTCGGAAATGGCCATGGTGCCGGACAGCGAATGCAGGATCCCGACCTTGATCGTGTCGGCAGCGTGAGCCGCAAACGAAGACGCCATGCCGATGGATGCCACGGCAGCAGACAGGACGGTGGCCTTGATGAAGTTGCGACGAGTGCTCATGAAAGCTCCTTGGAGGTTTGGATGATCCGGGCTGCGTTGTTGTGCAGTGCAAGGCCAGATTAAGTTCGGGGCGCTTCGCGAGAAATACGTCAGATTGCGTAGTGGGGCCGCCGGGTTTGGAGAGTCTCACCTGTCGGGGGAAGCGCTTTCCAGACGTTGCGCGAACCTTGGTGGTTCATTCCATTCGACCTTCTGCGGGTTAAGCCCTTGCTGGACGGATTTCCGGTGTATGACCTTACATCGGCCGGGTCTCGCCCCGGCGGGCGACCTTCTTCTTTGTTGTACGACAAAGAAGAAGGCAAGAAAACGTACCCCGCTGCCGCGCCCCCTTCGGGGGTTCCCTCCTTCCGGCAATGCCGTGCGGGGTCTTCGCAAACTCGCCCTTCGGGCTCAGACATGCGAAGCCCT
>NZ_JAOAUU010000111.1 GCF_030157465.1 Zoogloea sp.
GGGTGTCGGTGCCGGGATCTGTGATGGCGCCGACGGTGAGGGTGTAGACGCTGCCTTCGTCCACCGTGGCCGGGCCGCTGACGCTGGCGGCGGGAGCGACGTTGGCCACGTTGAGTTGCAGGCCGGTGCTGTCGCTGTCGGCACCGCCGGTGTCGCTGACGGTGATCGTCGCCGTGAGGGTGGCGGCGCCATCGGCAGCCGTACGGTTCAGGTCGAAGTGCTGGACGGTGGTGGTGCCGCTTTGCACCACGCCGTCGTTCCACTGGACGTTGTAGCTCCAGCCGTCGCCGTTGCTGTCTTCGCCGTCGGAGAAGGCGATGCTGCGGGTGAAGGCGCTGCCTTCGTTCACCGTGCCGGCGGCCTGGACGGCGAGGCTGAGGGTGGGCGTTGGCAGGCCGACCGTGAGGCCGAGGCTGGCGACGTTGGCGTAGCTGCCGTCTTCGTCGGCGAGGCTGACGGTAAGGGTGGGCGTGCTGGCGGCCAGGTAGGTGTGGGTGAGATCGCCGAGGCTGCTGGCGGTGCTTTGGGTGCCGTCGCCCCAGTCCACCACGATGCCGTTGGGCAGCAGGGTGTCCTGGCCCGGATCGAGGTAGTTGGCGAGGCTGAGGGTGTAGGCGACGCCGACCGTGGCGCTGGCGGCGCCGCTGGCGTCCACCGTCGGGGCGACGTTGAGGACGTCCACCGCGTGGGTGCCGAGGGCGAAGAGGCCGTCGTCGTTCTGGGCGAAGACCTGCACGCTGTAGCTGGCGGCGCCGTCGGCGTAGGTGTGGGTGACGACCCCGCCGGCAAGCGCGAGCTGGGCGGCGCTGACGCTCTGGTAGCTGCCCGGCGTGGTTTCGTCGCCCCAGACGATGCGGTATTCGCTGACGCTGTCGGCGCCCGGGTCAAGGATGGCGCCGATGCCGAGGGCGTAGACGCTGCCTTCGTTCACCGCGCCGGCGCCGCTGAGGCTGGCGCTCGGGGCGACATCGTTCACCGTGACGGCCTGGGTGCCGAGCACCGTGGTGCCGTCTTCGTCGGTGGTGCTGACGGTGATGGTCGGGGTGCTGGCGCCGTCGGCGTAGGTGTGGGTGAAGCTGCCCGCCGCGGCGGCCCACTGGGCCGGGGTGAAGCTGTCGGTGCTGCCGTCGCCCCAGGCGATGGTGTAGCCGCTGCGGGTGTCGGTGCCGGGATCTGTGATGGCGCCGACGGTGAGGGTGTAGACGCTGCCCTCGTCCACCGCGCTGGCGCCGCTGATGCTGGCCGTGGGGGCGACGTTGGCCACGTTGAGTTGCAGGCTTTCGGTGTCGCTGTCGGCTCCGCCGGTGTCGCTGACGGTGATCGTCGCCGTGAGGGTGGCGTTGCCGTCGGCAGCCGTACGGCTGAGGTCGAAGTGCTGGACGGTGGTGGTGCCGCTTTGCACCACGCCGTCGTTCCACTGGACGTTGTAGCTCCAGCCGTCGCCGTTGCTGTCTTCGCCGTCGGAGAAGGCGATGCTGCGGGTGAAGGCGCTGCCTTCGTTCACCGTGCCGGCGGCCTGGACGGCGAGGCTGAGGGTGGGCGTTGGCAGGCCGACCGTGAGGCCGAGGCTGGCGACGTTGGCGTAGCTGCCGTCTTCGTCGGCGAGGCTGACCAGGATGGTCGGCGTGCCGGCTGCGCTGTAGGTGTGGGTGATGTCGCCCACCGCGCTGGCCGTGCTGGTGCTGCCGTCGCCCCAGTTGATGAGGATGCCGTCCGGCAGCAGGGTGTCCTGGCCGGGGTCGAGGTAGTTGGCGAGGCTGAGGGTGTAGGCCAGGCCTGTGGTGGTGCTGGCGGCGCCAGTGGCCTCGATGGTCGGGGCGACGTTGTTTACCGTGACGGTCTTGCTGACCTCGGTGCTGCCGCCGTCGCCGTCGGTGACGGTTACGGTGACCTGGCGGGCGGTGGCGTTTGCCGGGCCGTCTTCGTCGTCGGTAAAGACATGGCTGACGATGCCGCTGGCCGGCAGGTCGGCGGCGAGGACGGTCTGGGTGCTGCCGTCGCCCCAGGCGATGCTGTAGGCGAGCGGGTCGGCGCTGCCGGCCACGTCGCTGCCGGTGAGGGTCAGTTGATAGGTGGCGCCTTCGAGGGTGCTGGCGGCGCCGTCGAGCACGAGGCTCGGGGCGACGTTGGCCACCGCGACGGCTTGGGTGCCGAGCACGGTGCTGCCGTCTTCGTCGGTGGTGCTGACGGTGATGGTCGGGGTGCTGGCGCCGTCGGCGTAGGTGTGGGTGAAGCTGCCCGCCGCGGCGGCCCACTGGGCCGGGGTGAAGCTGTCGGTGCTGCCGTCGCCCCAGGCGATGCTGTAGCCGCTGCGGGTGTCGGTGCCGGGGTCAAGAATGGCGCCGACGGTGAGGGTGTAGACGCTGCCTTCGTCCACCGTGGTCGGGCCGCTGAGGCTGGCGCTGGGGGCGACGTTATTCACCGTGACGGTCTTGCTGACCTCGGTGCTGCCGCCGTCGCCGTCGGTGACGGTTACGGTGACCTGGCGGGCGGTGGCGTTTGCCGGGCCGTCTTCGTCGTCGGTAAAGACATGGCTGACGATGCCGCTGGCCGGCAGGTCGGCGGCGAGGACGGTCTGGGTGCTGCCGTCGCCCCAGGCGATGCTGTAGGCGAGCGGGTCGGCGCTGCCGGCCACGTCGCTGCCGGTGAGGGTCAGTTGATAGGTGGCGCCTTCGAGGGTGCTGGCGGCGCCGTCGAGCACGAGGCTCGGGGCGACGTTGGCCACCGCGACGGCCTGAGTGCCGAGCACCGTGGTGCCGTCTTCGTCGGTGGTGCTGACGGTGATGGTCGGGGTTGCCGCGCCGTCGGCGTAGGTGTGGGTGAAGCTGCCCGACGCCGCGGCCCACTGGGCCGGGGTGAAGGTGTCGGTACTGCCGTCGCCCCAGGCGATGCTGTAGCCGCTGCGGGTGTCGGTGCCGGGATCTG